>CANQMX010000013.1 GCA_947625095.1 uncultured Clostridia bacterium | reverse complement strand
GGTGACGGAAGGGGTGTCCGCCCTCCCCTCATACGCGCGCGCCCGCGGCATAGCCGCGGGGCGCGCGAGCGTATCTTTCCCCGAACGCAGTCCGCCCAATCCCCCGCCCCTTTGGGGAGGGGGACGCAGGGGGAGGGGGAAGGGGGGCACATCATCAAACAAAAAAATCGCACCCCACGGTGCGATTTTCCTTCTTGTATACTTTATTTTTCTTTGTACAGTCCCTTTTGCTGTAAAAATTCCTTTATTTTTTGCCCGTCGCGGTAGCCCTTATCATACAGCCGTTTGAGCGCCTCCTTATCCTTGCGTAGGGTGTCCACGCCGCAAGTATCGTCGGGCGATATGATGATGAGTTTTCCCTCCCGCGCATACTTCTGCGCAAGGGCGACCTCCTCGTTGTAGTGCTGCGCCCTCAACCGAAGTTGTTCCGCCGTCTTGGGATACTTTTTTTGAACGCGTTTTGCGATTTTCGCATCCTTTCCCTGCTCGCGCGGCTTGCTCTCGGGCTTTGTCAGAATCAACACGACCAGATCGCAGCCCAATGCAAACGCCTTTTCCACGGGCACGGGGTCGCCCAGCGCGCCGTCGTAATACGGCTTTCCGTCGATGAAGTAGGGCTTATTGACAAAGGGGATGGAGGAAGAGGCTTTGAGCGGCGCGTAGTTGTCCTGCGTGAGCGTGCTCTTGCCGAAATAGACCGCCTCGCCTGTTACGGCGTCGGTCGCAACGATCATGAGGTCGGCGGGGTTTGCCTGTATGGCGGGGTAGTCCAGCGGATTTTCCCCGTCGCTGTTGGAGAGTGTCCCGTAGACGTAATCCACGTCGAAAAACCCCTTCCCGCGGATGAAGTTGCGCAAACTCGCGTATTGTTTGCGGAAGGCGTACTCCGTGTAAAAGGTATAGTTCCGCCCGCGCTGCCGCGCAACGAAGGAGGCCAAGTTCGCGCTCCCCGCCGAGATGCCGATCGCAAGGTCGAACTCTATGGCGTTATCCTGGCAATAGTCCAGCACGCCCGTTGCATAGATCCCGCGGAATCCTCCGCCCACATCGATGACGCCGATTTTCATACGATGTTTCATTCCCCCTTGGGCATCAGATCCACAAGCGTATACCCCGCCAAAAAGTCGTACACCGTCTTATCGAGCGCCCGCCACACGGGCAGGGTGGGGCAGGTCGCGGCGCGGGGGCAGTCCTGCTCCTTGCGCCCCGTGCAGTCGGTGGCGGCAAGCGAGGTCTCCGTCACGCGCAGCACTTCCGCAAGGGTATACTCTTCGGGCGCGCGCGTCAGATGATAGCCGCCGTTTTTACCGCGCTCGCTCTCCACAAACCCCGCCTTCACAAGCAAACTCGCAATGGCCTCGGCGTACTTAAAGGGCACATCCTCGGCCGCGGCGAGTTTTCGTAAGGGCACGCATCCGTCCTCGCGGGCGAGCGCCGTCAAAATGCGCAGGGCATACCGCCCCTTGGTGGAAACGATCATTCCTCGTCCCCGTGCCCGTGCTCGTGCTCGTGCGCCTCGAGCGCGTCCTTGAAGTCCGCGGGGTCGTAAGGGATGTGGTTTTTCTTGTAGTAATCGAGGATGGCGGACTGCACGGCCTGTTCGGCGAGCACCGAGCAGTGCAGTTTATAGGCGGGCAGCCCGTCGAGAGCCTCGGTCACCGCCTTGTTGGTGAGCTTCAACGCCTCGGAGAGGGGCTTCCCCTTGATCATCTCGGTCGCCATGGAGCTTGAGGCGATGGCGCTCCCGCAGCCAAAGGTCTCGAACTTGACGTCCACGAGGATGCCGTTTTCCACCTTGATGTACATCTTCATGATGTCGCCGCACTTGGCGTTGCCCACCTCGCCCACGCCGTCGGGGTTCTCGATGACGCCCACGTTGCGCGGATTGCGAAAATGATCCATTACCGTTTCACTGTATAAAGACATAATTTCTCCTTTTACCTTATTTCTTGCCCGTTTTACCGCGTCATTCTGAGGAAGCGTAGCGACCGAAGAATCCCGACTAACGCAGTCCAACCCTCATACCGACCCGCGCGCACTATTGGTCTACTAAGCGCGGCACAAGTGCGTAGCGCGTAGTACCGTAGGGAGTGTATCTTCCCCCCCTCCTCGGGAGGGGTGGGGCTTGTCTTCCCCTTGAGGGGAAGGTGTCACGGCGAACGCCGTGACGGAAGGGGTGTCATATGAAATGTCATCCCTATCCCCCTCACAAAATAAACTGCCGCTTCCCTTCCTGCAGATCCCGCCACACGGGCGAGAACGCGCGCACCTTTGCGACCACCGTCTTTACGGCTTCCACAAGGTAGCGCATCTCCTCCATGGTGTTGTTCTCGTTGAAGGTGAGCCGCAAAGACCCGTGCGCCACGTCGTGCACGCGGCCGATCGCAAGCAGCACGTGCGAGGGGTCGAGCGAACCCGAAGTGCACGCCGAGCCGGAGGAAGCGCTCACGCCCATATCGTCGAGGTAGAGAAGGAGCGCCTCGCCCTCTACGCCCTCGAAGCAGAAACTCACGTTGCCGGCAAGCCGCCTCTCCCTGTCGCCGTTGAGGGCGCAGTGGGGGATCTTCGCAAGTTCGTCAATGACGAAATCCCGCAGCGTTTGCACGGTTTTGGTAGTTTCGGGCAGATTTTTTACGGCGAGTTCCAAGGCCACCGTCATCGCGGCGATGGCGGGCAGGTCCTCCGTGCCCGCGCGCTTTCCGCGCTCCTGCGCGCCGCCCTCCACAAGGTTGAAGAGGGGCGCTCCCCGCCTGCAATACAACGCGCCCACGCCCCGCGGGCCTTCGAACTTGTGCCCCGAGAGGGCGAGGTAATCGCACCCGAACTTTTTAACGTCCACGGGCATATGCCCCACGGCCTGCACGGCGTCGGTGTGAAAGGGGATGCCCTTCAAGCGGCACAGCGCGCCGATCTCCTCCACGGGCTGGATCGTGCCGATCTCGTTGTTGGCGGTCATCACCGTAACGAGGCAGGTGTCGTCCGTCATTGCGGCCTCGGCGTCGGCAACTTTTATAATGCCGCTCCCGTCCACGGGGAGGAGCACGATTTCAAAGCCCTCTTTTTTGAGTTTTTCAAGGGTATGGAGCACGGCGTGGTGTTCGATGGCGGTGGAGATGATTTTTTTCTTGCCCTTTTTCTCGCCTGCCCGCGCGGCGGAAAGAATGGCCTGGTTATCGGCCTCGCTCCCGCCCGAGGTAAAGTAGATCTCGCGCGGGTCGGCGTTCAAAATGGCGGCGACGCGCGCGCGGCAATCCTCCAAGAGTTCCTTCGCCCGCTGTCCTTCGGAGTGGAGGGAGGAGGGGTTTCCGAACAGCGTCTCGGAGGTCTTCACATACGCGTCGAGGGCTTCTTGGCGCACCTTTGTGGTGGCCGCATTGTCGGCATAAACTTTCATAACTCTATTTCCTACTTATTTTGTAGGTATTATAGCACGCCTATTCACCCCTGTCAAGTTTTTTCGCGCAAAACCCTCCGATTTCTTGTCCTCCTCATACCGCCCCGCGCGCACTATTGTCTACTAAGCGCGGCACGTCCCGCCCGCACCATTTTCGACCAAGGGTGGCACAAGCCGTAGGCGCAGTAGGCGCAACGCGCCGAAGTAGCGTATCTTCCCCGTTGTTTGCCTTAAACCGTCATGTCGCCCAACGCGTAACGGCGCACGAAGTAGCGCAGTCGTCCCCATAAAATTGTCATTTCGAGCAGGCGCCCGCGGCAAAACCGCGGGCGCCGTCGTCGAGAAATCTCTACCATATTCTTGCCCACCCCTTGAGGGCGCCGTAGGCGTGCCTTGTGCTGTGGGTGTCTCGCCGCGCGCGGCGAGACGGAAGGGGTGTACGCGTCATTCTGACCTGCGCGTCATTCTACCTTTCGCGTCATTCTGAACCCCCGTAGGGGGGTGAAGAATCCCGAAAAACGCAGTCCGTCTTGCAAGGCCTACCCTCCTTTGGAGGTCGCAGAACGCACTATGAGCACCAGCCCTGCGGGCTGTGCGAAGCGTTCTGCGGTGAGTGAGCGCATCGGAAGGCGCGAACGGTGACCGAGGGCGGGATTCCACCCGCCCGAGACGGCTCCGCCGCAGGCGGTGGTGGGGAGGTATTTCTCATACGCTCACGCGCTGCCGCGCATTGTGTCCACTCCTCATACCGAGTTCGCGCCCCGCGGCAGAGCCGCGGGGCGCGAACGAGTGTATCTTTCCCGCCTCCACAAAAAAAGCGCCCCGCAAAGGGACGCTTTTCAGCCTACAACTTATTCCGCCCTGAAAGGGATGAGCGCGGCGATGCGGGCGCGCTTGATGGCGGTAGCGAGTTCTCTCTGGTGTTTTGCGCAAGTGCCTGTCATGCGGCGGGGCAAAATTTTTCCGCCCTCGGCGATGAACTTGCGGAGTTTATTCACATCCTTGTAGTCGATGGTGCTCTTATCCTGGCAGAATGCGCACACCTTTTTGAAGTTCTGTTTTTTGAAGCCGCGCTTGGGGCGGTCGCCGCGTTCGCGGGCCTCCTCTCTGCGGGGTTCTTTTACTTCCTTTACTTCCGCCGGGGCTTCGGCCACTTCGGGTGCAGCGGTCTCGGCGACAACATTTTCATTTTCTTCCATTTTCAAATCTCCTTAATTGATGGGCTTCGGCTTCAGAAGGGGATATCCCCGTCGTCGTCGAAAGATTGCAGGGCGGGTTTTTTGCGTTCGCCGCCCGATGCGCGTCCGTTCGCTGCGGGCGCTTCGTAGAAGTCATCCCCCGCGTTTTGGTTTCTCGTATTGAGGAACTCCACGTCCTGCGCGATGATATCCACGGCCGTGCGGCGGTTCCCTTGGTTGTCCTCGTAATTGCGGATCTGCACGCTGCCGGAAACGGCCACTTTGTTTCCCTTTTTGCAGTAGCGACCGATGTTATCGGCAAGCCCGCGCCACGCGGTCACGTTGAAGAAGTCGGTCTGGCGCTCGCCGTCCTGCGAGGAATAGGAGCGGTTCACGGCGATGCCGAAGTGGCAAACGCTCACGCCGCCCGCGGTCTCGGACATCTCGGGGTCTCTTGTCAAATTCCCGATCAAAAACACTTTGTTCATGTTATTTCTCCTCTACTTTTGTGATCATGCGCCGAAGGACGTCCGCGGAAATGCCCGCAACGCGGTCGAGCTCTTTTACCACTGCGCCGTCGGACTCGAATTTCATGAGGGCAAAGAAGGCGTCGGTCTTGTAGTCGATGGGGTACGCGGTCTTTTTCACGCCCCACTTATCGGTGGCCTCCACGTTGCCGCCCATCGAAGCCACGATGTCGGCGTACTTTTTGAGTTCGGCCTCACGCGCTTCGTCCTCCATGTCGCTGCGGAGAAGAATGAGCATCTCGTACTTTTGCATAATTTTACCTCCCGGTCTTATTCGGCATACTTTTTCTGTATGCAAGGCAATCTGTATTTTACAATATTTTGTCGCGCAAGTCAACGTGTTTTCGCGCCGCCGCGCAAATTTTTGCGGAAATTTATTGCTGCGGTATGCCGTTCACGAGTTGTTTTACGAGTTCCACACTCTCGTTCAGCGTGCACTCGTTGAGGTTTTTCACCTTTTTCTTTTCGCCTTGTCCGCCCACATTGAGACCGCCTTCAAACTTTGCGTCAATGTCCACGAAGGGATTGGTTTTGAGCACGTCGTGGAAGTACAGTTTCCAAAGTTCCGTATCCGATAATTTTCCGCTCATGCCGCTCATCGTGCCGGTGAGGTCGAGCACGGGCGCGTCGGAAGCGTCGGTAAAGCAATTATCGCCCTCGCCGCCGAACAGGAAGTACCACACGCCCGATAGATACCGTTCCACGGGCACAGGCTTGCCCGTGCCGTCCGTCTTTGCGATCTCGAACTTCTCCTCAACGTCGTTCTCGCCGTACACATCGCCCGTGATCGTCGTCGTTCCCTCCGCGGGCGCTTGATAGTAGCCCTCGAGCACCTCGATCTCCGTCTTGATGTAGTCGTAGGTGTTGCCCTCTTCATCGTGCGTGTACACGTTCACCTCGGTCTCCGTTCCGGGATCTTTGGGCGTATACGACCATTTCCCCGCCGTATTCTTGGTGATGGTGATATCGCCCGCCCCTGCGTTGTAGATATAGGAGACGATCTCCCGTTCGAGGTCGACGCGCGTGGCATCTTCTCCCTCCACGGCGGCGAGATAGTAGAGGCTGTACCCGTCCTCTTTGATCTCATACTGCGTTCCGCCCGTCTTGTAGTAGAACGTCCCCTCGCTATCGATTACCTCATCGCCCGCGGGGAGTTCATCCAACTTGGACTCGTCATAGTTTACGACCCGCCATGCATAGGTGGCCGTCAACTTCTGTTCGCCCACGGTGTAGTATTTTTTCGTTGCGGCTTCCACCCGCGTATGCACATCGCTCTCGGGCACGGCGGTTTTTATTCCGTTTTCATTCGTATAGAACCCGCGCACAAGGTGCGTACTGTCGCTCCCGTGTACAAAGTACGAGCGCACCTCCTCGCCCTCCGCGATCTCGCGCGCAATGGGTTTTGTCCCGCTCAACGTTTCGCTATCTTTCTTGTTGGTCTCGTATGCTTTGTAAAGTTCGTAGTAACTCTTTCCGACGTCATCCTGTGCGCCCTGCGCGGTATCGCCGTACGGTTTGTTCGGGTCGAGATAGGAATACATATCCGCGCCGAACACTTCGCGGGCGGAAAGTTTTTTCAAATCGTCGCCGAGCGAGGTGAGGGGAGAAAGTTTGAGCGATTTCAAAAACTTATTGTCCTTGATGTCCTCCTCTTCGAGGATATCCATCAGGCGCAGGCCGTCCACGTCGCTGGAAAGTTCGCCGATCTGCGTATTTTCCAGCGCTTTCAGAATGGGCGGAGAATTTTTGTCGATTGTGATGATCGCCCCGAGTTTCAAGGCGTCTATCTTCTCCTGCTTGTTGAGGTCGCTGATGCGCCAGTCCTTCATCGCCTGCATGAGGGAGGAGGAATTTTCGTCTATTCCGATGACGTTGCTGATCTTCAGGCGGTCGATGCGGTATTGGCTGTTGAGGTCGTCGAGGTGCCAATCCTGCATGGCGCGCATAATGCCCGAACTCTTTGTGTAGGAGCCGTCCGGGGCGTCCTCTTCATGGATATCCAAAACGTCGGAAAGTTTCAGCGCGTCGATGGTATTCTGGTCCTTCATCTCCTCAAGCGTCTTATCTTTGAGCGCCTGCATGATGTTGGAAGTCATGCCCTCTTCGCCGAGCACTTCGCCGATCGTGAGTTTTTCTATCTTGTTTTGGTCTTTCAGATCGCCGATGGTCCAGTCCTTCATCGCCTGCATGAGGGCGGAGGAACTGCTGTCGATCTCCATGGTGTCGCCTATCTTCATACCTTCCACAAGGTCGGCGTCGCCGTCGGTGAGGTCGGAGATCTTCTTCTTTTCATAGGGCTTGCCTTGGGGATCGTTGGGGTTGGGCAGCATTTGTATGCCCGTCACCTCGCCGCTCGCGTCGTATACGTAAATAAACCGCGCGTCGTCCTTGTACTGTTTGCGGGTGGTCGTCTGTGCCGAGCCGCCCGTGCCCGCCGTCTCGTTCACTTCCTCCGTGAGGTAGCCCCCCTCCGCGTCGAGCAGATACCCGTGCTCGTCAACACGTTGACCGTTCTTGTCGTAATACTTCCCGCCTCTCTCTTCCCACGGGTCGGCGGGGGCTTCAAAGGCCTCTCCCTTGGCCATCTCCGTGCCGTAGGCAAGGGAGATCATCATTCTGTTGGAGGTATGATCGATGTTCATCAACGTCGCAACTTCCATGCCGTCGATGAGGCTGTTTGAGTTGCTGATGAAGTCGCCCATCTTGGTGGGGTATTTGGGGTCGTGCCCTTCGAGCATGACGATCTCCCCGTTCTCATATTTCCAATCCGTGCCGCGCGAACCGTAGGCGAGCGAATACATCACGCCGTTGGTATCGGCATCCGAGCCGTCCAGCCCGAGCATATCACCGAGTTCAAGGCTTTCGATGACGGCGTTGGAGTGGTTCATCAGCCCGTCGAGGGTGGTGGGGAAGGTATGTACATAGTCGTTGGGATCCGTTTCCGCGAGGGTGGCAGCGCCGCCTGCGTTGTTGGTAAGCACAACAATGTTGCCGTCCTTCACATAGTAATTGTAGTTGGAAGGGTCGGCGTTTTCATCCTCGCCCCGCTTGCCGTAGCAGAGGGCGTACATCATGGCGTTGTCTTTGAGGGCGGATTCGGTGACGTTCTTATTCAGCCCCATCAAAGTGCCGAGGCGCATCTGCGAGATGATGTCGGTGGGGCTGTCCATGAGGTCGCCCAGCGTGGTGGGGGCGCGCCCGCCCGTCACCTGCACGAACTCGTCATTTTCAACGGTGTAGTCGATCCCCTCCTCGCCGTAGCAAAGGCCGATGAGCATGGCGTCGCCGCCCGGCTTCACGCCCAGGGTCTCGCCGAGCACGATGCTGCCCATCACTTCGTCCTGGAAGTATGCGCCGAGTTCGCTGAGCGGCGTGGCTTTCAGCGTGTCTTTGTCCACCCTGACGCCCAGCGTGGAGAGCGATTCCACGATGTCGTCCACATAGGTGTCCAAAATGGGCGTATATTTGGAGATCGCGCCCAACGAGTCGATGTTGTGGTCTTGGATATCCGTCAGGATGCCGCCCACCAAATCGAGAATTCCCTTCGCGCTGTATTCGTCGGTGAGGAACTTGGTGGAGTCAAGCCCCACGAGCCAAAATACGTCCTTCATGGGCGCAAACGCGCCGAAGCCGAAGAACGCGCCCACCGTCGCAAAGATGCCGAAGAAGAACATGAGGACGAGCGCCAGCATCCGCCCGAAGAAATTTTTAGAGCGGTATTTATTGCGGCGGGGAATTTTCCCGTCGGCAACGAGCTGGGCTTCGAGTTCCTTTTGGCTCTTCAACAGCGCCTTTCTCTGGGCCTTGCGTTCCTTGCGCGAAAGCTTCTTGCCGTTCGCGTCCTTTGTGGGTGCATAGTTGTTCTGTTTGTTCTTTTTATTCTTTTTCGCCATATCCTACTCCCGCGCCAATAGAAAGGCGCACGCGCCATACAGATCGAGTTCCCCCTCGCCGTCGCACAAAAACCCATCTCCCGCGGCAAAGGGGGTTTCGCCGCGCGCCCATTTGATGTACCCCTCGCCCGAGAGGATAACAAGGCGCGCCCGCATTTTATTAAAAATTTTGAACCTGCCGCCGCTCTCCACCAGGCGATCGTCGCCCCGCGTATACAGACTGCCGCCCTGCACGTGCACGGGCTCGGAGAACCCCGCCGTATCCACGGTTGCAGTTTGCGGTAACTTTTGCAGCGTCATGTCACCATTATAATACACGCGCGCGCAAAAGGCAAGTGAATTGCAGGCGAATTATGCGAGGGAATTTTTTACTCCGCGCCGTTTTCGCCCTCGCCGAGGGCGCGGAAGCCCTCCAATTTCCTGCCGATGACGCCCGAGCGCTTCTCGGCGCTCTCCACGCTGTCGGCGGCCTCCTGCAACTTCCGCCTCGTCTTTTCAAGCAGGTCGGAAAATTTCGCAAATTCCACGCGGAACTGTTCGAGCATTTCTCTCAGTTCTCCCGACCGTTTTTCGATGGCGGCGGTGCGGAATCCCGTCTGCAAGGTGGAAAGGAGGGCGGCAAAATTTGTCGGGCCGCAGGCCAGAATTCTGCGGCGGCGCAAAAAGTCGGTAAGCCCCGCCGTGCGCGCCACCTCGGCGTACAGGCTCTCGGAGGGGAGGTACATCACGGCAAAGTCGGTGGTGGAGGGGGGCAGTATGTATTTTTTGGCGATGTCGTCCGCCTGCAACTTCACGGCGCGCTCCAGATTTTTGCGGGCGCGCTCCTCCGCCTCCCTGTCCCCCCGTTCTGAGGCGTCCACCAGCCGTTCGAATTCCTCCACGGGGAACTTGCTGTCCACGGGCAGGAGCACCGTTCCGCCCTTCGCGGGCAGGCAGATGGCGAAGTCGGCGAGGGAATTGTCGAGGGGGTTGAGTTTCACGCTGCGGCGGTATTCGTCGGGCGCGAGCATATCGGCAAGCAGGGCGTCGAGCTGCGCCTCCCCCCAAGTCCCGCGCAGTTTCACGTTGGAAAACACGCGCTTGATGTCGGCAACGCTGCCCGAGAGCGACTTCATCTCTCCCACGCTCTCGTACATCTTTTCGAGGCGCTCGGCAATGCGCGCGTAACTTTCGGAAAGTTTCCCGTCGATGGAGGAGGAGAGTTTCTCATCCACCGTGCGGCGGATGCGCTCCAGATTCTGCGCGTTGGCGTCCACGATGTACTTGATGTCGTCGGCGAGGCGGTTTTGGATGTTTTGCAGTCGCGCCTCGGTGGAGCGGTTCGCGCTGTCCAGCGCGCGCGAGTTGTACTCGGCAAGCCGCCCCACGGCGTCCGTCTTTTCTTCGAGGCGTTTCAAGGTCTCGCTCTGCGCCGCGTTCCCGCTCTTTTTCAGTTGGAGGAAGAGCAGGGCGAGGAGCGCAAGGCAGAGCGCGGAGAGCACAATGCAGATGACGAGCAGGACTGTGGTCATAATTCCTCCTTTGTAAGCGCCGCGGCGCATTTCAAAAGTTTCTCTCTCTCGTTGAGCGAGCCGTCCAGCGCGCACCGCATCAAAAGTGCGTGCAGCACTTCGGCGCGCCTCTCGGGCGGCACGGGCAGGTCGTCCCCCTTCACGGCGAGTTGTTTTAGGGTAAAGGGCACGTTCTCCGCCCTCATCTTCGCCAAAATTTCCTTCCATTTTACGACGACGGGCGCTACGCCCAAATCGTCCTTGCAGGCGGAAAAGTCGGCCTGTTTCAAGAGGAGCAGTTTGGGCAGGAGGTCATAGTTTTCGGCGATGCAGCGGCGCACCTTTCCCTCCCGCATCTGCAAATTGTAGTCCCGCATATGCAGGCGCACCAATCGGCACGTCTCGCCTATGAGTTTTTTGGGCGCTTTCAGGCGGGTCAGAATGTCCGCCGCGATGCGCGCGCCCTCCTCGGGGTGGGCGTGAAAGTTCCCGTCGCGGCGGTAGCAGTAGGGCTTTCCCACGTCGTGTAAAAGCGCCGCCCAGCGCACCTCGGGCGCGGAGTACTTCACGCACCGCAGCGAGTGCTCCAACACGTCGTAGCGGTGGAAGTCGGCGCGCTGCGGCATCCTGTCCCCGAGGGCGAGTTCGGGCAGAATGTGGGCAAGAACGCCCGTATCTTTCAGAATTTCCAGCCCGCGGTAGGCGTTCTCGCCCGTCCCGCCCGCAAACAGCAGAAGGTCAAGCTCCTTCAAGATGCGTTCGGGCGCGATGTCCCCGATGAGGGCGGCGTTCTCCCGCGCCCCCGCAAGGCACTCCTCATCGGGCGAAAAGCCGATCTGTGCCGCAATGCGGGCAAGGCGCATCAGCCGCAGCCCGTCCTCGCCGAACACCTTTTTCGCGGGCGCTACCGTCCGCAGAATTTTCTTGTCGATGTCCGCAATTCCCTCCAGCGGGTCGCGGATCTCGTCCTTTTGTATGTCATAATAAATGGCGTTGGCGCAAAAATCCCGCCGCCGCGCGTCGAGGGCGATGTCCCCGGTGAAGGAAATCTTTGTCGGCGTGTGCACCCCGCGCACATAGGAATCGGTGCGGAAGCGGGTGAACTCATACCCCGCGCCGTCGCAATCTGTCAGTTTCACCGTGCCCGTGCGCGGATAGACGGCGGAAACAACAAATCCGCACGCCTTGGCGGCCGAAACGAAGTCGTCCTCGGCGCAGGGCGAGGCGAGATCCCAGTCGGGTTTTTCCGCAAGCGCGCCCCGCAAATAGTCGCGCACGCTCCCTCCCACAAGGTACAGGGGAGCGGGGCAGGCGGTGGCAAGGCGGGTCAAAGTTTGGGGTAAACGCTCTTTCATCGACATTTCTTTTCTCTTTTTTTCTCAAAACAGTATAGCAAATTCCCAAAAAAATTGCAATTCCCGAAAAGATATTGTATAATAAACGGGCAAGGAATTTTTACAGGGGAAAAAGGTATGCTGCACATCGTCGCCAATCCCAACGCCAAACACGGCAAAAAAAGTTGCCTTTCGGCAGTGGAGGCGCGCCTTCGCGAGCGCGGCGCAGAGTACGAATTTTATTTTTCCGAACACCGCGGGCATCCCACCGAACTCGCGAGACAAATTTCGCAGGCGGGGGAGGGCGTGCTCGTCGCGATGGGGGGCGACGGCACACTGAACGAGGTCGTCTGCGGCATGGAAAATTTCGATATCCCCCTGGGTCTCATTCCCGCGGGCACGGGCAACGACTTTGCGGAGGCGGCAAAAATTCCGTATGGGGCGGCGGCAGTCGACCTTCTCCTCGATTCCACGCCCAAATTTACCGACTATCTCGAATGTGGGAACGGGCGGCGGAGCATCAACATCGCGGGTCTCGGCATCGATGTGGATATCTTGAAGCGGTGCGAAAAGAAGAAGCACGGCTCGGCGCGGGGCAAATATTTCCGCAGCCTGCTCGCCTCCATCCTTCATTACCGCGGGGTGGATGTGGAGATCACGGTGAACGGCCAAACGGAAAGGCGGCACGCCCTCATCGCGGCGGCGTGCAACGGCACGCAGTTCGGCGGCGGCATCAAATTTTGCCCGCCCGCCGTGCTCGACGACGGCAAGTTGGATCTCATGTACGTCGATCAGCCCAAGGCCGTCACCGTTCCCGCCTACCTCATCAAATTGAAGAAGGGGAAGATCCTCTCCCTCCCGCTCACCCACCACCTTCTCTGCGAGGAGGTGCGCATCGTGCCCGCGCCGCCCGACTGCGTGCAGTACGACGGCGAATTTTTCCCCGCGGAGGAACTTCACGCCCGCGTCGTCACGGGCAAACTGAAAATGTATCGGGGCTGACATGGCAAATTTATACAAGGATGTCCTCAATTTCATACCCACCGCCGCCATCGTCGTGGATAAAAATTTCCGCGTCGTGTTCGCCAACCGCGCCTTCCGCGAATTTTTCCGCACGGACGCCGAGCGCGGCACGTTGAAGCGCGCCATCGGCTGCGGCGAACTTGCGCCCTGCGGCAAGGGGGAAAAGTGCGCCTTCTGCTCCATGCGCGCCCTCTTTTACGAGACGATGAAGAGCGGCAGACCCGCCTTCCGCAAGCTCGTTCTGCGCCACGGCGAAAAGGAGAGCCTCGCCATCCGCGTCAAGGCCGCGCCGATGGGGGAGTACATCCTCGGCGTCGTCGATAACGCCTACGAGGCGGAGATCGCGCGGGAGATGTCCTCGGCGCAGGATATCCAGCAGCGCCTCCTCCCGCCCGCCGGCAGCGGCAACGTGCCCTACGCCTTCATGTACATTCCCTGCCGCGAGATCGGCGGCGACCTGCCCGACGTCTACGAGGCGGAGGGGGAGACGATGGGCTTTCTCGCCGACGTCTCGGGCAAGGGCATTTCGGCGGGGATGCTCTCCGCCTTCGTTAAGGCGGGGT
This sequence comes from uncultured Clostridia bacterium, assembly GCA_947625095.1. Classification (GTDB taxonomy): domain Bacteria; phylum Bacillota; class Clostridia; order Christensenellales; family Borkfalkiaceae; genus Gallimonas. The sequence continues at coordinate 31,979 of CANQMX010000013.1, read as the reverse complement.
GGGACAGGAGCGAACCCTCGCCCGCGCGCGCCATCGGCGGGCTGAACCTCAAATTTCAGGAACTCGGCCTCGACGAGCGCTCGTATGTGACGGCGGCCGCCGTGCGCGTCGAGCGGAAAAATTCGCGCATCCGCTACTGCATCGCCGGGCACAACGCGCCCCTCCTCCTCAAATCGCCGCGCGGCATCGATGAGATCGAAATGAGCGCGCCGCCCGTCTCCAATTGGGTGCCCGACTTCAAGTACGAGGACAAGTTCATTCCCTACGAAAGGGGGGATATCCTCGTGCTCCTCACCGACGGCGTCACCGAGAGCAGGAACGCCCGCGGCGAAGAGTTCTCGCTCGAACGCGCGGAGGCCATTCTGGAACGCTCTTCGAGCGCGGAGGAGTTCATCTCCCGCCTCAAAGCCGCGCTCAAAAATTTCTGCGGCACGTTCTCCGACGACCTCACCGCCGTCGCCTTCGACCTGCAATAATATTGTTCACTTTTTACCCCGCCCGCGCGCCCGCGCAGCGCCCACCCCCCATGGGGGGTGGGCGCTGCGCGGGCGCGCGGGCGGGGTAATTTTCTCTCCGCGCCGCATTTTCCGCGCCGTATTCCGCAAAAATTTTTTCAAGAAAAAAGAGAGGCTTCATACTCTCATCATATCATGGCGCGGTTAAAATTTTTGCGTTGTATGCCACAAAAAATGCAAAATTTTTCAAAAAAAATCGCCCCCCAACGGGAGCGGTTTTTCGTTTTTTACTTTTCCACAAGGAAGAGTTGCTTTTTGAGGATGACCCAGACGATATCGAGGATCTCGAGGATATAGAACGCGCCGAAGAAGGTGTGCAGAATAGCCATCACGAGATTGGGGACACTGTCCTTTTTCAGGAAAGCAGGCCATCTGATCAAAAGTTCGACGATCCAGTTGACGAGCGGGATCAACATCAGGATGATCTGGATGAGCATATGCTGCTTTTCAAACCATTTGCCGAAATTCATGATCTTATCTTTCATGATTTTATCTCCTTTTGGTGATTTATTTTTTTCACCATCATTCTACTCATTCTATGCAGGATTGTCAAGCACCTTGCTAAAAATTTTTATAAAAAAAGTTTTTTTGTTGAACGATGTTCCCGCCCGCGGGCACGGCAGTAACTTTTTTGCGCAAGTGGGGGCGAGTGGGCGGCGCAAGCGGGATTTGCGGAAACGCCCTGCGCCCGCCGACACAGTCGGCGGGCGCAGGGAAGGGCAACGGGGGGGGGATGACGTGGAGGACAAGGGACGCCACCACGAGGGAACAGGAGTTGCCCCTCCCCCTGTGTCCCCCTCCCCGCAAAACGAGGAGGGGGATGAGTATGGGGACTGCGTTCGGGGGAAGATACACTCACGCGCCGCCGCGGCTGTGCCGCGGCGGCGCGTTCGGTATGAGGAATAGGCTTGGTATGAGGAACCCCTCCCCACCACCGCCTGCGGCGGAGCCTCCCCCTCCACAGGAGGGTAGGCCTTTGATAGGGCAGAAGGTCGCGAGGAACGGAAGGACACCCCTTCCGTCACCTACGGTGACACCCACCCCTCCAAGGGGTGGGCAAGGAAAAGGAGAAGATACACTCGCCAGCCGCCCGTCTGCAAAGCAGACGGGCGGCTGGCTCGGTATGAGGGAATTGCTCCACGCCTCGATATGAGGAGGGGGGTGGGTTTAGAGTTAAGACGGGGGCAGAATGTCGCGGGGGAGGGGGGAGGACGGAAATGGGCGCGCCCGCCGTCACGGACGGCGGGCGCGCGGAAAAAAGCGGGGTTACAGGGTGGCGCGCTTGAAAATTTCCCCCGTTTCGAGGTTTTTCCAAAGGAGGACGTTTTCCTCCAAAACGAGGTAGCAGTGCGGGGAATCTTCCTTGGGAATGGAGACCGACCCGCAGTTGACGTAGGTGCAATTTTCCCGCTCCTCAAAGGCGGGCACATGAAAGTGGCCGTTCACAAGCACGTCGCCCTTTTTGAGAAAGGCGGGCGCAAGATGCCCGTGGGCAAAGACGACGGTGCGTCCCGCTGCGGGCAGAAAGGCGAAGTCGGCCTCTACGGGAAATTCCAGCACGAGCGTATCCACCTGACTGTCGCAGTTGCCCTTGATGCAGAGGAGATCTTCCTTCATCGAGTTGAGAATCTCCGCCGTCTTTAAGGTGTTGTAGTCGCGGGGCAGGGCGTTGCGCGCGCCGTGGTAGAGAAGATCGCCGAGAAGGATGATTTTTTGAGGGCGCTCCTCCTCGCACCGCGCCTTCAAAAGGGCGCAGTAGTATGCCGAGCCGTGGATATCCGAGGCGATGACGTATTTCATAAAAATGCTCCTTTATTGTTGGTTTTTGAGGGGGGGGGTGCGCCTCCCGGGGGCGGGTAAGGGTTACGGGTTGCCCCTCCCCCTGTGTCCCCCTCCCCGCAAAACGGGGAGGGGGATAAGTACGGGGTTAAGACGGGGGGCAGAATGTCGCGGGGAACGAGAGGACACCCCTTCCGTCACCTACGGTGACACCCACCCCTCCAAGGGGTGGGCAAGGGTTGCCCCACCCCCTGCTCCCATTGCGGAGAAAGGCAAAAATAAGGTAGAGATTTCTCCACGCGCTTCGCTTGGTCGAAATGACATTTTTTGTGGCGGCTCGGTATGAGGAGGGTTAGGGTTAAGACGGAGGGGGGAAGCCCCACCCCCTGCCCCCTCTAAGAGGGACAAGGGCAACCCCCACCTGACGCGGCAAAGCCGCGCCACCCGCCCCCTTCAAAGGGGGAAGGCAAGATACACTCGGCTTCTGCGAAGCCTCGGTATGAGGAATAAGGCTATGGGAAGCGCCTCCCCTCCAGAGGAGGGTAGGCCTTTGATAGGGCGGTATGAGGAATAGGCTATGAGGGGGCTACGAGGGGGGCTAGGAGGTGGAGAGGATCTCCTTGATCTTGCGGAGGACGCCGAAGTTTGTGTTGGCGGGTACGGTGCTGCCGATCAGCTCGATGAGCGGCGGGTAGCCGTTCTCCGTGACGTAGGCGTTGCCGCACTCTGAGAGCATCTCGTAGTCGTTCATGTGGTCGCCGAATGCCACGCACTCCTCCCGCTTCACGCCGAAATGCCTCTGCAAAAAGCGGATGGCCTCCCCCTTGTTCGCCTCGGGTGAGGAGACGTCGCACCACTCGAAGCCCGATAAAATGGTGCGCAGGGCGGGAAGCCGCTGCGGCAGCACCTTGATGCAGTTTTCCGCCGCCGCCACCTCGTCGTACACCGCGATCTTGCAGATCGGCTCTTTGCCGATGACCGCGTTGAGGTTTTCCACCTTCTTGCAGCGGGTGTACGCCGTCATGGAGATGTCATAAAAGGGCTGCGCGGTGTCCTCGATGTAGGCGCAGTCCACCCCGCACAGCATGGGGTAGAGATGGGGGAGGGCGCGAATTGCATCGAGCGCGCCCGCGAGATACTTGTCTTCGATGGGGACAAGGTGAAGCGTCTCGCCGCGGTACTTGACGAGCGCGCCGTTTTCACAGACAAAGAGCACCTTGTCCTGCACGGGTTCGAACAGCGTTTTGAGGTTTTCGTACTGCCGACCGCTTGCGGGAGCAAATAAAATGCCCCGCCGATGCAGTTGTTCGATGAGGGAGAAGGTCTCCTCGGGAAGGCGGCGCGCGCCATCGAGAAGCGTTCCGTCCAGATCGGTTGCAATGAATTTTATCATGGTGGTTTTTTGTGGAAATGGGGGCGCCCCCGAGGGGCGGGTAAGGGGTATGGGTTGCCCCTCCCCCTGTGTCCACCTCCCCGCAAAACGGGGAGGGGGATAAGATACACTCCCTACGGTCGGTATGAGGGAACACCCCTTCCGTCACCTGCGGTGACACCCACCCCTCGAGGGGTGGGCAAGAGTTGCCCCCGCTGCCGCCCAAGAGGGGGCAAGATACACTCCGCCCCCTACGGGGCGTCGGTATGAGGGGAAGAGGCACTCGGCGACCGCCCGCCGACGCGGGGCGTCGGCGGGCGGTCGCCGAGTGTAAAATGGGTGATATGAGGCCGACACGGAAAAACGACGTTTATACGAGGCCGACACGGAAAAAACGACGTTTATACGAGGCCGACACGGAAAAAACGACGTATATATGAGGCCGACACTGAAAAACGACGTTTATACGAGGCCGACATGGAAAAAACGACGTTTATATGAGGCCGATATAGACAAACGGCGTTTTATACGAGGTCGACGATGTTGAATTCGCTCACGTCGCGCTCGGGGTGTTCGGGATAGGTCGCAAAGAACTGCGCGAGGTCGGCGGGCTTTATGACGTTGACGTGGCGGGGCGTGACCGCCGCCGCGCGGTTGGCTGTGAGGTTGATGGCGTTTTCCGCATACTCCGAACAACTCCACACGCAGTGCACCGAAAGCCGCTTTTTGAGCGCGGGGGCAAAGTCGAGCACCAGCCCGCCCGCGTTCATGCCCGAGAGAACGGTGACCCCCTCCTGCGCGCAGACGCGGAAGGCGAGGGTGGGGTCGTTCCCCTTGGCGCTCGTGACGTACACGGCGCCCGTGACGAGCCGCCCGCCCGTGATCTGCGCGACATTTTCGATGAGGGAACTATCGGCCTCCAACGAGTAGTACACCCCGCAGGCGCGGGCATATTCGAGGTTTTTCGGCTCGCTGTCGATGAGAATGGGCACGACCTGCCGGTAGATGAGCAGGCGGCACAATAAGATCCCCATGAGATTTGCGCCGATGACGGCGACGTGCTGCCCCTTTTGCGCTTTGAGCGCCTCGTGCGTGGCCTGCGCGAGCGCGATATGATGAAGAAGGAGGGCGCTTTCATCGTTCACCGAGTCGGGTAGGGGGGTCATATCGTTGGGGGAGACGAGGACAAAATCGGATAAGAATCCATCCGCCGTCTGCCCGCACGCGGCGTTTTCCTCCTCCTCGAAGTCGCGCTTTTGCGCGCCCGTATCCTCTGCTTCACGGAAGGCGTGCAGAAGCACCCGTGTGCCCTTGGGGAACAGGAGATGCGCGCACTCTTCCGCGACGATGCCGATGGCGAACCGCCCGGGAACGAGGGGATATTTCGCCTTGATCGCACCCGAATAGATGGCGGCGTCGACACCGTTCACGAGAACCTTTGTGACGCGAACCCTGATCTTGCCCACGACGGGCGCGGGATTTTCCGCTGTGAAGCCTTCCAACCTGCCTGCGGCAGTCAATTTTAAGACGTTCATACGCCTCCAAACCGCAATGTTTGCGTTTCTATCTCCCATTATACCGCAAAATTTTTGATTTTGCAAGCGTTTGCGCACACAATTCGCACGGGCGAACGGGTAGCCATGTCCGCGTTCGGCGAAAAAATTGTGCGCCGTGCGCAAGTTTTTTGTTTTGTCCGCAAGAAATGAGTTGACGGAAGCAAAAAAAACGGATATAATAGGGTAGAATTTCAATTGCACAGCGAGGTGATAGGACTATGAAAGCGGATATTCATCCCAAATACCACGAGGTGACGGTGGTTTGCGCCTGCGGCGAGACCTTCAAGACGGGCACGACCAAGGATGTGGATGTTCTTAAAGTGGATATTTGCAGCAAATGCCACCCCTTCTTCACGGGGAGACAGAAGCTCGTGGATACCGGCGGGCGGGTCGATAAATTCAAGAAAAGATACGGTATTTAACGACATACGACCCCTACCGAAAGAGGGGTCGTTTTGTTGTGGTTTTTGGGGTTTGAGTCGCCCCGCGTGGAGGAGGGATAACCCCCACCACCGCCTGCGGCGGAGGAGGATTAACCCCCGCCACCGCCTACGGCGGAGCCGCCCCCTTTAAAGGGGGCAGCTAAGGACGGGGCGGGAGGACACCCCTTCCGTCACCTGCGGTGACACCCACCCCTGGAGGGGTGGGCAAGAGTTGCTCCACCCCCTGCGTCCCCCTCCCCTGAGGGGCGGGGGATAAGATACACTACTTCGCGGCTGTGCCGCTTGTGCCGCGCTTAGTAGACAATAGTGCGCGCGGGGCGGCTACGCGTCGGTATGAGGGAAGCCCCATCGTCGAAAGTTATCAACCGAGAGAAAGATGAGAAGAAAGAAAACAAACCGGACTTATATCGGCGGGCAGGCCGTGATACAGGGCGTCATGATGCGCGGAAAGCGCGGCATGGCGACCGTCGTGCGCGACGACGCGGGCGAATTGCAGCTCGAGGCCAAGCGCATCACGCCGCCCGAAAAACGCAAGAAGATCGCCCGCTTCCCCTTCATCCGCGGCGTCGTCAACTTTGTGACCTCGCTCGTGGACGGGATGCGCGCGCTCTTCCGCAGTTCCGAAGTCGCCATTGCCGAGGACGAAGAACCCTCCAAACTCTCAAAATGGGTCGCCGACCACTGGAAGATGAGCGTCGGCGCGATCGTGACGACCATCGCCACCGTCATCGGCATCGTGCTCGCCGTGGGACTCTTCATCTTCCTGCCCCTCTACTTTACGGGTCTCATCGCCGACGCCGCGCCCGTCATCAACGAGTTTTACGGCGTGTGGTATCACCTCATCGAGGGGGGCTTCCGCCTGACCATCTTCATTTTGTACATCCTCTTTACCCTCGTGTTCAAGTCGCTGCGCGAGACATACCAATACCACGGCGCGGAGCACAAGACGATCAACTGCTACGAGTACGGGCTGCCCCTCAACGTGGAGAACGTGAAAAAGTGCTCCCGCCTGCACGACAGGTGCGGGACGACTTTCATCTTCATCGTGCTCTTCGTCTCCATCCTCGTGTTCGCCCTCGTGGGCGTGCCGCTGACGATGTTCTACGAGTGGGCGGGCATCGAGGGGCGCATCTGGCGCAACCTCATCTCCTTCTTCGTGCGGCTTCTCCTCCTGCCCGTGGTGGCGGGGGTCTCGTATGAAGTTTTGAAACTGCTTGCGCTCACCGATTCGGTGCTCGTGCTGCCCCTGAAAGCGCCGGGGTATCTTCTGCAAAAGCTGACGACGCGCGAACCCGACGACAGGATGATAGAGTGCGCCATCATGGCGTTTGAAAAGGCCAAGGACATGGACGAAGACCCCGATTCGCCCGAAAAGACGTTTGTGACGGAGACGAAGGTATCCAAACTGCTGCCCATGATGAAAAAGGCGTTTGCGGAGAAGGACATCGACGCTTCCGACGCGGAGTGGATCCTGAGCCTGACGTTGAATATCCCGCGGAGCGCGCTTGCGACGGACAGGGTCATCTCCCGCCCCGAGTGCCGCAAAATTTTGCCCGTGTTCGAAGAACGCATGACGGGCAGACCGCTGTGGTATATCTTCGGCGATACAAACTTTTACGGCTACCCCATCAAGGTGGACGAGAGGGTGCTCATCCCCCGCCCCGAGACGGAACTTCTGGTGCGGCAGGCCGTCTCCACCATCCGCGGCGGGGACAGCGTGCTCGACCTGTGCACGGGGAGCGGCGCAGTCGCCGTTGCCATCGCGTGCGAGGTCTCCAAGGACCGCGCGGTGAGCGTGACGGCTTCGGATATCTCCCCGGACGCCCTCGCCGTGGCGCGCGAGAACGCCCGCCTCAACAAGGCCAACGTCACCTTTGTGCAGAGCGACCTCTTCGAACGGGTGCACGGCAGGTTCAACGTGATCACCGCCAACCCGCCCTATGTGCCCACGGGGGAGATCGCGACGCTCGCTTCCGACGTGCGCGACTTTGAACCGCGCATCGCCCTCGACGGGGGAGAGGACGGGCTGGACTTCTACCGCCGCATCGCCGCCAAGGTCAGCCGATATATGGCGCGCGGGGGGATGCTCATCATGGAGTGCGGCGAAAACCAGGCGCAACAGATCATCAAGATTTTCCGCACCACGACGCGGTGCGACTTTGCCATGGTCGTAAAGGACCTGGCGGGCGTAGAGCGCGTGGTAAAGATCGGGTTCTGAAATGCTGAAACGGTTGCAACAGATCGCGGCGCGCTACGACGCGCTCTCCGCCTTCCTCTCCTCGCCCGAGGCGCTCGCCGACATGGAACAGTACACCAAACTTTCCAAGGAGAGGGCAGACCTCGAGGAGATCGCGGGCGCGTACCGCGAGTACGAAAGGACAAAAGAGGAGATGGACGCCGCCCTCTCGGAGGCCGAGAGGGAGACGGGCGAGATGCGCGAACTCTTCCGCGAGGAGGGGCAGGCGTGCAAGGAGCGGCTTGCGGCGCTCGAAGAGAGGCTGAAACTGCTGCTCTTGCCCAAGGACAAGAACGACGAGAGGGGATGCACGCTCGAAATACGGGCGGGCGCGGGCGGCGAAGAGGCCGCTCTCTTTGCATACGAACTCTACCGGATGTACATGGGGTGCTGTGAAAAGCACCGCTTGAAGTGGGAGGTGGTCGACCTCAACGAGACCGAACTCGGCGGCGTGAAGGAGGCCATCGTCAACATCACGGGCAAGGGGGCGTATAAGCGGCTCAAATACGAGAGCGGCGTGCACCGCGTGCAGCGCGTGCCCGAGACGGAGTCGCAGGGGCGCATCCACACCTCGACGGCGACCGTAGCCGTCCTGCCCGAGGCCGAGGACGTGGAGGTGCAGATAGACGAAAAGGACATCCGCGTCGATCTGTTCCGCTCCTCGGGGGCGGGCGGGCAGAAGGTCAACAAGACGGAGACCGCCATCCGCATCACCCACTTCCCCACGGGCATCGTGGTGACCTGTCAAGATGAAAGAAGCCAACTTCAAAACAGAGAAAAGGCGTACAGGGTGCTGAAAGCGCGGCTGTACGAATATTACAGCGAGCAGGCGCAGGGCGCGGAGGCCGCAAACCGCAAAAGCCTTGTGGGCACGGGGGACAGGAGCGAACGCATCCGCACCTACAACTTCCCGCAGAACCGCATCACCGACCACCGCATCGGGCTATCCCTCCACGGCATGGAGGCCTTCCTCTCGGGGGAGATCGACGAGATGACGGAGGCGCTCGCACGGGCGGAGACGGAGGCAAAACTCGCCGCCGCTTCCGATGAGGATTAAAGGAGGCCGCATATGGACGTAAAGGAAAAACTCGCACGGCGCATCCGCGCCATTTCACCCTCCCTCACGCTCGCCATCAGCGCGCGGGCAAAGACGATGAAGGAGGCGGGGGAGGACGTCATCTCCTTCGGCGCGGGCGAACCCGACTTCAACACCCCCGAACACATCATCGAGGCGGCAAAGACCGCCCTCGACCGCGGATATACAAAGTATACGCCCTCGGCGGGGCTTCTGGAACTACGCCGCGCCGTGTGCAGAAAGTTTTTGCGCGACAACGGGTTGGAATACGAATCTTCGCAGATCATCATCTCCAACGGCGCGAAGCACAGCATCTTCAACGTGTGCTACGCCCTCCTCGACGAGGGGGACGAGGTCATCATTCCCGCGCCCTATTGGCTGACTTACCCCGAGGTGGTGAAGGCGTGCGGCGGCGTGCCCGTAACCGTGCGGGCGAGCAAGCGGACGGGCTTCAAAATCACGCCCGAACAGTTGAAGGCCGCCATTACCCCCAAGACCAAACTCTTCATTTTCAACTCGCCCTGCAACCCCACGGGCGCGGTGTATTCCGAGCGCGAGGTGCGCGACCTTGCCGAAGTTTGCGAGGCGGCGGATCTCCTCGTGCTGTCCGATGAAATTTACGAAAAACTCATATATGGTGAAAGAAAACACTTCTCCTTTGCCGCATCTTCGGACTGGGCGAAGGAGCATACCGTCACCGTGAACGGCGTCTCCAAGACCTACGCCATGACGGGCTGGCGGGTGGGCTACCTCGCCGCGCCGCACCCCATCGCAAAGGCCATCGATTCCTTCCAGAGCCACGCGACGAGCGGCGCAAATTCCATCGCCCAATACGCGGCCATTACGGCGCTCTCCGCACCCGAGGCCGCCGTCGAGGAGATGGTGGCGCGCTTTGCACGGCGCAGACTCGCCATGATCGAGCGCATTTCGGATATGCAGGGGGCGTATTGCATCATCCCCGACGGCGCGTTTTACGCCATGCTCGTGGTGAACGGGGTGTACGGAAAGAAGTTCGGCAGCAGGGAAATCACCGACTCGGTGAGTTTTGCCGAGATCTTGCTCGACGCCGCCAAGGTCGCCGTCGTGCCCGGCGCGGCGTTCGGCGCGGATGACTGCGTGCGGCTCTCCTACTCCCTCTCCATGCGCGATATGCTGGAAGGGCTGGATAGGATTGACGCGTTTTTGCAAAGCCTACGATAATTTCGTTAAATTTCTTTTTTCGTCTCCGCCCCTTTGGGGCGTATGCTCAAAAACAAATTTAACGAGGAAACAGGCGTTTTGCGTCCTCTCGGGTCGACCTCTCATTCGCTCGAACAGACATTAAGCCGCAAGTGTGTGGCAAATTGAGTCGCCCTACATCGCCTACGGCTCGTGCCGCGCTTGGATTGTAAATAGTGCGCGCGGGGCGGCGGAAGTAAATTCCGCCTAAGGCACATTATTTACAGTGCTCCTCCCCCTGTGTCCCCCATTGCGGAGAAAGGCTCCACATATCATAGGTCGCCTTTCCCGAAAGCCACAAGGAAGGCTCCCCTGAGGGGGCGGGAATAAGGTAGAGATGTCTCCACGCGCTACGCTTGGTCGACATGACATTTTTAGGGGCGACTGCGCTACTTCGTGCGCCGCTACGCTCCGCTCGAAATGACATAATGGTAGCGGGGCAGAATGACGCGGGGGAATAGGGCAAAGGCGGACAAAGACGGGCGGAAAGCGCATAAAAGAATTTTCGCAAACTATTTTTCGGAAACCACTTGAAATGTCGTCGAAAACTTGATAGAATAAAAGTACCAAAATATGCCGATAAGGTAGGAGGACTTCATGATCAAAATCATTTGCGGACCAAAGGGCAGCGGGAAAACCAAAAAGATCATCGCCGCCGCCAACAATGCGGTGGCCGTCGCCAAGGGACACCTCATCTTCATCACCGATACCAAGCGCTATATGTACGACTTAAAGCGCGAGATCCGCTTCATCGATTGCTCCGATTACGCCATCGCCGGCGAGGACGCCCTCTGCGGCTTCGTAAAGGGCGCGATCGCCGCCAATTACGATAACGAATATATCTACGTCGACGGCATTGCGCGCATCGCGGGAAAGGGCATCGGCGAAATGGCAAAATTCTTCTATATGATGGAAAAAGTCGCCGAAATGCGCGGCCTCGAGATCACCATCACCTGCAGCTGCGCCGAGGAAGAGCTGCCCGACTTCGCCAAGAAATATCTGTAATAACGGCGTATAACCCATTGCAAAAGGAGCGCGGTTGCCGCCGCGCATGGCTTGCGCGCCCTCTATGGGCGCGCATTTGGTGATAATTATGTATTTTATCAGCACGAGAGGAAATCAAAGAGTGACGGGCGCGGAGGCCGTCGTCAAGGGCATCGCCGACGACGGCGGGTTGTTCGTGCCCGAAAATTTCCCGTCCGTAACCCCCGCCGAGTTCGACGCGCTGTGCGGCATGGACTACCCCGAGCGCGCGGCCTGCATCCTCTCCAAGTACTTCGATGAGTACGACAAGAAGGAACTGCTCGACGCGGCGAAAGAGGCGTACGCGCAGTTCGAGGACGGCGACGCCGCCCCCCTCGTCCGCCTCGACAACGGAATGTATATGCTCGAACTCTTCCACGGCCCGACCTGCGCCTTCAAGGATATGGCGCTCACCGTGCTGCCCCACCTCCTCAGGAAGGGGTGCGACCTTTTGGGCATCAAGGAGAAGATCCTCATTCTGGTGGCTACGAGCGGCGACACGGGCAAGGCGGCTTTGGAGGGTTTCCGCGACAAAGAGGGCGTCAAAATCATGGTGTTCTACCCCGACGACGGCGTCTCCAAGATGCAGAAGTTGCAGATGTGCACGACGGACGGGGACAATGTGAACGTCGTTGCCGTACGGGGCAATTTCGACGACTGCCAGACGGGCGTCAAGCGCATCATGAACAGCGAAAAATGCAAAACGCTGTTAAAAGAACGGGGGTATCTGCTCTCCTCCGCCAACTCCATCAACTTCGGAAGATTGGCGCCGCAGATCGCCTATTACTTCTCGGCGTACTGCGATTTGGTGACCTCCGACCAGATAAAATTCGGCGATAAGGTGGACTTTTGCGTGCCGACGGGCAACTTCGGCAACATCCTTGCCGCCTACTACGCGAAAAAAATGGGGCTGCCCGTGGGCAAACTCGTGTGCGCCTCCAACAAGAACTGCGTGCTCACCGACTTCTTTGCGAACGGAGCTTACAACGCCAAGCGGCCGTTTTACAGGACGATGTCGCCCTCCATGGATATCCTCATCTCCTCCAATTTGGAGCGGCTCATCTTCGAGCTTTCGGGCAGGGACGCGGGCAAGACGGCGGAGCGCATGAAGTCGCTTTCGCAGACGGGGAAGTACTCCGTGGGGGCGCGCGAACTTGCCGCCATGCGCGAAAGTTTCTACGCCGATTGCACCGACGAGGACGGCACGGTGGAGTGTATGTACGACTTCTTTATGGACTACGGCTACCCCATGGATACCCACACGGGCGTTGCGATGAGCGTCGCCCAAAGATACGAGGAAAAGTGCAAAAAGGATGACCCCAAGGCGGATTTGAACCCCATCGTGGTCGTCTCCACGGCAAGCCCGTATAAGTTCCCGCAGGATGTTTTGTACGCCCTCACGGGCAACGACGTGAAGGATAGTTTCAAGGGCGTCAAGCGCATCCATTTGCTCACCGCCATGAAAGTGCCCGAGAGTTTGAAGGCCATCCGCTATAAGCCGCCGCGCTTCAAGACGGTGGTGGGCGTGGACAAGATGTTTGAGGAAGTCAAAAAGTTTTTGTGACGCATTTTGCGGCGTGGTTTTCGCCGCGATCTGCGGACAGATATGGGGGAAATGGGAAGCCGCTCCGCGTAAGTTTCGCGGGGCGGCCGTTTTGTTGTGAGGTTTTGTGCCCCCCAAAAGGGAAAGGGGATAAAATGCGGTCAGTCGGTCGTCGTGCGCTGCCAATAGAGGTTTGGCGCGCCGTTCGAGGTGTGCGCGAGATACTGCGCGTTCTGCGCGGGGTTGGAGAGGTCGACAGGCTCTTTGGCGTCGCCTTGCCACGTCCAGCCCGTCGGCTCGGCAAAGGTCGCTCTCTGGAGACCGTATGTCGATCTCGAAGTCCAGAAAGCCGCATGGCCGATGTAGTTGAGGCTCGCGGGGAGGGTGACTTCCGTGAGAAGGGGCGTACTGTTGAAGCAGTAGTCGCCGATCCTTTCAAGGCAGTTCCCGAACGTGACGGACGTGAGTTTCTTGCAGTTGCTGAACGCCCCGTAGCCGAGCGCGGTCACGCCATCCCCGATCGTTACGGAAGTGAGGTCAAAATCCAACGTGTCGAACGCGTACCCGTGGACGACATATTTGGATCCGTCGGGTGCGGCGGCAGGGAGGGTGAGGTCGGCGGTGTCGCCGTCGTAGCAGACGAGGTAGTTCTTCCCCGCCGCAGACTTGTAGAAGAGGAAATCGTCCTTTTCCGTGAACGTCCCCATCTGCGATTTTTCAGTGACGATGACGTCGGTGTAGACGCCGAGGAAGGAAACTTCGTTCGCGGGGTTCTCGGCGTGCGGCTCAAACTCGAGGTCGGAGAGGTTGCAGATCTCCGCGAGCCGTCCGCACAGTTTGAAGGCGTCCTCTCCCACCGTTTGCAGACCCGCGGGGAGGGTGATGCGGATGAGATGGCGGCACTCGTCGAAAGCATAGTCGCCGATCTCCGTCACTGTCTCTGGAATTTCGCACTCGCGCAGATGGGTGCAGAACCAAAACATTTTCGCGGGAATGGCGGAAAGGTTTTCGGGAAGGGTCACCTTTTCGAGCGCCTTGCATTCCTGGAAGGTTCGCTCTCCGATCGTGCTTGCGTGCAGAATTTCCGCCTCTTCGAGGGCGGCGCACCGATAAAAGGTGCAGTCGCCGACGGTCGCGCCCGCGATCTTAGCCTTGACGAGGTTGGGGCAGGTATAGAACGTATAGCCGCCGATCGCGCCCGTGCAGTCGATCTCCGCCTCCTCGATGGGGCAGGGAGTCATGGTTTTGCCGTCCGTCGTATAAGTAAACGTCATATCGCCGATGGACTGCGCCTTGATGATCGCCTTCTTTACGGAAGAGCAGGCGAAAACTTCATCGCCGAGCGTGCCGCCGCCGATGTAGGCGGTTTCAAGCGCCTCATTGCCGAAAAAGGTGAAAGTCGGAATGGTCTTGACGGTGCTCGGCACGGAGACGGTCTTGAACGCTGCGCCCGCAAAGCGGGTCTCGGAAGCCGTTTGGCCGTCATAATACCCCTGCACTTCGACGACCTTTTTTCCGTCATGATAGGCGGGAATGACAACGGTCTCCGCCGCGGTCAGTGTGGCGTTCTCCCAATCGTAGCCGACTTTGAGGCCGCCCTCAACCGCGGTGTATATAAGCCCCTCGGTGACGGGCAGGGTGTAGCCGCAGACGGTGCAGGTGTTGTCCGTGCCCCACGTGTGGTAGCCCGCGGAAAAATTTTTGTCCTGCGTGTGCGTTTCCCCGTGGGTGAGATAGTCGGTCGCGCCCACGATCTCCGTCGGGTCGTCCTGCGTGGGGTCGTCCTTCGGCGGATCATCCTGCGGCGGGGTCGTCCCCGGGTTTTTGCCGGGGGTGAAGGGCGTCTTTGAGCAGCCCGCCAGGAGACAGGCGGCGCAAAGAAGTGCGAGAGCAGTGGTGAATACCCTCTTGTGCATAGTGGTTTCCTCCTTGGAATAAAAAATTAAGGTGTATCCGCAGGGATACACCGCAAGGTCATCTCCCCTTGGATCTGTCACCACACAAGTTCCAATATCCGCCGGGATATATGAGAGAGATGCACAATGCCAATTTGTGCACCCGACGAAATTCTATGAAACTTGTGTGGTGCTTTCAGTATACACGAATTTTGCGAAAATTTCAACGATTTTGCGCTTTTTTTGCGCGGGAATGTATGCGTCTTATGAAATTTCGCGAAAAGGCGCGCGGATAGGCGTTGCAATTTGCAAGGAAATATGGTATAATGTCCGTAAACTGGGTATTTATATGGATATGAAAGTGATGTACTCGGCCGTTCAGCCGAGCGGAAACCTCACCATCGGCAATTATACGGGCGCTATCCGCAATTGGCTCGCCATGCAGCAGGAGTACGACTGCTTTTACGCCATCGCCGACCTGCACGCCATTACGGTAAAGCAAGAACCCGCCGAACTGCGCCGCCACACTCTGGAACTCGCGGCGACCTACCTCGCCTGCGGGCTTGACCCCGCGCAGTGCGCGCTCTACGTGCAGTCGCACGTGCCGCAGCACGCCGAACTTTGCTGGGTGCTGAACACCCTCACCTATGTGGGCGAGGCCTCCCGCATGACGCAGTTCAAGGATAAATCGCAAAAGCACGCCGACAATGTGAACATGGGGCTTATGGACTATCCCGTGCTCATGGCGGCGGATATCCTCCTATACCTCGCCGACTATGTGCCCGTCGGCGCGGACCAAAAGCAGCACGTCGAACTCGCGCGGGATATCGCCATCCGCTTCAACAACCGCTACGGCGAGACCTTCCGCGTGCCCGAACCGCTCATAAAGCGGGACGGCGCGAGCATCCGATCTTTACAAGACCCCTCCAAGAAGATGTCAAAGTCGGATGAAAACCCCAACGCCGCCGTGTTCCTCACCGACGACAGGGATACGATCCTCCGCAAGTTCAAGCGCGCCGTCACCGACAGCGGCAGCGAGGTGCGCGCCGCCGAGGACAAGCCGGGGGTGAGCAACCTCCTCAACATCTACGCGGCCTTTGCGGGCTGCACCGTGGAGGAGGCGGAAAAGACCTTTGCGGGCGCGGGCTACGGGGAATTCAAACTCGCCGTGGGGGAGACGGTCGCGGATGCCCTCGCACCCATCCAGAGCGAGCGGCAGAGGCTGCTCGCCGATAAGAAGTATCTCGCCGAGATCTTGAAGGGGGGCGCAGAGCGCGCCTTCAAAGTCGCCCGTCGCACCCTCGACAAGGTGTACCGCAAGGTGGGCTTCTACCGTGGAGAATAAGCCGTGTTCGGGTATGTAAAATACGATCTGCCCAACCTCTTCATCAAGGACTATATGCTCTACCGCGCGATGTACTGCGGCCTGTGCAAGGGCATAAGCAAGGCGTGCGGCCAGCGGGCGCGCATCGGGCTGACCTACGATGTCACCTTTCTCTCCGCCCTTTTGCACAACATCGCGGGCGTCGACGTGAAGATTGAGCGGCAAAATTGCTTCGAGCACGCCATCAGAAAGCGCCCCATCGCCGCGGTGGATGAACTCACCGAGGAGCTCGGCGCGCTCAACACCGTGCTCGCCTACTACAAACTCACCGATGACATCGAGGACGGCGGCAGGGGCAGGGGCAAGCGGCTGTGGTTCAAAAAGGGCTTCAAGCGCGCGAAGAAAAATTACCCCAAACTCGTCGCCCTCGTGGAGACGTACATGAAGGAGCAGGCGGCGGCGGAAAAAAACCGCGTTGCTTCGCCCGACATCGCCGCCGACCCCACGGCAAAGATGATGCGCGAACTTTCCGACTACCTCTTGAAGGACAGGGCGACGGAGGCGACAGGTGAACTTTTCTACGGTCTCGGAAAGTGGGTGTACCTCATCGACGCCCTCGACGACTACGATAAGGACGTCAAAAAGCAAAACTACAACCCCTTTGTGCTCGCCTACGGGCGGGGTAGCCGCGCCGAACTCATGCAAAAGGACGGCGAGGAGATAAAATTTTTGTTCGATACGCTGTTTTTCTCCCTGCGGGAGAACCTTGCGGGGATCACCTTCTTTTTCAACCGCGACCTGACGGATAACGTCATCCTGCGCGGGATCCCCCTCGAGACCGAACGGGTGATGCGGGGAGAAAAGCGCGCAAAAATGCAAGAAAAAATACTAAGCGGAGTAAAATAAAATCATGGATCGGGAAAATTACAAAATTTTGCAGGTGGAAGAGACCGCGACGGACGAGGAGATCGAGGAAAGTTACAAGCGCCTCAAAGCGCAGTACAACGAGGACAAGTGGAAGGACGGCGAGGAGGGCAACAACGCCGCCCGTATGCTCACGCGGCTCGAGACCGCCTATCGGGAGGTCATGGACGAGCGGCGCGAGAAGAAGCAGAACACCTCGGGCACGGACGCCTTCGCCGCGGTGGGCGACGCCATCCGCAGCGGGGATCTCGCGGGCGCACAAAAACTCCTCGACGGCTTCAACGAGAGGAACGCCGAATGGCACTATCTGCAGTCCGTCGTCTTCTACAAAAAAAATTGGATCAACGAGTGCAAGAAGCAACTCGAGATCGCCCTGCAACTCGAACCCAACAATGAAAAATATCGCTCTGCGTACGATAAACTCAACAATCGCGCGCAGTACCAGCAGCAGACGGGCGGCGCGCCCAACACCAACCCCGACCCCGTCTCGGACGGCGAACAGATGGGGGGCAATTGGTGCGCGACGTGCGCTTCCATGTGCTATACTTACCTGTGCGTCAACTGCCTCTTCAACCTGTGCTGCAATTGCAGATAAGGTATGAAACGCCCCTCGAAGTCGTTTGAGATCGCGCTCTCCGCGATCGCCTGCGCCATCGCCGCGCTCGCCCTCACCATGGGCGGGTACGTCAATTTCATGTTGGCGGGGGGATATGTCCTTGCCGTGTTCGCGCTGATGGTGCCCCTCGCAAAGGGGTTTTGGGGCGGCGCTCTCGCCGCGCACGTCGGCGCGTTTTTGCTCGCCTTCCTCTTCTGCGGATTCTCCGTGTTTACCCTGCTGCCCTTCGCCGTGTTCTTCGGGCTGCACCCCATCGCCAATTTCTTTCAGAAAAAATATCTCTCCAAGTGGTGGCAGCATCTGTTGTGCTACCTCGTAAAGGCCGTTTGGTTCGACGGCGCGCTCCTCCTCATGTGGTTCACCCTCGATGGCTTCTTGGGCTTTTCGGGCGCGACGTGGTATCCCTTCGTAGCAAAATATCTCTATTATATCGTGTTTTTCGGCGCGAGCGCCATGTTCGCCGCCTATGATGTGCTCATCTTCCTCTGCCAGCGTTCGATGGACGCCATCGTTAGGAGGATAAGGAGGTAGCGTATGCAAAAAAACGACGTTCTCACGGTGGAAGCCGTCGCCATGGGCACGCAGGGCGAGGGAATTGCATACAGCGATGGCATGACCCTCTTCATTCCCTGTATGCTCCCCGGCGAGCGCGCCGAGGTGCGCGTTCTCAAAACGGCGGGAAACATCGCCTACGCAAGGGTGGAGGAGCTCATCACGCCCGCGGAGGACAGGGTGCGCCCCAAGTGCCCCGTGTTCTACCGCTGCGGCGGCTGCCAACTGCAACACATCCGCTACCGCTCCCAATTGCACGCCAAGACCGAACTCGTGCGCGATACATTGAAAAAGATCGGCGGCGTCGAGGCCAAAGTCTCCCCATGCGTGCGGAGCGAGCGGGAATACGGCTACCGCAACAAACTGCAACTGCCCATCGGGCGGCAGAACGGGGAAAACGTGGTCGGGTTCTTTGCCGAACGCTCCCACCGCATCGTGCCCACCGATGAGTGCCCCATCCATCCCGCGTGGGCGAAGGACGTCATCAAGGCGCTTAAAGGGTTCATGGAAAAGTGCGGGCTGGATGGCTACGACGCCGAGACGGGCACGGGGCAACTTCGGCACATCGTGGTGCGGGAGATCAAGAAAAAATTTATCGTCACCCTCGTCTCCACCGAGCGGGAGATCAAGGGCATCGACTATTTCCTCTATCTGCTTGGGCAAATTTTCGCCGAGTACAGTTTCTATCTCAATTACAACCCGTCGCGCTCCAACGTCATCTTCGGGAGGGAGTTCACCCTGCTCAAGGGCAAGGGCGTGTACGAGAGTTCGGATGGCGGCGTCGTGTTCGAGGCGGGCGTGCAGACTTTCATGCAGGTCAACGACAACGTGCGCGGCAAACTCTATGAGGACATCGTCTCCCTCGCCGAGGGGGAGTGCGTCGTCGATTGCTATGCGGGCGGCGGGCTGCTCACCGCCCTCCTCGCGAAGAAGTGCGGCAGAGCGTACGGCATAGAGGTCGTCCCCGAGGCGACCGCCTGCGCCGACCGCCTGCGCGAGCGCAACGGCTTAACTGAGAAGATGCAGAACATCTGCGGAAAGGTGGAGGAGGAACTCGCCGCGCTCTTATCCGAGGAGCGGCCGCAGACGATCGTGTTGGACCCCCCGCGCAGCGGCGTGGAGCGCAGCGTTCTGCGCCTCTTAAAGGAGAGCGGGGCGGAGCGTATCATCATGGTCTCGTGCAACCCTGCGACGCTCGCGCGCGACTTGGGGATTCTGACGGGGACGCTCATCGAGACGGAGGGCGGGGAACTTATCAAGTGCGGAGCGCCGGAGGGCGCATACGAAGTCACCCTCGTCCGCCCCTTCGATATGTTCCCGCAGACCAAGCACGTCGAGACATTGGTATTGTTGAAAAGGAGGTAATTTTATGCCGTTTATCGATAGCAAAGTGACCGTTGCGCTCACCGAGGAGAAGAAGGAGGCCGTCAAGGCGCGGCTCGGCAGGGCAGTATCCATCCTGCACAAGGGCGAGGGCTACCTCATGGTGGGCTTTCAGGATAACTACGCGCTGTATTTCGGGGGGAAGAAACTCGAAAAGGGCGCGTATGTGGAAGTCAGCCTGTTCGGCGCGGCGTCGTCCGCCGACTATTCCCGCATGACGGGCGAGATCTGCCGCATCCTCTCTGAGGAGTTGGGTATTCCGGGGAGCGCGGTCTATGTCACCTACCACGGCCTGTCCGATTGGGGGTGGAACGGGACAAACTTCTGACAAGTTTCGCAAAAAATCTTTTTCTGCGCAAAATATTTTTTGCGAGGAATGTAACTTGTATGGGATATCGAGTTGCGGCTCGATATCGCTTGCCCCGACATTAAGCCTACGGTAGTGTGGCAAATGGGGACGTGCAGCGGCGGGAAACCCGCCTACTTCGCCTACGGCTCGTGCCGCCCTTGGTCGAAAATAGTGCGGGCGGGGCGCGCCTGAGCGCCGCCGTGCGGTAGCTCGGCGGCGCGGTAGAGATGCGTTCCAATTCATACCTACTCACGGTAGAATGAAATCATCATCGCCATTTCTTGCAGCACCCCGCCCGCGGAGCGGAATAGCCTCCGCTCGTCGGCGCACAGCGTCTATCCCTCATACCGAGCCGCCCGCCGCGCGTTGCGCGGCGGGCGGCGAGTGTATCTTGCTCTCCTCAAAAACATCAAAACCGCCCAAACGCTATCAAAAAAGACCTCGTTCCGGGGTCTTTTTTACGAGATATCGAATAGGTCGTTTGGCGTAATATCGAGGATCTCGCACAGCGCAAGAATTTGGTGGTAGTTGAGTTCAAAGACGCCGTTTTCAAAGCGGCTGTACTGTTGTTGCGTCATGAACAATTTGCTTGCCATCTCTTTTTGCGTATAGCCCTTTGCCCTGCGCGCCTCTTTCAGGTTTTCGCCGAGTTTCTTTGCAAGTTCCATGACACAATTACAACGCAATGTGATGTTAAAATCTTGACAAACGCCATAAAGTGATGTAAAATTATGTCGAAATGAATTCGGAATTTCAAGAGGAACGCCGCGCCTATGAGGAGCGGTGGAAAAAGAGGTTTTCCGAGCGGTTGAAAACGCTTACAACTTCGCGGGGGATTTCGCTTGCGCTGCTTGCCGAGACGATGGAGTGCGGCGAGGAGCGGGCGCAGACGCTGCTTTCGGGGAGCGACTTTCCCACCGTGCCCGAACTGTTGCGGCTGTGTTTTCTGTGCTACGACGCCGATGAAATTTTATTCGGCGCGCGGGACAGCGGCCTATTCTTCCTCCTCCGCGGCAAATTTCAGTGACTTCTCCTTCATGTATTTTTTCTCGCTCCCGCAAAAAATTTCGGCAAACCCTGTTTTCCCGCGCCGTTTTACTTGCCCTCCCCCTGCGCAAGGGGTGGAGCGGCGCACCATGCTCAACAGTCCTGCGGACTGTGCCCCACGCGTACTATTGCCTACTAAGCGCGGCACGCCCCGCCCGCACTATTGCCGACCGAGCACAGCACAAGCCAAAGGCGAAATAGCTCCCCCTTGGGGTGGGCGTCCCTCATACCGAGCCACCCGCCGCGTAGCGCGCGGCGGGCGGCGAGTGTATCTTGCTCTCCTCAAAACATCAAAACCGCTCAAACGCTATCAAAAAAGACCCCGTCTTGGGGTCTTTTACGTTAAAATATCGTCAAATGTTTCATCGAATATCTCGCACAATTTAGCGAGAAAGGCGTAACTCGGTTCGCTTACGCGCGTTTCCCAGCCGCTCACCGTCCGCTGGTCTACGCCGAGCATCGCCGCAAGTTCGGTTTGGGTGAGGCCGCGGCTTTTGCGCAGCGATTTCAAGTTTTCCGCGAATTTTATCTCTTTCACGCCTCTATTTTTACCAAAAAAGTCGGTAGCATACTTGACTTACCGAGAAACTCGGTATAAAATAGGGCTGAAAAGGAGTTAGCCATGTGCGATAGTGTAGCGGATGAAAAGAGCGCCCGCCGCGCCTATGAGGAGCGGTGGAAAAAGAGGTTTTCCGAGCGGTTGAAAACGCTTACAACTTCGCGGGGGATCTCGCTTGCGCTGCTTGCCGAGACGATGGAGTGCGGCGAAGAGCGGGCGCAAACGCTACTTTCGGGCGGCGACTTTCCCACCGTTCCCGAACTGTTGCGGCTGTGTTTTTTGTGCTACGACGCCGATGAAATTTTATTCGGCGCGCGGGACAGTGGCCTATTCTTCCTCCTCCGCGGCAAATTTCAGTGACTTCTCCTTCATGTATTTTTTCTCGCTCCCGCAAAAAATTTCGGCAAACCCTGTTTCCCCGCGACGCCTTACTTGCCCTCCCCCTGCGTAAGGGGGAGGGGTAGGGGAGGGGGTGCGCCCGTAAATTTCCTCAAAAAATTCTCCGCAAAATAAAAAACCCTGTTTTCCCGCGCGCACGCGCGGGTATATTATAGGTGAAAAAATCATGGAGGATAAAAAAATGCTCAACAAAAAAATCGCGGCAATGCTCAACGATCAGGTGAACAAGGAGTTGTACTCCGCCTATCTCTATCTTGACTTTGCAAATTACTATGCCGACGAGGGTCTCAACGGCTTTGCGCATTGGTACGAGGTGCAGGCGCAGGAGGAGCGCGACCACGCCCTCATGATCCGCCGCTACCTTCTCAACAACGGCGAAAAGGTGACGTTTGAAGCCGTCGCCAAGCCCGATAAGACCTTCCAAAATCACCTCGCTCCTCTCGAAGCGGGCTACGAGCACGAGCAGTACGTCACCTCGCTCATCACCGCCATCTATGCCGAGGCGTTCGCGCAAAAGGACTTCCGCACGATGCAATTCCTCGATTGGTTCGTGAAGGAGCAGGGCGAGGAGGAGACAAACGCCGACGAGATGGTGAAAAATATGAAACTCTTTGGCACGGATGCGAAGGGCCTCCACGCCCTCGACCGGGAACTCGCCGCGCGCGTCTACGCCCCCTCGACGACAGGCCCCGCCATGTAAACAAAAAATTCGCGCACGATTTTCCCCGCGGCCTCTCCGCGGGGATATTTTTGCGTTTGATTGCTTGCATTTCGGGGAAAAATATGGTAGAATTTCTCGCGAGGTAAAATCATGCACAACACAGTTGAAATTTGCAAAGACTTATACTATGTGGGCGGGAACGATCGGCGCATCGCCCTGTTTGAGAGCGCCTTCCCCGTGCCGCGCGGCGTCTCCTACAATTCCTATCTCCTCATGGGCGAAAAAACCGTCCTCTTCGATACCGTGGATATCGCCGCCTCAGAGGTCTTTTTCGAGAATGTGGAGCACGTCTTAGGCGAAAGAAAACTCGACTATCTCGTCATTCATCACATGGAGCCCGACCACTCCGCAAGTTTTGTCCGCCTCATGGAAAAGTACCCCGACGTCACCGTGATCACCAATCAAAAGGTGAAGGCGATGCTCGCCAACTTTTTCCACTTCGAGGGCGAAAACGTGCGCCTCGTCAAGGAGGGCGATACCGTGTCCGTCGGCGGGCGCACCTTAAAATTTGTGTTCGCGCCCATGGTGCACTGGCCGGAGGTCATGTTCACCTACATTCCCGAGGACGGAATTTTGTTCTCAGCGGATGCCTTCGGCACGTTCGGCGCGCTCGCGGGCAGCATCTTTGCCGATGAAGTGAACTTCGAGCGCGACTTTTTGGATGACGCCCGCAGGTACTATTTCAACATCGTGGGCAAGTACGGCACGCAGGTGCAGAACGTCATCAAGAAGGCGGCGGGGCTTCCAATCAACCTCGTCTGCCCCCTCCACGGGCCGATTTGGCGCAAGAATTTCGCGTGGTATCTCAATAAATACGATATTTGGAGCAAATATCAGCCCGAAGAGGAGGGCGTCGCCGTGTTCTACTCGTCGGTGTACGGGCACACGCAGAACGCGGCGGAGATCCTGGCGGCGGCGATCGCCCGTAGCGGCGTCACAAACGTGAAGGTGTACGATGTTTCCGTTACCCACGTCTCCGAACTGCTCGCCGAGGCCTTCCGCTATTCGCACGTCGTGTTCGCCACCACGACGTACAACAACGGTATTTTCATCAGCATGGAGCACTTTTTGTACGATTTGAAGGCGCACGCCTATCAAAACCGCAAATATTCACTGGTGGAAAACGGCAGTTGGGCGCCGCAGGCGGGCGGGTATATGCAGGCCGTCATCGGCGATTGGAAGAACGTGCGGCAGGTGGGGGAGACGGTGACGATCCTTTCCGCCGTCAAGGAGGAGACGCTCGAACAACTGAAAGCCCTCGGCAAGGAGATTGCCGACGACATAAAAAATAAAAAGGAGTGAATTATGAAGTACATCTGCAATGTATGCGGCTATGAGTACGACGAAGAGACGGGCGATCCCGATAACGGCATTGCGCCCGGCACCAAGTGGGAGGATGTTCCCGACGACTTCACCTGCCCGCTCTGCGGCGTAGGCAAGGAGGACTTTTCCGCCGAATGACCGATCAAAACCCCCGTCGAATTCTCGTATTCGGCGGGGGGTTGCATATTATTCGCCTTTGCCTTCCGTCTTATGGTACACGCAGAATTCCATAAAACCATCCCCTCCCCGCGGTTTTGCCGCAGAGAGGGGAATAGAATAAGGTGGAGATTTCTCCACGCACTACGCATGGTACTTCGTGCGCCGCTACGCGTCGGGCGACATGACAGGTTTATGAAGGGCGGCGGACTGCGTTTGAGGAAGGATACACTCGGCTTCTGCGAAGCCTCGGCATGAGGTGGCTATCGCGCCGCCGAGCTTCTGCACGGCGGTACTTTGCCGTGCCCCCGTCTCTACGAGACACCCCCTCCCGCGGGGGGGGGACACAGGGGGAGGGACGCTATCGCTCCGCTGAGCTGCTGCACAGCGGAGCTTGGTGCAAGGCGGGTATCCCGCCGCTGCACGCCCCCATTTGCCACACTACTGTAGGCTTAATGTCGGGGAGAGCGTATTCGAGCCGCAACTCCATATCCCATATAAGTTACATTCCTCGCGCGCATTTATTTTGCGCAGCAAAAGAAATCGCGCGAAACTTACTTCGTGCCGAACAGCCTATCTCCCGCATCGCCGAGGCCGGGGAGGATGTAGCCATCGGAATTGAGGCAGCGATCCATCGTGGAGACGTAAATGGAGACGTCGGGGTGGGTCGTTGCGACCTTTTCCACCCCCTCGGGTGCGGCGATGATCGCCATGAATTTGATTTTTTTGACGCCACGCTTTTTGAGCGCCGTGATGGCGTCGCACGCAGAGCCGCCCGTCGCCAGCATAGGGTCGACCAAAAATACCGTCTTTTCCGCGACGCCCTCGGGCAGTTTGCAGTAGTATTCCCGCGGCTCGAGGGTATTTTCATCGCGGTACATTCCGATGTGCCCCACGCGCGCCGTGGGAAAGACCCTGTGCACGCCGTTCACCATGCCCAGCCCCGCCCGCAGAATGGGCACAATGGCGACGCTCTCCTCCTTCACGCGGTACTGCATCGTCGTTTCGAGCGGCGTTTCCACCTCGACGGGCACAAGCTCGACATCCTTCATGCTCTCGTACGTCATGACGGTGGCGATCTCTTCGATGAGTTCGCGGAACTCCTTGGTACTCGTGTTCTTGTCCCGCAGGATGCTCACTTTGTGCTTGATGAGCGGGTGGTCGAATACATAGACGTTGGGATACTTCTTCATAATTCTCCTCTTATAATAGGGCGCAGCGCCCATTCAGACGCCGCGCCTTTCATTACAAATTTGCAATATATTGGCGATTTTTTCCAACAATTCGTCCTTCCCCTCGCCCGTTGTGCCCGAGACGGCGACGACGTTCCCCTCTCCCAGACCGTAGGCATTGGCGAGGCTTCTTGCCCTCTCCTTCCTCTTCATGCGGGAGAGTTTATCGCTCTTCGTGGCGATGACGGTGAACGGAATGATGTGGAAATTGAGAAATCCCACCATTTGAAGATCGTCCGCCGAGGGGTCGCGGCGGATATCCGAGAGCAAAAAGACGTGGGCGATGTTCTCCTTTTGGGCGAAAAATGCGTCGAGCATCCTCCCCCACTTCATTTTTTCCTCCTTGGAGACGGCGGCATAGCCGTAGCCGGGGAGGTCGGCAAGGAGAAATTCGCCGAAATCGAAGTAGTTGACGAGGCGCGTTCTGCCTGGCGCGGCGCTCGTCTTGGCGAGATTTTTTTGGTTCGCGAGCAGGTTGATGAGGGTGGATTTGCCCGAATTGGACTTGCCGCAGACGGCGAGCATGGGCTTTTGCGGCACGAGAAACTGCCCGCTTGCGGCCGCGCTCGTGATAAATTTTGCCCCGTCAATGCGCATACACGCCCCCCGAAACGGCGTTTGCGAACACCTCGTCCACCTCGCTCACGCAGATAAAGTTGAGATTCTTGCGCACGTTTTCGGGGATCTCCTCGACGTCCTTCTTGTTCTCCTCGGGGATGATGACGTCGTGGATGCCGATGCGCGCGGCGGCGAGCGCCTTCTCCTTCAGCCCGCCGATGGGCAAAACTTTGCCGCGAAGGGTGATCTCGCCCGTCATGGCGACATCCCGCCGCACGGGCTGCCCCGTGAACGCCGAGAGAATGGCGGTCGCCATGGTGATGCCCGCGGAAGGCCCGTCCTTGGGCGTCGCCCCCTCGGGAATGTGGATGTGGATATCCTTCTTTTCGAAGTCCTCCTCGTTGATGCCGTACTTTTCCGCATGGGCGCGGATGTAACTGATGGCGGCGCGCGCCGATTCCTTCATGACGTCGCCGAGTTTGCCCGTAAGAAGGATATCGCCCTTGCCCTGCATGGCGGAGACTTCGATGGTGAGCGTCGCCCCGCCGACCGCCGTCCACGCAAGCCCCGTGGCCATGCCCACTTCGTCCTTTTTCAGCATCTCCTCATCGCGCAGGAAGCGCTTTGCGCCGAGGAATTTTTCGAGATTGAGTTTGGTGACGGAGACCTTGTTCTCCTCCCCCTTTGCGATGCGCACCGCGACCTTGCGGCAGACCGCGCCGACGGTGCGCTCCAAAGAGCGCACGCCCGCCTCCATCGTGTAGCCATCGATCATCGCGTCGATCGCGCCGTCCGTGAATTTTATCTGCTCCTCGGTGAGGCCGTTCTCCTTGCGCTTTTTGGGAATGAGATAGCGTTTTGCGATCTCCGCCTTCTCCTGCTGGGTGTAGCCCGAGAGTTCGATGATCTCCATTCTGTCGCGCAGCGGCGAGGGAATGGTATCGAGGGTGTTGGCCGTGGCGATGAACATGACCTTGGAGAGGTCGTACGCCACCTCCAAATACCTGTCGCGGAAGGTGGAATTTTGCTCGGGATCGAGCACCTCCAGGAGGGCGCTCGAGGGGTCGCCGCGCATATCGGAGGAGATCTTATCCACCTCGTCCAGGAGGAACACGGGGTTGACGGAACCTGCGTTCTTCATCTCATAGAGGATGCGCCCCGGCATCGCGCCGATGTAGGTGCGGCGGTGGCCGCGGATCTCCGCCTCGTCCTTGAGGCCGCCGAGGCTCATGCGCACGAATTTCCTGCCGAGGGCGCGCGCGACGGACATGGCGATGCTCGTCTTGCCCACGCCGGGAGGCCCGACGAGGCACAGGATGGGCGCTTTGAGTTCGCCCGTCAGTTTCAGAACGGCGAGATATTCGACGACGCGCTCCTTGATCTTTTCAAGGCCGTAGTGGTCGGCGTTGAGCACCTTTTCGACGTCGGAGAGTTTTTCGGTATCCTGCGTCTCCTCGTGCCAAGGCAGGTCGATGAGCCAATCGGCATAGTTGCGCAGCACGGTGTACTCGGGCGAGGAGGGCGACATCTTGTCCATGCGGGCGAGTTCCGCCATCGCCTTTTCCTCAACGGCGGCGGGCAGTTTTTTGGCGAGGAGTTTTTCGCGCAACTGCTCGTTTTCCGCAACGTCGTCGCCGAGTTCGGCGTGAATGGCCTTCAACTGTTCGCGGAGGAAGTATTCTTTTTGCGACTTATCGATGTTTTTTCGCACATCCTGCGCGATCTTGCGCTCCAAACGGGCGATCTCCAACTCATCGTTCAAGCACCGCTCGAAGAGTTTGAGGCGCTCCACAAGGCGGTTTTCCTCCAAGAGCCGCTGCTTGACGTCCTCCCTGAGGCGCATATTGTAGGCGCAGACGTTGATATACTTATCGATATCCGCGATGCCCGTGAGCGCGCTGTCGAGTTCCTTGGAGATCTTGCCGTCGCTCGCGACGATGTCCTTGACGAGTTCCTTCGCCGTGCGGAAGTAGGCCTCCTCCAAAGTGGGGTCGCCGTGCACGGTCAGAATTTCATCGGTGACGGCGTAGAGATAGCCGCTCTCCAACCGAAAATCACGCGCGGTCGCACGGTAGACGCCCTCCACATACACGCGGACGCGCTCGCCGGGCAGGCGCGTGGCCTGACGGATGCGCGCCACCGTGCCGACGGGGCAGAGGTCGCCGTCCTCGGGAAACTCCTTGGCGGGGTCCTTTTGACGGGCGAGAAAGACGTAGCGTTCATTGTCCTCGGCGCGCTCAACGGCGGCAAGGGACAGCCCCCTGCCCACATCGAACGCCGCCGCAACATCGGGAAACACGAGCTGCGTGCGCATGGGAATGACGGATAATATTCTGACTTGAGGAAAATCTTGCATACCGAACCTCGTATGGGTGATACCATTATATCACACATTCTCGCGATTTTCAAACATTTGGAGGGGGATAGGCGGGCGGTATAAATTGATAATTTTTACGCCCTTGGCACGGGCATAGCGCAATGCCGCTTTTGCACCGCTTCTGTTTGCCGCCTCGTCCACATAACAAATGAGGGTATCGCACCCATCTATCATCCTGCGGTTGCTCCACGCGATGCGCCGCTTATAGTGAAGTTCCTCTATCTCGAATATGACCGTCGCCACGTCGCCGTACCGCCCGCCCTTCGCATAAGTAGGGCTTGTTAAAACAACTTCTATCTGCATTTCGGGGTGGCTTTCCCGCAAATGACGGCACGCGGAGAGCGCAAGGCGGTCGAATTCGCCGTGTGTCCCCATTGTGAACGCAAGGCAACCCGCCTCGATCTGTTTTTCGATTTCACAAAGGAGCAATTCGTAGACTCCCTCTTCAAGCACGAGCCTGTGCCCGATGAACGCTGTTTTCCGCATTGTTTGACCCTCCTCCCCCATGATAGCACAAAAACAGAGATATATCTCTCATATTTTGACAAGTTATTTGCTAAACTTTAAGAGATATATCTCCGTTGAGCCAAACCATGAAGTTAGAGGAAGCCATCACAAAGCGAATATATGCTCTGTGCGAAGAGCGGAACATTTCGCCGAACAAACTCGCAAGCATGGCGGGGTTGCCCTCGGCAACGCTGCGGTGTATCTTTTACGGGCGGAGCAAGAACCCCGGAACGCGCACACTGCTCGATCTGTGCCAAGCGCTCGGCATCACTCTGTACGATTTTTTCGATGACCCGTTATTCCGCTCCGCCGACTTGGAGGGAAATTATTGAACCGAAATATAGCAATGCCGTCCGCTCTGCGGGCGGCATTTTTTTGCAATAAATCACCAAATCGCCGCCCCTTATCCGCTACGCAAAATGAGCCGCACGTTTCGACTTGATTATACAAGAACTTTCGTTCTTTGTCAAATATTTTAAGTAGATTTCTACTAATATATTCGCATGATAGCCGAACGGATCAAGGAATTGCGCACAGAACGAGGGCTTTCGCAAGCGCAACTCGGAAAAGCGATCGGAACAAGTCAGAAGGCCGTAGATTTTTGGGAACGGGAAGTGCATGAGCCAAAGGCAAGTTATATTATTGCTTTGTGCGACTTTTTCGGCGTCTCCGCGGACTATCTGCTCGGCAGAAAGGAAATTTGAAAATGCTCGGATAGTTACGCACATTGCTGCCTGCCCCTTCTCCCGCAAACGGGAAGGGGTCTTTTCATCTTTTGAAAAATGGTCATCGTCATTTCGAGCGGAGCGTAGCGGCGCACGAAGTAGCACAGTCGCCCCTAAAAATGTCATGTCGCCCGACGCGTAGCGGCGCACGAAGTACCAAGCGAAGCGCGTGGAGACATCTTTACCTCATTCCTCATACCGAGCCGCCTATGGCGGCGAGTGTATCCTTCCTCAAACGCAGTCCGCCGCCCTTCATAAAACTGTCATGTCGAGCGTAGTCGAGACATCTCTACCTCATTCCTCATACCGAGCCGCCATTGGCGGCGAGTGTATCTTCCCCAAACCGCGAAAAATCTCCCAAAACCCCTGCAAAACAAGTTGCAAAAAGTTTTGGGCTATGGTATAATTTGAAAGCTCGAAAAGGGCAATACTCACCCTACGCGCGCCGTTCTCCGTGTTCCGCAAATCTCATCGGCGGAAAAGGAACGGGCAAAATCCGCGCATGGGGGCGGTATAACGGAGGAATTATGGCAGTTATCACCATGAAGCAACTTCTCGAAGCGGGCGTGCACTTCGGCCACCAGACGAGAAGATGGAACCCGAAGATGAAGAAGTACATCTTCGCCGCGCGGCACGATATCCACATCATCGACCTCGAACAGACGGCAAAACTCATCGAGGACGCCTACACGTTCGTCGTGGAGAGCGTGAAGGCGGGCAAGAGCGTTCTCTTCGTCGGCACAAAGAAGCAGGCGCAGGACGCCATCAAGGAAGAGGCGGAGCGCTGCGGGCAGTACTACGTCAACTCCCGCTGGCTGGGGGGCACTCTCACCAACTTCAAGACCATCCGCTCCCGCATCGACTATCTCGAAAAACTCGAGCGCATGGAAGTCAGCGGAGAGTTCGACCTTCTCCCCAAGAAGGAAGTGCTCGGGCTGAAGAAGGAGATGGAAAAATTGCAGACCAACCTCGGCGGCATCAAGAATATGCGCACCCTTCCCGGTGTGATGTTCGTCGTCGATCCCCACAGCGAGGATATCGCCGTCGCGGAAGCGCGCAAACTCCACATTCCCATCGTCGCCATCACCGATACCAACTGCGATCCCGACCTTGTGGACTACGTCATTCCCGGCAACGATGATGCCATCCGCGCCATCAAACTCATCTCCTCGGTCATCGCGAACGCGGTCATCGAGGCAACGGAGGGCGTAACGCCCGTCATCGAGGCGGAAGCGGAAGAGTCCGCGCCCGCCGCAGAGGTCGCGGAGCCCGCCGAAGTCGCGGAAGAACCCGCCGCACAGGCAGAATAATATCTTCCGCGTCATTCTGAGAGGGCGTAGCCCCCGAAGAATCCCGCAGAAGTATCCCGCAAATATAAATCAGGAAAGGAGAAAAAACAATGGCTGAATTTACGGCAAAGGACGTCATGAAACTCCGCGAAGCAACAGGCGCGGGGATGATGGATTGCAAGAAGGCGCTTGTCGATGCCGACGGCGACTTTGATAAGGCGGGCGAACTTCTCCGCGAGCGCGGCATTGCAAAGGCGGCGAAGCGCGCCTCCAAGGTCGCGGCGGAGGGCGTCGTATACGCCTATACCGCGGGCAACGTCGGCGTGCTCGTCGAAGTCAACTGCGAGAGCGACTTTGTCTCCAAGGGCGAAAAATTCCACGCGGTAGCGGCTACCGTCGCCAAGCAGATCGCCGAATACAAGCCCGCCACCGTCGAGGAACTGCTCGAAACCAAGTATGAGGACAGAACGCTCGGCGTCTATGTGCAGGAGCAGACGGGCGTCATCGGCGAAAAGGTCTCGGTGCGCCGCTTCGCGCTCTATGAGACGGAGGGCTTCATCGAAACGTACATCCACATGGGCGGCACAATGGGCGTCATGCTCGACTTCGGCTGCGCTCCCACCGATGGGGCGAAGGCCGTCGCGCACGAGGTGGCGCTTCACACGGCGTTCTCCAAGCCCGCGTACCTCACCAAGGCGGAAGTCTCGGCGGAGACGCTGGAAAAGGAGAAGGCCATCTTGAAGCAGGAAGTGCTCAACGAGGGCAAGCCCGAAGCCATCGCCGAGCGCATCGTCATGGGCAAGATCAA
Source organism: uncultured Clostridia bacterium (assembly GCA_947625095.1). GTDB lineage: Bacteria > Bacillota > Clostridia > Christensenellales > Borkfalkiaceae > Gallimonas. The sequence goes on along the minus strand of CANQMX010000013.1, from coordinate 475 downwards.
CAAGTTCTACGAGGAAAACTGCCTCATGGAACAGAAGTTCGTCAAGGACGACAAGGTGACGATCGCCCAACTTCTCGCGCAGGCGGGGGCGAAGGACGCCGTCAAGCGGTTCGTGTTCTTTGTCATGGGGCAGGGCATCGAAAAGCAGGCGGAGGATCTCTCGGAGGAAGTCGCCAAGCAAGTCGAGGCCATGAAAAAGTAACAATAAGTTGTCAAAAGAGCCGTCTCTCGGCTCTTTTTTCATATCTCGCCCCCCCTCATCCCGCCCTTTATTCCCGCCCTCATACCGAGCGAAGCGAGCGTATCTTGCCCACTCCTTGGAGGGGTGGGTGTCACCGCAGGTGACGGAAGGGGTGTCCTCATCCCGCCCCGCAAGGCCTCCACTCCACGGGAGGGGAGGCTCCGCCGTAGGCGGTGGTGGGGAGGCACTCCACACAGTCGTATTCCTCATACCGACGCCCCGTAGGGGCGGAGC
>CANQMX010000012.1 GCA_947625095.1 uncultured Clostridia bacterium | reverse complement strand
AAAAAACGTTTTACACGGCTTCGGCGAGTTTCTTTTTCTTTTTGAGTTGGGTCTCAAGTTCGGAACACGCCTCCTCGAGTTCGACCTGCGTTTCGGAGACGTCCACGCCGTCCAAAATATTTTGCAGGCGGTATTCGGTGTTAAGATACTTAATCGTCTGGTAGCCGATGACCGTCGTGAGCGTCCCGTTCGCAAGCCCCTGCACGGAGGAGTCGACGACGGCGGCGATCGCCGAGCCGAGAATGGGGATCCCCTTGACGGCGGAGCCCATCGTCTGCACCACCGTCTGCCCGATGTTCATTCCGCCCAGCCCGTAGGCGATGAGGGAATTTTGCAGCACCCGCGCGAATATTTTTGCGAGGCGCGCATCCGACGGGCGGAAGCCGTAGAGATAGACGAGGTCCTTGACGAGTTGCAGATTGACGAACGCCACAAGCAGCGTATCCACCTTCGCCGTCTGCGAGATGGCGGAGTACGTCGCCGAGCGGAGCGAACTCTTGAAGATGAGATCCTTCGCCGACTTCTTCACCGAGCCTTTGTAGAGTTCGGTGAGCGTCGATTTTATGCCCTCCTCGTTGCCCGTGTTGACGGCGATGGCGAGCCTGCCCACGACTTCGGAATCGTACCAGCCGACCCCCTCCACCGAGGCGGTAAGGTCGATGATCTTATCCGCGATGTCGCGGCGGAGTTTGCGGTTGTGCTTCTGCGCCTCCCGCGCCGTGAACCCGTTGACGTTGGTCACGAAGTACCCCGTGCGCATGATCTTGACGAGGGGCACGATGTAGAGGCAGATGAAGAGAATGAGGCACACGCCCGCCGCCCCGTAGCCCGCGTAGCGGTTGAATTCGTACACCTCCTTCGCGACGAAAAAGAGGCACACGAACACGACGATGCCGATGAGCGTCGCCGTGAAGCGCAGGAAAAATTTTGCCCCGCGCACGTTCTGCCGCTTGGAATAGCGCTGTTCGTAATCGTAGATGGTGAGCTTGCCGTTCTGCCCGCCGTTCTCCTCGGCCGCTTTCGCCGCGGCCTCTTCGAGTTTTTTCTTTTTTGCCATACCGACCTCCGTCCATGACGTAATTTAAGAATACATCACATTTTGAAATTTGTAAATACTTTTTGCGCATTTTCATGATTTTTCCATATGCGCGAGGGGTTGCAAACGGCGGGGAAATGTGGTATCATCACGGTATGGACGAAGAAAAGAGGGCAAAGAAAGAGGCGCGGCGGAAAGAAAAAGACAGGGCGCGCGAGGAGCGGCGCAAACGGCGGGAGGAAAAGCGCAGGGCGCGGGCGGAGAGCCACGTGGTCGTTTGCCCGCACTGCGGGAAGAACGTTCTCGACCATATGACGGAGTGCCCACACTGCAAGGGCGCGCTCGTGCCGATGGGATATAAGCCCGTAGATCCCGAAAAATTCAGAAAGATAAAAATCGTTTGCTCTGTGGTGGGCGTGGCCGTCGGGATCGCGGTGCTCGTGGTGATCTTCGTCGTGTTGCGATAAAATTTGCGCGGTAGAATGGCGCTCTACTGAGAGTAGAGCGCTTTATTTTTGCGATAGAACGGGCAAGACGAGGAGTAGCGCGGCGCGGGGAGAAAATAGGTTGCGGCGGGCGGCGGGGCGTCATACAATGGGGGCATGGAAAACATCGCATCGGGGCGCGAACGCGCCAAGGGCGGGTATCCCGCCTATTTTTCGAGGGGAGAGGAGATCTTCAACGCCGTCTCCCACATCGCCGGCGGCGGGCTGGGATTTTTGTTCACCGTCGCCCTCCTCGCGCTCGCCGAGAACGCCGCGGAGTACGCCGCCTTTTGCCTGTACGGCGTGGGCGTCGTCACGCTGTACACGATGAGCGCTCTCTACCACTTTCTGCCCACGGGCAGGGCGAAGGCGGTGTTCCGCATCTTCGACCACTGCACCATCTTTTTGCTCATCGCGGGGACGTACTCGGTGTACTGCCTCGTGCCCCTGTACGGCACGACGGTGGGCTGGGCGGTGCTCGGCGCGGAGTGGGGCATCGCGGCTGCCGGCATCACCATGAACGCCATCGCCATGAACAACAAGGCGGTGAAGGGCATCTCCATGGCGCTGTACTTTGTGGCGGGATGGATGGCGGTCGCCTTCCTCGTGCCGCTCTTCCATGTCGTCTCGGCGGCGTGCTTTTTTCTGCTGCTTGCGGGCGGCATTGCGTACACCGCGGGCATCGTGTTTTTCGCCTTCGGCAAAAGGGTGAAGTTTTTTCACAGCGTGTGGCACCTCTTCGTCATCCTCGGCACGGTGCTGCAATTTGTGAGCATTTTGGAGATGATTTTATAAATTCGGCGCGGGCGGCAAAGAAAAAAGGTCGAGTTTTTGTTCTCGGCCTTTTTGATAGAAAGAGAGATCGTTTTAGTTGTTTTTATCTTCCAGCAGATGCGAAGTATCGAGTTGTTGCAATACCCGAAGTTGCGAGCGCGCCATATTGTTGAGTTGTACGAGCCGTTCGGCTTGCGAAACGCCTTGCTCGATGAGGTGGGCGTTGAGACTTTCCATGTTTGCGATGACAAGCAACTGCTCCACCGTGGCATAGTCGCGAAGATTGCCTTTTAAGGTCGGGTTCTCTTTGCGCCATTCGGCGGCAGTCTTTCCGAACAGCGCGACGTTGAGAAGGTCGGCTTCATCGGCGTAAACGTATTTGAGTTGTTCCTCGGTGAGCGTGGGGACGATATTCTCCTTGATGGCGTCGGTATGGATGCGGTAATTCACTTTTGCAAGTTCGCGCTTCGACGTCCATTCAAGTTCCTTCTGCTCGGAGATTTTCAGGCGTTGGAACTCTTTGATGAGATACAATTTAAACTCTGCGGATACCCAACTCGCAAATTCAAACGCAATATCCTGATGCGCATAAATGCCGCTATTGTATTTGCCGGCAGAGACGGTCAGCCCGATGCCGTTCAATTTTTGGATCCATTGGGAAGGAGTGATCATAAAGGCATTTGTGCCGGCATCCTTTGTAACCGTATCGAATTCGACACGGTTAAAATCGGGGTTGTTGAGTTCTTCCCACACGGCGAGAAAGCGCAACGTCTCCTTGCTCCGCAGCCACGAATAAACGGTAAACCTCGGGTCGGTGGGGTTTTTGAACTTGGCAATATCGGTGAGAGAGATATAGTCGTTCTTATTGACTTGTTTATAACGTATTTCCAAGCCCTTTACGATGAATTCTTTGTTTGGCATGGCGCTTCGCTCCCATATATTTTAATTATAGCATATTCTCCAATACTTTCAAGGGGATTTCTATTTTTTCGACAAAGTATTTTTCGGGAGCGTTGACGTGGGGGCGGGGGTATGATATAATTGCGGAAAAGAAATTTCAGGGAGAGACCTATGCAACACAAGGGCACGAAAGTTTTGGAGACGGAGCGGCTGCTCCTCCGCAGGTGGAGGGAGAGCGACGCCGAAGAGGCGTTCGCGCATTGGATGAACGACCCTGACGTCACAAAGTACCTCACATGGGCGCCGCACGGGGACATCGGAGTGACGCGCGCCCTCCTCCAAATGTGGGAACGGGAGAGCGGCGAGCCGCATATCTACCATTGGGCGATCGTCTTAAAAGAGGGGAACGTTCTCATCGGCGACATTGCCGTTCTGCGCGCGGACGAATTTCAGGAGCGCGGCACGATCGGCTACTGCATGGGCAAGGCGTGGTGGGGGAAGGGCATCATGACCGAAGCCCTTACCGAAGTTCTGCGCTACTGCTTTGAGGAGGTGGGCTTTTTCCGCATCGACGGCGAGCACGCGGCGGAGAATCTCGGCTCTGCCCGCGTCATGGAAAAGTGCGGGCTTGTATGCGAGGGAACGCGCAGAGACTTTTTCCGCTGCCCCACGACGGGCGAGCGCGTCGACATCGTGGAGCGCGGTATTCTGCGCGAGGAGTACTTCAAAAACAAAAAGGGATGAATGGGCGAAGTGATGGAGCATGAATTTTGCGCGGTGTATCTGAGCGGCACGGGGAACACGAAGTTTTGCGTCTCCCGCCTTTTGAAATTGTTGGACGAGGGCGCGCCGTGCGTTGCGATCGAGGACATGGTGGCCTCCTCCACCGTCGCGGCGCATGAGAAAATCGTCCTCGGCTACCCCGTGCAGTACTCAAATGCGCCCAAGTTGGTGCGCGATTTTATCCTTCAAAACATGGAACTGTGGCGGGGCAAGCGCGTTTTGTGCCTCGCGACGATGGGAGCGTTCAGCGGCGACGGCGCGGGGTGCGCGGCGCGGCTTTTGAAAAAGTGCGGGGCAAAAATTTTGGGCGGCCTGCACCTCAAAATGCCCGACAGCGTGTGCGACAGCAAACTCTTGGAAAAGAGCGGGGAGGAGAAGCGCGATTTGATCCGCCGCGCCGAGGAGAAGATCGGGCACGTTGCCGAGGGGATAAAAGGCGGGAAATATCCGCGCGACGGGCTGGGGTTTTTCGCGCATATCGCGGGGCTGTTCGGGCAGCGGCTTTGGTTTTACGGCAAGACGAGGAAGTACTGCGATAAATTGAAGATAGACGGCGCGCGGTGCGTGGGGTGCGGCGTGTGCGCGCGCCTATGCCCGATGAAAAATCTGACGGTGGAGGGCGGCGTTGCCGTGCCGCACGGGAAGTGCACCATGTGCTACCGCTGTATCAGCCGTTGCCCGCAGAGGGCGATCACGCTTGTAGGGAAGGAGGTTGTGGAACAATACCGCGCGGAGGAGTTTGTGGGGGAGTGAAGGCTCGGAGGAAGATGGGAAAGATACACTCGTTGCCGCCCGCCGCGCTCTGCGCGGCGGGCGGCAACGAGTGTATGAGGGAAGAGAGGCGCGGGCGTGTAGGAGGAATAAGAAGTGAGGGAGGGACACCCCTATTGCCCCGGCGGGGCACTTCCCCCTCGAGGGGGAAGCAAGGGGACGGACTTCGTTCGGGGGAAGATACACTCCTCCCTTCGGTCGTCGGTATGAGGAATGAGAGGGGCGCGGGCGTGTATGGGGAATGAGATGCGAGGAAAGGGACACCCCGATTGCCCCTGCGGGGCGCTTCCCCCTCGAGGGGGAAGCAAGGCTATCCACCGTTCCGAGGCGGGGCATGGCGGGGGAGAGGGCGGAATTTTTTGTATTTTCCTAAAATTTCCGTCATAGAAAAGCATTACGAAGTTGACAAGTCCGCCGAAAAATCTTATACTGAATTGAATTCTGTTTTGATTGGAGTCGTACCAATGAGAATCGCAATGACGGGCATAAGCGGAAATATGGGCAGAGAAGCCCTCGCGCAGACAATGGAACTTCCCGGCGTCGTCTGCCGCGTGCTGTTGTCCTTCAAGAAGAAAAACAATAAACTTGCCAAGGCGCTTGCCAAAAAATACGGGGCGCGCATCGAGATCGTGCGCGGCACCATAGCCGACGAGAAGGCCTGCCGCAGCCTTGTGCAGGGCGCGGATTATGTGGTGCATATGGCGGCGGTCATTCCGCCCCATTCCGACGCCAGCCCCTCGGCAAGTGAGGAGTGCAACCTCCTCGGCGCGGTCGCCCTCATCGACGCCATCGCCGATTGTAAGCCGCAACCCAAATACATCCACATCTCAACGGTCGCCCTCTACGGCAACCGCAACGAAAAACATCCCTTCGGGCGGGTGGGCGATCCCCTGCTCGTCAGCCCCTTCGACCACTACGCCATGCACAAACTGTACGGCGAACGGTACTGCCTCGACGCGGGGCTGGACTGCTGGGCGGTGCTCCGCCAGACGGCCATGCTCCACCCCAACATGATGCACGACAACATCTCCGACGGGCTGATGTTCCACACCGCGCCCAACGCCCCCCTCGAATGGGTCTCCTCGCGCGACAGCGGCTACCTCATCAAGCGCATTTTGGAGCGCGACATGGCGGGCGAGATCCCCGCGTTCTGGAAGAAGATTTACAACATCGGCGCGGGCTTTAAGGGCATGGAGACGGGCTACGATACCTTTAACGACGGGTTCGCCATCATCGGCGGCTCTGCGGAAAAGTTCTTCAAGCCCAAGTACCTTGCCTCGCGCAACTTCCACGGGCTGTGGTTTGCAGACGGCGGCGAACTTGAGGAGCTCTTCCACTACCAGCGCGACGACGTGCACGAGTATTGGAAGTGGATCGGCTCTCAACACAAACTGTACAAGTTGGGGCGGTTCGTGCCCAAGGGGCTTATCGACCTCTTCCTCTTCCGAAAACTCCGCAACCACAGAAATTCGCCGTATCGCTGGGTCAAGAACGGCGATAAGGCGCGCGTGACGGCGACATTCGGCAGCATGGAGGAGGCGAAGGCGCTCCCCGACAAGTGGGACGGCTTCAAACTCATCGCAAAGGGCGACTTCGGCAACTACGACGAGATGCGCGACGTGAAGAACGCCGTCCTCCTCGACCACGGCTACGACGAGAGCAAGCCGCAGGAGGAGTGGGACATCGAGGATATGCGCAGCGCCGCTCTGTTCCGCGGGGGCGAAGTCGTCTCCGAGACGATGACAAAGGGCGACGCGTACAAGAAACTCATCTGGAAGTGCTGCGAGGGGCACGAGTTTGAGGCAAGCCCCTACACCGTGCTCCGCGGCGGGCATTGGTGCCCCGCGTGCTGCCAGCCTACGCCGTGGATGTTTGACAGCCTCGCCAAGAAGATGCCCTTCTACGCGCAGGTGTGGTACGATTCCCACGACCCCGCGGAGAATTACCGCTACGACTTCGACGAGGACGGCAACGCCGTGATGACGGACGGAGAGGAGAAATGAGATTCGCGTTCTTTGTCTTTTCGGGCACGGGCAACACGAGGCGGGTTTGCAGCCGCCTTGCCGAGGAGCTTGAGGCCCGCGGACATGAAACGGAGACCTACCCCATCCGCACGGACAGCACATACCCCGACCCGCGCGCCTATGACACGGTGCTCATCGGCTACCCCGTGCACGCGTTCAATGCGCCCGCGGCCGTGCTCAAATTTCTGAAAAAATTTCCCAAGGCGGATAAGAAAAACCCCAAGCCCGTGTACCTCGTGCGCACCTCGGGCGAACCGTTGAAGTTGAACGACGCTTCGGCCATCACGCCCCGCCGCATTTTGAAGCACCGCGGCTATCGGGTGCGCGGGGAATACCGCTATGTGATGCCGTACAACATCATCTTCCGCCACTCCGAAAAGATGGCCGTGCGTATGTGGCGGGCTGCCGAGACCCAACTCCCCGCGGCGGCCGATGAGATCGCAGCGGGCGGCGGCACGCGCAGGGGCGTGAATGTGCTGAAACGGTCGGTCGCCTTCGCTCTGCGCATCGAGCACACCGCCATGCCCGCCCTCGGCCACCACTTTAAGGCGACGGACAAGTGCGTGGGTTGCGGCGTTTGCGCCAAGATCTGCCCGCAGGGGAACATCGAGATGGTGAACGGCAAACCCAAGTTCAAGCGCTCCTGCGTGGGGTGCATGGGGTGCGCGTTCTCCTGCCCCGAGGACGCCCTCAAAATTTCCCTTCTGAACGGGTGGCGCGTCAACGGCAAGTACGCCTTCGAGGGCGAGCCTGCCGAGGACGGCGAGGTGCAGCGCTATTGCAGAAAATCGTACATCCGCTACTTTCACAGCGCGGAGGACGGAGAGAAAAAGAAATGAAACACGCGCTCTTTGTGGATTGCTGTATCCGCGGCGAAACTTCGAGAACGGCGCGCCTTGCGCGTGCCTTTTTTTCTGCACTCGAAGGGTACGAAATTTCGCGCGTGGATGTGGAGGCGGCGGACATTCTCCCCCTCGGGCGGGAGACGCTGGAAAAGCGCAACACCATGATCGAGGCGGGCGATTACGACGCACCCATGTTCGACCTTGCCAAGCAGTTTTCGGCGGCGGACATGGTGGTCGTCGCCGCGCCGTTCTGGGACATGGGTATCCCCGCTAAGCTGAAAACGTACTTCGAACACGTCTCCGTTGCGGGGCTTGCCTTCGACGGGGCGACGTGCGCGGGGATGTGCCGCGCCGAACGCATGGTGTATCTCACGACGCGCGGCTTGGAGATTGCGGACGGCGACGAGCAGGAGCAGGCGACGCCCTACCTGAAGGCGCTGTGCCGCTTCTTCGGCATCGGGGAATTTCAGTCGGTCTCCTGCTACGGGCTGGATATGGTCTCCGAAGAGGAGGGCGAAGTGCGGCTTGCCCTCGCCGAACACGAGGCGCAGGCGCTTGCAAAAAGTTTGGAGGATTGAGATGAAAAAGGTACTGCTTGTGAACGGCAGCCCGCACGAAAGGGGCTGCACCTTTACCGCGTTAAGCGAGGCGAAAAAGACGCTCGAAGAGGAGGGCGTGGAGGCGGAGATCCTGTGGCTCGGCACAAAGCCCGTGGCAGGGTGCATCGCCTGCCGCAAGTGTTATGAGAGCGGCAGGTGCGTGTTCGATGACGCCGTCAACCGCACCATTGCGCGGCTGCCCGAATTCGGCGCGATCGTCTTGGGTTCGCCCGTCTACTATGCCGCCCCGAGCGGGCAGATCTGCGCGTTTGCCGACAGGCTCTTTTACGCGGGGAGCGGCTTTCAGGGCAAACTCGGCGCGGCCGTCGTCAGTTGCAGAAGGGGCGGCGCGTCGGCGGCGTTCGACAGGCTGAATAAGTACTTTACCATCAACAGTATGCCCGTCGTCTCCTCGCAGTATTGGAACCAGGTGCACGGCAACACGCCCGAGGAAGTCCTCAAGGACGGCGAGGGGATGCAGACGATGCGCACTTTGGGACGCAACATCGCGTGGCTTTTGAAGTGCATCGAGGCGGGCGAAGAGAAGGGCGTTTGCTTCCCGCCGTATGAAAAACGCATTTCGACGAATTTTATAAGGTGAGATTTTTTGAAAAAATTGCGCCGCCCGACGATGAACGTCGGGCGGCGTGCTATATCAAATTGTACTTTTTGGGGCAGAGAAGGGAGCGGGTTTCGCACGGAATATCAAGATTTTTCCGTGCGCGTCTGTTATAATGGGGACATGGAGGGCGGTATGAAGAAGGACGATATCGAGCGGGCGGTCGCCTATCTCGAGGAACATTTGGACGGGGAGATCGACTATGCCGAGGCGGCGCGGCGCGCCTATGCCTCTTGCTACCATTTTCAGCGCGTGTTCGGCATCGTGTGCGGCGTGACGGTGGGGGAGTATATCCGCCGCCGGAGGCTTTCCCGTGCGGCGGAGGAACTTGCGGGCGGCGCAAAGGTGCTCGATACCGCCTTGAAGTACGGCTATTCCTCCTCCGAAAGTTTTTCGCGCGCCTTTTTCGCCTTCCACGGCGTGCTGCCGTCCGAAGTGAAGCGCGGCAGCCCCGCAAAGAGTTTTCCGCGCCTGCAAATTTTTCTTAAAAGAGAGGAAACCCCCGTGCCGCCGCCGAGAATAGAGATGCGCGCGGGAAAAGTTCTCGTTGGATACAAGCGGCGGTTTTGCGGCGTGCCGTACGGAGAAGAGCGCCTGCGGCAAGAGCATGCGTTTTACTCTTCGACGCGCGGGAAGCAGTGGCTACTGCTTGGCTCCGCCTGCGATAGGACGACGGAGTATGCGATCGTGACGAATGTTGGCGACGACGGGTACGATTACTATATCGCCTACGAACTCGACGAATGGACGAGACGGGCGCTGTTCGATTTTTCCGTTACGGGAATCGAAATTGACGGAATGGGGTTGGAGATCCTCGATTTTTCGCCGTGCCGGTGCGCTGTTTTCGCAACAGAAAAGGGGGAAGCGCCGATCGGGGAATATGCCGACCTGCGCAAAAGGATTGCCCTCGGTTGGTTGCCCGAGAGCGGCTACCGATTGGCGGACGCACCCGAGGTCGTCGCCCTGCATTGGCGCACACGGGAGCGCGCGGAGCGATATATCAAACTTTGGCTGCCCGTTGAGAAAGAGAAATGACGGTTTGAAAATACGCCGCCCGACGATGAACGTCGGGCGGCGGTCGCTTATTCTTGGGGAGGGGCGGGGTCGGTCGGGTCGGTTTCCGCGGTAGGGTCGGTCGGTTCGGCGGAAGGGGCGGGGGTGGCTTCCGCATCATCGCGCACGAATTCCACCGTTTGGGTCAGGTTCTGACGATTGTTGCGGAATTCCCGCCGAAGGTGCGGGCGCTCCAACAAAAAGGCGTCCGCCGCCTCCCATAAGGAGAATGAACCGACGATGGAGAGGATCTCGGTGAAGAATGCATTTCTGCCCGTGATGGCGAGAAAGAGATACACGGCAAGCACCGCCGCCCCGAAGAGCGCGAGAAGCAGCATCTTGCGGAAATTGGCGACGAGATCCCACGAGATATCGTACGCCTTCATCGTGTAATGGCGGTGCATACTCGCCTTGATCTCGGCCTGCTCCTCCTCGGAAAAATCCCCGTGCAGGCGCACGCGAAGGGGCACTTCCGCGGGAATGACGTTGGTCTGCGCCTCGATGTAGTCGTAAATTTCGCCGCTCAGATCCTTTTCACCCTTCACGGAGAGGGGGTCGTACAGCGTGACGCCTTCGAGGGCGACCTCCACTACCGCATTGCCGTTTTCATCGCGGATGCGGTCGATGTATTGCAAAAGTTCTTCCTTTACCTGTTTCCTGTTGATTTTTTCCATGGGTTGCCTCCCGATGCGCCCTTTTCCACGCCATTCTACCACATTATACCACGCCATTATACCACGTCGCCGCGCAAATTGCAATGGGCGGGGGGACATAAAATTTCTGCCGAGAGGCGGGGGCTTTCCGACCGCTTGATTTTTGTGTTGGGTTTGGTATAATAAAGTCAGGTTGTCGGGAGTACGGATATGAGAAAAATATCTCTTGTGTGTATATTGTTTGCGATAGCATCATGTTTGGTCGGTTGCGCGGGGCAAAAGCAATTTGAAATTTCTTTGAAAGAGGGACTTTTTCAAGGGATATCCGATCTCGATCCCGGGTTGACGATCAGTGTGGAATTGTCGGAAATGGATCGGGTGGAATACATAAAGACACATGAAAACAAGGTCAAAGACCTGTCTACGATCGACACGAAATTCTATACGGCATATCACATCAATCTTGTTTTGAGTGAAGGGAACGAAAACTATGTTGTAGAGTTTTCCGAGGCGGTCGCACAAGATATTTATACGACAAATACATATAAGTTGAAAAACATCGGGGACGATATATTCAATCGCAAATTGGATTTATCCGACGTTACATTGCAACTGATTGATAACGACAACGATAAGGCGACCGATGAATTGAAAATTCATTATAAACTCGACGGTATATCGGACAGCGCAGACCTAAAATTTATCGCGGAGGGGGCAGAAAGCCCTATCCCACATCATAAATTTCAATATCATTGTAACTTGACGTACGATGAGAATATCAAATTTGAAGCGAAAGACAGTGACGCATTTTGGGCGGGAACCGAATTGCATTATTCCATCTATAAAATCGAAGGGTACAAGATTATCATGTATGTCAATGGGGAACCATATGCGAAAATCGACCCGAGCGGAATCGACGTCATGCGGTTTGGATATGTTACGGGCTACAGAGATGTCAGCATTGAATTTCAAGCCATCAAAATGAATAGATGATTGAAATGTCCTTGAACGATTTATGAACTTCAATTTAGCGGAATACAAGGAAGGCGAAAAAAGCACGCGCGCAGAAGAACAGGCGGGGCGTGCCCGTCTTATGCGCGGCGGCGGAGGAACTCCGCCGCCGCGAGGATTTGCGCCTTTGGCGAATGAGCGGCGGGATTACTTCGCGCCACACGCTACTGCGCCTACGGCTTGTGCCGCCCTTGGTCGAAAATAGTGCGGGCGGGGCGAACCCGCCTTATGCGCGGCGGCGGAGGAACTCCGCCGCCGCGAGGATTTGCGCCTTTGGCGGCGCGCCCCGGTGCACAGCACACCGTGCTGTGCAGTTTGCGGCGAACGTTTCCGTTATCATACAATTCGCCCGCAAACCGCTCGCTACCGCTCGCGCCTCCACCCTCAAATCCCGCCTTGCATTCGGTACAACAAAAAATTCCGAGAGTAAAAACTCTCGGAATTTTTTGGCGCAGAAGGCGGGATTTGAACCCGCGCTACCTTTCACAGGTACTACTCCCTTAGCAGGGGAGCCCCTTGAGCCACTTGGGTACTTCTGCTCAACTTGTGCAATGCGCCGCGCCGCACCATCCCGCGCAGGGACGCCCTGCAAGCTCCATCAATATACCATAAATTTACGGCTTTGTCAAAGTATATTTTTATCGAATTGAAAAAATTTGCGAAAATTTCTCGGCACGCCCTTGCGAGGCAGGGCGAATTGTGCTAAAATAGAGGCGCAAAGGGAGACTTTTATGAACATCTGGCACGACATCGACGAAAAACGCATCACGCCCAAGGCCTTTGAAGCGCTCATCGAGATCCCCAAGGGCAGCAAGGCGAAGTACGAACTCGACAAGGAGACGGGCATTTTGAAGCTCGACCGCGTGCTGTACACCTCCACGGTGTATCCCGCCAACTACGGCTTTATCCCGCGCACCCTCGCCGAGGACGGCGACCCCCTGGATGTGCTCGTGCTCACCAACGAGACCATCTACCCCATGACGCTCATCTCGTGCTATCCCCTCGGCGTCATCAAGATGATAGACGGCGGCTCTCTCGACGAGAAGATCATCGCCATTCCCGCCAAAGACCCCAACTATAACGAATATTACGACATTCACGAGCTGCCCCAGCACATCTTTGAGGAGATGAAGCACTTTTTTGAGGTGTACAAGTCCCTCGAACACAAGAAGACGGCGGTCACCGAGATCGCCCACCGCGACGACGCCGTGGAGATCGTGCGCAAGTGCATTGAAGCCTATAAAGCCAAGTTCGGAAAGTAGGAAAAGAATATGAAAATTTTGTTTTTCGGGGATTCCATTACGGAGTCGGGGAGAGATATCCTCGATGAAAACGACCTCGGCGCGGGGTATGTGAATATCGCGGCGGGCAAACTCCACCTGCTCTATCCCGAGGCCGACCTTGTCATCGTCAACCGCGGTGTGGGCGGCAACAAGACCGCCGACCTCTTGGCGCGCGTGGAGGAGGACGTGGTGAAAGAGAAGCCCGACGTCGTCTTTTTGCAGGTGGGCGTCAACGACGTGTGGTGCCGCTTTTCGCATGGCGAGGTCGTCTCGCCCGAGACCTTCCGCGCCAATTACGCTGCGCTTGTGGAGAAAATTTCGGCGACGGGCGCAAAACTGTGGTGTATCTTGCCCTTTGTCTTGAACATGGGCGATAAACAGCGCTTCCGCCCCTACCTCGACGCCTTCAACAAAATCATCCGCGAGATCGCCGCGGTAAATAAACTGCCCGTTATCCCCCTCGACGAGATCTTTACGGGGCTGACGCAGGACATCGACCCCGCGCAGTTCACGACGGACGGCGTGCACCCCACCCACCGCGGTTGCCGCTACATCGCCGACCTCGTGATAAAGGAACTGAAAAAAATCATCTGACAGGTTAATTTGTGAACCGCCGCTTCTTTGGAAGCGGCGGCGCTCATTTTTGCAAAAACCGCAAAACGCTGTGAGTTTTCGCCGTTTTTCTTTTATTCGAAAGGGGCTGTTTTACGGTTGACATCTTCCCCTGCATGGAGTAAAATAGAGGCATGGATACAGAGCAATTCAGGGCAAAAATGCAACAACAAACGTACATCGAGGCGGGGTCGGAAACGCACCTGCATATGCACGAAATGTCGCAGCGCGCGCTTGCGCTTACGGCAGAGATCAACGGAACATATCACGAGCCGGAAGAATTGAGGCGGCTGTTTTTCGAGCTCATCGGGCAGGAAACGGACGAGACGTTCGGGCTTTTCCCGCCCTTTTACACCGATTACGGCAGGAATATTGCGGTCGGCAGGCGGGTTTTTATCAACGCGGGGTGCTGTTTTCAGGATCAGGGCGGAATTGAGATCGGCGACGACGTGCTCATCGGGCATCAGGTGGTCATCGCGACCCTGAACCACGATCTCGACCCCGCGAAGCGCGGCAACATGACGCCCGCGCCCGTGAAGATCGGAAATAAAGTCTGGATCGGCGCGCACGCCACCGTTCTGCCCGGGGTGACGGTGGGGGAGGGCGCCGTCATCGCGGCGGGCGCGGTGGTGACGAGGGATGTTCCCGCGAATACCGTCGTTGCGGGCGTGCCCGCAAAGCCCCTCAAAAAAATCGGGGAATAACCCCGAAACGGCAACGAAAGAGCCGCCTCTTCGGAGGCGGCTCTTTCGCGTAAAACGCACAGCGTTATGCGGTTTTTACGCCGCTCTGGTCAGTTTTACGGCGAGCACCGTCATGTCGTCCTCGGCGCTGCCGTTGTATTTATTGAGCGCGGTTTTCAGGATCTCCTCGGCGAGCGACTGCGGGTTGAGCGGCTTCAATTTGCTCAAATAGGCGCAGAGGTCGGCGGAGGAGCCGAACGCCGTCGTCACACCGTCGCTCATGAAGATGAGGAAGTCGTCCGGCCGCAGTTCCACCTGCAGCGTGGCGGGGTGCACCGCCTCGAGCATACCGATGGGCAGGCTTTCGCCCTCGAGCACGCGCAGTTCCTCGCCCGAGAGCACAAACCCAGCGGGAGAACCGATCTTCACGATGTCCGCCGCGCCCGTATCGAGGTTGACGGCGGCAAGATCGAGGCAGGAGAAGGTCTCCTCCGAGGAGAAGGCGATGAGTTTGTTGACGGTGCCGAGCACCGTCTCCGAGGGCATCTTTGCCTTGTAAAAACCCTCCAAAAGCGACAGCGTTTGGTCGGAAACGTCGCGCGCGCCCGCGCCGCTGCCCATGCCGTCGGAGAGGGCGACGAGGAAGCGCCGCTCGTCAATTTTGAGAATGGAGTGGGTATCGCCGCTCGCCTGCTCCCCCTTTTTGGGGCAGGAGGCGACGCCGAACGCCGCGTCGAAATTCGCTCTGCGCTTCAGGATGAAACAGGCGCGGTCGGGGGTCAGGGGGATCTTCTCCGAGAGGGCGAGGGGAACGCCCAGCGCGTCGCTTGCGACCTTCACCAAGCGCGCGGCGTTTGTGTGGTTTTCGAGGGTCATGCTCGCCGTGAAGCGCGTATCGTCGCCGTACAAAAAGATCTCCGAACTCAAAATCCCCGCCGAGGCGAGCGCCGCAGAGAGCCGCGCCTCCTCATCGGTGAAGGCGTATTCGCCGCTCTGTTCGAGGGCGATGTCGCGCAGAATTTCGCTGATGCCCCGCGCCTGGTCGGCGAGCAGCCGCTTTCCCTCGCGCGCCGCCTGAACTTCGCAGGCATAGCGGCGGTACTCGGCAAGTTGCTTGTTGAGCGCAAACAAAAGCCCCGCCGTGTTGTTGCACGCCGAGGAGAGGTCGGCGGGCAGGTCGATGAGGTTGACCCGCCCCTTCGCCTTGCCGACGGCGATGAGCTTATCCATGCTGTCGGGAATGTGCATCTCGCGGCACTTTCTGCGGTTTGGGCAGGAGGAACAGAGGTTGGAGATGAGTTTTTCGCGGATGCGCGCGCCTGCGTCGTCGGGGGCGTCCTCGGTGCGGAAGGCGGTCTCTATTTCGCGGAAGAGGGCGGAGATCTCGAAGAGTTGCTCGCCCACGGCGCGGCGGTTGCGGTTGATGGCGATGCGCGGCAGGGTGCGCTCGCGGTAGAAGAGAAGGGTGCGGCCGAGGCGGCGGAAGAGTTTTTCGGGCACGCAGCAGACGGCGGCGCAGGGCAAAAAGACGGATAGGAGGGTAAAGGCGATGGTGGCGGCGGAGGAGGAGAACAGCCCGCCGAGGAACTCCACGCCCATGAAGCCGACGAAGAGGGCGAGCGCGGCGGCGATGCGGCCATACGGCAAAAAGAGGAGGGCAAGGCAGGCGAGGGCGCATATGGCGGCGGCGGGCACGGCGCTCAAACGCACCACGCAGAGGGGGAGGGAGAGCACGAGGGCGAAGGGGACGGAGACGGCGCTCTTGAAGAGGCACACGGCGGAAAAGCCCGCAAGCGCGATGGCGGCGAGCAGGGGAAGTTCCCCCGTCAGACGGCTCAGCCCCATCCCCAAAAACAGCCACATAAGGGCGAGTTCGGCGATCTCTCCGCCGCCCAAACGGCACTTGAAGGCGCGGAAGAGGAGGGCGCGCAGGCCGCCCTCAAAGAGGAGGGAGAGCGCCAAAATGAGCGCGCAGAGGATCATTTTCTGCCAAAACGCGCCGAAGGGGAAGAGCGAATAGCCCGTATGCGGGAAGAGGAACAGGAAGGGAAGCTGGGCGATGAGGGCGTAGATGGCGCGCTCGAAGCGCATTTCCCGCCCGAAACGGCGGTAGAGGGCGAACACGAGAAGCAAAAACGCCGCCTGCACGCTCGCCGAAAGAGACGCCGCCGCGGAGAGCGCCGTGACGGACGCCGCCAAATGCCATCCGCATACGAGGAAGGGGTTTAACCCGCAGCACAGCGCGCCGAACATGAGCGCGAAGGAGAGTGGCTCGCCCTGCGGGAGGGCGAGGTTCATAAGCAGCATGGCGCAAAGAAGGGCAAGGTATTTTGCCGCCGCCCCGTAGGAAATGCGGACGCGGCGCAGGGGGAGAGATCTCATATTC
Organism: uncultured Clostridia bacterium; assembly: GCA_947625095.1. Lineage (GTDB taxonomy): Bacteria > Bacillota > Clostridia > Christensenellales > Borkfalkiaceae > Gallimonas. The sequence continues at coordinate 44,593 of CANQMX010000012.1, read as the reverse complement.
ATGGAGCACCTACCGTTTTTTCGGTAATTATAGGAAAAACGGGAAAGCTAACGTGCGGGGAATACGTCGGGATTTGTCGAAGAAATGCCTTTTGCCCCCGCGGCGAAAGGGCGGGGGCGCGTTTTGCAAAATTAAATTGAATAATTTAATGAATATATTAACGATTTCTTATAATTTTTGGCAATCGCCTATACTTATAGTGTAGAAAAATCGGGATAAATTTTTATAAGATTTTTGCAAAAACGTATGAAATCGATTTGACGAATCGCTTGCGATTATGCTAAAATACAAAATGTATCTTTTTGCGCCGAAGGCGAAAAAGGCAAAAAAACGAAAAGTGAGCGGGCGCAGGGTGCGCCTGCCATCCGAACAGGATAAGGATTGATCCAAGGAGAAAATCGATTATGATGAAATCGTTAAAGAGCGTTCTGGTATTGTGCTTCGCCGCGATATTCGGGGCGTTTATCGCTTTGGAGGCGCTGGGCGCGCGCGGCGCTGCGGGTACGGAAGCCTCCGCCCCCACCGCTTCGGCGTCCGCCGCGGAGATCGTTGACAGCGGAGAAAAGGAAGAGAGGCGCTCGGAGTCGATTTCTCTTGTCGGCGAGCCGGACGCGCAGGATATCGTCACCGTTCTTGTCGGGCTTCAAGGCGAGCCTCTCCTCGAAACGGCGAACGAGCGCGGCGTCACCGCCACGGAACTTTTGCAGGCGTTCGACGGGGAAAAACTGCTCGCCGAGCGCAATGAGGAGATCTCCCGCGCAGTCTCTTCGCTCGCGGGCTACCTCATCGATGTGGGCTACCGCTACACGACGGTGTTCAACGGCTTCTCCGCGCGGGTGCGCTACGGCAACCTCGCAAAGATCGAAAATAGCGCGCTTGTCTCCAAAGTCATCCTCTCCAACGAGTACGAAGCCCCGCAGGAGATCGTCGAAAACGACGTGAACGTGCAGGATACGGGTATCTTCAACTCCACCAATGTGGAATTCGACGGCACGGGCACGGTGGTCGCCGTGCTTGATACGGGCACGGACTATACACACGAAGTGTTCCGTATGGATCTCGATCCCGATACGATGGCCATCACAAAGGACGACGTGGCAAGGGCAGTTCCCGCCCTCACAGCGGCGATGTGGATGGGGGAGGACGACGAAGAGATCGACGAGGACGACCTGTATATCACCTCTAAACTTCCCTATGCGTTCGACTATGCCGATGTGGATACCAACGTCTACCCCGCCGAGGCGCACGGCACGCACGTTGCGGGCATCATCGCGGGCGAATCGTGGAGAATACGGGGCGTTGCGCCGCGCGCGCAGATCGCCACCTTTAAGGTGTTCAAGGATTCGGGCACGAGTTCCACGGAGGGCATCCTCGCCGCGCTCAACGATGCGGCGGTGCTCGGCGTGGACGCCATCAATATGTCCCTCGGCGCTTCCTGCGGTTTCTCCCGCGAGGAGGATGAGGAGAACGTAAACGAGACGTACGACCTCATCGAACAATCGGGCATCAGCCTTGTCGTTGCGGCGGGCAACGAATTTTCCTCCTCCTACGGCGGCGCGAACGGCAACACCAACCTCGCCTCCAACCCCGATGCGGGCACAGTAGGTTCGCCCGCAACGTACACGGCATCCTTTGCCGTCGCCTCCATAAGCGGTGTCAAGACGCCCTATATGTACGTCAACGGCGAAAAAGAGGTCTATTTCAGCGAATCGCGCACGACGGGCAAGACAGAGCCAAACAAATTTGTGGAGGAACTGCTCGGCAATTCCGAGAGCGGCGAATTCCAATACGTCGTCATCCCCGGCGTCGGGTTCGAGGCCAACTATACGAACATCGACGTCAACGGAAAGATCGCAGTCGTCAAGCGCGGCAACAACTCGTTTGAGGACAAGGTCAAAATCGCAAAATCCAAGGGCGCCGTCGGCGTCATCATCTATAACCACCTCTCGGGTATGCTCAATATGTCCATCGGTACGCAAAACGTCATTCCGAGCTGCCTCGTCTCCATGGACTTCGGCAAATACTTCGAGGAAAAGACGACGGGTACGATACGGATAGATAAGAACTATCTCGCCGGCCCGTTCATGTCCGACTTCTCCTCGTGGGGGCCGCTGCCCGACCTCGAACTCTGCCCCGATATCACGGGACACGGCGGCGACATCACATCGTCCTTCCCCGGCGGAAACGAATACGATACCATAAGCGGCACTTCGATGGCGTGCCCCAACATCGCGGGCGCGCTCGTATTGGTGCGCGAATATGTAAAGACGTTGGAGGGTATGACTTCTACGACGGAAGTGCGCGACCTCTCCTACGGCCTCATGATGAGCACGGCGACCATCGCGCGCAACGAGGAGGGCAACCCCTATTCCCCGCGCAAGCAGGGCGCAGGCATCGGCGATATCTACCGCTCGGTGCACACCAAGGCGTACCTCTCGGTGGATGGTTCGAACAAGCCCAAACTCTCGCTCAAAGACGATCCCGCGCGCGCAGGCGTGTACGAACTTAAATTCAATATCACCAATATGTCCGCCGAGTCGCTCAGTTACAAGATCAATCCCATCGTCATGACGGAGAGTATGTCCTCGGACGGCAAGACGGTCGCCGAAAAGGCGTATATGCTCTCTCCCACCGCCACCTATTCCGTTGCGGAAGTGACGGGCGGCAAGGCGGAGATCGGCAACAACGCGACGCTCTCCATCGAAGGTTACACCACGGCGAAGCTCGTCGTCACCGTAAAACTTTCCGCGGAGGACAAGGCATACCTCACCAAAAACTTTGTCAACGGGATGTATGTGGAAGGTTACGTCGAATTGCAGTCGTACAATCCCGATAAGATCAACCTCAATCTTCCCTTCCTCGCCTTCTACGGCAATTGGGAGGATGCGCCCATGCTCGACGTCACCGCCTACGAAGTGGGCGAATCGGCGGTGGATTCCTCCGTTCTGGAAGAGGATAAACTTGTCGCCGACGTCTACGGCACCCTCCCCATGGCGGGCTTCAACATGACGGACGACTACGGCAATCCCGAGATCGGTTCGTGGGGTCTCGGCGCGTACGGCTACAACATCGCGCAGGGGTATGAAACGCCCGTCACGCGCGAGCAGTATGCTTCGCTCACGCACAATTCCGAGGGCAACTATCTTCTCTATTCCGTCGCCGCGGGGCTTCTGCGCGGCGCGAAGCGGGTGGAAATGGAGATCCGCGATTCCGTCACGGGTGAACTCATCTGGTCGGGCGTCGATTACAACGCGCGCAAATCACATTCGAGCGGCGGCGAGCAGATGGGCGGCTACATCTATGTCAACTTCGATGTGCGCAACTACGACCTCGCCAACAACGGCAAGTATACGTTCAGCATGACGTGCTACCTCGATTGGAAGGGCGAAGGAGAGACGGAGTATACGCGCGGGAACAGAAATACGTTCTCCTTCGATTTCTACATCGATGACGAAAAGCCGGTGCTCCTCACCAACGAAGAGGGCGAATACGAGGTATATGTGCGCGATGCGAACCACCGCAAGACGGTGGAGTTCAACGTGCATGACAACCACTACTTGCAGGGCTACCTCGTGTACACATATGAAAGCATAGATGAAAACGGCGAGCCGACGGGGCTTACCGCCATTACGGATAGCGTAGTTCCCATCTACAACGGCGAATTCAACGGCACGACGCGCGTTTCGCTCGATGTGACCTCCTATTGGGACCTCATCGTAAAGAACAACTATCAACTTTACGTTCAGTTCATGGACTATGCAAAGAACGGGGACGAATTCTTTGTCAAACTCAAAGAGTGCGACGAAGTGCGGCTTGAAAAGACGAGGAATGCGCGCGAGCAGTACACCATTCGCCCCAACGGCGACGTCGATTTGGAGGACTATGTTCGCATCTTCTCCAAGGTCGGCGAAAGCGAGTTTGAGGGCTATTGGACGAAGAAACTCGTCTGGACGAGCAACGCGCCCAACATCGCCACGGTGGAAGCGGATAGCGGCCTTGTCGTCGGCAAGCAGGCGGGTGAAGCGGAAATTTCCGTGACGCCTGCGGATGGCGGCAATATGCTTAAATTTAAGGTGCGCGTGGAGGGCACGCCCACGACGCCTTCGGTGCGCGAAGTGGAACTTTCCAACTATTCGCTCAGCATCGAGCGCGGCGAGGAGATGACCATCACCGCCACCATCAAACCTTCGGATTATCCCATAGACGATCTCGAGATACAGTGGACGAGTTCGAGCACCAACGTCACGGCGACGCCCGACCCCGCCAACAAGTTAAAGTGCACCGTCAAGGGGATGAAGTCGGGCTCGGCGACCATCGGCGTGCGCATCGCGGGAACGTATATCAACGCGAGTTGCTCGGTGCGCGTGAAGGAAGAGTACTATGTGGATAGCGTATATCTGCGCTCCTACACGGGTAGAGGGGATGAAAACGGCATTGTGAAGATCCCTGAAGATCTCGGCATCTCCTATATCTATCCCTTGGCGTTCTTCCAGAACCCCTATATCAAAAAGATCATCATTCCCGAGGGCGTGCAGTACATCATGCGCGCAGGCATCTACGGGTGCGACAACCTCGAAGAGATCGAACTCCCCGAAAGTTGCACGCAGATCCAGACCTTCGGGGTCGCATGGAACCCCAAACTGAAAAAGATCAACACGGAGCACTTGCAGACCATCGGCGCGTATGCCTTTGTGTACGATACCTCGCTTGAAACCATCGATTTGAGCAGGACGACGTACATCAGCGCAATGGCATTCGTCAACTGCACCGCGCTCAAGACGGTGGATCTGAGCAAGGTGGGCGTCATCGGCGAGCAGGCGTTCTACCGCTGCACCGCGCTCACCGAGCTCGTCATTCCCGCTAATACCGTTACCGAGTTCGGCGCGTTCTACGGGTGCACGAGTTTGAAGAGCGTCGTGTGCTACGGCAACCACATCGGGCCGTTGACCTTCCAGAACTGCACCGCGCTCACCGACGTCACCTTTGCGGGCGATGTGGAGCTCATCGATGTGCAGGCGTTCTACCGCTGCACGTCGCTTACGCACGTCAACTTCCTCGGTTCGGTGTATGAGATCGGGGCGATGGCATTCTCCTACAATACCTCGCTCACATCGTTCACCTTCCCCGCGGGGCTGACCAAGTTGGGGCAGCAGGCGTTGTACGGGTGCAGTAACCTTACCACCATCACCGTGGATAAGGATGCCTGCATCATCGAGCCGGATATCCGCGCATTCGGCGGGCTAAGCCGCCTCAACAAGTTCGTGGTGGAGGATGGCAACAAGTACCTCGCCGCCACGCAGGACGGCGTACTGTACGATAAGACGATGTATCGCCTTATCGCCTATCCCTTCGCAAGGACGGCGACTACATTCACCGTGCCCGAAAGCGTGCGCATCATCGGGGCGAATGCCTTTACGAATGTCTCTTCGATCAATACGATCGACCTCAAAAATGTCGAACGCATCGAGGCGCGCGCCTTCCAGCAGTGCACGGCGACGCTTAAGGGGACGGGCAATATCACCTATATCGGCGACTATGCCTTTGCGGCGAACGACGCCATCGCCGCCGTTCCCACAAATGTCACCTACATCGGCGACTATGCCTTTGCCGGTTGCACAGGCTTAAACGGAACGCTCAATGTTCCCGCAAAAGTCACCCATATCGGCGAATATGCCTTTGCGGAGAGCGATTTGACCACAGTGAACTTCACGAACGCCACTTCGTTGAAGGAAGTCGACGATGGCGTGTTCTTCCACTGCACGTCGCTCACAAGCGTGACGCTCGGGAATACGCTCGAAAAACTTTCAACCGAAATGTTTGCGGAGTGCCCCGCGCTCGGCTCGGTGACGATCCCCGCGAACATCAAAGAACTCGGCGACAGCGCGTTCTGCCGCGCGACCTCACTTGCGACAGTGACGTTACAGGCGCAGATCGATACTATCCCCGATTACTGCTTCGGCGGGACGCAAATCTTAAACATCAGCCTTCCCGCAAGCGTTCGCACCATTGGCGCGCACGCCTTCGAGGGGACGCTCTTCGCTACATTTAATTTCAATAATATCGAGGAAATCGGGGACAGCGCGTTCGAGGGCACACGCCTCGGGACTGTGAGTGCGATCAAAGCCAAGCGCATCGGCACGCGCGCATTCTACAATACGCCGGTTTCCAACGTGACGAGTTCCGCAACTGAGGTCGGCGACCTCGCCTTTGCGCGCTGCACATCGCTTACGAATGTAACGCTCAATGCGGCAACCACGATCGGCGTCAGCGCATTCGACGGATGCACAGCGCTTGGAACGATCAACGTCAAGGCGGCGGAGAATATTGGAACGATCAACGTCAAGGCGGCGGAGAATATCGGCGCGAACGCCTTCCGCGGCACGCGCGCCCTCACCACGATCGCGCTTCCCGCCGCCAGATCCATCGGCGCAAACGCGTTCAGCGGTTCGGGCGTCACCGCGCTTACCTTGCCCAACCTTCGCTCCGTGGAACAGCAGGCGTTTGCGGGCGCAACCGCTTTGGGTTCTATTGACGTCGGCGCAAACAACAGCCGCTTCCTCACCGAAAACGGCGTGCTCTACCAAAAGAACGGCGGCGACCTCTACACCCTCGTCGCCTATCCTCTCGGCAAGAAAGATGTCACCGCGTATACCGTCAAGGAGAGGACGGTCAAGGTGGGCGCGTACGCCTTCTATGAAAACGATGTCCTCACAAAAATCACCCTGCCCGCGCACATGAAGTCCATCGGGGTGGGCGCGTTCTACCGCGCAAGCAAGTTGGCTACGGTCGAAATCGGCGCCGTCGCCGCACCCACGTTGGAGAGCGTCGGCACGATGCAGGGCGATGACCTCATCAATACCTATAACAACCTCCCGAAGGAGTTGGGTAGTACGCTCACGCTGGAATGGATCGTTCCAATGAACGCCACGGGCTACGACGGCTATATCTGGAAGGAGTACCTCGGTGGTGTCTACGACCAGACGACCAACGCGAACGGGAAGATCAAAAAGACGAAAACGAACGCCCTCAACGCGAGCGCGCTCGACTTCATCGACCGCGTCAACGCGCTCTCCGAACTCTCGGGCGACGAGCGCACCGCGGAGATCAATCTTCTCCGCCGTATCTACAACCTCCTCGATTCCACGCAGCAGGGCTTCCAAGAGGTCAAAGCGGCCTACGCAAAATTGCAGGCGGCAAGCGGCGTTTCCTATGTGGAAACGCAGACAGAGCCTTTGGCGGAGACGGCCGAGGCGGCGAGCACCGGCGAAAACGGCGCGGTTTGGTTCGCCGTCTTTGCGGCGATCGTCGCGGCTTGCGGTGCAGCCTTCCTCATCTGCCGCACCCATACGGGAAGGAGGGAGAAATAAGCCATGAAAAAGTTAAAGACCTTTCTTCTGATCCTGCTCTGTTCTCTCTTCGTCGGCGCGCTTGCGGCGTGCGGCGGCGGTGGCGAAAAATACACCGTCACGTTTGAAACATACGGCGGCACGCAGATCGCTCCCTATGAATTGAAACAGGGCGAGGAGATCGCGCGCCCCGCCGATCCCACAAAGGCGCTCTTCACCTTCACGGGTTGGTATTCGGATGCGTCGTGCACGCAGAACTTCGATTTTTCGCAGAGGATGCCGGCGAACAACATCACGGTGTACGCGGGCTGGGCGTCGCAGCGCAGCTCCCGCATCGTGTACGATAGTATGGGCGGCTCTGCCGTACAGTCCTCGGTGGGCGCGGTGGGAAGCAGGCTCACCATGCCCGCGTCTCCCACAAAGGAGGGCTACGCCTTCGGCGGCTGGTACACTTCCGCCGCCTGCAACGATAATGAGTATTTCTCCTTCACCGTGTACCCCGAAGGAAACATCACCCTGTACGCGCGCTGGGATGACGACTCCAACTACGCCTACATCACCTATTACGGCAACGATGAGCCGCTCACGCGCATCCCGGTGAAAAAGGGCACGGCGATCTCAGATCCCGACCTCTTCCCCGCAACGGGCGACCTCGAATATGCGGGGCACTGGTATACGAATTCCACGCTCACCACCGCCTATGCGTTTGGCCAAAACGCGACGACCAATCTGAATCTCTACACGAGTTTCTACACCAAGGGGCTTACAATTTCGGGGAACACCGTTACGGGTTATACGGGGACAAGTTCCACCGTCATTGTGCCCAACCGCTACAATGCACAATCCGTCCTCTCTATCGGCGAGGCGGCATTCCGCGATAATGACGATATCACGCAGGTCTCCCTGCCGCAAACCATCGTTTCGGTGGGCGAGCAGGCATTCTATCGCTGCCGCTATCTCGTCTCCGTCAATCTCACTCGGGTGACTTCTTCGCTCGGCAAATATGCCTTCTTTGATTGCAGCCGCCTCACCTCGTACGGCGATATCTCAAACGTCACATCCATTCCCGAAGGACTCTTCCTCGGCTGCAAGAAACTCTCCGCCATCACGCTCTCCGATCGTGCAACGTCGGTGGGCGCGCAGGCGTTCGGCGACTGCACCCTCATCAAGGAGATGACCCTTCCCGCAGGCGTCACGCAGGTGAACAACGGCCTCTTTGACGGCTGCTCCTCGCTCGAAAAGGTCACCTTCCGCGGCAACCTCACTTCGTTCGGCACGAATATATTTTCGGGCTGCTCCGCGCTCTCTTCGGTTGAAACGTCGGGGAACGGAACTTACAAAGTGAGCGGCAGAGACCTTTACCACAACAACAACGAACTCGTATACCACATCGGCGGCGGTGAAGAGGAGGCGCAGTACAGTCTGCCCGCAAACGTCACCACCGTCAAGGCAGGCGCGTTTGAAGGCAACACGGCGCTCAAAACTGTCACCGTCGGCGCGTCTGTCCGCCTCGAATGTGGCGCGCTCGGGGGCATGAGCGCATTGGAAACGCTCACCGTTCCCGCGCTCAACGGCGCAAACGACTATCTCGCGTACTACTTCGGTGCGACCGCGCGCGAATCGCGCACGCGCCGCAGCGCGTATATTCCCGCAACGCTGCGTTCCGTCACCTTTGTGGGCGGCACGTCTACCGCAGTGGGAAATTCGGCATTCTGCGGTGCGGTGGGGCTGGAGGAGGTCTCGGGTCTCAATTCTGTCACCTCCATCGGGGAGTACGCCTTTGCGTACACCGCGCTTAAATCGTTCACGGTCTCGCCGCAGCTCACCTCCATCGGGGAGTACGCCTTCACGGGCTGCCCTCAATTCGAGGAGTATAAGATGGCGGAGGGCACGACTTCGGCGGAGTATTCGGTCTACGACGGATGCCTGTACAATGCGGCCGGCACAACCCTTCTTGCCGTTCCCTCCGCCAAGACGGCAGTCAATTTCAAGAGCGGCGTCACAAGCATCGCGGCGGGCGCGTTCACCGATAGCGCGGTGGAGAAGGTCGCCGTTCCCGATACCGTCACAAGCATTGCGGCGGGCGCGTTCAGCAACAGTTTTGCGCTCCGCAGCCTCGAAGTGCCCTTCATCGGCGGCAGCGCCACGAACAACACCTATATGGCGTATATCTTCGGGACGCGGATTTCTTACGAAGACGACGAACTCGACGACGGGACGACCTTCAAAAATGCCGCTATCGCCAACATGGGCGGCGTTCCCGCCACGCTCAACGAAGTGACCGTCAACAGGCAGTATTCCGCCATTCCCGACGGTGCGTTTGCGCTGTTTACGGGGCTTTCCAAGGTGAACTTCCCCGAGGGCAACACCATCACCTCATTCGGCGCGTACAGTTATTTCAGCACCGCCATCGAGGAGATAGACCTCTCGCACGCCACAAGCATCGGCGACTATGCGTTTCGTCAGACCGAACTCGAAGAGGTCGAACTTTCCGCTAACACGCAGCTCGGCGTGGGCGCGTTTGCAATGATCACGTCGTTGGAGCAGATCACGATCGCGAACGGCGTCACAAAGATCCCCGCGCAGACGTTCTGCGCCTATGCTGCCTCCTCAACGTCGGGTTCGGGCGAAACCGTCTCCTACACCTCCAATATCAATCGGGAGATCGTCATCCCCGCAAGTGTGCAGGAGATCGGCATCGAGGCATTTGAAGGGGTGGGGATGCAGTACAATGGCTCTACCGCAAACGAGCCAAACGCCCGCTTCTCTATCACGTTCGTCGGCGCGGCAGAGGGCACGAGCGCGCTCACCAAGATCGGCGCGGAGGCGTTCGCCCATACGGGGGTTCGCACTCTCGCCGTTCCCGCTTCCGTCACGGAGGTGGGCGATGGCGCATTCAGCGGCTGCACGGCGCTCGAAACCATCGACTTCGGCACGGCACAGCACGCGAGCCAACTCGCAAAATTCGGCGAACTCACGTTCAGCGAGTGCACTTCCCTCAAAACCGTCACGCTCTACGCGTCGAAACTTGTAGAAATGGCGCTCGATTCGAGCGAAAGAAATATCTTCTATCATGCTTCCGAGGGATATACGGTCAAAATCGTGGCGACGGAAACCGTCATCGCCGCGTTCCAAGCGGATGCCAACTGGTCGAAACTCGGCAAAACGCCCGACGGCGACGCGCATCTTCAAACTCAAACCGTGACCGCATGACCTACGAAGGCAGAGGAAGGAGGAAACATTGAAACACAAACGTTTGACGATCTTATTCTGTCTCGCGTGTCTATTTCTGTTTGCGGGTGTTCTGACCGCGTGCAGGCAGTCCGTGCTCACATTGGAAAAGATCCGTGAGGACGGCTACGACTGTGAAGTCATCTTCGACCTCGCAGGCGGCACGTCGGGCAAGGACGACCGTAAACGCGGTGAGCTGCACCAGTATGTCCAAAGCGGTTCTCCCATCATCAAGCCGGGCACGGATAAGAACGGTTACAGCGGCGAGACTCCCGTCAAGGATGGCTACACTTTCGGCGGCTACTATCAAGGCAGCAAGGAAGGCGATACCATCACCTACGATATGACGAAGAAGTGGGACTTTTCCAAGGATAAAGTCACGGGTAATCTCACCCTCTACGCCTATTGGCGGGAGAATTATACCATCAACATCCACTACGGCGAAAATTACGCAAAGACGGCAACCGTCACGGTGGAACAGAGCGAGGACGGCGTCGCGCAGCAAGTCACGCCCGCCATCTCCGGTTACACGGTCATCGCGTACTTCGAAGAAAAGGAAACGGCCGAGAGCGCGCTCGCCGATCCCACCGCGGGGGGGACTTATGATGAACAGCGGCTTCAATTCCCCATGACGCCCACCGATAAATTCTCGGAGGAAAAGCGGGTCTGGGATATCTACGCCAACGCTCTCGAAGGCGTGTTCACCGTCGTTCGCACCAAGGCGCAGTTTGAATTCGACGACGGCTCGAACATCTATCTTATGACGGATATCAATTACGAGCAAGACGGTCAAAGGCCTCAGATCTCTTTTCCCAATTCCTATACGGGTACATTCTATGGGAACGGACATAAGATTTCCAATTTCACGGTCACGCGTTCTGCGTCGTCGTCCGGAGATGTCTACCTCGGCCTCTTCAACCGCCTTACGGAGACGGCGCACTTGGAGAAGATCACGTTTGAAAACTTCGTGTTTAACGTCTCCACTGCGGGACTCAGCGCGGGTTACAATAACTATATCGGCGCTCTTGCGGGGCGTGCCGAAGCGGGCGCAACGCTCAACGAAGTCACCCTTATCGGTACGATGATCTATAGTTTAGCCAAACAGGTCGAAGGAAAGGAACTCGTGTGTAATAATACCATCGGCGATAAGGCGGCGGGCTTTGCCGATACGGGCTATGATTGTACATCCGTCACAATACAAGAAAAGGCCGCTTCTTAACGCGGAGCGACAGATAAAAATTTGAATAGTGTACGTTCACAGGAGGATTTATGAAAAAGAAAAAGGTATTGCGTATCATTGCAACGGCAATGGGTCTCACCATGGCGGTGGGGCTTGCGTGCGGCTGCCTCGCTGCCTGCGGTGGCGGAAGCGGCGCGGACGCGCTCATTTTGGGTACTGACCTTCCGGACGGCGTTTTTAACCCGTTCTTCTACACCTCGGGCACGGATGGCGATATCGTCGGGCAGACGATGATCGGGATGCTCTCCACCGATAGCAAGGGGGAGATCGTCGCAGGGGTCGATGAACCCTGCGTCGCCTACGATTACAGCTTCGTCACGACGGGTAGTAAAACTACCCGCGACGAGGTGGATGGCATTGATCGCGGCTACTATACCGATTACTATTTCGCCCTCAAGGACGATATCGTATTCTCGGATGGCACGCCGCTCACAAAGCAGGATGTCCTCTTCAATATCTATATGTATCTCGACCCCGCCTACACGGGTTCTGCCACCATGTATTCCGTGGATATTCAGGGCTTGCGGGCGTACAGAACGCAGTCGCCCACCGTGGCAGGCCAAGAGGGCTTTGAGGGTGCGCTTGAATTTGAGGTTACAACTCGCCTCAGCGCTCTCAGAGACTGGGCGATGGATGGCAACACGGGCAACTACAGCGATTTAGAAACCAAAGAGCACGCCATAGATGATATCGCGAAGGTCGAAGAGCTCTTCAAGGAGGAGATCGATACCGACTGGAACACCGCCATGTCCTCCAACCTCGAGGACTACGAAAAGTATGTCGATAAGGACGGCAAAAAGATTATCACGGATTATTGGCAGATCTTCATGTACAATTACGGTTTGCTCTCTCTGAAGACGGAAAAAGAGACAGACCCGCAAACGGGGGAGATCACAAAGTGGTACACGCCCTCTTACGGTTACGATAAAAATACCGCAAAGGACAAGGCTACTCTCACAGATTTCGTGTTCAGATATATGTTGCGTGACGGCAAAGAGAGTGCCACCAAGGCTTATAAAACCAACCTGTACAATGTCATCACGTACTATGCGACGGCCAACACCTTCCACCAGTATCTTCGTGGCGAGGCGATCAAGACGATCATCGGCGACGATATGCAGGTGCGCACGATTTCGGGCATCACCATGGAGAACCTGAGCGCGCTTCCCACGGCGAGCGGCTCCAGGCCCCTCGACAAGGCGCGCGATGTGCTCCACATTCGTATCAATGGCGAAGATCCCAAGGCCATCCAGAACTTCGGCTTTACGGTCGCGCCCATGCACTATTATTCCTCCACGGCGAGCAAATTCAGCCTCGAAAAGGATAAGGAGTACTTCGGCGTGGAATTCGGCGACAGCGACTTTATGGATAGCGTCCGCGTCATTCAGGTGCCCCTCGGCGCAGGTCCCTATCGCGCCTCCACGGCGGATAGCAATCCGCCCACCGATCTGAATGCGTTGAAGAACAGCAAGAGCAGATTTTTCAGCGACAACATCGTCTACTTGCAGAGCAATGAGAACTTCATGCTCGGCGAGCCAAAGATCAAAAAACTCTGCTACAAGGTCATCAACACCTCCCTTCTCTACGAGAGTGTCAAGACGGGCGATATCAACTTTGCCTCTCCCTCCGCCACCAACGAGATGATCGAAAATCTCTCCGGAGAGGATAGAAAAATTCTCGCCTCCACGCTCACCGAGAATCTCGGCTACGGCTACATCGGCATCAACGCAAGTTACGTGCAGGACCTCAACATCCGCAAGGCAATTATGTCCGCCATGAATACCAAACTCTGCATCGACTACTACGGCAGCGATAACCTCGCTACCGCCATCTATCGACCTATGTCCACGGTGCTCGAAAAATATTATCCTGAAGACGCCACGGCATACTACCCCTTCGATGCGACAGGTGAAAAATCCAAGGAATATGCGCTAAGAGCAGGGTATCAGCCCGATTCCAACGGCTTCCTTGTAAAGAACAACGAACGGCTGAAATTCACCTTCACCATCGCGGGCGACAGCGAAGATCACCCCGCCTACAGTTGCATGGTCAGAGCGGCGGAAATTTTGAACGATATCGGCTTTGATGTCACGGTCTCGCGCGATTCCACCGCGCTCTCCAAACTCGCCGCAGGACGGCTCGAAGTGTGGGCGGCTGCGTGGAGTTCTTCCTCCGACCCCGATATGTACCAGGTCTACCACAAGGATTCGTCGGCAACGAGTATCCTCGCTTGGGGCTTCCCTTGGATCGAGGACGCCGATATCAATGCGAACAGCACAGTGGGAAGGCAAAAAGACCTCCTTGAAGAGTTGGCAATTCGCATCGAACAGGGCAGACAGACGACCGTCGTCTCCGAGCGCTACAAGGCGTATTCGGGCACGCCGGATGACGGCGGGAAGTGCGCGCTCGACCTCGTCATGGAACTCGCCGTTGAACTTCCCACCTATCAAAGAAAGGCGCTCTACGTCTACCCGAGAGGACTGTTCGACGACGCGACGCTCGCGCTCTTTGCCGAATCCACGGCGTTCCAGTCCCCGCTCTCACGCATTTGGGAAGTCAACTTCGCCTGATTTATTTCACAGTACTTCGGCTTCGCACCGTGCAATTCGCGCGGTGCGAACAGGCCGTTTTGAGGGAACATGGTTAAATACATCATCAAAAGAATTTTATATTCCATTCTGATCTTGTTCGCGGTGTCCATCATTCTGTACATCCTCGTGCGGTGTCTCCCCATGGACTACGTCGAGAACAAATTTCTTTCGCAGATGACGCAGGGCACCATCAACAAAGAGGAACTCTACCGCATCAAAACGCTCTACGGCTTGGAGGATAGTTCCTTTGTCGGCATTTTGCGCGGGTATTGGAAGTGGCTCATCGCGGCGCTCTCGGGCGATTTGGGCACGTCGTTCCTCTACAACCAGCCCGTCACCACCGTCATCTCCGAGCATATGTGGATCTCCTTCGGCATCGCCATTGCGGCGTATGTCTTGGAGTTCGTCATCGCCATCCCGCTCGGCATCAAGGCGGCGACCAAGCAGTACGGCGCCATCGACTATACGACCACGGTCTTTGCGATGATCGGTATCTCCTTCCCGTCGTTCTTCATCGCCATCCTGCTCATTAAAGTGTTCTCCTACGATTTGGGCTGGTTCCCCTCGCAGGGCATCGTAGACCCCTATCTCACGGGCGCGGCGAAGTTCGGCAACGAACTTTGGCACATTGTGCTCCCCATGATCGCCATCACCATCATCTCGGTGGGCGGCCTCATGCGCCACACGCGTACGAACACCTTGGAAGTTCTCAACCAGGATTACATCCGCACGGCGCGCGCCAAGGGCCTCTCCGAGCGCACCGTCATCTACAAGCACGTGTTCCGCAACACCATGGTGCCCCTCGTCACGATGATCGCGGGCATCATCCCGAGCCTCTTCGGCGGCATGATGATCTTGGAGCAGGTCTTTGCGCTCCCCGGCATCGGTCAGATCGCGTACAACGCCCTAAAACAGGGCGATATCCCCTTCATCATGGGGTATAATATGTTCATCGCAATTCTGACGGTGCTCGGCACGCTCCTTTCGGATATCATGTACATGGTCGTCGACCCGCGCATCAAAATCAGCAAATAGAGGAGACCGCACATATGCAAGAAGAAGAAAAGATCACAACCGAGGCGCAACAAGCGGTTTCCGCGCCCGAAGCGCAGCAGCCCGAGGCGCAGCAGCCCGAAGCGCAACAAACGGAGGCGGTGGAATCCGTCGCCGACCGTGTGCGCATCATCTCGCCCTTCCGTCTCGTCATGAAGCGGTTTTTCCGCTCGCGTCTGTGCGTTGCGGGTCTCATCATGTTTGTCTTTTTGCTTCTCTTCTCCTTCCTCGGGCCTGTCTTTGTGGGCTGGCAGGAGGAAGAGGTCGATAGAACGGGCACGGAAGTAAGGTATTCCTACCGCATCATGGAAGCGGAGGATGAAGCGGGCAACAAGTACACGGTGTACACCGATAGCCTCATCATGTCGGATATCAACTCCAACGCCGCGCCCTTCACGTACAGCAAGGCGACGAGCGACAAGGCCGCGCGCCTGCACGTTTTGGGCACGGATCAAAACGGCCGCGATATCTTCGTGCGCCTCATGTACGGCGGGCGGCTCTCCATTCTCTTGAGTTTCCTCGTCGTTCTCATCTATACCATCATCGGCATCATCTTGGGCGGTCTTGCGGGGTATTTCGGCAAGTGGGTGGATATGGTCATCATGCGTATCGTGGATATTCTGAACTGTATCCCGTCGCTACCCATCCTGCTCATCATAGGCGCGATCCTCGAAAGTACGGAAGTCTCGGCGGACTTGCGGATATACATCATGATGGCGTGTCTCGCGCTATTGAGTTGGACGGGCGTCGCGCGTCTCGTGCGCGGGCAGATCCTATTCCTACGCGAGCAGGAGTACATGGTGGCCACGGAGGCGCTCGGGTTCAGCCCGTCGCGCAAGATCTTCCGCCACCTCATTCCCAACGTCATGCCGCAGCTCATCGTGTCCATGACGCTCGGCCTCGGCAGCATCATTCTATACGAGGCAACGCTCAGTTTCATCGGCCTCGGCGTGCCTCCGGAGGCTGCTTCGTGGGGGCAGATGGTGCAGTCTGCCGTCGGCAACACGGCAATTCTCAACTACTATGTCGAATGTTGGCTTCCCGCCGGCATCATGATCATTCTCGCCGTTCTCGCGTTCAACTTCATCGGCGACGGACTTCGGGATGCGCTCGATCCCAAGATGAAGAGGTAAGGTATGGCAGAAAAGAAGAATTTGCTCGGGCGCGTCAAGGCATGGTACAGGCACGCCACGCACAAGGATGATCCCCACTACATCTCGGGCAAGGAAGCCCGCAAGATCGCGCGCGAAAACGCCAAGACGACGCGCGAATACGAAAAGAAGAAGGCGCGCCACGTCTCCGAAGCGGAATATCTCACGGAGATGAAAGACCCCGGCAACATCTTGGAGATCGAAAACCTCTGCACCTACTTTTTCACCGATGCGGGCGTCTCCAAGTCGGTGGACGGCGTCAGTTTTGAGATCCCCAAGAGCTCGGTCGTCGGCGTCGTCGGCGAATCGGGCTGCGGAAAGTCGGTCACATCGCTCTCCGTCATGCAACTCGTGCAAGCGCCGCAGGGGCAGATCGTAAACGGTTCCATCCGCTTCCAGACGCAGGACTATAAGCGCGGCGAGGACGGCAAGCCCATTCCCATTTGGGAGTACGAGGAAAAGGATGGCGAAAAGGTCGTCAAGACCGCGCCCAAGTTGGATAAAAAGGGTCGTCCCGTGCTCGATAAGGCGGGCAACCCCGTCATGGTGCCCGTGCAGGCGAAGGACGGCAACGGCTTTCCCGCCTTCGAGATGGAGGACAAGACGTACGACATCGCCAAGATGCCGACGAACGATATGCGCAAGATCCGCGGAAAGGAGATCTCCATGATCTTCCAGGAGCCGATGACGAGCCTCAACCCGCTGTTCACCATCGGCAACCAGCTCGACGAGGTCGTGCTCCTGCACACCCCGGGCGCGGACAAGGCGCTCGCCAAGGCGCGCTCCATCGAGATGCTGAATTTGGTCGGCATCGCCATGGCGGACAATGTCTATAAGAGTTACCCGCACGAACTCTCGGGCGGGATGCGCCAGCGCGTCATGATCGCAATGGCGCTCGCGTGCAACCCCAAACTCATCATCGCGGATGAGCCAACCACGGCGCTCGACGTCACCATTCAGGCGCAGGTGTTGGATCTCTTGAAGGGCATCAAGGAGAAGATCAACGGCAGCATCATGCTCATCACGCACGATCTCGGGGTCATTGCAGGCATGGCGGACTACGTCGTCGTCATGTATGCGGGTCGCGTCATCGAAAAGGGCACGGTCGAGGACATCTTCGATTCCCCCATGCACCCCTACACGGTGGGTCTGCAAAAGAGCAAGCCCGTGCTCAACAAGGATAGCGATTGGCTTTACAGTATCAAGGGGCAGGTGCCCAATCCCATCGATATGCCCAAGTACTGCTATTTCAGAGACCGCTGCGAACGCTGCGGCAAAAAGTGTGAGGGAGAATATCCGCCTCTCGTGCAGGTCACTCCCACGCACAGCGTGGCGTGCTACTATGCGGGCGGAAAGGAGGAAGAGCAATGAGCGTCGAGCAGCAAACCGCGGCAACAGAGGTGCAGGCAACCGCAGCCGCAGAGGCGCAGCAGGAAAACAGCAACCTCCTCGAAGTGCGCGATCTCAAAAAGTACTTCCTCATCCGCAAGGAGTGGAAGCTCGTCAAGGAGAAAGTGCCCGTCGCGCCCGCCGAACCCGCCGCAGAGCAAGCGGAGGGAGAAGGGGAGGAAGCGGCACAGCCCGAAGCGCAGCCCGAAACGGCAGAATCCGCGCCCGAGGGCGAAGGCGAAGCGCCGCAGGAGGCGTTTAAGACCAAGCACAAATTGGAATACCGCAAGACGTACGTCAAGGCGGTCGACGGCGTGAGTTTCAATATCGCGCAAGGCGAAACGCTGGGCGTTGTCGGCGAATCGGGCTGCGGCAAGAGCACGATGGGCAGGAGTATTCTGCGCCTTCTCGATATCACGGCGGGGAGCGTCGTGTTCGACGGGAAGGATATCACCAAGATGAAGGCGGCGGAGCTGCGCAAGATCCGTCCGCAGATGCAGATCGTCTTTCAAGACCCATACAGCAGTCTCCCGCCGCGGCTTCCCGTGGGCGAGATCATCGGCGAGGCGGTCAAGGTGCACGGCATCGTGTCCAAGAGCGACTATCGCGACTACATCATCTCGGTCATGCGCAAGTGCGGCCTGCAAGATTTCTATTTCGACCGCTACCCGCACGAATTTTCGGGCGGCCAGCGCCAGCGCATCTGCATCGCGCGCGCCCTCGCGTTAAAGCCCAAGTTCGTCGTGTGCGATGAACCCGTCTCGGCGCTCGATGTCTCCATTCAGGCGCAGATCGTCAACCTCCTCAAGGAGTTGCAGGACGATATGCAGCTCACCTATATGTTCATCTCGCACGATCTCTCCGTCGTCAAGCACATCTCGGATCGCGTCGGGGTGATGTATCTCGGCAACTTTGTGGAGATGGGGTCGAAGAACGCCATCTTCAACAGCCCGATGCACCCGTACACATTGGCGCTCCTCTCGGCAGTGCCTGTGCCCGACCCGCACTACCGTGTCAACCGCATCATATTGGAGGGGGATATTCCCAGCCCCGCCAATCCGCCCAAGGGCTGCAAGTTCCACACGCGGTGCTCGCACTGCATGGATATCTGCAAGGAGGTCGCGCCCAAGTTCATCGACTACGGGAACGGCCATCTCTGCGCGTGCCACCTGTACCCGCAGGAGTAAAAATGTTGGGCAAAAAAAAGAAAAAGCCGCTCCCGCCCGATGACGACGGCAGAACGATCGCCGAAATGAACGTCGAGGGGATGCCGTGGTACAATCCCACGGCGGGCAAGGTGAAGGAAGAGGATAAGCCGACGCGCAAGGAAAAGCGCGCGCTGGTGCGCGCGGGGTATCTTGCGTACCTGCCCGCGTTCCTGATGGTGCTCTTGGGTTTCACGGCCGCGGTGCTCGTCATCTACCTCTGGCTTCACGGCTGGACATTCTGACTACACTGCTGAACCTTTCAACTTCACGGCTGGATATTCTTACTTCGCGGCCTGACATTCCGATTTCACGGCTGAACCTTCCGCCTTCACTGCTGGATATTCTTACTTCACGGCCGGACATTCTTATCGAGATTCTCACAATTCCCCCTCCCCGAGGGGGAATTTTTTGTAACTTTCCCCCTTATTCCGCCCCATGATCCCCTCATACCGACGCCCCGCAGGGGCGGAGCGTATCTTCCCCCCAACGAAGTCCGACTTGCCCACCCCTTGGAGGGGTGGGTGTCTCGCCGCGCACGGCGAGACGGGAGGGGTGTATCTCGTTGTCCCGCTGGCTTTCCTCATACCGACCGAGCGTGCTACCGCGTCATTCTGAGCGTTAGCGAAGAATCCCCCTAACGCAGTCCACTCCTCATACCGAGCCTGCCGCCCGTCCGCGAAAGCGGACGGGCGGCAGGCGAGCGTATCTTCCCCTAAACGCAGTCCGCCCACCCAAGGCCTACCCTCCTTCGGAGGTCGCGGAACGCACCTCGTCGGCGCACGCCCTTTGTTTGCGCCTTTCTTGCGAAAGGCTTGTTTTAAGGGCGGCGCCTCCTCTTCCCAAAAAATCTTTGCTACACAAATCTTTTTTGGGAGTCCCTTCTTTTCAGCCCTGTGGGCTGTGCGAGGCGTTCCGCGGTGAGTGCCCCACGCGCATTATTTACAATCCAAGCGTGGCACGAGGAGCATAGCGACGAAGTAGCGCATCGGAAGGCGCGAACGGTGACCGAGGGCGGGTTTCTACTCGCCCGAGACGGCTCCGCCGCAGGCGGTGGTGGGGAGGTGCTCCTCTCATATGCCAGCCCCCTTCATAACGAGTTGCCGCCCGCCGTCCCCCTCATACCGACCGAGCGAAGCGAGGGAGTGTATCTTATCCCCCTCCCCGCGGCAAAGCCGCGGGGAGGGGGATACAGGGGGAGGGGCAACCTTTTTCCTCATACCGCCCCGCCCCGTGCATTGTCCCCCCTCATACCGCCGCGCTCCTATGGAGCGCGGCGGTATGGCATTTCATATGGCGAGCGCGCGCGTGCGCAAGTGGTAAAAATTTTTTCCGAAAAATTTTCCGAAAACTATTGACAGACGGGAAATATATGCTATAATGAAGCCAGAAAGAGAAAATAACTAACAGAAATTGTTGGCTATTAACATCGGCAAGGAGGTACACTCCAATGCACATCAGGTACCTGAAATCATAAGGGCAACAGACTGAAAGGCGGGCGGGAAAGCTCGCGTTCACAGGGGAGCGGGGTGAAGGAAGACGCAAGCTCCCAAAAAATCTCATATCGGGGGGTACGACGATATGAAGAGAGTAATTCTCCAAGGACGCAAGAAAACGTAGAAGGAGGACAGACCGGTGTACCATGATATGATAGGGGCGGAGAAGACTCGGCTTTGAAAAAAGGCGCGGAAAAGATGGGAAACCGCCACGGACAGTGAGTCCGAACGATGAGTGAAGTCGAGAGACCCCTACCCCCGTAAGTGAAACCGCCAAAACAGTTGATGCGCAAAACCGTGAGGCGGCAGAGCAAACGGAGAAAGGGAGTATCTGCCCGACAACTGAATACTCGAAATTTTGCCCCCGTGCGGTTGCGCGGGGGATGTTTTTTGCGCGCGGGAGAAATTTTTTGCGCGGGAGATATTCTTTGCGTGCGGGTGAGATATTTTTTCGTGCGGAACGCGATCTCTCCTGCGTGCGGAACGTAATCTCTCCAATCCCCCTCCCTGCGCCATTGGGCGCGGGGAGGGGGACGCAGGGGGAGGGGCAACTTTCCCCTCATTTCATCGAAACGACCTTCGCCTCAAACCCGGCCTCGGCAACATTCAGCAGGTTGTCCTTCCAGCGCGCGTACTCCTTGAGGGAGGAGCGGTACAGCATACGGTTCAACTTAAAAATATCGCAGCCGCAGTCCTTTGTCGTCTGCCACAGGTCCTGCATATAGCCTTTCAGCCGCGCGGTGGTATTTTCCACGATCTCGGGCGTCACTTTGTCGGAGGAGATGTCCTCCATGGCGGCGGTTGCCCCGCGGCAGCAGAGGCGCACGGTGAGTTCCAGCGAAAGTTCCGCCCTCGGCGCGGGGTCGTTCTTCAGGGAGACGCTCCCCTTGTTTTCGATCACGGTGAGGGTCACGGGCTTGCCGCTCTCCTCGGAATTGATCGTGCCCGTAAACACGTTGCCGCTGAGCAGGCTGAACGCAAGCGTCTGTTCGCGGGGGAGAAGCCCCACCATCACGCCCTCTTTGAAGATTGCGGTCTCCTCCGCGCTGTAAATTTTTTCGGAATTTTCCGAGCCACCCGAACCTCCGCCGCCCGATGAACCCGATGAACCCGAGCCGCCCGCGCCGCCGCCCGAACCTCCGCCCGAGCCGCTCTCGCCTTGGCTGCCCTTTTGGTCGGCCATGCGCACGAAGGGGAGGTAGGAACTCTTGGAAACGCCGTAGTAGTCGATGGCAAAGTCCTTCAAGGTGTTGGTCACCACCTTGCCCGAGCGCACGGCGGCGTCGGAGAAGAGTTTTTCGATGGCGAGGGAGGAGGCGTCGTCGATGGCGCTCTTGGAGGAGATGAGTTCTCCCGCCTTCCCCTCGCAGACGGCAAGCAGGCAGGAATCGGGCATATAGTCGTTGCGTAAAAAGTAGTTGAGCGAGGCGACGACGTCCTCCTTCACCGCGCTCTCGCCGAGCACGATGAGGTCGCAGAACACGAGTTTGGGTACCCAGCCCGTCTTGGAGAAGATGAGGGAGATGCAGTCGGAAACGGTCTGCCCCTCGGCCTCGATCTCCACGCTCGAAGTGCCCCCCGTCGTGCGGTCTGTGCCTTTGGGTACGGCGATCTGCGCGGTCAGGGAGTACCCCGCCTCCGTCTTGTCGATGCCGGCAGCGAGGATGATGGCGGTCTTTTGGATGTCCACCAGCCCGAAGTCGTTGGAGAAGAAGGCGAACGCGACGACGGCGGCAAGCAGAACGTACAACTTCATGGGGATGGTCTTCAAAAATTTACGCAGTCTCACGGCGGCCTCCTTTGATGAGGAAGAGCAGCATGAGGGCGGGCACGGCGAGGCAGAACACGGGGAAGAGCCAAAACACCGTGCCGGAGATCGCCTGCAACACGTCGGCGAACTTGTAGTCTAAAATGAGCGAGAGGGCAAAGAGGACGGCACTCAACAAAATGCCGAGCACGGTGGGCAGGTATTTTTTCCGCCCGCAGGCCTGCAAGGTGCACTCGATGCTCCCCTGCACGGGCAGGGCGCAGTAGAAGGCCATCACAAGGGCGAGGGCGTAGATGAACACATAATCGATGCGCCCCAGCGTCGTCACCCCCTCGTAGTATTTGGATGTCGCGGAGAAGGCGAACAGTTGGTTGACCGCCGTCTCCTGAAAGATGCCGTAAAAGGTGGCAAAGAACAGGAGGACGAACGCCCCGCCCAAGAGGTAGAAGAGCGCGCCCTTCCACGCCATGCCCTCCCTGTACTCGATGTGCCCGAGCATGGGGATGAGGAGGGCGGCGTCATAGAACCACGCAAAGCCGCTCCGCGCCCCCTGTAAAAATCCCGCGCCGCCCGCCGCGCCCGCAGGCGCAAGCGCGCCGAAGTCCGCGCTCGGGGCGGAGAGCAAAAGGATGCCCGCCAGCCCCACAATGGCGAGGGGCGCCAAAATGTCCCACGTGCGGCCGAAGCCCCCCAGCGGCTTGGCGCACAAAAACGCCGCAAACAAAAAGTAGGGCGAAAAGGAGACGACGGTGGGCAAGGTGTCGTAGAACACGTTTTGCACAAACAGTTTTTGCTCCAAAATGGGCAGCAGCGCCGCGAAGAGGAGGAAGAGCGCAAACACGCCCGCAAGAATTTTCGCCGCGATCTTCCCAAAGGCGTTTTCCATCAAATCGTACAGCGTCTGTCCCTTTTTGGAAAGAAGCAGCACGCAGAACACCGCCGCCGCCTGCAACAAAATGTGCGCGAGCAGGGGGAAGAGCAGGTCGTTTTTGGAAAAATTCGCAAGTTGCGCGGGCAGGAGAATGAGTTTCCCCACGGGCGCGACGCACGCGAGGAAAAAGTAGATTTGCCGTGCGGAAATTTTGTTCATTTCAACCTCCTTTTGTTGGGGCTTTTCAAGAGCTCGGGGCGGGTGGGCAGCGACCCCAAGTTGTACTTCACCAGCGAGTCGCGCAGGTCGTGCGCCACAAAGGGGGAGAAGGGCGCAACGAGGGGCGCGCCGAAGTTCTCCGTCGTCACAAGGTACAAGATGACGAAGGCCGTCACCAGCACAATGCCGTAAGTGCCCACGCTCCCCGCCACAAGCAGCATGACGAGGCGCAGAACGCTCGTCTGCTCGATGAGGTTGGGCACTGCGTACAGCCCGATGCCCGAAAAGGCGATAATGATGATGGCGGGCGTGGAGACGAAGCCGGCGGAGACGGCGGTCTCGCCCAAGACGAGCGCGCCGACGACGGAGAGCGCCATGCCGACGTACTTGGGCATACGGATGCTCGCCTCGTTCAAAACCTCCAATACGAGCAGCACGAGCAGCATTTCAAGCGACGGCGAAAAGGGGATGTCGCGGATGCTCCCCGCGATCGTCAAGAGAAGTTTCACGGGGAAGAGTTGCAGTTTGAAGAGTTGCGCCGCCACGTAAAAGGCGGGCAGGTAGATGGCGACGATGAGGGCGAAGAGCCGCAGTAGCCGCGTGAAGGTCGCCCGGTACGGCGGCACGAAGTAGTCCTCGCTCGATTGAAAATCCTCGATGAGAAGATAGGGCACGGTCAGCGCGATGGGCGAACCGTCCACCAAAAGCCCCACCCGCCCCTCGGCTATTTTCGCGCAGAAGATGTCGGGCTTTTCCGTCGTGCCCACCTGCTTTACGAGGGAAAAGGGGCGGGAGGCGAGAAAGTGGGTGAGGTAGGAACTGTCGGGAACGTAGTCGATGTCGATCGAGTTGAGTTTTTTCTTGACTTCCTCCACGGCGGCGGGCTTGGAAATGCCATCAAGGTAGCACACGGCGACCACCGTCTTGGAGCGTCGCCCCACCTCCACCATGTCCATTTTCAGTTCGCCCGTCTTGAATCTGCGCCGCACGAGCGAGGTGTTGATCTTCACATCCTCGATAAATCCCTCGCGCGGGCCCTTCACCACAACGTCGGTGGAAGGCTCGGCAATGGCGCGCACAAAAACTTTTTTCGTGCCCGCGACGATGGCTTCATCCGCGCCCTCCCAGAGGAGCACGGGATTGCCCGCCAAGATCTCCGCCGTGAGTTTTTCAAAACTCTTTTCGGTGCGCAGTTCGGGCGAAGCCAACTTTTCCCCGATGTCCTTCGCCTTCTTTTCACCCTCGTACTTGATGAGCGGCTTTATTACCTGCTCGCCCAAAAGTTCCTTGTCCGAAATGGGGTCGGCGTAGACGAGCGCGAATTCAAGCCCCCGCTCCGAGGAAAATTCAAAGGTCAGAATGTCCTCGGCGGGCAGCAATTTTTTCAGTTCCTTCAAGTCGCTTTTCAGTTTGCCCGATATATTTTTCATACCCAAAGTATGGGGGAAGAATGGGAATTTATGCGGCGGCGAGACCCTCTTCCCGCCGAGGCGGGAAGAGGGCGACGGTCTACTCCTTCAACGCCGCAAGCAGCGTTGCAATGGCTTGGGCGGCCGCTTCAAGTTCCGTGTCGGTCAGATTTTCGCCCGCGTAGCGGATGATGGTCTCCTTCACGAATACGGTCAGTTCCTCTTGGGGGCGCTCCTTTGCGCCCTTCAAAAGTTCCGCCGAAGCCTCCTCGCACTTCTCGTCGGGCAGAATTCCGCCCAGCATGGGCGAGAGCGAGAGTTTACTTTTTCCCTTGCGGATGAATTGCTCGTACACGATGTAGTAGATCGTGGCAGCCGCGCCGCAATTCAGCCCGCCCTCAAATGTCGCCGCGATCTCCTCGGTGAAGGGGAGCGCGCTCCACGTCGCAACCGCGCGGTACGCGGCGTACAGCAAAATTCCGATGAGGAAGGGTAAAAATGTGTAAACTTTGTTCGGGCAGTTTTTTAAGACCGTCTTTTTGAGGAGGGCTGTAAGTAAACACACGCCCGCCGCAATCAGAAGAACGTCCGCGCCGTACTTTTCCAGCGCATTTACAAATTCCATTGCCGTCATTTTGTTCCTCCTTTGCCCGTCGCAATTTTATCGTACCACCCACTCCTTTTGTTTTGGCCTTTATATGTCAACATTTTTTATTTTTCTTTTTCCGCCCGCGCGCGCCGTTCCCCCCGTAGGGGGGAACGGCGCGCGCGGGCGGAAAAAGAAATTTTTTTGCGCCGCCGCCGGTTTTGTTCTCCGCGGTTGGGGATCTCCGCAAAAAATTGCTTTTTTTGATAGGCGGTTTGGGATAGGGCAGGGAAGATACACTCTCCCCTATGCGCGGACGACACAGGGGTTCGGTATGAGGAGTAGGGGGTATGCGGAGCGTGGGCAGGCGTGAAGGGGGCAGAGGCCGTGCGGAGCGGGGTTGCCCTTTTGTCGGAAGTGGAAGCGAGTATAAGATTCTCTCGCCTTTGCGCCGACCGCGCTGTGCGCGGTCGGCGCAAAGACTCGGAATGAGGGATAGGGATATGCGTGGAGCGCGGGCAGGCAAATGAGAAAGTAAGGGGTAGGATAGTGAAGAGAAAGAGAGAGAGGGGTTTTCCATACTTCCACAATAACATACGAAAAACAATTTTCGGGGGATAGGTGACAGTTTTTTTTACAAAAATTCAGGAAATTTTTTGGGGCATGGAAGCCGCCCGCGCCAAGGGCGCGGGCGGCGATTTTTTGTGGGGAAAGGACTTCGTTTAGAAAAGATACACTCGCCGCCTGCGGCGGCTCGGTATGAGGGGTAGAGGGTATATGCGGAGCGTGGGCAAGTGTTGCCCCTCCCCCTGTGTCCCCCTCCCCGCAAGCGGGGAGGGGGATAAGAAAGAGGAGGCGGGCGGGGGGGGAAGAAAGCCGCGGGGCGCACTTTCATAGTATGAGAAGCCTCCCCACCACCGCCTATGGCAGAGCCTCCCCTCCGCAGGAGGGTAGGCCTTGGGTGGACGGACTGCGTTTGGGGGAAGATACACTCGCCGTGCGCCGACGCTGTGGCGTCGGCGCACGGCTCGGTATGAGGAGAGATGGGAAAGAGACGGGCGGGGGGAAGGGGGATTGGAATAGGGGACACCCCTTCCGTCACCTACGGTGACACCCACCCCTCCGAGGGGTGGGCAAGTGTTGACTGCGTTTGGGGGAAGATACACTCCGCCCCTACGGGGCGTCGGTATGAGGAATAAGGGCAACCCCTACCCCTACCCCGCCCCCTTGGAAAGGGGGCAGGCAAGAAGGAGGGGAGGTGCGGGGCAAGTGTTGCCCCTCCCCCTGCGTCCCCCTCCCCGCAAGCGGGGAGGGGGATAAGAAAGAGGAGGCGGGCGGGGACTTTTAGGAGGGTGGAATATTACACCCCTTCCGTCACCTGCGGTGACACCCACCCCTGGAGGGGTGGGCAAGTGAGAGGGAAAGAGTGGGGAGATGGGAAAAATACAGCGCCCCGCGGCAAGGCCGCGGGGCGCACTTTCATAGTATGAAAAGCCTCCCCACCACCGCCTACGGCGGAGCCTCCCCTCCGCAGGAGGGTAGGCCTTGGGTGGACGGACTGCGTTTGGGGGAAGATACACTCGCCGTGCGCCGACGCTGTGGCGTCGGCGCACGGCTCGGTATGAGGAGAGATGGGAAAGAGACGGGCGGGGGGAAGGGGGATTGGAATAGGGGACACCCCTTCCGTCACCTACGGTGACACCCACCCCTCCGAGGGGTGGGCAAGTGTTGACTGCGTTTGGGGGAAGATACACTCCGCCCCTACGGGGCGTCGGTATGAGGAGGGATGGGAAAGAGAAGGACGGGGGTGAAAAAATACAGCGCCCCGCGGGGAAGGCGCGGAGAGCGAGTGTATGAGAAGGGATGCCCACCCCCGTCTCAAAGAGACACCCCCTCCGAGGAGGGGGCTGTGGTTAAATTTTGCTGTAACCGTAGGCGTTGACGAGGGCGTCGATGCGCTCGCCACGCTTGCACATCGGACACTCCGCCGCAGAGTATGAACCGTACTTCGGCAAGTCCTCCGCGCTCACAATGCGCGATACCGGGATGCCCGGGATCTCAAACTTGCCCCCGAATACCGTCGCGACCCCCACAGGGTCGCCGCCGTAATAACGCAGGCCGCGGATGGCGTCCATCACCGTCATGCCCGTCGTCGCCGTCGCCGCAAGCACCAAAATGCGCCGCGCCTTGACGTACGGAATGAGATTGTCCCGCAAAATGATCTTTCCGTCCGCCGTGAACTCGGGCGAGATGACCGCGATCTCCTGCCGCATATTGATGCCCGCAGACGATGTGAGCGTCTCCGCGAGAAACGCCCCGATCATCTTGGTGTGCTCGAGGGTGATGATGGTATCTACGACGATCCCCGAGTAACTTTCCGCAAAGATCTGCGCCGCGCCCTTTGCGACGCTCGCCTCCGTTTTGAGGCGCGTCATATCGATGCAATAGTTAAGATGCGAATGTTGCGTGACAAAGTGCCCCGGGATCGCCCGCACGCTCACCTTGTTGTTCCCCTTCGCAAAGAGATCGAACGCCCTTGTTTCCATAAATTTTCCCGCCTTTTTTCTATTATTTTAATACAAAAGCCAAAGAATGTAAATAGGCAGAAAAAAATTTTTTGCGTTTTGAGAGATTTTTTCGGCGAATTGCGTTTATGAAGCGCCGTTCCACTTTATATTAAATGTGGAAAACAAAATCGGAGCAGTGCTGTGGACAAGAAAAAACCCGCCGCAAAACAGGCGGCTCAGGCTGAAAAGACAGAGAAAACACAGGAAATAGCGCAGGAAAAGGTGCAGACCGCGGAGGCGGAGGCCGCTCGGGAGGCGGCCGCGGGGGGCGACGTTCTCCAAGAGAACAATGCGGGCGCGGAACTTGAAAAAGCGCTGGATGCGGCGCGCGCGGAGGCGGAGGATTACAAGCGGAAGTGGTATTCCGTTTCCGCCGAGTACGAGAACTACCGCAAGCGCACCGCCCGCGAGAGCGCACAGAAATACAACGACGGCAGGGCGGATGTGGTTGTAAAACTCTTCCCCATTGCAGATAATTTGGATCGCGCCTATGCGGCGTGCAAGGATGAAGCGACCAAAAAGGGCATTGCCATGGTGCTGGACGCCTTCAACAAATTGCTGGAGGGGGAACGCATTGAGGTCATCGACCCCGCGGGCGAGGCGTTTGACGCCGAAAAACACGAGGCCATTATGGCCGTCGACCCCGCCGAGGGTGAGGCGAGCGGCACGGTGCGCGAGGTGTATCTGAAAGGCTATGAGCGCGATGGGAAGGTGCTGCGGTTTGCGCAGGTGGTGGTAGTAAAATAGTTCGTAACTTTCTTCCGTTATAGCGCCCTGCGGGCGGCATACTGCGGGCAAAGAAAGTTACGAGGACTGAATTTGTGCATCTCTCAACGGGTCGCCCGCGAATAGGACGTTCTCAAAGACATTAAGCCGCAAGTATGCGGCAAATTGAGTCGCCCACGGCGGAAGTGAATTCCGCCTAAGGCACGTAATTTACAGCAAGGGAAGTAGTGCGGTTGCCGCCGTGCGGTAGCTCGGCGAAACGATAGCACCCCTCCCCTGAGGGGAAGGGGATAAGATACACTCACCCGCTACGCGGGTTCGGTATGAGGAGCACCCACCCCCTTATCCCCCCCATTGCGGAGAAAGGCTCCACATATCATATGGTCGCCTTTCCCGAAAGCCTCAAGGAAGGCTCCCCTGAGGGGAAGGGGATAGGAAGCCGACCTTAAGAAGAAGGGGATACGATCGCGGAAAGAAACAAAAAAGACAACAAAAAATCAACAATAATATAGAAAATAATCAAGGAGAAAAATATTATGGCAAAAGTTATCGGTATCGATTTGGGCACGACCAATTCGTGCGTCGCGGTGATGGAGGGCGGCGAACCCGTCGTCATCGCAAACGCGGAGGGCGCAAGAACCACCCCCTCCGTCGTCGCATTTCAGAAGGACGGCTCGCGCGTCGTCGGCCAGGTCGCAAAACGCCAGGCCGTCGCCAACCCCGATAAGACCGTCATCTCGATAAAGCGCAAGATGGGCTCGGATTACAAGGTGAAGATCGACGAAAAGGCGTACTCCCCGCAGGAGATCTCCGCCATGATCCTCTCCAAGTTGAAGGCCGACGCGGAGGCGTACCTCGGCGGCAAAGTGACGGACGCCGTCATTACCTGCCCCGCCTACTTCACCGACGCGCAGCGGCAAGCGACCAAGGACGCGGGCAAGATCGCGGGGCTGAATGTGCTCCGCATCATCAACGAACCCACGGCGGCGGCGCTTTCGTACGGCCTCGACAAGGAGAAGGAGAACAGCAAGGTGATGATCTACGACCTCGGCGGCGGCACGTTCGACGTCTCCATTTTGGAGATCTCCGACGGCGTGTTCGAGGTGCTCGCCACCAATGGAAACAATATGCTCGGCGGCGACGACTTCGACAAGCGCCTCATGGACTACATGGTGGACGAATTCAGAAAATCGCACGGCGTCGACCTCTCCAAGGACAAGATGGCGATGCAGCGCCTGAAAGAGGCCGCCGAAAAGGCCAAAATAGAACTTTCGGGCATGACTTCGACCTCGGTCTCCCTGCCCTTCATCTCCATGACGGACGCAGGCCCTGCGCATCTGGAACTCGAGATCACGCGGCAGAAGTTTGAGGCCCTCATCGCCGACCTCGTGGAAAAGACCGCCGAACCCATGCGCCTTGCCATGAAGGACGCGGGGCTTTCCTACAACGACATCGACAAAGTCATTTTGGTGGGCGGCTCGACCCGCGTTCCCTGCGTCGTCGAGAAGGTCAAGAGCATTACGGGCAAAGAACCCTTCAAGGGCATCAACCCCGATGAGTGCGTCGCCATCGGCGCTGCCATCCAAGGGGGCGTTCTGACGGGCGAAGTGAAGGACGTGCTGCTCCTCGACGTCATGCCGCTCTCCCTCGGCATCGAGACCCTCGGCGGCGTGTTCACCCGCCTCATCGACAGGAATACGACCATCCCCGTCAAGAAGTCGCAGGTGTTCTCGACCGCCGCGGATAACCAGACGAGCGTGGAGATTCATATTTTGCAAGGGGAGCGCGAATTCTGCCGCGACAACAAGACGATGGGCAGATTTATGCTGACGGGCATCGCGCCCGCCCCCCGCGGAATTCCGCAGATCGAAGTCACCTTCGACGTCGACGCCAACGGCATCGTGCACGTCGAGGCCAAAGATCTGGGAACGGGGAAGTCGACGGATATCACCATTACCTCCTCGACCAACCTCTCCGAGGACGAGATCAACAAGGCCGTGAAGGACGCAGAGCAGTACGCCGAAGAGGACAAGAAGCGTAAGGCAAAGGTGGAGGCGCGCAACAAACTTGACGGGCTTATCTTCTCCGTCGAGCAGACCATCAAGGACAGCGAGGGGAAACTCTCCGACGAGGATAAAGAGACGTTGCAGGCGGCGGTGGATGAGGCCAAGAAGGACCTCGAAGCCGACGACGAGGAGAAGTACAACGCGGCGTTTGAGGAACTTTCCAAGAAGATCCAGCCCGTGATCGCGAAGTTGTACCAGCAGGGTGCGGCCGGCGCGCAGGGGGCAGGCTCTGACAACGGCGGCGCACAGGGCGGTGACGAGGAATTCCACCAATAAAAAGTTCACGGAAAAATCTTTTGCGCCCGCGCCTTGTCGCCTTGCGGCGGCGCGGCAAGCGCAAAATATTTTTCCGTGAGGACTGAATTTGTGCATCTCTCAACGGTTCGCCCGCGAATAGTTCGTTCTCAAAGACATTAAGCCGCAAGTGTGCGGCAAATTGGGTCGCCCTACTTCGCCTACGGCTCGTGCCGCGCTTGGAATGTAAGTGGTGCGCGCGGGGCGGCTACGCCTCGGTATGAGGGGCATAAGGTAGAGATGTCTCGACTGCGCTACGCTACGCTCGACATGACATTCTTACAGCGCGGGCGAGAACCCCACCCCCGTTCCTAGGGGACACCCCCATTGCGGAGAAAGGCTCCACATATCATACGGTCGCCTTTCCCGAAAGCCACAAGGAAGGCTTCTCGCGAACGGGGAAGGGGATAATGTAGAGATGTCTCCACTTCGGTCGACATGACAATTATATGGCGCGCGGGACACCGCGATGGCGGGTTCGGTATGAGGAGACCCACCCCCTACCCCCCCTCCCGAGGAGGGTAGGCCTTGCGAGACGGACTTCGTTTTTCGGGATTCTTCACCCCCTGTGGGGGTTCAGAATGACGCTGAAAACAGACGCGCGGGGCGGCAACGCCTCGATATGAGGAGTGGGGGTTGCAAAGGGCGAAAACGATAGCGTTTTTGCGGTTTATATTCAATAATTCAAGGTTCGGAAGCCGCAGGGGCGGCTTCTTGACGTGATGAAAAAGGGTTCTTATGGCAGACAAAAAAAATTATTACGAAGTCCTCGGCGTGAGCAAAAACGCCACCGAGGAGGAGATCAAGGCGGCGTATAAAAAACTCGTCAAACAGTACCACCCCGACCTCCACCCCAACGATAAACTCGCAGCCGAGAAGTTCAAGGAGATCAACGAGGCCAACGAGGTGCTCTCCGATAAGCAGAAGCGCGCCGCCTACGACTACGAACAGGAACACCCCGGCATGGGCGGTATGGGTGGCATGGGTGGCTTCGGCGGCGGAGGCTTCGGAGGGTTCGAGGACATCTTCGGCTCTATCTTCCAGGGCTTCGGCGGCGGCGCATCCATGCAGCGCGACACCTCGGGCGAGGACATTCAACTTGAAATGCGGCTCTCCTTTATGGACGCCGCCAAGGGGTGCACCAAGGAGATCTCCTACTCCCGCAACGAACCCTGCCCCGCCTGCAAGGGCACGGGCGCAAAGGACGGGACGGCCTTCCGCTCCTGCCAAAAGTGCGGCGGTAAGGGACAGGTGCGCTTTACCCAGGAGACGATGTTCGGCAGGACCATTCGCGTGGGGGCGTGCCCCGACTGCGGCGGCAGAGGGAAGATCATCACCGACAAGTGCCCCGACTGCAAGGGCAGGGGCTACATCCGCCGCGAGACCAAAATCACGCTGAATATCCCCGCGGGCGCGGACACCAATTCGTACATCCGCAAGCGCGGCTACGGCCAGGCAAGCACCGAGGGCGGCGAGGCGGGTGACCTCATCGTGGTGTTCCGCGTCGAACCGCATAAGATCTTTGAGCGCAAAAATTACGACTTGTACGTCGATCTGCCCGTGCCATTTTTGACGGCGACCCTCGGCGGAACGGTGAAAGTGCCCGACCTCGACGACGCGTTCGACTACAATATCCCCGAGGGGACGCAGTCGGGCACGACGTTTACCGTGCGCGGCAAGGGCATTAAAACGAGGAACGGCACAGGGAATTTGTATTTGCGCGTCTTTGTGGAAGTGCCCGAAAAACTCACCCGCGAACAGCGCGCGGCGCTGGAAAATGCGCGCGGCACGTTTGATTTGAAACAGTACAATAAGGCAAAACGCTATGCGGATAACCTCTCCGCGCTGTACGGGAAAGAGGCGTATAAGAAGTAAATTGGGGAAATTTTTTGCGCCCCGTCTGCTTTGGCAGACGGGGCGCAAGTTATTATAGATTTTTTAATATCCGTATTGTTCGCGCAGTGCCTTTTCGGTGGTCGCGTAGGCGTAAATCTCTTTTTTGGGTACGCACTTCCCGAATAAATATAATACAGACTTTCGCTTTGGCTTCACTTCAAGCAGGATATAGCCGAGTTTTTCCATCATATCGCAGTAGGTCGCATAGGGACGGTCGTCAAAATATTCATAGAGAAGAACGCACGGGGAAAGTTCGGTTTTTTCCCGCAACAACAGTCGAATTAAGGCATAGACTGCCTTTCCCGTCGCCCGATCGAAATGCAGAATGGGCGCGGTAACGAAATTTTCAACCAATACAAGCGGCAAGCCCCGAGTGGGAAAAAGAGCGCAGTTGAAAAATGTGATAAGTCGGTTGATTTTATAATTGATGCCGAAACGAAAAAATCCTTTCATATCCTCTATCATAAAGGCACGGTGTGCCTTTGTCAAGTAAAATATTGCACAATGTGCAATATTAGTGATATGATAAAGTTATCGGAAATTCAAAATCGGTTGCGCGAGGAAATCAAACGGAGCGGGCTTTCGCAGAAGGAGATCGCGGAAAAACTCGGCGTAAACGCCTCCACCGTGAGCAAGTATATGCGGCTCGATAAGTTTCCGTCGATCGAGACATTCGCCAACCTCTGCGAGATCCTCGACGTTTCCTCCGACGAGATCTTGGGGTTGAAAAAATAGGACGATATGCACGGGCGGAATAGTTATCCGCCTGCTGTGCGTCTGAGGAAAGATACACGCATTGCCGCCCGCGCCTTTGGCGCGGGCGGCAATGCGGTATGAGGGGGTAGGAAAGCGCAGGGGCAGGTTCGGTATGAGGCGGGGCGCAGGTTATATTGAGGGGGGAAATAGACTGCGTTTGTGGGAAGATACACTCGTTTGAGCGGCGCGCGGCAGTTGCCGCGCGCCGCTCAAACTCGGTATGAGGGGAGAGGACGGGGCGTATGTTCGGTATGTGGAGGGGAGCGGCAATGAGTGTATGAGGGGGGCGGGATAAGTATATGAGGTGGAATGAGAAGTGCCTCCCCACCACCGCCTACGGCAGAGCCTCCCCTCCGAAGGAGGGTAGGCCTTGTAGGGGCGGAAGGGCGAGAGGAGGGAAGATGCGCTACTTCGCGGCGTTGCGGCTTCCGCCCCTTTCAAAGGGGGCAGGCCTTACCCCCTCCCCCCATATCCCCCTCCCCGTTTTACGGGGCGGGGGATATGGGAAGATACGCTCGTTTGCGCCCCGCGGCTGTGCCGCGGGGCGCAAACTCGGTATGAGGGGGAGGGAGGAGGAGCACCTCCCCACCACCGCCTACGGCGGAGCCGTCTCGGGCGGGTGGAATCCCGCCCTCGGTCACCGTTCGCGCCTTCCGATGCACTCACTCACCGCGGAACGCTTCGCACAGCCCGCAGGGCTGATGCTCATGGTGCGTTCCGCGACCTCCTAAGGAGGGGAGGCCTTGGTCGGGGTGGAAGGATGCGGGCAACAATTCGATATGAGGAGGGGCGGGCGAAAATCCATTTCGGCGCTTCGCGCCACTTCCCCCAAGAGGGGGAAGCAAGTGGGGAAGAGATGGGATTTTGTTGACTTTTGGGGTGGGGCGGGATATAATGGGCGTATGAAATATCTGGAACTTACGGTGCATACGACGAGCGAGGCGAGCGAAGTCGTCGCCGACGTCCTGTGGAATTATACCGAGGGAGGCGTCGCCGTCTCCGACCTCGCCGACGTCGTCGCCCTGCAATCGGGAAAAAACGGCGTGTTTTGGGACTACCTCGACGAGAGCCTGCAACAACGCGGGGGAGACGTCCTCGTGAAGGCCTTTCTCCTCCCCGAACGGGCGGGGGAAATTCCCCAAATCATGCGGGAAATTTACGCCTGCCGCGAGAGGGCGGCGGGAGAGTTGGACTTCGGCACGCTCGAGGAGACCAAGCGCGAGATCGACGGCGACGACTGGATAGACGTGTGGAAAAAACACTTCCGCCCCATACACCTCGGGCGCATCGTCGTCGTGCCCGAGTGGATAGCCTATGAGAAGAAGGCGGGCGAGGAGGTGGTGCTCCTCGACAGCAACATGGCGTTCGGCACGGGCGAGCACGAGACGACCGCGATGTGCGTCGAACTCATGCAGCAGTACCTCCGCGCGGGGGACGTCGTGTTGGACGTCGGCTGCGGGAGCGGCATTTTGGGCATTGCGGCGGCAAAACTCGGCGCAAAGAAGTGCTACCTCACCGACATCGACCCCGTCGCCGTGGCGAGCAGCAGGCACAACGCCATAAAAAACGGCGTTGCGGACAGGATCGCGGTCGAAGAGAGCAACCTCGTGGACGACACAAAGATGTGCGCCGACCTCATCCTCGCCAACATCACGGCGGAAATTTTGGTGGGGCTTGCGCCTGCGGCGTATGCCCATCTCAACGCGGGCGGGAAAGTCATTCTATCGGGAATTCTGCCCGACCGCATGGAAAAAGTCAAGGCGGCGTTTGCGCGCGCGGGGCTTGCCCCCATACGCGAAGAGAGGCGGGGCGAGTGGTGCGCCCTCGTGCTCGAGGGAAAGTGAGATGGCGCGGAACAGGTTTTTTGTAGAGAAGGTGGCGGAGGAAGTCGCGCTGACGGGCGACGAATATAACCACGCCAAGAACGTGTTGCGGCTTACGGTGGGGGACGAGGTGACCCTGCTCGACGGGAGCGGGGTGGAGTACGCCGCCATTGTGGCGCGGGTGGAGAGAAGCGCCCTCATTTTGCACGTTGTGGGGAGCACGCCATCTTCGAGAGAGCCGCGCGCCGACGTGTTGCTCCTCCTCGGCGCGCTCAAGGGCGACAAGACCGAACTTGCCGTGCAGAAGGCCGTGGAACTCGGCGTGAACAGGGTGGGGGTGTTCTCCTCCCGCTACTGCGCGGCGTACATGAACGAAAATAAATTGGCGAGGCTAAACCGCGTCTCCCGCGAGGCCGCCAAGCAGTGTATGCGCGCCCGCGCGCCCGAAGTGGTGTATTTCGGCAGTCTGGAAGAGGCGTTGACCGCGGGCTTAAAGTACGAAAACAGGCTGTTTGCGTGCGAATTTTTGGAGAAAAGCGAGGGGGAAATTGCGGTGGGCGGCGCTTCCTACTGCCTCGTGGTGGGCAGCGAGGGCGGCTTTGCCGAGGAGGAATGGGCGCGCGCGAAGGAGATGGGCTATACGGGGATCTGCCTCGGAAAGCGCATCCTGCGCGCGGAGACTGCCGCCATCGCCCTCGTCGCCGTCGTCATGGACAGGGCGGGGGAACTCAAATGAAGGCGTGCGTGTTCACCCTCGGGTGCAAGATGAACGAGGTGGAGAGCGCCTCCCTCATGCGCGGGCTGGAGGAGCGCGGCTATGAGGTGACCGACGTGCTCGGGGAGGCAGACCTCTACCTCCTCAACACTTGCGCGGTGACCAAGGAGGCGGAGCGCAAGTCCCGCCAGGCGGTGACGCGGATGCGTAGGTTCAACCCCCTTGCCCCCATTGTGGTGTGCGGGTGCGCCTCGGAGCACAGCGCGGAGGCGTTTGCGGGGCGCGAGGGGGTGACCGTCGTCGCGGGCGCGATGCGAAAGGACAAGATCCTGGAACTGCTCGACGGGCGGGGGATCTTCCATGAGACGGAGACCGCGTTCTGCGAACTGCCCGCGCCCAAGCGCAACAAGACGCGCGCCTTTTTGCGCATCGAGGACGGGTGCAACAACTTTTGCTCGTACTGCCTCATTCCGTATTTGCGAGGCAGGACGCGCTCGCGCAGCGCGGAGAGCATCCTCTCCGAGGCCATGGCGTGCGGGGCGAAGGAGGTGGTGCTGACGGGCATCGACATTTCCTCCTACCGCGACGGGGATATGGATTTGGGCGACTTGCTCGTGGCGCTCAAGGACGTGCCCGCGCGCATCCGCTTGGGGTCGCTCGAAGAGGGCGTCGTGACCGAGGAATTTTTGGAGAAGGCGAAGGCGGCGGGGAATGTGTGCCCGCACTTCCACCTCTCTTTGCAGAGCGGGTCGACCGCAGTGCTCCGCGCCATGAACAGGCACTACACGCGGGAACAATACCTTGCGGCGTGCGGAAAAATTTACGAATATTTCCCCGACGCCGCCATCACGACGGACATCATCGCGGGCTTCCCCACCGAGACGGAGGAGGATTTTTTGCAGTCGCTCTCGATCATCGGGGAGGCGGGATTTGCGCGGGTGCACGCCTTTCCCTTCTCCGCGCGCGAGGGGACGGCGGCGGCGAAACTTTGCGACCTGCCCGCAGAAGTCAAAAAGGAGCGCACGGCGCGGCTCCTCGCCGCGGGCAAAAATGCCGAACAAAATTACATCCGCCGCTTTTTGGGCAGAAGGCTTACCGCCCTCTTCGAGGAGGACGGCGGGTACACCGAAAATTATATTCGCGTGTACGCCGAGAGCGCAAACGAGGGGGGCATGTACGAGGTTCGGCCGCTGAAACCGTACCATGACGGCGCTTATGCCGAGATCATAAAGGAGATAAAATAATGGAAAACTGCATCTTTTGTAAGATTATCGCGGGAGAAATTCCCTCCGCAAAGGTGTATGAGGACGGGGAGATCGTCATCTTCAAGGACATTGCTCCCCTTGCGAAAATTCACCTGCTGTGCGTGCCGAAGGAGCACTTTGCGTACCTTTCCGAATTGGACGATGGGCGGGCGGCGTTCCTTGGGCGCGTCCTCAAAAAAATTGCCGCGCTTGCGCCGACGCTGGGGCTTGCGGACGGGTACAGGCTCGTCATCAACCAAGGCGAGAGCGCGGGGCAGAGCGTAAAGCATCTGCACATCCACATCCTCGGCGGCGAGACGCTCTCCTGGGAAAAGTGAGGCCGTATAAATTTTGACGGCGCGGTCAACAATCCTTCCGTACTTGCGGGAGGATTTTTTTATGCACCGATTTTTTTGTGGAATGAAGGCCGCGGCCGTGACGCTCGCCTGCCTCGCCTGCGCGGTGTTTCTCCTCCTTGTGCTGCACGCGCCCGTGTTCCCCGAGGGCGGCGGGTATGAAGTGTATTACGGGGATTCCTCCTCCTGCCTCATGAAGCGCACGGACGAGCCGCTTTTCACAAAACTTGCGGGCGGCGTGACGGGCGAGAGCGCGCGGTATGCGGGGGACAGGTACGAGGAGATCAAGGCGCGCTTCCACGCCCGACTTCTGTTTGAGGAGGAGACGGGCGGCGTGAAAAATTATTATCTGTACTCTCCCGATTTGGGCGGCGGCGTGATGATAGAGGGGTATCTCGTCAATCTGCACATCGCTCTCGGTGCGGAGGAGACCGCAGTGGGGACGCCGCTCATCTTCGGCGGGTATTGAGGCGGGCGTTTTGGCGGGCGGAGAAAGTGGGGCGCCCCGCCCCCTGCGTCCCCACCCCGCTCGGGGGGGGGGTGGGGACAGCCCACCCCCCTTTATCCCTCTACAAGGAGGGGGCAAGATACACTCACCCGCTGCGCGGGTTCGGTATGAGGAGACCGCACCCCTGTGTGGATGGGTGGGGGGATAGGGTGGACTGCGTTCGGGGGATTCTTCACCCCCTGCGGGGGTTCAGAATGACGCGTAATAACGCGGGGGCGGGTTCTTCGGAGAAAGATTCTCTCGCCGCGCGCCCGCCGCACATGATGCGACGGGCGCGCGGCTCGGAATGAGGGAGGACGCGGCGGTATGAGGAGTGCCTCCCCACCATTGCCTGCGGCGAAGCCGTCTCGGGCGGGTGGAATCCCGCCCTACTGCGCGGCTGTGCCGCTACTTCGCCTACGGCTCGTGCCACGCTTAGTCGGCAATAGTGCGCGTGGGGTGTGCCGCCCTTGGTCAAAAATGGTGCGGGCGGGACGGTCACCGTTCGCGCCTTCCGATGCGCTCACTACTTCGCGCTACGCGCTCGTGCCGCCCTTAGTAAACGAATAGTGCGGGCGGGACACCGCAGAACGCTTCGCACAGCCCGCAGGGCTGGAAAAAGGGATCCCAAAAAAGATTTGCATAGCAAAGATTTTTTGGGAAACGAGGGGAGGAGGCGCCGCCCTTAAAACAAGCCTTTCGCAAGAAAGGCGCAAACAAAGGGCGTGCGCCGACGAAGTGCGTTCTGCGACCT
Organism: uncultured Clostridia bacterium; assembly: GCA_947625095.1. Lineage (GTDB taxonomy): Bacteria > Bacillota > Clostridia > Christensenellales > Borkfalkiaceae > Gallimonas. Next base: position 5,354 of record CANQMX010000012.1, on the reverse strand, counting down.
CCCAAGGAGGGTAGGCCTTGCGAGACAAACGAGGCGCGGGACAAGAGGGACAAAAGTTGTGCAACAAGATGTATAAAACAAATGCGGAAGGGCAACAAAAGGCGTACATAATTCTTTCCGGGAGGATACTTGAATGAAGGAAGAAAAGACCAAAAGCAGAAAGAAATTGATTTACTACCTTGTCCTCGCCGTGAGCGTGCTACTGCTCGTCGCCGCTACGGTGCTGACCGTGTACTTTGCGGCGGGGGACACCGAGCCGACCTTGGACGTTCCGCCCTACACCGAGCCGGATGATCCGGACGAGCCCGGCGGCGTGCCGCCCGTCGACCCCGACGTGCCCGATACGCCCTCGACAGGCGAGCCTGTGCGTTTCATCGCGCCCGTGGAAGCCCCCGCTTCGACGGAGTATGCCTTCATCTACGGCAACAAGGTGCTCCGCTGGTACTATCGCCACAACGCCATCGACTTTGCCGCCGAAGAGGGCACGGCCGTGTGCGCCATGAGCGACGGCGTTGTCAAAACCATCTACGAGCGACCCGAGACGGGGAACTATATCGTGATCGACCACGGCGACAACTTGCAGACCGTGTACCGCTTCATCGAGATCGACAGCAAGATCCGCGTGGGCGATACCGTGAAGCAGGGGACGAAACTCGGCACGGTGGCGGCGGCGTACGGCATCGAGAAGGCGGAGGGCACCCACCTGCACCTTGAAATGGTGAAGAGCGGCAAGAATGTGAACCCCCTCGACTACATCGATGTGGTGTTCGACGAAAAGTAAAAAAATCGGCGCGGATGCGCCGATTTTTTTTGAAACAAGATTGATTTTGGGCGCAGGGCGTGTATAATAGAGGTGACAAAATAATCGGGAGGAATGGATATGGAATGGTTGAATGACGGCGTGGGACTCATCGTGGTGATTTCTTCCGTCATCATCGTGGTGCTGATCGCGGTGGTGCTCTCAATGCTCCTCGTGCTCCGCAACAAAATAGCGGTGCAGCGGCTGAACTTTTTGGGCTTTTATGCGGCGGACGCGGCGACGCGCAAACGGTGCGCGGAATGTACCATCGGCAACCGCTCCCTCAACGAGGTCGCCCTGAACGAGATCGGCATCAAGAACGGCAGGGTCTCCTTCAACCTGACTGCCCTCTATAAGCAAAAGAACAACCTGACGCCCGAATCGCGCGTCGTCATCGAACAGCGCAGTTCGCTCCGCTTCTCCCTCACCGAGGAGGAACTCATGGGGCTGCTCATCGACGGGGAAAAGGGCAAGGTGTTGAAGACGCTCCGCCTGTATGCCGTCGACCTCACGGGGAATTTGTACCAGGGGAAGATAAAGTCGGTGCACAGGCTGCTTGCCGAACTTCTTGCCGCCGAAAAAGCGAGAGCGGAGGGGAAGGCGCCCGCACCCGCGCCTGCCGCAGAAAAGGCGGAAGAGGCTTCGGAAGCGCCGGCCGCGCCCGAAGAGGGAAACGCGGAGACGGCGGAGACGACGCCCGCACAGGAAGGACAGGAATAAAAGACGCGCCCGCCTCACGGCGGGCTGTTTATTTCCCCCCGCATACGCGAGGGGGACAAGCGCATACAATACTCCGTCGGGTTCGGCGGAGGTTTTTTATGCGAAAAATTTTAAGCGTTACGATGTGCGGCGTTCTTCTTTCCCCCATGCTTGCGCTTGCGGCCTGCGGGGGCGGCGGCAGCGGGGAGCGGACTTTTTACTCCATCCGCGCGGAATATTTCCCCGAGGAGAGAAAACTTTGCGCCGAGATGGAGGCGAACATTGTGAACGGTTCGGACAATGCGTGGGAGGAAGTGCGCTTTTTCCTTGCGCCCAACGCCTACCGCGAGGGGGCGAAGTATGCGCCCGTCTCCGAACTCTACGCGCCCGCGGCCTACTACAACGGCCAAAGTTACGGCGGCATCACCTTTTCCGCCGTGGGCGGGGCGGCGGGCTACGCGGTGTGCGGCGAGGATGAAAACGTGCTCTCCGTCGCGCTCGAAGAGCCGCTCTACCCCGACGAGACGGCGAAGTTGACCTTTACGTTTGAGGTGACCCTCGCCGAAATTTCACACCGCCTCGGGGTGGGCAGGGAGACCGTCAACCTCGCCAACTTCTATCCCGTGCTCGAAACGTATGGGCGGGAGGGCTTTTGCGACCGCGTGTATGCGCCCTACGGCGACCCCTTTGTGACGGCGTGCGCCGACTACGACGTGACCCTGACCGTGCCCGCGGAATACACCGTGTGCGGGGCGGCGGAGAGGGAGGAGAGCGGCGGAAAAGCCGTGTATTCCCTCCGCGCGCAGAACGTGCGCGACGTCGCCTTTGTGCTCGGGACGGCGTTCGAGAGCGTTTCCGCGGAGGCGGGGGACGTGCCCGTCACCTATTACTACCTCGACGACGCCGACCCCGCGCGCACCCTCGCCGCGGCGAAGGATAGCCTCTGCTACTTCGCGGAGACGTTCGGGGAATACGAATATCCGCAGTACGTCGTCGTGCAGACGGACTTTCCATACGGCGGAATGGAATACCCCATGCTCTCCATGATCGCGCGGGATCTGCGGGAGGGGGATATCCCCCTCGTCGTCGCGCACGAGACGGCGCACCAATGGTGGTACGCCATGGTGGGGAGCGACCAATACAACGAGGCGTGGCAGGACGAGGGGCTTGCGGAATTTTCGGCGGCGCTCTTTTTGGACGAACACCCCGAATATGGGGTGTCATACGCGGACATGGTGGCCTCATCGGAGCTTTCGTACCGTGCCTTTTACTCCATTCACGCGCAGGTGAGCGGGGCGGCAGATACGAGGATGTCCAAGCCGCTCACGGAATTTACGGGGGAATACGAGTACCGCAATCTGGCCTACGACAAGGGGGTCATCCTGTTTGACAACCTGCGCACGGTGGCGGGGGACAAACGATTTTTTGCCGCGCTCTCCGATTACTGCGCGCGATACCGCGGCGCTATCGCCTCCCCCGCGGACATGGTGGCCTGCTTTCACAGGAAGGGCGCGCGCGTGGAGGAACTCGTCAACTCCTTCACCGATGGGAAGTGTATCATCTGAAAAAATACTTGCAATCGGCGCGCGGGCGGTGTATAATGGGGAAGAGGTGAAAGATGCCCATTCTGCAATACAAGTGCCCCGCGTGCGGGAAGGAATTTGAGGAACTCGTGAAGAGCCACGAGGAGGCGGTGAAGTGCCCCGCGTGCGGCACGGAGGCGCAAAGGAGCTGGTCGGGCTGTATGTATTCGGCGACGGGCAAGCCGCCCAAACATTGCTCGGGAAAGTGCTCGGAATGTTCGGGCTGCGGCTGAACGCAACACGCAAAACGGCGGAATGACCGCCGTTTTTTCTTTGCCTCGGAGGAGAACGCTACCATGCGCGGCGACTTACGCGGCGACTTGCGCGGCGAGGCGTTAAAGATACCACTCCAAGCGTTCCTCTTTGAGGAAGGGATACTTTTTGTTGAGTTTTTCCTGCTTTGCCGCCGCTTTCAACGCGCGTTTGCACGTCTTTTTGACCTCGTTGAGGCGGATATTTGAGGACTTGCATTGTTCCCAATCCGCCGCGGGATTGTTAAAGAGGGTGGTCACAATGCTCTCCAATCCGTTCTTTGCGAGATTTTTTGCACTTTGCGAAAGTTTCATCCGCTCGGAGGGGCGATCCAACAACACATGGAGGGCGCGTTTCAGCGTCGCCGCGTTTTTGAAGGAGAGAGCCGCCCCGTGCGCCTTCAAAAAGGCGAGATTGCGCTTCTCCTGCGCGGGGATCTTTTCGTAGATGAGCATGGGGACGGCTGCGTTCAACATCTCGGCGGCGTTTGCGCCTCCGCACTTGTTGATGACGACGTCCGCCTCGGAAAAATAGCGCGGAAGTTCCTGCGTAAACCCCACGTTTTCAACGGCGATCTCATCGGCGTGCTTGCGGCGCGCCGTTTTTTTGAAACTCTTTTTGTTCTTTCCGTTGACGACGATAACGCGCGCGCTCCTCCCGCGCAGGGCATGGAGCGTCATGCGGTACAATTTATAAATGCCGTTCCAATTTCCGCCCCCGAACAGGACGAGAACGGTGAAGAGGTCGCTTCGGGACGTTTCCGCGGACGGCGGCGCGGGGCGAACGGGGATGCCGACGGGCAGCAACTGTTCTTGCCGATATCCCCTTTCCATACACGCTTCGGACAGGCTCTCGTGCGAAATAAAAAATGCGTCCACGCCGATCGCGGACTCCCAGAACGGGGAGAGGGTGTAGTCGAGGCAGACGGAATAAATTTTGCAGGGCAGCGGGAAAGCAAGTTTTAAGTAGCAGAGGGCGATGGCGCAACCGTAGTGCGTGCAAAAGACGGCGTCGGGCTTGTATTCGAGCAGTTTCGCCATGAGGCCTTCCACCGCAGAAAGGCAGGTGCGCCGCGTCGAGTTGGAATAGCGCTTGGAAGGGTCGTTCTTGCGGTAGTGCTCATAAAACAGATCATAGAGCGGGCGCAACCGCTCTACGGCAAAACTGTATCCGCGGTCGACAAGGCGGGCATATCGGGGCGAAAAACTTTGGAACATATCGACGACTTCTGTCTGCGCGCCCTCAGCGCTCAGCCGTTGGCGCACCGCTTCCGCGCAGGCGTTGTGCGCATTGCCCGCCGTGGCCGTTAAAATGAGGATCTTTTTCACAAATTTCTCCCAGCAACACAAAAGTAGAAACATTATATCGCGATAGTTTACATTTGTCAACACGATAGTTAAAATATCGGCATGTTTCGCGCGGTAAAATAAATACGATAGTAAAATTTCGGGGGAATGATATGGACGCGAAAGAGGTGGGAAGGCGCGTAAAATATTTTCGGGAAAAGAGGAATTTGACGAAGAATGGGCTCGCGACGGCGGCGGGTGTCTCGCCCACATATATCTATCAGATCGAAGAGGGCTTAAAGTGCCCGACCGTGGAATATCTCGGCCACATCTGCTGGGGGCTTGGAATTACGCTCGCGGAGTTTTTTACCGAGGAAAAAGAGATGAAAGAGAGGGTGGCATATCTGACGCCCGAACAAAAAAATTTGCTGAACGCCTTTTTGAACAGCCTTTAAGCGCCCATATCTTGTGGTGTTTTGATGCGTTTTGTTGATATGTTGTGTGTGCCAAAAATTCCCGCTTTTTCCGCAAAAAAGTCAAAAAATTCTGTGAAAATTGCTTGACGAAAGCATTTTGAAATGATATCATAATTAGGCTGCCGTGAGGACAGCGTGCTTTTTTATACGAAAGAGCACAACCTCGGCTGTCGCCGGGGAGATCCGCAGATTGACAACTGCATAGCAATAGTACGAAGTAGAGAGTACGAAGGCAAAGAAATTCTTGAAAAAGAAGCGA
>CANQMX010000011.1 GCA_947625095.1 uncultured Clostridia bacterium | reverse complement strand
AACAGCCCCGCAGGGCACACGGAACTTATGGAGCGTAGCGCAATAAGTATAGTGTGCTATACCTATGGTATAGATGCCCGTTGTCCGTGCGGCTAAATTGAAATTTATTTTACTTGCCTTTCATAGGTAACTATAACTCCGTAACCCATAGCTAAATTCGGCGTAACAGCAATAACCCGCCAGCCTTGTTTAGCCAATGAATTTAATTCTTTTTCCAATTCTTTGACTTTATAAATTTCCACTTTGTATTCAAACATAATATTCCTCCGCTAAATTCCTGTTTATCGTTCTAATATTATAGCATAAAACTCCGCATAAATCAAGCCCGAAACTATGCTCATAGATAAAAAGTAAATCCGAACCATTCACTCGTTACGAGTATTTGGTTCGGATTATACTGACTTGGTGCGGTCGACAGGAGTTGAACCTGCACGGTCATCCCACAAGATCCTTAGTCTTGCGCGTCTGCCAATTCCGCCACGACCGCATATTCTTTCAAACAGCGTTGCTATTGTACCGCATCGGCAAGCAAAAGTCAAGTTTTAAGCATAGTAAAATTGATAAATTTTCCTGAATTTTGCAATTTTTTTCAGATATCCGCGCGTCTCGGCATAGGGGATCGCCTTCAAAGTGACGCCGTCAGAGGAACATTCCTCGTCCAAAAGCCAGCGGGAGACGACCCCCTCGCCCGCGTTGTAGGCGGCAAGGGCGGTCTCTGTACATGGAAAGCGCCCGATGAGATATTCCATGTACTTGCAGCCAAGCAAAATGTTGTACGCGCCCTCTTTCAGCCGTTCCGGCTCGTATTCGATCTTCTCGCGCGCACAGATGAATTGCGCCGTCGCGGGCATGAGCTGCATGAGACCCACCGCGCCCGCCTCGCTCACCGCCCCTTCATCGAACCCGCTCTCGGCCTTTATGAGGGCATATATAAGGGTTGGCTCTTGCCCGCTCCCCTTCACAATTTCATAATACGGGCGCGGATAACTCGCCCGTATCGCATAATATACGATTATTATGAGGAGCGCGACGCCCAATACAGCCGTGCACGCCCAAGCAAAGCGCCGTTTCATTGTATACAGTATGCGCAGGGCGACGGAAACTTTCTACGCGATGCCGAAATGCCGAAGCGCCGCCCGCGCCCCCGCCTCCAACGTCTGCATTTTGCCGTCGTTTTCAAGGAGAAAGCACTGCTTTTTATTCAGTTCCGCCACGTCGAGCTGCGCCGCCATGCGCAAGAGGATCTCCTCGTCTTTCAGCCCATCCCGCACGCGCACGGAGGCAATGCGCTGTTCCAGCGGTCGGCGCAGGGCGATCACGCCGTCGAACGCGCCCTCAAGCCCCTCTTCGTAAAGAAGGGGCACTTCGGCAAAGCTCACGCCGTGCGCCGCCATTGCGGCGAGCAAATTTTGCATGATCTGCGGGTGCGCAAGCGCGTTGAGACGCCGCCGCGCCGCCTCATCCGAAAAGATTTTTTCCGTCAATTTTTTTCTGTCGATCTCGCCCGCCGTGCAACAATCGGGGAACGCCGCGCCGAGGCTTTTCAAATACTGCGCGTCCGTCCAGAGTTGCGCGGAAATCTCGTCGCACGAAAAGACGGCGTACCCGAGGCCGCGCAGAACGTCGCAAAACGCGCTCTTTCCGCTTCCGATCCCGCCCGTTACGGCGATTTTTTTACTTTGCGTCATACCAGCTCTTCCCCGTGGAGACTTCCGCGATGAGCGGCACGGAAAGTTTTACCGCGTTCTCCATCTCCTCTTTGAGCGCCTTTGCGGCGCGCTCCGCCTCCGCAAGCGGCGCGTCGAGCACAAGTTCGTCGTGCACTTGCAGTACCATCTGCGTTTTCAGCCCGTCGCGCGCCAGCCGCTCGGCAACGCGCAACATGGAAATTTTGATGATGTCCGCCGCGCTCCCCTGCAGGGGCATATTCATTGCCGCGCGCTCGCCGAAACCGCGAACGCTGTAATTGGGCGATTTCAACTCGGGGATAAACCGTTTGCGCCCCAAAATCGTTGTCACATACCCCTGCTCCTTCGCCGCGCGCACGTTTGCATCCATGTACTCCTTGACTTCGGGATGGGAGGCGAAGTACTTGGTGATGTACTCCTGCGCCTCGCTCGTGGAACAGCCGAGGTCCTTGGCAAGCCCGAACGCGCTCATGCCGTAGATGATGCCGAAGTTGATGGTCTTTGCGCGGCGGCGCAGGGCGGGCGTCACGTCCTTTAAGGCGAGATTGAAGACGCGCGCCGCCGTTGCGGCGTGGATGTCCTCGCCGTCGTTGTACGCCTTGATGAGGGCTTTACAGCCCGAAAAATGCGCCAAGAGCCGCAATTCTATCTGCGAATAATCGGCGTCAACAAAGAGATTTCCCTCGCGCGCGATGAAAAGTTTGCGCAACTCGTGCCCCATTTCGGTGCGCACGGGAATGTTCTGCAAGTTGGGGTTGGTGCTCGAAAGCCGCCCCGTCGTCGTCATCGTCTGGTTGTACGTCGTGTGCACGATCCCCCCCACCGCAAGCGGGCGGATGCCGTCGATGTAGGTGGACTGCAATTTCTGCACTTCGCGGTAGCGCAAAATGAGCCGCGCGATTTCGTGCTCCTCGGCGAGTTTTTCCAAAACCTCGGCGCTCGTGGAGTAGCCCCCGCGGATATTCTTCTTGAACCCCTGCGCGCTGAAACCGAGTTTTTCAAACAAAACTTCGGAGAGTTGAAAGGGAGAATTGAGGTTGAAGGGCGTTCCACCCGCAAGTTCGAAGATCTCTTCGGAGAGTTCCTTGAGCTGCGCGTTGAATTTATCGGAAAATTCGGGGAATTTTTCCATATCGACGCGCACGCCGACGCGCTCCATCTCGTAGAGCACGCGCTCGAGGGGCAGCTCCAATTCGCGGTAGAGTTTTTCCTCCTCCGTGCCTTTCAGCGATTTCATCGCGTCGTTGTAGGCATATTGAACGCCCAGCGCCAGACATTCGGGCGGCAGATCGAAATCCTTTGCAAAGTCCTCCGCCGTCAGGGCGCGCTGGTTGGAATCGGAAAGATAGCGCAGGAGAGAGACATCTTCAATGACCCCCTTGGGCGCGATGTTGATCTCCGAGAGCCTGTGCAGGAGGGTCTTGACGTCGGTCGCGTATGCCGTCTTTCCCTCGGCGAAGAGCGCGGAGAAGAGCGGCGCAAAATCGTGGAAGAAAAAGCCGTTGTCGAGGAAACTTTCGCGGATGGGCAAGATAAATTCCTTGCCGTCAAAGGCGACGTGGCACGCCTTTTTATCCGCGGCGAAGGCGAACGAAGTGATGTTTTGCACCGCGGCGAGGAGGCTTTCGAGTTCCGTGCAAACGGTGGGCGTGACCGTCGGGCGGCTGACCTCCCCGAAATACGCGCCGCCCACGAGGGAGCGGAATTCGAGGCGCAAAAGGATGGAGCGCGCCTCCTCGCGGAAGGGAAGGGTAAAGGTGCACTCCTCCTTTTCGAGTTTGATGGGCACATTGGTATCGATCTTTGCGAGGATGTGCGAAAGGCGCGCCGCCCTTTCGTTTGAGACGAGTTTTTGGAAGAGCGACGGCGGAAGTTCATTGAGGTTACGGTAGACCCCGTCGAGGCTCTTATATTCGCGCAGAAGCTGGAGCGCGCTCTTCGGCCCTATCCCCCTTACGCCGGGGATATTATCCGAGGAATCGCCCATGAGGGACTTTTCCTCGATGATCTGCCACGGTTCAAGCCCCACCTTTTCATAAAAGTTTTCCGCCGTGAGAAGGTCGATATCGCTCACGCCGCGGCGGGTAAAACAGACGTTGACGTGCTCTTTTACAAGTTGATAGGCGTCTCTGTCGCCCGTGTAGATGTAGGTCTCCACCCCGTCGAACCTGCGGGAGAGCGTGCCGATGATGTCGTCCGCCTCGTAGCCCTCGAGTTCCACCGTTTTCAGCCCCATCGCCTTCAACAGATCTTTGAGCACGGGCACTTGCACGACAAGTTCCTCCGGCATGGGCTTTCTTGTAGCCTTATAGCCGCTGTACATCTTGTGGCGGAAGGTGGGCGCGTGCAGATCGAAGGCAACCGCAAAATATGTGGGTTTCTTCTCTTCGATGATCTTCAAAATGAGTTTCACGAAGCCGAAGATGCCGTTTGTGGGGAGGCCGTCCTTGGTCGTCATGAGCGATACCGCATAAAAGGCGCGGTTGAGCAAACTGTTCCCGTCGATAAGAATAAAGGTTTTTAACTTTTCGTCCATAAAATTATTGTAACACGCTTTGCTGTTTTTTGCAAGAATATCGGAAAAATCGCTTGCAATTTCCCCGCAAATCATATATAATTTTAATGCTTCGCCGGTGTGGTGGAATTGGCAGACGCGCTGGACTCAAAATCCTGTGGTAGAAATACCGTATCGGTTCGACCCCGATCACCGGCACCAAGAAAAGAGACCCCTGTTGGGGTCTCTTTTCTTGGTGCCGCACCTGTCGAGGTCGATTCTCGACCCCGACCGCGCGCACTATTGTCTACTAAGCGCGGCACGAGCCCGCATAGCGGGCGCAGTATCACTTTTCTCGCGGGGTCGACTTTCGAACTTCTCAAATCCGTGCGTCGCGCTCGCTTATCGTCGTTTTCAACTGAATGAGGAGAGAATCGATCTTCTTGTTGGGTTCGTTTGGCTCTGTCTTTTCAAAATTGATGCGCAGATCTTCAATAAGATCCTTGATTTTCAGGTCGTAATCACGAATTTTGCCGTCCTCGGAGGGAATGAGATACTTTATCTTCTCGCGGATCTTGCATAGCTCGTCCAAGAGCGCGTCGTAACTTTTCGCGTACTCCACAAGCGCGGCGGCAGCACGCGTGTTCTCGTCAATGAGCGTCCTGTCGTCCTTCCGTTTATCAATGTTCTTGTTGCGTTTGCCGAATTTTCGGATCAGCACGATCCCACAAATGGCGATGAGCGCGCCGATCGATACGGAAACCGCAATCGCAACCACCTGCCAAAGTTCCATATTTCTCTCCTTCTTCCGAATTATATCAAATTCCGCGGGGCGCGTCAAGTGCATGGCGGCCGCGCGCAAAACTTTTCATTCGCTTGAAAATTTTGCCCGTTCGCGCTATAATGCAGGCGGAGGGATGCTATGATTTTGAGCGTAGGCACGCGCACGGATATCGTCAACCACTACGGGGATTGGCTCATGGAACGCTTCCGCGAGGGGGTCGTCTATCAACGCAATCCCCTCTTCGCAAACAGAATAACCGGCTATCTCCTCGCGCCCGATAAAATCGACGCCATCTATTTCTGCTCCAAAAATTACGCGCCCTTTTTGGAGAACGCCGCGCGCCTTGCCCGCGCCTACCGCACGATGTTCCACTACACCATAACCGCCTACGAGCATGATTTAGAGCCAAACATTCCGCCCGTTGAGGAGAGCATCCGCACGCTTTTGCGCCTCGCCGCCGCGGTTGGACGGGAGAAGGTCGTCTGGCGGTATGACCCCGTCCTCCTCACGGGGAAATACACGGCGGAACGCCACTTGGAGGCGTTTGAGGCCATCGCCGCCACGCTCTCGGGCAAAATCGGGCGGTGCATCTTCGGATTTGTGGAGATGCACAATAAGATACGGGAGTCTGTCCCCGACCTTGTCACGCTCACAACGCCGCTCCAAGAGCAACTTGCGGCGAAATTTGCGGAAATCGCGCATAAATACGGCATGGTGTTGCAGATGTGCCGCGCCCTGCCCAAATTCGAAGCGTACGGCATCGACGGGCGGGGCTGCGTGCGGCTCGATATTTTGGGGCAAGCGAACGGGTGTCGGTTTCGCGACGTAAAGCACAACGGAAACCGCCGTGGATGCCTCTGCATCGAGAGCCGCGACGTCGGCGCATACGAGACCTGCCCCAGCCTGTGCAAGTATTGCTACGCGAACACCGACGAAGAGGCCGTGCGCAAGAATATGGCGCAGCACGACGTGCACTCTCCCCTTCTGATCGGCGCGCCCAAACCGACGGACATCTTCACGCAGGGCGCGCAGGTCAGTTTTTTGAAGGATGACGGCAACCAGCTCTCCCTCTTCGGCTAAAATTTTCGCCCGACCGCTTTGGTCGGGCGTTCGTCTATTTGAGTTTTTTGATCTTTGCGAGGAAGAAGCCCTCGTACAGTTCGGTGGGGCAAATACACACCGTCTCTGCCGCGCTCGGCAACAGCGGAAGCCCCTCAAACGGCGTTACAGGCTCTGAAATGCAGTCGCCGCCGAGGCATTTTTTCAAGATATCTTCATTTTCCTGCCGCAATACGGAGCAAGTGGAGTAGATCATCGTTCCGCCCCTTTTCAGAAGGCGGAGCGCTTTTTTCAGCAGTTTTTCCTGGAGCACGGCGCACTTTGCCAAATATTCCGCCGTAAAGCGCGCGGGCTTGTGCGGCGACAGCGTGCCGCTCCCCGTGCAGGGCGCGTCGAGCAAAATTTTATCGAAGGAAAAGGCGTCGTCGAGGGCGAGCGCGTCGCATTTCAACGCCGTCACGCGGGTAGCCCCCTGCCGCGCGAGATTGTAGCGGAGGCGCTCAAAGCGAATTTTGTCCCGCTCGCAGGCGGTGATGAGCGCCTTTCCCCCGGAGAGCGAGTATAACTGCGTCGTCTTTCCGCCCGGAGCGGCCGTCATATCGAGCACGGTCTCTCCTGCCTGCGGGTCGAGGTAGAGCGGCGGCAGCATGGAGGAAAGGCTCTGCAAATAGAAATCCCCCCTTTCGTAAAAGGGGGTTCGGATAAGCGCCTCTTCCGCGGCGTTCTCCGTGATAAATGCGTCGCCGTACCACGGGACGGGGCGCACCGATATGCCGTACTTTGCGAGCTCGTTTGCGGCGTCAAAAGCATGGAGGCCATTGACGCGAAAGGTCGCGGGGCGCGCCATGTAGCCCGCTTCGACGGTGGCCGCAAGCGCGCCGCCGTACTGCTCAACAAGCAGTTCGTGCAACTTGGGCGGGATCATTTGATCTGCGCGATCCATTCCTTTATCGTACTATCGGGCGTTATTTGGGTATGTTCCTCAAATTTCACGTTGAGAACAGCGCCGACCTGCGCGCCGCGCAGCGCCTTGCGGAAGTCGCTCGGCGTGTGCCCGAGCCAGCCGCCGTTGGTGGCGAAGGGAAAGACCTTCATCCCCTTCAGACTGTAATTTTTGAGGAAAGTGCGCACGGCGGGCGCAAAGGTGTACCACCACACGGGCGAACCGATGACGACGGCGTCGTACTTGGAAAAATCGATGGCGACGGGCTCGATCTGCGGCAGATACCCGCTCTCCACCTCCTTCTTCCCGAGGCTCACAAGCACATCGTAATCGTCGGGATACGCCTTAACGGGCTTGATCTCCACCACGTCCGCGCGGAGCGTCCGCGCAATGCGCCTTGCCACGGCGCGCGTATTGCCGCCGTTGGAATAATAAACTACGAGTTTTTTCATAACACCCTCCGATATACCCCTATCCTATTTTGTCTGTCCGTAAAAAATTCGGCTCAATAAAATGTTGCCACCTGCTCTTCGGGCGGCGTGGTAAACTCCATCGCGCTCGCTTTGAGCACAGGCCCTACCTGCCCGTAAATGGGGCTGTATTCGATATCGATGCGCGCCGTCACGTTTACCCAATCCCGCGTTTTCAGCGGCTCGGGAAAGGCGTGGAAGCACACCAGCCCGCTATATGTGATATCGGCCTCGCAGCACGTCATAATGTGCCTGCCGACCACAATTTCGCCCTTTTTCATCTTTCTGTCCACGGCGACAAGCCCCTTGAAGCGCACGATCTTGCCCCTGTACTTTTCGGTATCCTCCACAAGATCGCGGTAGAAGAGGGCGTAGTCCCTGTCCTCTATCTCGATTACCTTTGCGTCGATATCGAAGGGGAGCGGATCGACGATCTCATCGTAGACCGCCTCGCCGCCGATATATTCATATACGATCCCAGGGCGGCGCGAGATTCCGCGGACGATTTTATGGAAGTCCTCTTTTGCGTATTTGCCCTTGAAGCGGTTGAACACCACCATGTCCGCGACCTGTATCTTATCGAACACGAGCTGGCGCATATTCTTATTGTAACTTTCAAAAGTGCCCGCGTCGAAAAAGGTCATCACCTGCGCGATCGCCCACCCATCGGGCATCGCCTCGAAAAAGTCGTTGAGCGTGAGCATACCGTTGTACTCCACAACAATCTTCTGCGGGCGATGTTTTTTGGTGAGTTCCGTGAGTTTGGCGAGGGTCACCTTCTCCTGCGAGAGGTTCTCCACCGCAAACTGCCGCACGGCAAAGCGGGAGGTATCGTATTCCTCCTCCCCCTCCTCGCACACGAGCAAAAGGGTGCGCTCGTTCCCCTCGTCAAAGCGTTCGTCCTCGAACGTCTCCTGTATGAACTTTGTCTTGCCCGCGTCCAAAAATCCCAAAAAGAGATATACGGGTATTTCCTGCGCCATAACTTACTCCAAAAACAACTTGGCTATCTTCTCTTCCTCGGGCTTGCAACCGATGACGCACAGCCTGCCCGTCACCGCGGGCGCGCCCGTGCGGATATCGATCTCCTCGGGCACATAGTCGAAGTAGAGCCACCTGTCCCCGCCGTTCACGATGCCCTTCGCGCGCAAAATTTGCCCGTACTCGCCCGAAGCGAGCGCGTGAAGCGCCGCGCGCAGTTTTTCCTCTGTAAAGATCTTCGCCGTCTCCGCGCCCCAGCTTGCAAACACTTCGTCCGCGTCGTGCTCGCCGTGGTGATGATGGTGATGATGGTGCTCGTGTTCGTGGTCGTGTTCGTGCTCGTCCTCATCGTCATCATCGTCGTCGTGATGATGGTGATGATGGTGCTCATGCTCCTCTTCTTCATCCTCGTCATCGTCGTCGTCATCGTGGTGATGGTGTTCGTGCTCCTCGTGCGCCTCGCTCGCAAGTTTTTTGAGTTCCGCTTCGAGGCTGTCCGTCTGTTCGGCGGCGGCGAGGATATCCTTGCCCGAAAGTTCGTCCCAATCGGTGGTGACGATGGTCGCCGCGGTGTGCTCTTTGAGGAGGGCGACGGCCTCCTCCGTCTTTGCGGGGTCGGAAGTGTGCGAGAGCACGATGCACCCGGCGTGTTCCACTTGGTCGAGGAAGAATTCGCCGAAGTTTTTGAGGTAAACCTTGCACTTTTTGGCGTCCACCACCGTGCAGAACACGTTGAGGCGGCTATTCGCAACGCCTGCGCGCTCCACGGCGCGGATGACGTCGGAAAGTTTCCCCACGCCCGAAGGCTCGATGAGGATGCGGTCGGGCGCAAAGCGCGCGGCGACCTCTTTGAGCGCCTTCGCAAAGTCGCCCACGAGGGAACAGCAGATGCACCCCGAGTTCATCTCGGTAATTTCAATGCCCGCCTCCTGCAAAAATCCGCCGTCCACGCCGATCTCGCCGAACTCGTTTTCGATGAGCACGACCTTCTCGCCCGTGTACGCCTCCTTGATGAGTTTCTTGATGAGCGTTGTCTTGCCCGCGCCCAAAAATCCCGAAAAAATATCGATTTTTATCATTATATTGCCTCTTATTTGATTATATCGCCCAATTTCCGTCCTTGAAGATCTGAATTCGCTCGCCGCTCTTGGTGACGCCGACGATATCGAGATCCTTGCTGCCGATCATGAAATCGACGTGGATCAGACTGTCGTTGATGCCCCTTTCGCGGATCTCTTCGAGGGTCATATTTTCATACCCCTTTATGCACTCGTTGAAACCTCTCCCGAGCGCGAGATGGCAACTTGCGTTCTCGTCGAAGAGGGTATTGTAGAAGAGGATACCCGAATTGTTGATGGGCGAATCGTATGCGATAAGCGCGCACTCGCCGAGCATGGCGGCGCCCTCGTCCATAGAGATCATCTTTTCGAGGAGGGCTTGGTTCTTTTCGGCCTTCACCTCCACCACCTTCCCGCCCGCAAAGCGCACGGAGAAGTTTTCGATGAGTTCCCCTTGATAGGAGAGCGGCTTGGTGGAATAGACGATGCCCTCCGCCTCTCCCGCCTTGGGGGAGATGAAGATCTCCTCGGAGGGAATGTTGGGGTTGAAGTATGCGCCGTCCACGGTCTCCTCGCCGCCCCCGCAGAAGCGGCTGTTTTCGATAAGCCCCACCCGAAACTCGGTGCCGTTCGCGGACTTATATTCGAGCGCGACGAGTTTTAAGCGGTTCAGATAGTCGCAGCGCTGGGCGAGCGCGTCGTTGTGGCGGTGCCATTCGCGCACGGGGTCTGCCCCGTCTGCGCGGGAGGCGGACAAAATGGCGTCCCAAAGTTTTTCCACCGCCGCGTTCACGTTGAGGCTCGGGAACACCTTTTTTGCCCACGCCTTGCCGGGAACGGCGGCGATGCACCACTGGTATCTGTTCTCCATGCGGTCGCGGTAGGGCTTGATCACCTTGGTGCGCGCCGAACGCACGGCGGTAAATTTTTCCTGGTCGATGCCGCTGAGTCCGTCGGGGTCGGCGGATTCGAGGTAGAGTTTGGCGGGAAGCGCATTTGCGCCGTACTCCAACTTTTCGAGTTCCCACTTTTCGAATTTTTCGAGGCTCGCCTGCTTTTGATATTTATAGTGCACGGCGGCGAGCGGCTGGTGCGACCATTCCACGGTCACCTTCCCCGCCCCCGCGCGGTAGAGTTCCTCCACAACGTACTCCACAAATTCGGGCTGATCGAGTTCGGCCTGCACGACGACGGTCTGCCCCTTTCTGACGTTTACGCCCGTCTTTGCGAGAAGTTTTGCATAGCGTTTGAGTTGTAATTTATTCATTCTCTGTTTTCGCTCCTTTTCCGATTGTTATTATACCCCATTTTTTTGTTTTCGTCAATCGCCCATAGGAAAAAAGCGGCAGTTTCGCCGCCGATTTTCGCCATTATTTTTCGCCGTTATTGCAGATATAAAATAATTTCCCCCGCCGCGAGCGTCCGCTGCACATCGATGATGCGCTGGTTGGAAGAACCGCGGAATTTGAGGCGGATATCCTTCAACTCCTCCTTGAACGCGCCGTCCACCAGCACATCGAGGAGGGAGATGAGCTCGCGCGTCCCCTCTGTGTTCGCCTGCGGTTCGGCGAGCGCGCCGTCAAGATACGTGTAGCCCGTGTAGCACCAGATCTTTTTTGCGGGGAAACGCGCCTTCACCCGCCGCACAAAGGGCAGAAGCGCAATTTGGTTCTCGGGTTCGAAGGGGTCGCCGCCGAGGAGGGATAGCCCCGCGATGTAGTCGGGTGAAAGCGCCTCCATGAGCTCGTCCTCCACCGCCCTATCGAAGGGCTTTCCGTAGGAAAAATCCCACGCAATGCTGTTAAAACACCCCTTGCAGTGCCTTCTGCAACCCGAAACAAAGAGGGAGACGCGTACTCCCTCTCCGTTTGCGATATCATATTTTTTGATCTCCGCGTAATTCATGGCTACCTTTCCCCGGGGCGGGGCGGAACTTACAGATGCAGTACGCGCTCCTTGATCTCCTGCGTGCGGCCTTGATTCCAATACTGCGTGCCGATGTATCCGCAGGTGCGGCGCGCCACGTTCATCTTGGACTGGTCGCGGTTGTGGCAGTGCGGGCACTCCCAAAGAAGTTTCCCGTCCTCCTCCACGATAGCGATCTCCCCGTCGTAGCCGCACACCTGGCAGTAGTCGCTCTTGGTGTTGAGTTCGGCATACATGATGTTGTCGTAGATGTACTGCATCACGGAGAGCACCGCAGGGATATTGTCCTGCATATTGGGCACTTCCACATAGGAGATCGCGCCGCCCGGCGAGAGCTGCTGGAACTCGCTCTCAAACTTCAACTTGGTGAACGCGTCGATCTGCTCGGTGACGTGTACATGGTAACTGTTGGTGATGTAATTTTTATCTGTCACACCCGGGATGACGCCGAAGCGCTGTTGCAGGCACTTGGCGAATTTATAGGTGGTGCTTTCAAGCGGCGTGCCGTAGAGGGAGAAGTCGATGTTCTCCTTCGCCTTCCACTCCTTGCACTTGTCGTTCATGTGCTGCATCACGGAGAGCGCGAACGGCTTTGCCTCGGGGTCGGTGTGCGACTTGCCCGTCATGTACTTCGTGCACTCGTAAAGCCCCGCGTAGCCGAGAGAGATGGTGGAATAGCCGCCATAGAGCAATTTATCGATGGTCTCGCCCTTTTTGAGGCGCGCCAGAGCGCCGTACTGCCAGAGGATGGGCGCCGCGTCGGAGAGCGTCCCCTTCAACCTGTTGTGGCGGTACATGAGGGCGCGGTAGCACAGTTCGAGCCGCTCGTCAAAGATCTTCCAGAACGCCTCCATATTGCCGCTTGAAGAGAGCGCAACATCCACAAGGTTGATGGTGACAACGCCTTGGTTGAACCTGCCGTAATACTTGGGCTTGCCGTTCTCGTCAATGTAGGGCGTCAGGAAACTGCGGCAGCCCATGCAGGTGTAGCAGTGCCCCTCGCCGTTCTTGTCCACCTTGAATTCGAGCATCTTCTTTTCCGAGATGTAATCGGGCACCATGCGCTTTGCGGTGCACTTTGCGGCAAGTTCGGTGAGGTAGAAGTACCTGCTCCCCTCGCGCACGTTGTCCTCTTCGAGCACATAGATGAGTTTGGGGAAGGCGGGCGTCACCCACACGCCCGATTCGTTTTTGACGCCCTGGATGCGCTGGTTCAAGGTCTCCTCGATGATCATGGCAAGGTCGGCGCGCTCGCGCTCGTTGCGCGCTTCGCCGAGATACATAAACACGGTCACAAAGGGCGCCTGCCCGTTGGTCGTAAGCAGGGTGACGACCTGGTATTGGATGGTCTGGATGCCCTTCTTTATCTCCTCGCGCAGCCGCTTTTCGGCGATGCGCGCGATGCGCTTCTCGTCGGAAACGCCCACTTCTTTCAGTTCTTCGGCGACCTCCGCGCGGATCTTTTGGCGGGAGATATCCACAAAGGGCGCAAGGTGGGTGAGCGAAATGGACTGCCCGCCGTATTGGTTGGAGGCGACCTGCGCGATGATCTGCGTCGCGATGTTGCACGCGGTGGAGAAGGAATGGGGCTTTTCGATGAACGTCCCCGAAATGACGGTGCCGTTTTGCAGCATATCTTCGAGGTTGACAAGGTCGCAGTTGTGCATATGCTGGGCGTAGTAATCCGCGTCGTGGAAGTGGATAAGTCCTGCGTCGTGCGCCTCCACGATCTCGCGGGGCAGAAGAAGGCGGCGCGTGAGGTCGCGGGAGACTTCGCCCGCCATGTAGTCGCGCTGCACGGAGTTGACTGTGGGATTCTTGTTGGAATTCTCCTGCTTCACCTCTTCGTTGTTGCACTCGATGAGGGTGAGGATGCGCTCGTCCGTCGTGTTGGCGCGGCGGACAAGGGCGCGCGAATAGCGGTAGGTGATATATTTGCGTGCAACGGCATACGCCTTCTGATCCATGATCTGGTTCTCGACAAAATCCTGGATCTCCTCGACGCCGACGGCGCGATTGAGGTCGCCCGCAAGTTCGGTCACCTTCTTCGCGATCGTCGCGATCTGTTCCTCAGTCAGGCGATTGTCCTCGCTGACTTCCCTGTTGGCTTTGCGGATGGCGTTGAGAATTTTCGAAACGTCAAATTTTACTTCCGCGCCGTTGCGCTTGATGATCTTCATACCTTTTCCTACCTCTTTTTGCTCGCTCCCCGCCTCCCGGAAAGCGCCCTCCAAAAAGAGCGCTCCCGCAAGGGGAACGCTCCTATCATATCACCGCACGCCAATGCTTGTCAAGGGTTTTGGCACAAAATTTTGTAGAAATTTTTTTGGCACACACAATATATTGTGGTTGATGGGAAAAATG
This sequence comes from uncultured Clostridia bacterium, assembly GCA_947625095.1. Taxonomy (GTDB): domain Bacteria; phylum Bacillota; class Clostridia; order Christensenellales; family Borkfalkiaceae; genus Gallimonas. The sequence continues at coordinate 49,859 of CANQMX010000011.1, read as the reverse complement.
TCGAATTTTCGCCGTGAAACATACGGGCGCAAAAAGTTACACGCGCAGGCCGCCTCAAAGCAGCGTCACGCCGTTGATGACGAGGGAAAACCTGCACTTCAAAAATGCAGCCGCGCGGCGGCAAAGTTGCATCCGCTTGAAGTAAATTTCAAAGTAATCCATCACCGAACAGAGGTTGGTATCGATCTCGATGTGCAGGGCGATGACCCCCGCCTCCTTGTCCGTCGCGATGAAGGAGCGTTCGGCGGCGAGGTTGACGCGGTCGTGGATATCCGCCTTCATGATGTCGTCGATGGACTTTCTCACCCGCCCCTTGTGCACGTCGGCTTTATCGGCGATGATGAGCGCCGAGGAGATATCCGAGACGGGCGAGCCGTACTGCTCGTCGTGGTTGCCGATCGCCATCATCGCCTCTGCGGCGTCGCGCGGCTCCATGCCGAGGCGCGTCAGGATCTTGTAGGCGAGAATGGCGCCGCTCTGCGCATGGTCCATGCGGTTGACGCAGTTTCCGATGTCGTGCAGATACCCCGCGATCTCCGCGAGTTGCACCCTCTCCTCGGGTGCGCCGAGCGCGCGGAGGATATCCCCCGACCACTTGCTCACGATGCTTGCGTGCCTGCGCGAGTGTTCGGTGATGCCGAGCGCCTCAATCTGCTTTTCGGACATCATGATAATGGCCTCCACTTCGCTGTCGGCCTTGATGGTGTTGAGATCCAACATACCTACCCCTTAAAACTCCGTCACGCTCAGACTGCCGAAAATTTCGTCGTATTTATTCTTGGTGAAGGAGATCGTCCCGAACGTCGTGACCGTAGCCGTGCCTGCGGCGACGCCTGCGCGCAGGATATCGGGAAGATCCGCGCCCTGTTGCAGCAAGACCGCCGCGGCGGCGACCATGCCGTCCCCCGCGCCCACCGTGGAATTGACCGCCACGTTGATGCTCTTACAATAATAATTGCGCGTGCCGTTGGTGATGATCGCGCCGTCCTTGCCGAGGGAAAGGAGCACCGTCTTTGCGCCACGATCCAAAAGTTCGCGGCAACCGGAGAGCATATCGTCCTTATCGTAAAACTGCCTGCCCAGCGTCTCTTCGAGTTCTTCGAGGTTGGGCTTCACAAAGTCCACCCCCGCCTCGAGTGCGGCAAACAGTTTCGCCCCCTCCGTATCGGCGATGCGCAGCGATTTGGGATCGACCGCGCGGAAGAGTTCCCTGTAAAAACTCGTATCCACGCCGCGGGGCAGCCCGCCCGAGATGACGGTGACGTCGGAGCGGGAGGAGAAGTTGCGCACCATCTGCATGAGTTCCACAAGTTTATCCCCGCCCACCTGTTCGCCGACGTCGTTTATCTCGGTGAGCATGGATTTTTTATCGATACATTTGTAGTTTTCGCGCACGCGGCCGCCGTTCCACACAAAGGAGAACGGCACGCCCTCTTTGTCCAGCGCGCGTTCGAACATCGCGCCGTTTTCGTTATACATAAAGCCCGTTGCAAACGCTTCCGCGCCGAGGCGCGCCACGCCGATCGCCACGTTGAGCGCCTTCCCCGTAAAGGAAAGCGTCTTGCTCTTCACAACGTTGACCTTTCCGATGTTCAACGAATCCAACTCGATGGTCACGTCAACGCTCGGGCTCATGCAAACCGTTAAAATCATTTCGACCCCCTTCTTTCCCTCGCGGGAAAACGCGGCGGCACCCCGCCGAACCTATTATATTATATTCCCCCAAAAAATTCAATCGGTGAACTGAAATTTTCTCACATGGAGATCATCTGCAACGTCTCGTAGAGTTCGTAGTTAAACTTCTTCTTCATGGAGACGGCCTCGATGATATCCATATCGATGATCTCGTTCTTGTGGATGCCGACGACGCGGTTTCCGATGCCGTCCTTTAAGAGCCGCACCGCCTTGTTGCCGAACTGCGCGGCGAGCATCCTGTCCGCCATGGAGGGCGAACCGCCCCGCTGGATGTGCCCGATGTTGGTGGCGCGCACGGAGTACGTCGTCACCTCCTGCAACTGCTTTGCAAATGCGTCGGCGCTCATCACGCCCTCGGCTACGACGATGATGTTGGAGTGCTTCCCGTTGGCGCGCGAGCGGTTGATGCGCATCACGATGTCCTCCATGTCGTAGGCGATCTCGGGCACGACGATGATCTCCGCGCCCGAAGCGATGCCCGTGTAGAGGGCGATATCGCCGCAGTGCCGCCCCATGACCTCGACGACGGAGATGCGCTCGTGCGAGTTCATCGTGTCGCGCAACTTGTTGATGATGTCAAGGTTGGTGTTCACCGCCGTATCGAAGCCGAGCGTATAGTCGGTATACTGCAAGTCGTTGTCGATCGTGCCGGGGATACCGATGGTGGGGATACCGTAGTTCTCGGTGAGGCACTTCGCACCGCGGAACGAGCCGTCGCCGCCGATGACGACAAGCCCCTCAATCCCCCTCTTTTCGAGGGTGGCAACGGCCTGTTTCTGCCCCTCCACCGTGAGCATTTCAAGGCAGCGCGCCGTGCGGAGTTTAGTCCCCCCGCGCTGGACGATGTCCGAAACGCTGCGCATCTCCATGGGCATCATCGTGTCGTCGATGAGTCCCGCATAGCCGCGTTCGATGCCGTAAACTTCCATGCCGAAGTAAATTGCCGTGCGCACGACCGCACGGATCGCGGCGTTCATGCCGGGCGCGTCGCCCCCGCTTGTGAGTAGACCGATTCGCTTCATGTTTTATCTCCTTGCAATTCCCTTTTCTCTCCCGCATTATATCACACAAATCGGAAAAAGAAAAGGGGGTTTTTTCATTTTTTTCAACCGTCACACAACTTTTATGCAACTTTCGGGGAGGAAGCCGCGCAGTTCCGCGACGAGCGCGCGGGAAAGCCGCACGCCCGCCTCAAACCGCTTACCGCCGTGCAGGATCTTGGCGATCATCTCCCCGGGGTAGCCGTCCAGCATCTCAAGAAGATCGGCAAAGTCCTCTTCGGAGAGCGTCCGCGCGTCCACCCACAGCGTCTCGCCCGTACCCGAGGCCGCAGTCTGCGCCCTCTCCTCCTTCTCCTCCACCTTGAATTCGGTGAGGGAATCGAGCAAAATGACGGGCAATTTTTCCGCAGGCAGGTCGATTTTGCCCGAGATCCGCACCACAGCGTCGTGTTTGAGCGCGCCCTTTATCCTCTCGTACAGCCGCGAGAAGGCGAGGCACTCGACGCTGCCGTAGAGATCTTCCACGGTGATGAACGCCATAATGCCGCCCCCCTTGGTATTGTGCTTCTTGATGGCGGAGATAATGCCCCCCATCGTCACGGCGTCGCCCGATTTTATCTGGTGATAAGTCCTGTCCCCCGTCTCCTCGTCCTCCTCGTAGTCGGAGAGCAGCCCCGTGTGGAAATTGCAGTCGGTAAAGTTGTGCGCATATGCGGCAAAGGGATGCCCGCTCACATACACGCCGAGCACCGATTTTTCCTTGGAGAGGAGGTCGGATGTCTCCCACTCGGGTAGGTCGGGGTACTCCACCTTGGGCGCTTCCTCCTCGATGATATCGCCGAAGAGGGAGATCTGCGCGCTCCCCTTCTGCTTTTCGATGCCCGCGATGCGCCGCATGAGCTCCTCGTAGACGGCGGCATACTGCGAGCGCCGCTTGCCGAAGCCGTCGAACGCGCCGCCGAAGATGAGCGCCTCCACCATGCGTTTATTCAGATACTTTGTGCACCGCATGAGGAAATCGGAGAAATCCTTAAAGAGTCCGCCCTTTTCGCGCTCCCGCATCACGTTCTCCATCGCGCCAACGCCCACGCCGCGCAGGGCGCAGAGGCCTATCCGCAGTCCCTCGCCCTGCACCGAAAAGTACGCTTTGGAGAGGTTGACGTCGGGCGGCAGCACCTTGATGTTCTTCTCCTTCATGTAGACGATGTACTTCGCCACCTCGTCTATCTTATCGATGCGGTTATTCAGCACGCCCGCAAGGAATTCCTTGGGGTAATATTTCTTCAAATAGGCGGTCTGGTACGCGATGACGGCATAGGCGGCGGCGTGCGACTTGTTGAAGGCGTAGGAAGCGAAACTCTCCATCTGTCCGAAGAGTTCGGCGGCGACCTCGGGCGCTATGCCATGCGCGGCGCACCCCGTGATGTTCCCTCCCTTGTCGGTGTCGCCGTAGATGAACTTATCCTTTTGCGCCATGAGTTCGTTGAGGTGCTTTTTCGCCATAGCGCGCCGCACAAGGTCGGCCTGCCCCAGCGAATACCCGGCAAGATTCTGGAAGATCTGCATCACCTGCTCCTGGTAGATGATGACGCCGTACGTCTTATCGAGAATGGGCTTCAACATGGGGGTCAGGTATTTGATGTGCTCGGGGTCGCCCTTGTTTCTCAGATAGGAAGGGATAAAGTCCATCGGCCCGGGGCGGTAGAGCGAGATCCCCGCGATCAAATCTTCGAGGCAGGTGGGTTGCAGTTGCTTCATAAACCGCTTCATGCCACCCTGCTCAAGCTGGAACACGGCGTCGGTGTCCCCCTCCGCGATGAGTTGGTACGCCCCGGGGTCGTCGCACTCTTGGTTGAATTCGATGTGCAGCCCGTAATCTTCGTAGATGTAGTCGAGGGTCTTCTTGATATCGGTGAGCGTCGTCAGGGCGAGGAAGTCCATCTTGAGCATCCCGATGGATTCCACCTCCTTCATATCGAACTGCGTCGTAATGTCCTCGCCGTTGCGGGAGAGGGGCACATTGTCGGCGATCTTCTTGCGGCAGATGACCACGCCCGCCGCGTGCATGGAGGTGTTGCGGGGCATCCCCTCGAGCCGCAGCCCCATGTCGATGACCCGCTTCAACGTGTCGTCCGTCTCGTAGATCTCCAAGAACTCGCTGTTGCGCTTCTGTTCCTGCTCGGCGAGTTTCTTGAAGGCCTCCTCCCTCTCGTCCTCGTCCTGCGCTTCTGCGGCCTTCCTGCGGAACTTCTCGATGTCGAGGCCTAAAAGTTCGCGAATGGTGGAACGCCCGTCCATGAGTTTCGTCACCCTGTCGGTCTCGGCGTAGGGAACGCGCATCACCCGCCCCACGTCCTTGATGACGGCGCGCGAGGCAAGCGTCCCGAACGTCACGATCTGCGCGACGTTTTCGGGGTGGTAGCGCCTGCGCACATAGGCGATGGTCTCCTCGCGCCGCGCCGTGCAGAAGTCCACGTCGAAGTCGGGCATGGAGACGCGGTCGGGGTTCAAAAACCGCTCAAAGAGCAGATCGTAGCGCAGCGGGTCGACGTTGGTGATGCCGATGGAGTAGGCGACGATGCTCCCCACGCCCGAGCCGCGCCCGGGGCCGACGGGGATATCGTGCAGGCGCGACCAGTTGATGTAGTCCCACACGATGAGGAAGTAGTCGGCAAACCCCATCTTGATGATGATGGAAAGTTCGTATTCCACCCTCTTTTTGATCTCTTCCGTAATGACGGGATATCTCTGCGGCAGCCTCTCCCACGTCAGCCTCGTCAAAAACTCGGGCGAGGGCGTGCCGTCGTCGGCGGTGTACAGCGGAATGAGGCTCTTATCGTAGATGGGGTCGCCGCTCGGCTTCAAGTTGAAGGGCGTGTCGGTGTCCGAAACCTTATTGGCGATGACGCGGGTATTGGCGATGGCCTCGGGCAGATCGGGAAAGAGCGCCGCCATCTCGTCGCCCGACTTCATGTAGAATTCATGCGTCTGCATCTTCATGCGGGTGGGGTCGTCGAGGGTGCGCTTTGTCTGGATGCACATCAAGACGTCCTGCATCTCCCAGTCCTCTTTGTTGAGGTAGTGCACGTCGTTGGTGGCGACAAGCGGGATGCCCGTCTCGCGCGAAATCCTGACAATAAGCGGCAAAATTTGCCTCTGTTCGGGGATACCGTGGTTCTGCACTTCAAGGTAAAAATCCTCGCCGAACAGCGAGCGCAGATACAGCGCAAACTCCTTCGCCTTCTCGTACTCCCCCGCCATCAAGAGGCGCGGGATGCGCCCCGCAAGGCAGGCGGAAAGGCAGATGACCCCCTCGGTGTGCTCCTTCAATACGTTGTAGTCGATGCGCGGGCGGTAGTAATAGCCGTCCACAAAGGCGAGACTGTCAAGTTGAACAAGGTTGATGTACCCCGCCTTGTTCTTGGCGAGCAGAATGAGGTGATCGGCGTGCTGGTCGATGCGCGAGCGGTAGTCGTCCACCACATAGAACTCGCAGCCGATGATGTATTTGATGCCGTTTTTCTTGCAGCGCTCTGCAAATTTCAGCGAGGAATACATATTGCCGTGGTCTGTCACCGCAACCGTATCGATGCCGTTTTTCTTGCAATGGTTTACAAGTTCATCCACCTTGACCGCGCCGTCAAGCAGGCTGTACTCGGTATGAAGATGTAGATGTACAAAGTCCGTCATGAATTTCTCTCTCCGTATATCCGCATTAGTTTTCTCAAACGGTGATTGAGGCAACTCTTGGTAAGCCCCAGACTCTCGGCAAGTTCGGCTATGGAAAGCGTCGGGTTTTCCATGCGCGCCGTCGCCGCCTCCTTCAACGGCTCGGGCAGGGTCGCTAAAATTCCCCTCTCCTTCAATTCGTTGAAGGCCACGCTCTGCATGGCGCTCGCAATGGCGGATTTATCCGCATTGCCCGCATAGCAGTTGCTCACGCGGTTAAAGTTGTTGCTCTCCTCGCGGGCGGCGGCCACGTTCTCCATCTTGCGCAAGGCAGATCCCGCCCCCGCCATCGATAGAAAGTCGGCGATCGCCTCGCGGCTCTTCAAGTACACCACCTGCCTGTCGCCCCGCCGCACGATGTTGCCGATGAGTTGCAGCCCTTCCAGCACGTCGCACAGTTTTTCCGCGCCCTCCGCGCTCTTCAACACGATCTCAAGGTGATACCCCGTCTTGCCGTCCCCGCGGGGGATGGTGCAACTTCCGCTCCCCAAAAACGCCCCGCGCAGGTATGCCGTCCTCTCCTCCTCCGTCTCGGGAAGAATGGCGGCGCAGGCGAGCAGTTTTTCCGCGTCCCCGCCCGCGCAGAAGAAGGTCACCTTGTCCCGTTCGCGCTTGGGGTCGAAGGATGCGCCCACCTGCATCCTCACGCCGCACGTCTCCTCACAGAGGTCGCAGAGGAAGGCCGCCACCGTCTCGTTCTCGCTCACAAAGTGCACGCCCCCGTTCTCGGTCGTGCCGCAGGTGTCCATCAGCCCTTCAAGCGCGCAAAACCGCTGCTCCCTCGTGGGAAGCGGAAGCGCGGAAAGTTCTCGTTTGATGTCGGCGGTAAAACTCACGGCTTGTCCTCAGAGGTGTTTTTTGTACTCCGCAAAGCGGAAGGTGGGCGCTCTTCCGTCAATGTTGTCGATCTGTTCGAGGGGGATCCCCACGCGCAAAATTTGTATCTCGGCGCGCTCGGTGTCCCCGATGCGCTTTACGGAGTGCGCGTCGGAATCGATCAAAAATTTCACCCCCGTCGCGGCGGCTTTTTCCAACTCATTGTCGGTAAAATGCCCTTTTTTGGAACTTATCTCAAGATACGTCCCGTAGTCGCGGCAGCACTTGGCGACCTCCGCAACGTCGGTGTCGCACAGGTAGTTGAGGTGGGTCACAATGTCAATGGGGTTTTTCTCCACGGCGTTTACAAACGCCCGCGTCGTGTAGCGCACGAGCGACTTCGTGGGCGGGATATGCAAAATTTTCCGCGGCATACTCAGCCACCCGAAGCGGTAATCGCGCAGGTGCTCATAGTGTATGGGAACGTGCATCCCCATGAGAAAGATATCGAAATTCTCATACTCCTCGGGCAGCAGGTCAACCTTCCCGGAAACGCCTTGCAGGTCGCACTCCAGCCCCGCATACACGCGGATGCCCGCTTCCTTGCCCGCCTTATTGATGCGCGCCACATACTCCGCCGTCTTTTTGCGGGAGATTCCCTGCATCCAGTGCGCGTAGCCGTGCTCGGTGATGGCGACCTCGCGTAGGCCGCACTTCACCGCGGCGGCGACGTTCTCCTCCACCGTATTTTTCCCGTCGGAATATTTGGTATGCGTATGATAATCGCCCGTTAAAACCATTTTTCCTTCCGTATGTATCAGAATTCGATGCGGCGGATCTCCTCCCGCAGGCAGATGCCCGTCCTTTTCAGCACTTCCTCTTTCACGAGCGCCGCCAATGCCCCGACGTCCTCCGCGGAGCCGCCCTCGTTTATGATGAAGTTGGCGTGCTCTTCGGAGACGTGCGCCCCGCCGACCCTGCAGCCTTTCAGCCCGCACGCGTCGATGATGGCGCCCGCCGACCGTCCCGCGGGGTTCACAAAGGTGCAGCCCAAGCTCCGCCCCTTGGGGAGAAGCCGCCTGCGCGCCGCAAACTCGCGCATCCTTTTCTCGATGAGGTGCGGGTCTTGTTTCTCCGCGCGAAAGTACACCCCCGTCACGGCGATCCCCTGCAAAAAGATGCTGTCCTTTTCGGAAAATCCGCACGCGCCGCCCGAAAACACCCTCACCTTCCCGTTCGCGATCGCCCTCACGCACAGGGCGACGTCGGAAATATGCCCCTCGCGCACCCCCGCGTTCATGGCAGTCGCGCCGCCCACGCTCATGGGGATGCCCGTAAACTGCTCAAATCCCCCCGCGCATTTTTCGCAGGCGAACGCAACGAGCGCCGCGCCCGTCACACCCGCCCCGGCATAGAGCAGCCCGTCGCCCGCAGAGAGGCGGTTCAATTTATTGAGCCGCACCACCGCGCCTTCAAAGACGCCGTCGGAGGCAAGCACGTTCGCGCCCAGCCCGAGCAGCACATGGGGGATCTTCTCGCGGGACAGAAGCGCCAGCAGCGCGGCCGTCTCCTCCTCGCTCGCGGGGTACGCGGCGACCCTTGCTCGGCCTCCGCACCCGATGGTCGTATGCGCCGCAAAGGAAAAGTTCTCTTCGAGCGACAAGCGGGGCAATTTTTCCCGCAAAAGCGCGGAAATATCCAATTTTAATCTCCTTTTATTCTACCATACTTCGCGGCGATTTTCAAACCTTTTTCAAAAATTTATCGGGAAATTTTGCTACCTCTCCCTGCCTCGCGTATTCCGCCGTTTCGGCGAGGGCGGAGGGCGGCGTAAAAACGCTCACCGTCCACTCTGCGGTGCACTCCGCAGCCCTTTTCATGCCGATGTCCGAGAGTGCCCCCTGGATCTCCTCGGAGAAGAGCGCCTGCAAAAACGCCGCGCAGTCCCCCTTTTCGTCCTCCGAGAGCACCGCCACCGCCTGATACAGGTCGCAGAACCCCTCGAGCGGCCTTTCATACACGGCGACCCCGCGCGTCAAAAACCGCTGCCTGTCGCGCTGCGTGCCCAAAAGATAGCGGTATTTCCCGCTCAAAAATGCGGTATACGCCTCTCCCGAAGATAGTTCCTCGCCCTCTATGCCCTCCAGCGCGGCGCACACGGCGGGCAGATTGCACCCTCCGCAGGAGACGGCGACCTTCCCCGCCTCGTCAAAATCGTCCGTCAGAGAAAAGATCGCATACCCGCCCGCGCACCACGCGCCGGCAAGGCTTCCCCTCGCCGTCCTTCCGCCCGCAAAATCGAAGGAGAGCGGCTTGCACAGCGCGGAAATATCGCCTATCCCCACGCCGAACGACAAAATTTCGGGCAGATCGCCCTTTTCCGCGGCCTCCCGAAATCCCTCCGCGCTGTACGAGGAGACGTAGTAATACACATTCCCGCGCGTCTTTTCGGCGAGCCGCGCCGCCCGCGCAAGGAAAGAGGTGCGCGAGCCTTTCCCGCCCTCGAAGGTGTCCACGTTCCATACGCGCACCACCCGTCTTTCCTCCGCCTCGGGCGCAGCGCCGTGCGGAAAGAAGATGAGGGCGCAAAACACTGCAAAGATGACGGCAAACGGCAGCGCGAGCCTCGCCGCCCGCGCAACTTTCCCAAATTTCATACGGTATTGTATGCGCCCGCCCGTCCCCTCATACCGAGTTTGCGCCCCGCGCAAACGAGTGTATCTTGCCCGCCATAAACAGCAAGAGAGGGCGCAACTCTGCGCCCCCTCCGCGTATCCCGCCCGCGCCGTGCGCAGACGGAATACTTTATTCATAAAGCGGAACTCCGCTATCCGCAGTTTGTCCCCGCCCCCGCATTTTATCCGCGATTTGCCCGATTTATCCCCGTCTCGCCCGATTTTCCCCGATTTTCCGCAAAAAGAAAAGAGGGAGAAAATCTCTCCCCGTTTTCCCGCCGCGCCGCAATTGGGTGCGCCCGCAATTGGGTGCGCCTTCAAATGGCCGTCTTCGATCAGCCGCGCTTCTGAAAGCTATCGCAGCAAGTGCAGTGCTCGCAGTCGCAGGTATTGCCGACGTGGATCTTGGCAAGTTCGCACATTTCGCCGTCGCGGTTGTACCTACATTCGGTCACGCCGCAGGAAACGCCGCAGTTGATATCGTGTTGCATAACTCCCTCCTTTTCCGCAGTATGCGCAATGTAAGGAAAATTATCGCAAGGGGGTTGACAAATGCCTGCATCACCTGTAAAATAGAAAAAAAGGAGTGCATATGAAGGTTATTTTGAAGGCGGACGTCAAGGGAAGCGGCAAAAAAGGCGACATTTTGGAAGTTTCCGATGGCTACGCAAAGAATTTTCTGTTGAAGAAGGGTCTCGCGGAGATCGCCACCCCGGGCGGCATCAACGAGACGGAGCAAAAGCGCACGGCGGAGGCCTATCACAAGGCGGAAAACGTCAAGGCGCTCAAAGAACTCGCCGAAAAGATGAACGGCGCCGAAGTCACCGTCCCCATCCGCGCGGGCGAAAACGGAAAGGTGTTCGGCTCTGTCACCACGGCGCAGATCTCCGCCGCGCTTGCGGAGGCGGGCTACGAGGTGGATAAAAAGCGCATCACCGTCAAAGAGCCAATCAAAAACGTCGGCTTTTACGAAGTAGACGTGCGCTTTATGGAGGGCGTCATCACCAAGATAAAGGTGAACGTCGTCCCCCTCGCGTAATCGCTAAACCGAAAAAACCGCCCAACTTGGGCGGTTTTTTCGATATTATGTCACGCATAGTACTGTGCAAAATGCCAAAATTCCAAAAGCGGGCGTCCCACTCTTCTTGTTATAAGAACACCACGCGATAGTCGCGTGGTTCAAAAGAGGCTTTACCGATGCCTAAAAACTTGTTATTCCATAGGAAGGGAAAGCGACGCGCGTTCTTGTGCGCCGAAAGGGTGTCATTTCGAGCGAAGCGTAGCGAAGTCGAGAAATCTTAAAATGAGATAGAGATGTCTACTTCGCGCTGCGCGCTACTGCGCCTGCGGCTTGTGCCGCACTTGGTCGAAAATGGGTGCAGGCGGAGCGCCGCAAAGAGCCGAGTTCTGCGCGCCTCCATTCTCCGCCCGCAGTGAAATTCCGAATATCGCCCCTTTCCGCTATCCCGCCGCAGCGAGCAACTCCCGCGCAAAGTTGCGGTTGTATGCTATGATTTTTTCGTTGATATTTTGATTGAAATTCCCGCTCGCCGTTGTCACAAAGTCGCAGAGGACAATGGGCATCACTTCCATCCAACCGTCAAATGACGGATTTTCGATCATCTCGGCGTTGTGTTTTTTCGCGTAGCGCACGAGCGACCACATCCCCGCCGTTTCCCAGAGATCTTTCGTCGTCGGCGAAGCCTGAATTTGCATAATGCGGAGGCAATCCGCATATTTTTCGAAGTCCTCCCGCATGAGTTCGCACTGCGCGCTTATCGCTTCGGCCAAGGCGGAGGGCGCCGCGCGGTTGTACCACTCGCTACTAAATCGCCTCTCATTAAACACACCCCCCCCCTCCACGAAAATTTTACCGAATTGCGCGTTGCTTTTTGCGGCTTCGAGATCGCCGCTTCTCTTTGCATGATAGAGGGAAAACAGCACTGCGGCGCCGCCCTTTGTGCCCTCTTTCGTCACATCGTTATACCGCAGTTCGCCGAGCGGAATATTTTCATAGGGAATATAGTCCTGTAGCGTCTGCCCGTCGTATTCATAGGAAAAGAGCCGGTCGATCGTCTCCGAAAAGCCAACTCCCGCGCAGTCGTACACCGAGAAGAACAGCACGACGATCTCGCCCGGGTTCTCACGCAAAAACCGTATCACGTCCGGCACATACACGCGCATGGGCGCATCGATCAACGTATGGCTTCCGCACCACTCGCCCTCGTAGTACGAACAGCGGAAACACAAAAACCGCACCCCTTGGCGAAGTTGGGAATAGACGTCCGAAACCTGATTTTTCGAATAACGATAAAAAAGACCGGGCGCTAATGTATTGAGCGCGCCCATCCCTTTGCCTGCCTCGCCGCTGATCCCGACAAACTTGTCCAAATTGTATGTGTTTGCATTGTGCGAACCGAGCATTGCAAGATCGACGACGCGCGGATTTGCTTTAGACATATCCTCGATATCCGCCATGACGGAAGCATACGCCCCGTCGTCCGCCACTTCTCCCTCGTACAGCGCGCGGCTGTGACACACCACCGAAAGCGCCACCGTGAGCGCGAGGATCACCGCGCCCAACACACATAGTACGATTATCGTCCGCCGCTTTAACCTTCCACGCATATCCCAAAACGCCTCAAAATTTGCGTATTTTTATATTTATGTCATGCATAGTACTATGCAAAATGTAAAAATTCAAAAGGATGGGCGGGATTTCCCGCCCTTTCCGCATTTTTTATTTCCTGCCGTAATAGGCGTTCAAATACATCTCTTTGATTTCGGCGATGAGCGGATAGCGGGGATTTGCGCCCGTGCACTGGTCGTCGAAGGCGTCCTCGGACATTTGGTCGAGTTTCGCAAGGAACTCCTCCTCCGTAAATTTCCCCGCAAGCGCTTCCTGAATTGTCTTCGGAAGGCCGATCGCCTGTTGCAGCCCCTTCATCTTCTTGATGAGCGCCTCCACAAGGTCGTCGTCCGTCTTGCCCTTGCAACCGACGTAGCGGGCGACGTCCGCATAGCGCGCCTTGCACTGCGGGTAGGCGTACTGCGGGAAGGTGCCCATCTTGGTGGGCGCTTCGCTGCTGTTGAAGCGGATGACCTCTTCGAGCATGAGCGAGTTGGCAACGCCGTGGGCGATGTGGAAGTACGAGCCGAGTTTGTGCGCCATGGAGTGGCATACGCCGAGGAAGGCGTTTGCAAACGCCATGCCCGCCATCGTCGCGGCGTTGGCCATCTTTTCACGCGCCACGGCGTCGTGCTTGCCCTTTTCGTATGCCGCGGGCAGGTATTCGAAGATGAGTTTCGCGGCCTCTTTGGCAATGCCGTTTGTAAAATCGGTCGCCATCACTGAGGCGGTCGCCTCCAACGCGTGGGAGAGCGCGTCGATGCCCGAAGCGGAAGTCAGCCCCTTGGGGATATCCATCATGAGGTCTGCGTCCACAATGGCAACGTCGGGCATGAGTTCGTAGTCGGCAAGCGGGTACTTCGTGCCCGTTTTTTCGTCGGTGATGACGGCGAACGGCGTCACCTCGCTGCCCGTGCCCGCCGTCGTGGGAATGGCGACAAAGAGCGCCTTATCCCCCATGTGCGGGAAGGAATACACGCGCTTGCGGATATCCGAGAAGCGCATCGCCATGTCCTCGAAGTTGACTTCGGGGTGCTCGTAGAGAACCCACATAATTTTTGCCGCGTCCATGGGCGAACCGCCGCCGACGGCAATGATGACGTCGGGCGCAAAATCGCGCAGCTGCTTCACGCCCTCGTTGGCGCAGGCGAGCGTGGGGTCGGGCGTCACGTTGAAAAATGTCGCGTGGGTGATGCCCTCCTCGTCCAAAATCGCGGTGATTTTTTTTGTAAATCCGCTGTCGAAGAGGAATTTATCGGTGACGATAAACGCCTTTTTCTTATTGTAAACCTCTTTGCCGAGTTCCTTCAAGGCGACGCCAAGGCAGCCGCGCTTGAAATAAATTTTTTCGGGAGCTCTGAACCACAACATATTTTCTTTCCTCTCTGCAACCGTCTTGATATTGATAAGGTGCTTCACGCCGACGTTTTCCGAAACGGAGTTGCCGCCCCACGAGCCGCAACCGAGAGTCATGGAGGGCGGGAATTTGAAATTGTAAAGATCGCCGATGCCGCCGTGCGACGAGGGCGTGTTGATGACGATGCGGCAGGTTTTCATAATGGAGCGGAAATATTCTATTTTCTCCGCACCCGTCTCCACATTGACGTACAGGGCAGAAGTGTGGCCGAGACCGCCGTCGCGGATGAGGCGGTCGGCCTTTTTCACCGCGTCCTCAAAATTTTCGGCGCGGTACATCGCGAGTACGGGCGAAAGTTTTTCGTGCGCGAATTCCTCCGTAGGCTCTACGCTCTCCACTTCGCCGATGAGAACTTTGCTCCCAGCGGGAACTTCAAAGCCCGAAAGTTTTGCGATGGTGCACGCCGTCTGCCCCACGATCTTTGCGTTGAGCGCGCCGTTGATGATGATGGTCTTGCGCACCTTGTTGCACTCCGCGGGCGAAAGAATGTACGCGCCGCGCAGTTGCATCTCCTTTTTGAACTCCTCGTAGATATCTTTGAGCACGATGACAGACTGCTCGGAGGCGCAGATCATGCCGTTGTCGAAAGTTTTTGAGTGCAAGATCGAGGAGACGGCAAGTTTGATGTCCGCGGAACTATCGATGACGGCGGGCGTATTTCCCGCGCCGACGCCGAGGGCGGGCTTGCCGCTCGAATACGCGGCCTGCACCATGCCGGGGCCGCCCGTCGCCAAGATCATATCCGCTTCGCGCATGATCATTCCGGAGAGCGGCACGGTGGGCATATCGATCCAGCCGATGATATCTTCGGGCGCGCCCGCTTTCACCGCCGCTTCGAGGACGATCTTCGCCGCCGCGATGGTGCTCTTCTTTGCGCGCGGGTGCGGGGAGATGATGAGGCCGTTGCGCGTTTTCAGCGAGATGAGGCACTTGAAAATCGCGGTGGAGGTGGGATTGGTCGTGGGAATGATGGCGGCGAGCACGCCGATGGGTTCGGCGATGCGCGTGTAGCCGAAGCCTTCATCGCGCTCGATGACGCCGCACGTTTTTGTGTTTTTATAGGCGTTGTAGATATACTCCGAGGCGTAGTGGTTTTTGATGACCTTATCCTCGACGACGCCCATTCCCGTTTCCTCAACGGCGAGTTTTGCAAGAGGGATGCGCGCCTTGTTTGCGGCGAGCGCGGCGCGGTAAAAAATTTCGTCCACCTGTTCCTGCGTATAAGTGGAAAAAATTTCCTGCGCCCTTCTCACTTTTGCGAGAAGTTTTCCGAGAGATTCTTCGTCATTGACAATAAAATCTTTCATATTGCGACCTCCGATTTTCTCTTCAAAAAATATTGTAACAAATTTTCCCTGCGATGTCAATAAAAATTTTCCGCCTTAAAGCCCTTGGGCACGCCGCACGGCGTCGCCGCCCCTGCGGTGCGCCGTCGCCTTGCGTCGTGCCCAAGGGCTTTTTTGTCTGCCGCCGCGACCTTTCAACGCACTCTTCTCTTTCCAATGTTATGTTACCGCAAAATTTTGCCCGCCGGGCGTGTATATGCCATATTTTTTGAAAATTTTTTTATTTTTTTTTACGGCTCGTAGACGTACTGCTGCGCGGTGACGGTGACAGTCCGCGCCGTGCCGTCCACATAGTAGTACGACGCGCCGAAAAATCCGCCGCTCCGCCCGAGCACATTCTTGTATTCTACGGTGATCTTATCCCCCGCCTTGACCCCTTCGATGACGCTGTTCGCCGCTGCGGTGAGCGAGTACGCACCGCTCCCGCCCGAGGTGAGGTCGATCTTTTCGCCGTTCACCGTGATCGCCGTGACGACTTTGGTGGAATTTGACCATTCGGCATAGAGCGGGCTTTCCGCACTCGACGCTGCCGCGATTAGATAGGTGGCGCGTGCGGACAGCGCGGAACTTGTATAGAGCGCAGCCGTGGAGAAGGAAATATCGAGGCGGGCGTCCCCTTCGACATAACCGTACTGCGTGACCGTGCCACCCGTCTCGCGATAGGTTGCAATGAGGCTCTCCGCCGCGAACTTGGCGTCGTTTGCGGGAATGGCGAAGTTCAACCCCTCCACGCTCTGCCCGTTATACGTCTCGTACCCCGAGTTGATGACGCCGACGAGATTCCCGTTTGCATCAAAGAGACCCCCGCCCGAATTGCCGCCGTTGATGGCGGTATCCGTCTGCATGAGCGTCATTGCCCCTATCTCGTCGAGCGCGACGGCGCGCTTTGTAGCCGAGACGATGCCGTGCGTCACAGTGCCGCCCAAGATGCCGAGCGGGTTTCCGACGGCGAATACCTCCGTTCCCACCTTGACCGTGTTGCTATCTGCGATGAACGAAGCAATTTTCAGCGAGACGTCCGCGGGCGGCGCGATGGAGAGCACTGCGATATCGCGCTTCATCGAACTGCCGACGAGGCTCGCGGGATAGGTGGTGGTGTATTCCGTACTGCCGTCTATGGTGAGAACATCCACCGTATAACTCGTACCGTCCTCGATGACGTGGTGATTGGTGACGATGAAGTACTTTTCGTACGCATCGCTCCCCTCCGCCTTGCTTCCGCCGATGATGACGCCGCTCCCCGCGCTCGCCCCCGTTTCGAGATAGGCGGTAACGTCCACGACGGTGGGGCGGATCTCTTCCAGCATCTCCACCGTGGAGGAATACTGCGGCTGCGTATCGATCTCCGAGAGCGTGACCGTATAGGTGCGATTTTCTCCGCCCGCGCCGCACCCCGCAAACGCGAGGCACATGAGTGCGGCCATGCCTGCCGCGGCAAATTTTATTGCTCTTTTCATGATGATGACCTCTCTTTATTATGGTATCTTATATATTATAGTACATTTTGTCAACATTCAAACAGGGGCGAAGAATTTACACCCCTTCCGTCTCGCCATTCGGCGAGACACCCACCCCTCCAAGGGGTGGGCAAGGGAGGGCGCGGAAAACAAGGGAAGATACACTCCGCCCCTACGGGGCGTCGGTATGAGGAGATCACTCCCCCTGTGTCCCCCCTCCCCAAGGGGGAAGGGGGATAAGATACACTACTTCGTCGCTACGCTCCTCGTGCCGCGCTTAGTAGGCGAACAGTGCGCGCGGGACGCCGCCTACGGCGGCTCGGTATGAGGAGATCCAACCCGCTGTATAGGAATATGCAAAAGGCGGTTCCGCATCGGAGAACGGAACCGCCCGGGAGCATAAAAGTTATAGCAATTTTAACTGCGTTTCGATGCGCGCTTTCATATCGAGATACTTCTCTTTTTTCGCCGCCTCGTCCTCGACGAGTTTTTTGGGCGCTTTGGCAACAAAGTTCTTGTTGGTGAGTTTGCTCTCGGCGCGGGCGATCTCGCCTATGACCCGCTCGAGTTCCTTTTCCAGCCGCTTGCGCTCCGCCTCGATATCGACGAGCTGCCCGAGCGGAATGAAGATCTGCCCCAATTCGCACACCTTGGAGACGGGCTTTTCCCCTGCCTCCGCGCCGCTTTCCACAAAATCGACGTCGCTTGCGCCCGCAAGCCGCAAGATGGACATCTTATTGACGGCGACGAGGCGCTTCTGTTCGGTGACGAGGTAGAGCGGCACTTTTTTGGTGGGCGGACAGCCCACTTCCACCTTCATGGCGCGCACCGTCTTTATAAGGTCGATGACCCCCTCGAATGCCTTTGCCTCCTTTTTGTAGGCAAGTTTTGTGTTGTAGCGGGGATAGTCCGCCGTGATGATACTCCCCTTTGCGTGCGGGAGATAGCCGTAGATCTCCTCCGTGACGAACGGAATGAAGGGATGCAACAGTTTGAGGGTGTTTTCCAGCACGAACATGAGCACGGAGAGCGTGCCGCGCTTGCGCTCCGCATCGTCGCCGTACAGGGCGGGCTTGGAGAGCTCAATGTACCAATCGCAGAAGTCGCTCCACGCGAAGTCGGTGAGTTTATCCGCCGCGATGCCGAGATCGTACTTTTGAAGGGACAGCGTGACCTCGCGGATGGTCGTTTGCAGGCGGGAGATGATCCAGCGGTCGGCGGGTTGCAGGCGCACCTCGGCAAGGGGCGGGATCTCCCCCTCCGCGTTCATGAGCACGAAGCGGGAGGCGTTCCATATCTTGTTGATGAAGTTGCGCGACGCCTCCACCTTGGCGTCGGTGAAGCGGGTATCGTTGCCCGGGGCGACGCCCGTGACGAGCGAGAGGCGCAGGGAATCCGCGCCGTATTTTTCGATGACTTCCAAGGGATCGACGCCGTTTCCGAGCGATTTGGACATCTTTCTGCCCTGCTCATCGCGCACGAGGCCGTGGATGAGCACGTCGCGGAAGGGAACTTTCTCCGTCTGCTCCAGCCCCGAGAACATCATGCGCATGACCCAGAACGGGATGATATCGTACCCCGTGACGAGGACGTCGGTGGGATAGAAGTATTTGAAGTCCTCCGTCTCCTCCGGCCAGCCGAGCGTGGAGAACGGCCAAAGAGCGGAAGAGAACCATGTATCGAGGCAATCCTCCTCCTGATGAAGGCGCTCGCTGCCGCACTTGGGGCATTTTTGCGGCGTTTCGCGGGCGCAGATGGTCTCGCCGCAGTCGTCGCAGTACCACACGGGGATGCGGTGTCCCCACCAAAGCTGGCGGGAGATGCACCAATCGCGGATGTTTTCCAGCCAATTGAAGTAGATCTTGGCGAAGCGGTCGGGCACGAACTTGGTCTTGTTCTGCATGACCGCGTGAATGGCGGGGGCGGCGAGCGGCTTCATCTTTACGAACCACTGCTTGGAGACGATGGGTTCCAACACCGCGTTGCAGCGGTGGCAGTGCCCCACGTTGTGCGTGTGCGGCTCTACCTTGACGAGGAGACCCTTCTCCCCCATCTCGGCGACGATGCGCTTCCTCGCCTCGTAGCGGTCGAGCCCCTCGAACTTGCCGCCCTCGGCGTTCACCGTGCCGTCGTCATTGAGGACGCGGATCATGGGCAGGTTGTGGCGGAGGCCGACCTCGAAGTCGTTGGGGTCGTGTGCGGGCGTTATCTTGACTGCGCCCGTGCCGAATTCCATATCGACATAGTCATCGGCAACGACGGGGATCTCCCGCCCCACGATGGGCAGGATGAGCGTCTTTCCGACGAATTTTGCGTAGCGTTCGTCGCTGGGGTTGACGGCGACGGCCGTATCGCCGAGCATCGTCTCGGGACGGGTCGTTGCGATGGTGATGTACTCCTCCGTGCCCTTGACGGGATAGTTGAAGTACCAGAAGTTGCCCGCATCCTCGGAATAGGCCACTTCCTCGTCGGAGAGAGCGGTCTTACAGTCCGGACACCAATTGATGATGCGGCTTCCGCGGTAGATGAGACCCTTGTTGTAGAGGCGGAAAAAGGCCTCCTTGACGGCGCGGGAGCATTTTTCATCCAGCGTGAAGGCGAGGCGAGACCAATCGCACGACGAGCCGAGTTTTTTGAGCTGCGAAATGATCGTGCCGCCGTATTGCTCCTTCCATGCCCACGCGCGGCGCAAAAATTCTTCCCTGCCGAGCTCTTCCTTGCTCGTGCCCTCGGCGCGGAGTTTTTCCACGATCTTGTGCTCGGTGGCGAGCGAGGCGTGGTCGGTGCCCGGAAGCCAGAGGACGGAGTGACCCTGCATCCGCTTGAAGCGCACGATGACATCCTGAATGGTCTCATCCATCGCGTGCCCCATATGGAGCTGCCCCGTGATGTTGGGCGGGGGCATCATGACCGTGAACGGGATCTTGGCGGGGTCGGCTTCGGCGCGGAAACTGCCCTCCTCCATCCATTTTTCGTAGACCCTATCTTCAAACTCTTTGGGGTCGTAGGTGGTGTGCATCTCTTTCATAACGTTCTCTCTGATTGTAATAGGTTTTTATTATATCGCTTTTTTGCGGCGTTGTCAATTAATCCGTGCGGGGCATAAACTATATTATCTTAAAATTTTTACGGAGCAAAACCTATGAAAAAGTTTTTTGCAACACTCGGAGCGGCTCTTTTTGCCCTCCTGCCCCTCGCCGCCTGCGGCGGCAACAGCGACGGGCTCGTCACACTGCGCATCAACGAGGTGACGCACTCCGTCTTTTACGCCCCCATGTACCTTGCCGACGCGCTCGGCTATTTTGAGGAGGAGGGCATCAAAATAGAACTCACCAACGGCGGAGGCGCGGACGCCGTGATGACTGCGGTGCTTTCGGGCGGCGCGGACATCGGCTTCTGCGGCCCGGAGGCCGCCATCTATGTGAAACTCGGCGACGCGCAGGATGTGCCCACCGTATTCGGACAACTGACGCAGCGGGACGGCTCGTTCCTCGTTTCCCGAAAGGATGAGGCGGCGACCTTCAAATGGGAAGACCTGAAGGGGAAATCCATCCTCGCGGGCAGACAGGGCGGCGTCCCCTGCATGACCTTTGAATACATCCTCCGCGAACACGGATTTACCGATGCGGACATCAACTTTAACTTTGACGTCTCCTTCAACAACATGACGGCGGCCTTCCTTTCCGGCACTTCCGACTACTGCACGATGTTTGAACCTGTCGCATCCGAAAACGAGGCCGCGGGCAACTGCCACATCGTGGCGGCCGTGGGCGAAGCGGGCGGCGAAGTGCCCTACACCTGCTACATCGCAAAGCAGTCGTGGCTGAAAAAGAATGAGGACGTCGTGAACGGATTTTTGCGCGCCATGCTGAAAGCCATTGACTTTGCAAAGACGCAGGAATATTCCGTGATCGCCGAAAACCTCTTCAAGCAGTTCCCCTCCACCTCCTACGCTTCTCTCATGACGAGCGTGGAAAGTTACCGCAGGATCGACGCGTGGGACGGCGATATGGCGATGTCCGAGGCCGCCTTTGACAGGTTGCAGGACATCATCGAGAGCGCGGGAGAACTTACATCGCGCGTGCAGTTTGCCGACATCGTGGACAACAGTTACGCGAAAAAGGCGCTTGCTTCCCTCAAATAACGCGCTGTTTTCACCCGAGAAATACAAAAGGAGCGCCTATGAAAAAGCAAATGTTGCGCTTTTCGCACGCAAGCCTCATCTACCACACCCGCCACGGGGAGACGGTGGCGGCGGAGAACCTTTCGTTTACCGTGGACGAGGGAGAATTCGTCGCCATCATCGGCCCTTCGGGCTGCGGAAAGACCACACTTCTATCGCTCGCCGCGGGGCTTTTGAAGCCCTCCGCGGGCGTGGTGGAGACGTTCGGAAGTTGCGGCTATATGTTGCAAAAGGATGAACTGTTCCCGTGGAGGACGATAGAAAAAAACATCGTTCTGCCGCTGGAGATCAAGCATCAAAATACGGCGGAGAACAGGGAACGGGCGAAGGCGCTTGCCGTAAAATACGGGCTTGGGGACTTTTTGCAGAGTTACCCCTACGAACTTTCGGGCGGGATGCGCCAGCGCGCCGCGCTCATAAGAACGCTTGCGACCGACCCCGATATCCTCCTGCTCGACGAACCCTTTTCCGCCCTCGACTACCAGACGCGACTCAACGTGTGCGACGACGTCTCCGCCATCATCCACAGCGAGGGAAAGACCGCCCTGCTCATTACGCACGACATCTCCGAGGCCGTATCGCTCGCCGACAGGGTGCTGGTGCTCACAAAGCGCCCCGCGCACGTCGCCTTTACCCACGAAATGGACTTCGGAGAGGTGAAAACGCCGCTCGCACGCAGGGAAATGCCGCAGTTTTCGGGCTGGTTTGAGAAACTGTGGAAGGAGTTGAACCAATGAAACACCGTGAAGTGAAAACGCTGTGCTCGCATGAGCATATGCTCTATCTGAAAAGACGTAGAAACAGGCAGATCCTCATCTGGGCGCTCCGCCTTGCCCTGCTCGCCCTCTTCTTCGGCGCGTGGGAACTCATCACCACCGTATTCGGCTGGGTAGACCCCTTCTTCATGAGTTCGCCCTCGCGCATCATAAAGACCATTGCGGGGCTGTACGAGGAGGGAACGCTGTTCTTCCACATCGGCGTGACCCTGCTGGAAACCATCATCGGGTTTGCAATCGCCGTCGTCGTGGGCTACGGCGTCGCCCTCGCGCTGTGGTGGAGCGACACCCTCAGGAAGGTTTTGGAGCCTTACATCGTCGTGCTCAACGCCCTGCCCAAGATAGCGCTCGGCCCCATTATCATCATCTGGTTCGGCACGGGAAGCGAGGCCATCATCTTTATGACGGCGCTCGTGGGCGTCATTGTGGCGACCCTGCATATGCTTGCCGCCTTCATGGAGACCGACCACAACAAGATTCTGCTTCTGCGCTCCATGGGCGCGAACAAGTGGCAAATTTTATACAAACTTGTCATTCCCTCCTCCCTCGCCTCCTTCATCTCCATGCTGAAAGTGGCGGTGGGAATGTCGTGGATCGGCTCGATCATGGGCGAATACATCGTTTCGCGGGCGGGGCTTGGATACCTCATCGTGTACGGCGGGCAGGTGTTTAAGCTCGACCTTGTGATGAGCGCGACGCTCATCCTCTGTATCCTCGCCGCGGGAATGTACTTTTTGGTGGTGGCGCTGGAAAAGGTACTCGTGAAAAACACAGAAAATTGAAAAGGCAAGCCCGATCGCGCCGACGGCGGGATAAAAGACGCCGACGATGCCCGAAAGACCCAACCTCGAAAAGACAAACGCCGCAAGGAGTACCCCTCCCTCTGCGGCGTATTTTGCTTTGCCGCGAATTTTTTGACACGCCGCAACGAGCGGATAGAGCGCGGAGACGAGGGAGGTGAAGATCGCCGCCCCCACCGCGACGAAAAAGAGGCGGCTTCCGCGCATGACGGCAAGGTAGGGCATCTCCTCTTGCACCGCGACGCCCGCGCCGTATACGCGCCCGAGGATGCAGACCCCGCACACGGCGATAACGGCGGCGGCAACGCCCGCGGAGAGAACGGGGCGGGTGGCCTCCTCCCCCAGATCCATGAGCACGGGCGCGATGAGAAAGATGTTCATGCCGACGTAGAGCGCGCCGTAAAAAGACCCCGCGGGGCGAGGGGCGGAGACATCGAAAATCATCGCCTTCCCCCGCCCGCCCAACAGGACGAAACCGACGAGCAGGGGCACGAGAATGAGGTTGAGGACGGAGACGCCCTTCATGCCGCGGTGGACGAGGAGACACCCCGCGCCCAGCCCCAATACGGAAAGCAGCGGCTTTGCCGCGGGGAATAGCCCGTCAAGCCCCGCGAGCATCCCGCCGCACGGCACGAACACGCAGACGAGGGAGAGAATACGCACCGCCTCCGCCCCCTTCCCGAACGTCGCCGCGAGCACGCTGTTGTAGCCGCCGTGCCTTCGCCCGAGGAACAAAAAGAAGGCAGCGAGCGCAAAGAACAGGACGCACGATAAAAGAAACGCGAACAAAAAGCCGCCGCGCGGAAAAAAGCGGACGAGTTCCGCCCCCGTGATGAACCCCGCGCCGATCGCACTACCGACGACGCAAAAGGCGATTTTCAGCGCTCTCATCCCTCTCTACTATGCGAATTTCAAAAAAATTATGAAAAAATTTCAAAATTATGTCTGACATAGTACTTTGTTAGTTGACAAAATCCGCGGGATATTATATAATAGGGAAAAACAAAGGAGGAATCGAATGGACGAGGAATTTGAAGCCGCCGAAGCCGAAGCGGCAGACGCGGATATCGACGAAAAATCGGATAAATCCATCAACTCCGACCTCATCCGCGGGCACATCAATACCATCATTCTCCGCGCCCTCTACGACGGGGACAAGTACGGGTATGAGATCATCGCGGAGATCGAGGGCAAGAGCCACGGGCAGTACTCGCTGAAACAGCCCACGCTGTACAGCGCCTTGAAGCGCCTGGAAAAGGACGGCTACATCACCTCCTATTGGGGCGGCTCTGTGGGCGGCGGCAGGAGAAAGTATTTCTCCCTCACCGACGAAGGAAAGACCGTCTCCGAACAGAATCAATCAGAGTGGGAATATTCCCGCACCATCATCGACAGCCTGATCTCCGACCGCGACTTTGACTTTGCCAACCCCGCCCCCACCGCCGTAAATATGCGCGTGCTGCGCGACACGACCTCGCGCGTGCCCGGCCGCGAAGGCGAAGAGGACGACGTGGACTTCGAGGCCGCCTTCGGCGAAGCGGAAAAAGCCCGCCTCGAGGAGGATTACGCCAAAAAATCCGCCGAACTCGAGGAGGCAAAGGCGGCGCTCGAGGAGGAGCGCACCCGCTTCGAGGAGGAGATGCAACGGCGCACCGAGCAGCTCGAGGAAGAGCGCGCCGCGCAGGCGGAACTTCTCAAAAACGAGCGCGAGGCGCACGAAAACGCAATTGCGGAGCGCGAACAGCTCGTCGAAGAGGAGCACCGCAAGTACGAAGAGGCGCGCCTCGAACAACTGAGCGAACTCGAAAAGACCCGCGAGGCGCGCGAACAGGAACTCCTCGACAAGGAACGCGCCCTGCAAGAGGAACGCAGGCGGTATGATTTTCTCCTCGCCGAGAAGGAAGCCCGCTTTGCCGAGGCCGAACAGCGCCACCGCGCCGAACTCGAGGAGACGGAAAAACGCATCCGCGAGGAGCAGGAAGCCCTCTTCCGCCAGCGCGAACAGCAACTCATCCATCAGAATTATATCAACCTCGTCAACGCGCCGCCCGAGGAGAAGCCCGAGGAGACGTACTCCTATTACGGCGCGCCCGCGTACAACCCTCCCCCCGCCGAGACGCCCCAGCCCGCCTACGACGAGGACTATCAGACCGTCGTGCGCAGGCTTTACGACAACGCCGCGAAGGAAAACCCTGCGCAGGAGCCTGTGGAAGAGCAGGCCGCGCAGTCGCTGGACGGGATAGACTTCCGCGACCTTGAATCGCGCGCGGCGCAGGACGGCATCCGCATTACGACGGCGGGCGGGAAATCCGTGAAAAAACAGACGGATTCCGACAGCATCGTGCACAAGGGAAAGGCGCTGTTTTTGAGCGCGATCGTCGTGTTCTTCTTCTGCGTGGCGCTCGGAAGCGTTGCGCTTGCCATGCGCAAGAGCCTCGCCCTTCCCCTCTTCTACCCCTACTTCATCTGGGCGGCGGGCGTGTGCCTCCTCCTTGTGACGGGGCTTGCCTACGCCAACCACTACGGGCAACGGGCGCTACGGCGCGGCGGGCTGGTGATCGTTAATTCCATCGTCATCTATGCCCTGCTCGTCATCGGAACGCTCATCGTGGCGCTCGGCGTAAACGGGAATTTTTCTTCCATCTCCTACCTCGCGACCTTCATTATCTTCCCCATCGTGTTCTTCTTCTCCGTCGTCATCTTCGGCGTTGTCTACTACCTGCAAGTGCGACCCATCAAAAAGAAATAAGTGTGAAAAAACGCTCTCCGAACGGTGTTTGGAGAGCGTTTTTTTATACATGGGGTGGGATTTTTTGTCGGGCTGCGTTTCGGGAAAGATACACTCGCCCCGCCCGCGGCAAAGCCGCGGGCGGGGCTCGGTATGAGGAAACATCGGAAAATAAAGCGGGCACACATTAACCAATGCGGCAGAGTGCGCCCTTTCTTAACGTCTCTCTCAAATTTTCTGCGACGCATATTCCGCCGCACCGTAAAGCCCCGCGTCGTTGCCGAGCGTGGCGCAGAGAATTTCGAGCGGGGCGTACTCCGCCGAGACGTACAGCCGCGGCATCACGTAGGCGCGCAGAGGCGCGAGCAGCGTATCGCCCTCGCGGGAGATCCCGCCGCCGAGGAGCACCGCCTGCGGGCGGAAGATGTTTACAAAGTTCACGACGCCCTCGCCAAGCGCCGCCACAAAGGTATCGAGCACCCGCCGCGCGCCCTCGTCGCCCTCGGAAAGAGCAGAAAAGACGGTCTTTCCATCCACTTTTTCGGGAGAAGCGGCGTATTTCCAGAGCAAACTTTGCCTGTTTTTTTTCATCTCCGCGCAGGTGTAGCGCATGAGCGCCGTCGCCGAAGCGTAGCGCTCGAAGCACCCCTTTCTGCCGCAGGTGCACATTTCGCCGTCCTGCACGATGACGGTGTGGCCGAGTTCCGCGCCCGCGCTCTTGCCCCCCTCGAAGAGTTTTCCGTCCAAAATAATTCCCCCGCCGACGCCTGTGCCGAGGGTCAGAAAGACGCTGTTGCGGTAGCCCTTGCCCGCGCCGTACTTGGCCTCGCCCAGCGCGGCGGCGTTGGCATCGTTGGTGACGAACACCCGCTTGCCCGTCTCCTCCGCGATGAGCGCGGCGAGCGGGACATTCTCCCAATGAAAATTCGTCCAATTGACGACGATGCCGTTTTGGCTGTCGATGACTCCGGGCGAACCGACGCCGATCGCCTCGACTTCGCCGAAATCGCGCCCCGCCGCATCCGCCGCGGCAACGCAGAGCTGCGCCATGATGTGCGCCGTCTGTTCGGGGGGAGCGGCTGCGTTTGTCTCCGCGCGCACCCTATCCGTGAGCGCGCCGCCCGAAAAACACGCCGCCTTGGCGGACATTCCGCCCAAATCTACGCCGATTATCATATGCACCCCTAAATATTTTTGAAAACTTTGAGCCACTCGGGCAAGCGCGAGACAAATTCAGCGTTGCTCTGCGTGCGCTTGACCATATCGATGACGCCCGCGACGTTTTCCGTGATACCACGCTCGCGCAGTTTGTACACCGCGGAGAGCGTGGTCTCGGGCAGGAGCAACTCCTCTTTGCGCGTCCCCGAACGGCGGATATCGATGGCGGGGAAGATGCGGTGCTCGGCGAGATCGCGCGAGAGGAAGATATCCGCATTGCCCGTGCCCTTGAATTCTTCATAGATGACGTCGTCCATGCGGCTGCCCGTATCGACGAGGGCGGTGGCGAGCACCGTGATGCTGCCCGCTTCGATGGTGTTGCGCGCCGCGCCGAAAAAGCGCTTCGGCTCGGCAAGCGCGCCCGCATCCAGCCCGCCCGAAAGCGTCTTGCCCGTGCTCTCCGCAATGTAGTTGTAGGCGCGGGTCAGTTTGGTGAGGGAATCGAGCAAAATGAGCACATCCTTGCCCTGCTCCGCGAGGCGCTTGGCGTGCGCCAACGTGAGCTCCGCCGCGCGAACGTGGTGATCGGCGCCCTCATCGAAGGTGGAATAGACGACTTCCGCCCCCGGAACGCAGGTGCGGAAATCGGTCACCTCCTCGGGGCGCTCGTCAACGAGGAGCACGATGAGCGCGATCTCGCGGTGAAACTGCGCAACGGCGCGGGCGACGCTCTTCAAAAGCGTCGTCTTGCCAGCCTTGGGCGGCGCGATGATGAGGGCGCGCTGCCCCTTTCCGATGGGAATGAAGAGGTCGAGCAGGCGCAGGGCGAGGTCGGAATTGCCCTCGGAGAGCATAATTTGCTCCTTGGCATACTCCGCGGTGAGATAGTCGAAGTTGGGGCGCTGTTCGTACCTGCCGACGGGGAGGCCGTTCACCGCCAGGATCTCGTTCATCGCGGGAGAATCGTTCTTGACGCGCGGCTTCACCGTGCAGGCGACAAAATCCCCCTCCCGAAGGCGCAGCGCGTGGATGACGGGCGCGGCGATGAACACATCCGACCCATCGTTGGAGGCCTGACAGTTCTTGGCGCGCAAAAAACCGTAGCCGCCCGAGGTGATTTCAAGGATCCCCGAATAGACGGCGTCATCCGTGCGCACTTCGGGCGAGGCAACGCCCGTGAACGGCTCGTCCTTTTGCAGAAAGACGCGCTTGAAGCCATCGATCTTGGCTGCCACCGACGGTTCGAGGAAAGGCTGCTTGACGGGCGCACCGCGCTTGGACTGCGGCGCGGGTAACTTCTTTCCCGTGACGACGTCGACGATCTCGTTGATGAGGACATCCTTGTTGTAGGCAGACGACTTGGCGACGCCGTACGACCTGCCCGCCGTGCGCAATGTGGAGATGGGCAAAAGGTCGAGATAACTGCGCAGTTCTGTTTCAGCTGTCTTACGATTCATGTTTTATACGCTCCATAACGATGATTTTTTGTGATTGAGAGGCGACAAAGTCGCGATCGAGTTGAATTTCTCCCCCGCGGCGGAGGACAGACGAAGCGGGACAAAGGGATAAAAAGTTTTGCACGCCGACAATATCCACCTGCAAGCCCGCGGTGTAGTAGTGCATGGGAATGACGATTTTCGGCTGTAAGGCGCGAACGTACTCCATTGCCTGTGCGGCGTCGACGGTATAGTGCCCGCCGACGGGGATGAAAAGGACATCCGCGCCCTCCAATTCCCGCAAGAGGCGGGCATTGACGGGTTCGCCGAGGTCGCCGAGGTGGCAGAGATCCAGCCCCTCCGCACGGAAGCGGAAGATAAGATTTTTGCCCCGCTTTGCGCCTTGGGCGTCATCGTGGAAGGCGGAGACGGTATCGATGTGCACGCCTCCCCTCTCGCACGAGACAGGCTCGAAGAGCACTTCGGGCGCACCGCCGACCGCCGCGACGTTGCAGTGGTCGTAATGGCTGTGGCTGAGCGTGACGACCTCCGCCTCGGTATGGAGGGGCGGATAGCCGATCTCGCCGTAGGGATCGGTCACAATGCGCGTGCCCGAGGCAAACGTGAGGCGGAAACAGGAGTGCCCGTAATATTCAACTTTCATGATTCCTCCGAAAAAATAAATTCCATCTGCAAAGAAAAGGGCGTTTGTTGTTCCCCCGCGCCCAAAAAATAATCAAGCGAGAAAAGGATCTTATCGGAACATTGCGTTTTTTTCAGAATGTGTGTGCGGATGGGGAGCGCGCCGCGCATATCCCCGAGAAAAATTTGCATTTCCGTCTCCTCATCGAGACAAAAACGCGCGGAAAGGTTGGTTTCTCCGCGGCGATCCATGAAAAAATCGCCGTCTTTATATGAAAGTGAAATGCTGTCCTGCCCGTCCCCGTAACGCACGGAGAAGTCCTCCGCGCCAAAAGAAAGCGTGCCGAAACCCGTAAAGACGCGCCGCTCGCCGCCCGTTTCGGTGACGATGCGCACTCTGCAAACCGTATCCATTATACCCGAAAAAATTTATTTCGTCAAGCGATCAAGTTTTTTGTACAATTATATCCGAATTTTTTTCGGAAAATTCATAAAACGCCGCTTTGCCCTCCGCAAGAAGGGCGCGCATCCCCTCTTCGTCGCCGCCTTCGAGGGCATCGAGATAGCGCCGAAGTTCGCCGATGAGCCGCCCGATCTCCGCGGAGAGGTTCTCTTTATTCATGAAAAATAGTTCCGCCCAGACGGCCTCGTCAAGCGGGGCGACGCGCGTCATATCCTGAAAACTGCCCCCCGTAAAGCCGCCGCAACCGCCCGCGAGGGGGCTTTTGATGTAGGCATTGGAGACGACGTGCGCAAGTTGCGAGGTGAGTGCGATGATGCGGTCGTGTTCGCGCGCCGTGGAGGTGACGATGCGCCCGAAGCCCATCTCCTTGCCCAGGTTTTGTATAAGCGCAAACGCCGCCTCGTCCGTATGGGCGCACTTGGTGAGAACGAGGTTTTTTCCGTCGAAGAGAGTCGCGCTTGCGGAAGTGACGCCCGTCGTCTCCTTGCCCGCCATCGGGTGCGCGCCCACGTAGCGGTACTTGCGGGGCTTTTCAAAGACGGCGTCCTCCACGGGCTGCTTGACGCCGCAGATATCCGAAACGACGCAGCCTTGGGGAAATTCCCCCTCCCGCAACACGCGAATGGCGACGCGCGGCGGGAGCGCGAGAAAGACGACATCCGCGCAGTCGAAGGAATGTGCCTCGCCGTCGATGTAGCCGTGCGCGAGGGCATAGTCAAGCGCCGCCCTTCCCCTGTTCATGCCGTATACGCTGTGCCCGGCGCGTTTGAGGCTCGCGCTGAGAGAACCGCCGATGATCCCCAGCCCGTACACGATAATTTTCAATTTATTGTGTTGTTTTATATTGTTTATGTCTGACATAGTACTATGTAAAAGTTAAAAAAATGAAATTTATAGGGAATTCATGCACCATTCGTAGGTGCGGAGACGCTTGCGGCGCTGTGCGTAGTCCGGCATATAGCGGGCGACTTCCCGCCAAAATGCCGCGCTGTGATTGAGTTCGCGCGTGTGGCACAATTCGTGCAAAACGATGTATTCGGCGATCTCTTGGGGCAAAAATGCGCAGCGGAAGGTGTAGGCGATCCTCCCCTCGCGGCTGCACGAACCCCAGCGCGTGTGCGCCGAAGTGACGCGCACCGAGCGGTAGGAAAACCCGTAGCGGCTTGCAATGCGCTCCGTCATCTCCCGCATGACGCGCTCCGTGCACGTTGTCAAGAGCGCGCGCAGGGCAGTTTCACGGTTTTCCGCGGGCAAATAGAGGGTTTCGCCCGCAAAATTGCACGCGCCCTCCGCAATCACATACGTTTTGCCGAAGAGTTCCACCCTCTGGCCATCCGCAAGGGAGAGCGTTTTGCGCTTAGCAAGGCGGTTTTTCAGCCACCGCGCGTGCTTTTTTACGAACGCTTCGATCTGCGCGTCGGTCGCCGAGAGCGGCGCGCGCACGAGAGCTTCGCCCGTTTTGGTGATCGTGAGCGTGAGCGTCTTTCTTCGGCTCCTCTCGACGGTGATCTTCATTTGGGTCATTATAGCATATCCGCAAAAAAATTGCAAGATATTGGCGCGCATTTCGGCCGTTTGGGCGCATTTTCTTGACAACGCGCGCAATTTGCCGTATACTTGACGTATGGCTTACACCGTAAAACAACTTCCGCCGCGCGCTGACCTTCGCGTAACCGTGCCCGCTTCCAAGAGCGTTTTGAACCGCGCGCTCGTGCTTGCCGCCCTCTCCAAGGGGAGCGTCCGCATCAAATGCGGTGAGTACGGCGACGATACGCGCGCCATGCTCGCCTGCCTCGGAGTGCTCGGGATCCCCCTTTCGGAGGGCGAGGGCGAAATTTTCGTGCGCGGATGCGGGGGCGAGATCCCCAACAAAAGGGCGACCTTAAACGTCGGCAACGCTGGGACTGCCGCGCGATTTTTGGCGGTGGCGCTCGCCTTCTGCGGCGGCGAATATACCTTTACGGCCTCCGAGCAGATGGCGCGACGCCCCATGGAGATCCTCTCCATTTTGCAAAATGCGGGGGTCGAGGTAGAATACGGAAAAGAGGCGGCGTTTCCTTTCACCCTGCGCTCCGAGGGGCTGAAAACCGACAAAATTACGGTGGATACCGTCCAAAGTACGCAGTATGCAAGCGGCGTTTTGCTCGCGGCGGGCGCGTGCGGAAGGCAATTTACGCTGAAATTGACGGGCCCGAGGACGCGCGGGAGTTACCTTGCCATCACTTTGAATATGCTCGCGCAGTTCAATATCCCCTTTACGCGGAGCGGGAACGAGATCATCGTTGAGCCGCAGGGCGAGCCGCCCGCGGAGTACGCCGTTGAGCCGGACGTTTCGGGCGCGTGCTATTTTTACGCCCTCTCCCTCCTCTGCGGCGCGCGCGTCACGGTGGAGGGCGTGCACCTCAACTCCATGCAGGGCGACATCAAATTTTTGAAATTGCTTGAAGAGAAGGGCGTGCGCATCAGGGACACGGCGGAGGGAATTGTTGCCGACGGGCGGAATATTCCCTTCTTCAACGGGTTCGACGAGGACCTTTCCGACTTTTCAGACCAGACGATGACGGTCGCCGCCCTCGCCGCCTATGCCTCGATGCCCTCCATTCTGCGCAACGTTTCGCACATCCGCGCGCAGGAATGTGACCGCATCGCCGCCATTGTGGAAAACCTGAACGCGCTGGGAACGCGCTCGTTTACCGACGGAAACGATATCTTTATCGAGCCGGACAGCGTGCACGGCGGGCAGGTAAAGACGTTTGGCGATCACCGCGTGGCCATGGCGTTCGCCCTCATGGGGCTGAAAACGGCGGGCGTCACCATCGACGACCCCGCCTGTTGCAATAAGACCTTCCCCTCGTTTTTCCGCATTTTGGACGACATTACAAAGTAAACGATTGCCCGACAAACCGTCGGGCAACTCTTATTTTTCAAGATTTTTTTTCAGAATGGCGAAGAGATCGTCGGAGATGACGTGCTCCATGCGGCAGGCGTTCTCCTCGGCGAGCGGCCGCGGCGCGCCCATGCGCACGAAGATCTCGGTGAACACGCGGTGCTTTTCATAGACGTCCTCCGCCTTCTTCTGCCCCTTTTCCGTGAGCGAGATCTCGCCGCCGTTTTCGATGGTGATATAGCCCTGCTTCAAGAGCAGATTGACGGCGCGCGAAACGCTGGACTTGGCGTAGCCCAACTCTTCGACGATATCCACCGAGCGCACCGACTGCATACGCGTGCGCAGCAGCAAGATAGTTTCAAGGTACATTTCTTCCGATTCGTGCGTTTTCATACGTTCCCCTCATCCTCATTATACTACGAAATTTTCCTTCTGTAAAGAGAAATTCAAAAATTTGTTCACTCTGCGTACAGTTGAATTGCGCCGCAGACGCGGGCGCTCGCCCGCCCCTTTGCGCCCTCGAAACGCACCGTAACGACCCGCTTTTTTGTTCCGTTTACCGCCTTTTCGTGCACCACGCGCCCCAAAATTTCCGCGGGAATTGCGATGCGGCGGGAATATTCCTCCTCGCCCATCGTGTACATGAGAAACTCATCGAACACCTTTTCGCCACCGACGAAAATGCGGAGCGGCTTTCCGTTATCCGCGCGAAGGAGGGTGATCTGCAGCGTACAGGCGGCGCTTTCCCCCACCTCGAAATCGTAGCAAAAATACCCGCCCGCCCTCGCATAGCGGTAGGAACGCGCCGAAGCGACGCCGACGGAATTACGCTCTTCAAGGGCGTGCGACCCATCCGCCTCGTACTGCCCGTAGCCCGCAAGCACGCTGTCGATCGGCTCGCGCGCCTCCTCTTCCGCGCCGCGCGCCCCCTCGCAAAGGCGGAAATAGATGGCGTACCGCTCGCGATAGCGCCTATAATGCGGCAAAAAGGTATAACTCACGTCGCCGCCCGTCAGGCGGAACGAATCCCCCTCGCGCACGAGATATTTTTCGGGATATTCGAGCACATCGGCAAGGTCGGGAAAATAGATGCGCTCGCTTGCCATCTTGCGCTTTGCGGGAATGGTGACGTCCACGCCCGTTTCGGTCTCCTCCATCTCCTCCGTGCCGAGGTCGGCGGAGAGAACAACGCCGCCGTAGCGGAAGGCGAGCGCGTCGCCATCGGGCAGTCCCTTGAGGGTCACGGTGACGGGAATACGGAAGGTGAGTTCATCTCCCTCGCAAAGTTCCACGGCGATGTGCCCCCCTTCCTCCCTGAAATTCGGGCGTTTGCCGTTCACGGCGAGGCGCATTGACTCCGACGC
The DNA here is from genome assembly GCA_947625095.1 of uncultured Clostridia bacterium. Lineage (GTDB taxonomy): Bacteria > Bacillota > Clostridia > Christensenellales > Borkfalkiaceae > Gallimonas. The sequence continues at coordinate 16,657 of CANQMX010000011.1, read as the reverse complement.
CCAATCGGGAATACGGAAGCGGAACACGGTGGGCGCGGCGGCACAGGTGAGGCGCAGCGTGGCGCGGTCGCGCATGGGAAAATCACATTCGAGGGTGAACGCCACATCCCCCTCGTCCACGCGCGCTGCCAAATATTGCTCGATGAAAATTTCATCGCCGCGGCGGAAAAACGCGCTGTCGCCGAGTTTGGTGAAGTTCTCCATGCCGCTCCCCGTGCAGCACCAGAATTTATCGAAGGGGCGGGAAAACACCTTGAAAAAGCCGCCCGCCATGGGCTGGAAGTAGGTCGTCATGCCCGTCTCGGGATTCTGCGAGGGCAAGATGGAATTGGTGAACGCGTTATCGTAGTAATCGACGTACTTTTCCTCCCCCGTCAGACAGAAGAGAGCGCGCGAAAGTTTTAACATATTGTAGGTAATGCACGTTTCGCAGTTGCAGTTGGTGCGCTCGGCGTCGAGCACATAGTCCGCACCGAAACGCTCCCACTCCGAACTGCCGCCCGTCACATAGGTGTGCCGCTCGACTACCGTATCAAAGAAGGCGCGCGCCACGTTGAGATAGCGCTCCGCGTCAATTTTTTTGCCGTCGAGCGTCCTTTCGTGCAGCGTCAAATAGCGGTTGAGCGCGCCGAGGATCTTGGGAACTGTCGTGTTGGCGTGTTTCTCCTTTAACACGTCCCTTCCGCCGCGCAAAATTTCATCGAACAGAGGCTCTTCGTCGAAAACGTGCGCCGCGCGGGCGTGCGCGGGGTTGCCCGTGAACGAGTAGAGGGTGTATAGGGCGTCGTTCATGCCGCCGTACTCCACGGCAAGCACCCGTTTGCGCGTGTGCGCATCCCACGAGAGCGCACGCTCTGCCGCCCAATCGCCGAGTTTTTCGGCAACAGTCAGCGCGAGCGGAAGCCCCGCAAGGCGGTAGGCGTCAAGAAGCCCCGCCAAAATTTTGTGCATCGTGTACCACGGCACCCACGCTTCGCGTTTGATGTTTGTCCTGCCGCGCTCCACGTTGTCAAACTGCGCCTCCGCGCCGCCCTCGACGCGGGGCGCCGCCCACAAAAAGCCGCGCTTCCCCAAGGTGTGTTCCTGACAAAACGCGAGTTCTTTTACAATATATTGGAGTTTTTTGAGAAGTTCGGCGCGTGTCGCCTTTTCCACGCCCGCGTTGGTCGCCGCCTGCGCGAGGGCGGAAAGATAGTGCCCCATGGTGTGACCTGCGATGAGTTTTTCCTCCCACCCGCCGTAGGGGACAAAGGCGGTGCGGATCCCCGAATTCTCGTAAAATCCCGCAAGAAGCCGCCCCGCCTCCAACGAACGGAGGTAGGAAATTTCAAGCGCAAGCGCATGGGCGCACCGCTCGTCGGTCACAATAACGCCACAAAACGGCGTAAAATATTGGTTTTTTCCATCAAAATTCATAACATCCATGCAATTCCCCCCCCTTCCGCCGCAAAATACGATAAAATTTCACACTGTAAAATTTCATGGCAAAAGTGGTTGCTTTCCACCGCCTTTGATGATATAATGAAGTCATGAAGATATTTGCGGATAGATTGACGGAATTAAGAAAGGAGCGCGGGCTATCGCAGGCGACGGTCGCCAAGGACCTCAACGTAAGTTTGGGGATCGTGTGCTATTGGGAGACAAATAAGAGCGACCCCACCGCCACCAACATTGCCAAACTCGCGCGTTATTTCAACGTGACTTCCGATTATTTGCTCGGCCTGTCCGATTGATTTCCGTCGCTACAATTTCATAGAAAAAAGTGAACCTACGTTCCGTTTATTTGAGCCGCTCGGCGCGGCCGTGTTTTATTATTCAGCATCCGTCTCGGACGGATGTTTTTGTTTTTCCAAGAGCGAAAGCAGCGTTTCGAGATACTTGCGCTCGCCGTACATTTTGATCCCGCCTATCGCCGCGCGAGCCTTTTCCGCGTTCTCCGCGGTGCGCTCGCGCGCATAGAGCGCGACTTCACGGATGCCATCGCCGCGCGCCTCCTCCTCGTATTTTTGACCCCATTCCCCCATTTCCGCAAAGAGACAGCCCGCACACACCAGATCGGCGGCGACCTCTCCCCTGCTCGCGGCGGGCAGATATTCAAAGAGCGATTGCAGGCGCAGGATCTCCGAAACGGCCGCGGGATCTTCTGCGGAGACGAGCGCGCGGTAGCGCAGTTGCAACAGGGCGAGAAAGGCGGCGCTATCCTCCCGCACGACGGGCACATCGAACAGGAGTTCGTGCGGAAGTTCGGAATACGTCTTTTTGTACAGCGCACCCTGCGCCGTCATGACGCGCAGAGTGACCTCCGCATCCGGGGTCTTTTTCAAAAGCCCGAGCAAAAACGCGCCGTCCGTCTTTCCCGCGGGAAGCTCGGCGGGCAGTAGCGCGCATACCCCCTCGTACAGGAGGAACAGGGCGAACTCCGCGAAAAAAAGAAGGGCGCTATGGAGCGGCAACGCAAAGAAGGAAGCGAGCAGTGCTCCGCCGAGAACAAAATTGAGGAGTGCGCCGCCTGCCGTACAAAAGGCGATCCTGCTGCGCACGCGCCCTCCTCCGCGAGGGAGCATCACGGTCGATCCCGCCCCCTCGGACAGCGAAAAACGCACGCTGCCTTTCCCCACGGTAAGAAACCCTATAGAAAAAGAGACGGGGCGCAACCCCACCGCAAGCCCGCACAGCAAGTGACCGAGCTCATGCACGAGCACGGGAAGCCGAAGGCTCTCCGCAAGAAAGACAAAGGGCAACAACACATAATCGAGATCGGACTGCGCAAAAAAAATGCAGAGGAGCACCACTCCCGCCGTTGCCGCAAGGAACAAGGCAAATTCCACGACATAATAGATGGTTCGCTTGGTTTTTCCGCTCATAAGATTTTTTTCGTGAGATACCCCTCTAAATTATCGCGGTCGGAGGCATAGACGACAGAAAGTCCGAGTTTTTCCATGAGCATGGAAAGGAGAAGCGCGCCACCCGCAATGATATCCGCCCGCGGGGGATCCATGCCCCTCAGCCCCCTGCGCTCGGCGGGCGAAAGGCGCAACAATCGCCGCGCAAGCCCCTTGACCGCCTCCGCCGTCATGGGAAAATCGTTGATGCGCGCCGCGTCGTAGGGTTCAAGCCCCTGCATGAGCGCCGCCAACGTGCAGGCAGTTCCGCCGACCGAATAGGTTTTTGGCGATAATTTTACCCCCGCAAGCGGCGAAATTTCCCCCTCGATTGCAGCATATAGGCGTTTTTCGTCGTCTGCGCAGCGGTCGAAGAGGCGCACCGCGCCGATGTTCAAACTGACGGAAAGATCCCGCTTTCCGCCCCTTCTTTGGGAGATCTCCGTGCTCGCCCCGCCGATATCTATGACCGAGCCGTCCGCCTTCCCGAGCGCGCCGAGAAGGGCGAGTTCCGCCTCCTCTTCGCCCGAGACGACGTCGAGTTCCACGCCGCACAAATTCTTGACGCGGGCGCAGAATTCGCCGCCGTTTTTCGCCGTGCGCACCGCGGCGGTCGCAAAGGCATAGAGTGGCGCCCCTTCCGCCTCCGCTTCCCGCGAAAGCTCCGCAACGGCGCGCGCCGTGCGCTCCATCGCCCCCTCGCGAAGCACAGGCTCCTGCGCAATGCCCTCGCCGAGGCGGGTCGTGCAAACCTTTTTATATAAAGTTGTTCCGTCCGCCCAGGTCATGAGGCGAACGGAATTTGAACCTACATCGATGACGCAGTACTTCATTTTTGCTCAATTTTTATACTTATAGTTGTAGTTGAGCGCCTTCCAAAACAAGGCATCGTCGCTTTGAAGATAGTTGAGTTCTGCCTCTTCGCCCGCAAGCACCTGCTGCTGCTCTTCGATGAGGCGATCGAGTTTCCGCTTCTCGCTGTTTTTGACCCCCAACTGCACAAATTGGATGATGAGCACGATGAGCAAAAACACAAGAAGAAGCACGCCCGCTACCGTTGTGGCGACTGCGATTTTTTTAACTTTTTCCGTGGGCGCGCCGCCCTCTTCCCTTTTGGACATTCCGATTTATCCTTTCGTACGAATTTGACTGTATTATACACCTTTTCTGTAAAAAAAGCAACAATTTTATGACAACTTTTCAAATATAGAAGAAGCCCGACAAGGCACGCCGCCAACATATAGAGGCGGAGCGAGGGAAGTTCCATCATGACCGAGGCAAAGAGGTACAGCCCGCCGAAGAGCAGGCAGAACAAAACATCGGCGAGGATACGTACCCAGAGCGTGCGGAAAAAATAGCGGAGGCAGTAGCAAAAGTCATAAAAGACGCCCCCGAAGATCCCCACCGACACGCAGACGAGGACGATAAAAATTTGGTTGGGGTCGCTCACCGCAACAGCCGCCGCAGCCACTTGCCCTTTTCCGCGCCGTACTTGACGGAAGTCAGCTCGCCGACGGCGGAAAAATTGCCCGTCCCCTGGGAAAAGGCAAGCACCTTCAAATGCGCGCCCACGATCTGAACGCGCGCTCCGCCCACAGTGAGCAAGATCTGCGTTTCGGAGAACCCGTCCACGCTATCCACGCCCGTCATGGAAATTTTCGCCCTGTTTTCCACCGTAAGAACGCTCTGTTTCGCCGCCTGTTGCATACCTCCATTGTATGCCGAACGCGCGCGGGATATCGCGAAAAATCAAAAAACTCCGCAAAAAATACGGAGTTTTTGCTTATTATGTGTGACATAGTACTATGCTAATCACCCTATTTTTGCTTTTGCCCGCGCTTTTGCCCGCAATTCGCCGTCAAGGATGCGCTTGCGGATGCGAATGTTTTGCGGCGTGACCTCCAAAAGTTCGTCGTCGCCGATAAATTCGAGCGCCTCTTCGAGGGAGAGTTTTTTGGGCGGAATGAGGCGGAGCGCTTCATCCGACGAGGAGGAGCGGGTGTTGGTGAGGTGCTTGGTCTTGCACACGTTGACGTTGATATCCTCGTCCTTGGGCGAATATCCCACCACCATTCCCTCATAGACGGGCGTCCCTGGGCTGATGAAGAGCATACCCCTGCCCTGCGCGTTGAAGAGACCGTAGGTGACCGCCTCGCCTGTTTCGAAGGCGACAAGCGAACCGGTGTTGCGGCGCTCGATCTCGCCCTTGTAGGGCTGGTATTCAAAGAATACCGAACTCATCACGCCCTCGCCCTTGGTGTCCGTCAAAAATTCGCTCTTGTAGCCGAAGAGGCCGCGCGCGGGCACCAAAAATTCGAGGCGGATGCGGCTACCCATCGCGCTCATGTGCACGAGTTCGCCCTTCCTGACGCCCATTTTTTCGAATACCGCGCCCGTAGAACTTTCGGGAACGTCCACAATGAGCCGCTCCACGGGTTCGTAGCGCACGCCGTCAATGTCCTTCCAGAGGACTTTGGGCGCGCTGACCTGAAATTCATACCCCTCGCGGCGCATCGTCTCGATGAGGATGGAGAGGTGCATCTCCCCCCTGCCCTTTACGCGGAAGGCGTCAGTCGAGTCGGTGTCCTCCACATGGAGGGAGACGTCGCGCAAAAGTTCGCGGTAGAGCCTGTCGCGCAGGTGGCGGGTGGTGACAAACTTCCCCTCCTTGCCCGCGAACGGGGAATCGTTGACGGAGAAGATCATCTCCACGGTGGGATCGGAGATCTTGACGAAGGAGACGGGTTCGACGCGGTCGGTGGCGCAAACGGTATCGCCGATGTTGATCTTTTCGAGACCTGAAAAGCAGACGATGTCGCCCGCCTGCGCGCTCTCGCACGGGACGCGCTCCAAGCCCTCTATCTCATAGAGGTTGACGAGTTTCCCCTTTAAGTTGACTTCGGGATGGTTGTAGTTGCAGACGATGACCTCCGCGCCCTGCTTTGCGACGCCGCGCTCGATCCTGCCCACGCCGATGCGCCCCACATAGTCGTTGTAGTCGATGGAGGAGACGAGCAGTTGCAGCGGCCCCGTTTCGTCGAGTTCGAGGGGCGGGAAGTGCTCCAAAATGGTGTCGAAGAGGGGCGTAAGGTCGGTGCCGTGCCCGTTTTCGTCGAGCGAGGAGACGCCCTCCCTGCCCGAACAGAACACGACGGGGCTGTCGATCTGCTCGTCGGAGGCGTTGAGGTCCATCAAAAGTTCCAAAGTCTCGTCGATGACTTCGTGCACGCGCGCATCGGGGCGGTCGATCTTGTTGACGACGATGATGAGCTTCAAGCCCATCTCGAGCGCCTTTTGGGTGACGAACCGCGTCTGCGGCATGGGGCCTTCGGCGGCGTCCACCAAGATGAGCACGCCAGAAACCATCTTCAAAACGCGCTCCACCTCGCCCGAAAAGTCGGCGTGGCCGGGGGTATCGACGATGTTGATCTTCACCCCCTTGTAGTGAATGGAGGTATTTTTTGCAAGAATGGTGATGCCGCGCTCGCGTTCCAGCGCGCCGCTGTCCATCACGCGCTCCTCCACGACCTGATTTTCGCGGAAGGTTCCGCCCTGCTTCAACATTTGGTCGACGAGGGTCGTCTTGCCGTGGTCGACGTGCGCGATGATCGCAATGTTCCGTAAATCTGTTCTGACCATAAGTTCCTCTTAAAAATCCAAAGGGAATTATAATACTTTTGCGGGAAAAATACAAATAAATCACGGCGTTTTTCAAAAAAAGTTTGCGCCGCCCCCAAACTTCCCAAAGAAGGGCAAGCGTCCCGCGCCCGATCCCCTCTCCGCTTTTCTCAATAAAACCCGATCCCCTCTCCGCTCTTCCCATAAAATAAGAGCGGGTCTCAAAGCCCTCCCCGTTCAAATTTTTTCGGCGATTTGTTTTGATAGGTGCAAAAGCGTATGATGTGCCCGTTGTCGGTCTCGGGCGCGCCCTCAAAGGCGAGAACAAAATTCTCATCCGCATCGAGGTCGGGCACAAACGCGTCTGCGCCGCCCTCCCCCTCCACCTTGGTGACGAGCGCCTCGGTGCAATACGGCAGCAGTTCGCGGTACACGCTCGCCCCGCCAATCACAAACACGTCGTCGGGCGGGTATTTTCCGATCTCCGCAAAGAGTTCGTCCAGGTTGTGGACGGTCAGAACCCCCTCCACGTCCTCGGGGCACAGAACGATGTTCAAGCGCCCCTTCAGCGGCCTTTCCCCGGGGAAGGAGCGCAGCGTATTCAGCCCCATCACCACGACTTTCCCCATCGTCGTCTCGCGAAAGAACTTCATATCCTTGGGCAGGGAGAACATCAACCCGTTGTTCTTGCCGATGCCCCAATTTTTATCGGCGTGAAAAATAGCTTTCATATAAATTATTTGTTATTTGTCATTTATTATCGGAGTGAAAAATAGCTTTCATATAAATTATTTGTCATTTCGACCAAGCGGCCGAAGGCGGCGCGTGGAGAAATCTCAACCTCATACGGCAACGGGGATTTTCGTCGCCAGCGGGTGGTACTCGTAATTTTCGAGTTTGAAACTATCCACCGTGAAATCGTAAAAATTCCTGACGTCGGGGTCTACCACAAGTTTGGGCGCGGGCAGCGGCTCGCGGGAGATGACTTCCTTCACGATGGGGATATGCCTGTCGTAGAGGTGCGCGTCAGCGATGACGTGTACAAGTTCGCCCGCCTTCAAGCCCGTCGCCTGCGCAAACATGATGAGGAGGATGGCATATTGCACCACATTCCAATTATTTGCGGTGAGCATATCCTGCGACCGCTGGTTCAAAATGCCGTTCAGGGTATCCCCCGCAACGTTGAAGGTCATGGAGTAGGCACAGGGGTACAAATTCATCGCGTGCAGATCGTCAAAGTTAAATATATTGGTGATAATTCGGCGTGAGGCGGGGTTGTGCTTCAAATCGTAGAGCACGCGGTCTACCTGGTCGAACTCCCCCTCCTCGTACTTGTGCTTGATGCCGAGTTGGTAGCCGTACGCCTTGCCGATAGAGCCGTCTTCATCCGCCCAGCTGTCCCAGATGTGGGAATGGAGGTCGCGGATGTTGTTGCTCTTCTTCTGCCAGATCCACAAAATTTCGTCGATGCAACTCTTGAACGCCGTGCGGCGGAGGGTCAGAATGGGAAATTCCTCCTGCAAATTATAGCGGTTGACGATGCCAAACCTCTTCACTGTATGCGCGGGCGCGCCGTCGTCCCAGCGGGGGCGCACTTCCAGCCCGCTATCCCAAACGCCGTTTTGCAGAATATCTTTGCAGTTTTCAATAAAGATCAAATCGGCCTTGCTCATCGTGCGCTCCTCCTCACACTTCCGCTTGCAGCCGCGCGCGCGTCTCCTCTTCTCCCAAAATTTGCATGATGGTATATAAATCGGGCGTGTTGGCTCTGCCCGTCGTTGCAATGCGCAGAACCTCGGCGACGTCGGAAACGCTCCCCTTGTACGCCTCGGGGTTTTCCTTATAGTCCTTCATCTCGGCGGCAAAGCCGTTCTCCGCGGCTACCTCCTTGACTTTGGAAAACCACGTCTGCGCGTCGTCCTTTGCGTCGTAACGCCGCAAAAAGCCCTGCAAAACAGCGCGCCTGTCCCCGTCCGTCACGCGGTACGCTTCGTGCTCCGCGGGGCGTTCGAAGAAAAATTTGATAAATTCCATGGCCTGCGAGGCGGTCGTAAAGTCCTTTCTGCGTTTCTTGCCGCCCACGCCCATGCAGAGGGCGAGCGCGCGCATCAGTTTTTCCCCGTCCAAAAAGTACTTTTTCTGCGCCTCCGTGCCGAATTCCTCCCCCCATTCCCGCAAAAACTCCGCCATCTCCCCCTCGGAGAGTTTGGCAAGTTCGTTCTTGGAGATATCGTTGAGTTTGTCGAGGTCAAAGAGCGCCCCGCTCTTACTCATCTTCGCCGCCTTGAAGGGAAATTCGTTCAAATCGGCGTCGGGGTTCTTCAGATACCACTCCTCGAAGTTGGAATTGAGGAGCGTGAGCATATAAACCTTGACGGCGCGGGGGAAATACCCCTCCTTTCTGTAAAATTCCAGCGAGAGTTCGGGGTCTTTGCGCTTCGAGAGTTTGCGGCGGGTCTCGCCGTCCTGTTTCATGAGGGAGCAATGGTGTCCGTAGCGCGGGAGCGGAAAGCCGAGCGCCGCGAATAACTCAATATGGATGGGCAAACTCGCAAGCCAATCCTCGCCGCGGATGACGATGGTCGTGCGCATAAAGTGGTCGTCGACGGCGTGGGCGAAGTGGTAAGTGGGGATGCCGTCGGACTTCAAGATCACGACGTCTTGGTCGTTCTCGGTGACGGTGACGTCCCCCTTGATCTCGTCGTGGAATTTGAATTTGTTTTCGGGGTTGCCGAGCGATCTCAGGCGGATGACAAAGGGCTTGCCCGCGTCGAGATTTTTGTAGATCTCCTCCTCGGTGAGGTTGCGGCACTTCGCGTATTTGCCGTAATAGCCCGTGATCTCCTTGTTTTTGGTCTGTTCCTCGCGCAGAGCCGTCAGGTCTTCCTCCGTGCAAAAGCAGGGGTACGCCCTCCCCTCCTCAATGAGTTTCTTTGCAAAGGCGCGGTAGATCTCGGCGCGCTGGCGCTGATACCACGGCGCATACGTCTCATCGCCGCCGATCTCCGCCCCCTCGTCGAATTTCACGTCAAAATATTTGAGCGCGCTGATGACGGCCTCCACCGCGCCGTCCACCTTGCGCTTCAAGTCGGTATCCTCGATGCGCAGGTACACAATCCCGCTGCTGCGGTGCGCGATACGCTCGTCGGTGATCGCGCTGAACAGGTTTCCGAGGTGGATAAACCCCGTCGGCGAGGGTGCAAGGCGGGTGACCTCCGCCCCCTTCGGCAGATTGCGCGCAGGATATTTTTCCTCATAAAATGCGGGGGACGGATATTCCCCGGGGAGCAGCCGCTCCGCAAGCAATTTGTAGTCCATATTATCTCCGATTTTCCTTGTTTTCCTGAAAGATCTCCGCAAAATACCCACTCGCGGAGATGGGCTCGCCGCCCGCCAAAAGGTGGGCGCAATCCCCGATTCGCTCGGCGCGGAAATAGGCATCGCCCGCCCGCCGCTCCTCGGTATTGAGTATCGTGACCGAAGTCGGCGGCAAAAACAGCCCGTGCAGGAGGGTCTGCGCCGAGATATTGATAAGGTGCGAGAGCATGATCATCGTTATGCCGAAATGGCAGAAGATGACAACGGTCTTGTCGCACGGAGCGGCCACGCGGTAGTACCTGCCCGTGCGCACATAGCCGTAGCCTTCGAGGAAGGCGTCAAGCGCGGCGCACGTCTCCTCGTAGGGCGTTCGCGCGTGCGCAACATGGGGAAGGTTCAGCCATTCCGCCTCGCGGAAATTCTCATCGTGTTCCGTCCAATCCGCGGGCAAAAAATCCCACACCAGCGGGAGTTTCCCCTCCTTTTCCGCCCATGCAAAGTAAAATTCCTGCGTCCAGTCGAGGACTCTCTCCTCCTTGCCCCACGCCTTCAGGCAAGCGGAGGCGGTGTCCCGCGCGCGGCCGAGCGGAGAGACGAACGCGTCGTCCACCTTCCAATCCTTTGCGCGCGCCGCAAGCAATTTTGCCTCGCGCCACCCCTTTTCCGTGAGGGTGTCCCGCGCATAGTCGGGGTCGCCGTGCCGGATGAGGATCAGTCGCATAACAGCCGCAAACTCTCGGGCGCGATCTCCGCAAGCCCGTTTTCCACGTCGTGCACGAGGGCGACGGCGCGGGCAAGCAGCGGCGTTTCCACCCCCTTGTACTCCCCCGCGCGGACGACGACGCCCGCCACATAGTCCACGTCGCACCGTCTGCCCGCGTTGAGGTCGAGGAGCATCCCCGAGCGCGTATCGCGGTACGGGCGGAAGGCAATGGGAAGCGCAATGCGCCCGAATTTTCCGAAAACTTTGAATAAATCGTGCCCGTTCAGGGGCAATTTGGTGCAGCCATAGGCGCGCGCCACCGCAAACACTTCGCGGATGAGCGCAAGCGAGATATTCTTATATTGGCGGGAGAGTGCGCCGAAGGTAAGCCCCGAGATCGCGGAGAGGGTGGAAAGCGAGGCGTTCGTCGCAAGTTTTGCAAACCTCAGTTCCGTCAAAACGCCCACCGTCACCTTTCCGACGCGGCTCAAAATTCCCTCGATCTCATTAAGGCGCAGCCCAGTGCCGAACGCGCCGAGCGCAAAGCGATACCCCGCCGTGGAGGTCACCTTTATCTCCCCCGCGCCCACGCGCTCCGCACCCCACGAGAGTGCGCAGCCATACACGCGGTTCGCGTCGAAGTACTCGGCGATCTCCCCCTCGGGAAAGCCGTTCTGCACCGAGATGATCGCGCCGTTGCGCGCCAAAAAGTCCTTCAAAAATGTACAAACGCTGTCGTTTTCGCGCTGTTTTGTGGCAAGAAAGATGAAGTCGTATTTGCCCGTCATCTCCTCGGGCAAAAGCGCCGAAACGGGCACGGGCTCTGCGCCCGAGATCACCGCCCCGCGCGACTTTAAGGCGTCAATGTGTTCTTTGTTTCGCGTCACAAGGTCGCACGCGATCCCTTCCTTTGTGAGCAGCGCTCCGAGCGAAGTTCCCATCGCCCCCGCGCCGTAAATGCAAATTCTCATCTCCGTCTACCAATACCGTACTATTATAAAACACGGGCGCGCGTTTGTCAATCGCTCTGCGCCGCTTTTGAAAAAAGATGAAAATTTTGTTTTTTGTGCAAATATTTCAGAAAAGCATGGCAAAAAAAGTTGTGTTTTTCCTTCGGGTGTGCTATACTTTTTTTCGTATTTCGTAAATAAAAGGAAGTCAATTCCATGGATCTCACGTCTTTTGTATCCAACCTGCTTGCCCCTTCGCACTATTTGCCCCACCAGATCGTGTGCATCGTGCTCATCGCGCTCATGGGCATTGCGGCGCTTGCGGCCATCGTGCTCGTCATGATCCAGCCCGGCAACTCCCGCGGCATCGATGCCCTCGGCGGCTCCAGCGAGACCTTCTACGGCAAGAACAAAGGAAAGTCGCTCGAATCCAAACTGAAAATGTGGACGGCCATCTGCCTCATCGTGCTCGGCGTGCTTGCAGTCGTATTCTTCATCCTGCAAATCGACGCCATCTGGCAAGCGTAAGAAAAAATCGGGTCTATCAAAGGGCGGCTCACGGGCTGCCCTTCTTTTGTACATATAGGTGCTGTATTGAACGTCAAACGATCGCTTTTAGCAAAAATACAGGATGGCTCGTTCGCCCTCATGACGGACGACGAGATCTCCAAAGAACTCCGCCTCGGACGGCGCGAAGCCCTCGCCGTGCGCGACTATCTGCGCGCCCTCGTTCGGGAGGGCGAACTGCTCTCGGATAGCCGCTTCCGCTACGGCACCGCCGCGCAATTTTGCGCCAAGCGGGGCGTCATCTCCGCCAACGAGCGCGGTTTTGCCTTTTTCATTCCCGAAGACGGCTCGGGCGACCTCTTTCTCCCCCGCCGTTCGCTCAAAGGCGCGCTGCACGGCGATACCGTGCTCGCCTTCCATGTGGAGCGCACCCGCGACGAGGGCGAAGTGCTCGCCGTGCTCTCCCGCGGCTACACCGAGTTGGTCGGCGTATTCCGCCGCGAAAAGCGGGGCGGCTACCTCGTTCCCGACGAGCGCAAATTTTTCGAGGACGTCTTTATCCCCGCCGATAAGACGGGCGGCTGTGCGGACGGCATGAAGGCGGTCGCGCGCATCACCTCGTACGCGGGCAAGACGCCCACGGGCGAAATTATCGAAATTTTGGGCAGCAACGGCAACTTTATGGTGGAAGAGTCGGCGCTCATCCGCGCCCACGGCCTTCGGGAGGAGTTTCCCGAAGCAGTCCTCCGCGAGGCGGACAAGATCCCGCAGACCGTTCCCCCCACCGCCCTCGAGGGCAGAGAAGACCTCCGCAGCCGTCTCATCATCACGGTGGACGGCGAGGACACGCGGGACATCGACGACGCCATCTCCATCGAAAAGAAGAACGGCAAATTCTACCTCGGCGTACACATCGCCGACGTCTCCCACTATGTGAAGCGCGGCTCTGCGCTCGAAAACGAGGCGTTCAAGCGCGGTACAAGCGTCTACTTTCCCGACCGCGTCCTCCCCATGTTGCCCAAAGCGCTCTCCAACGGCATTTGCTCCTTGAATGAGGGCGAGACCCGCCTCACCCTCTCCTGTTTCATGACGGTGGACAGCCGCGGCAAGGTTCTGAATAGGCGCGTCGCCCCCACCGTGATCTGCTCCCGCCACCGCATGACGTACACCGCCGTCACCGCCATCGCAAACGGCGAAAAAGCGGCCGTCGAAGCCTACCCCGACCTCGTCGACTTCGTAAAAACCGCAGTAGAACTTACCAATATCCTGAAAAATGCGCGGGCGGCGCGCGGCAGTGTCGCGCTCGACGTCAAAGAGGCAAAAATTCTATACGCGGACGGCAAAATTTCCATTCCCGACTACGAGCGCACGATCTCGCACGAGATGATCGAGCAGTTCATGGTGCTCGCCAACGAGAGCGTGGCAACGCTCATGACGGAAAAACAGATGCCCTTCGTCTACCGCGTGCACGAGCGGCCTTCGGAGGAGAAGGCGGCGGACTTTGCGGAATTTTTGAAGGGGGCGGGCGTTGCGCCCAAGTTCGAGCCGAAAAACGTCACCCCTGCCGACTACCGCAACCTGCTCCTCTCCCTGCAAAACTCCCCCCTCTATCCCCTCGTCAACCGCGTCATGCTCCGCTCCATGATGAAGGCGGTCTACTCGCCCGAAAACATCGGGCACTTTGGGCTTGCGTCGGACTGCTATTGCCACTTCACCTCCCCCATCCGCCGCTATCCCGACCTCTGCATCCACCGCATTATAAAGGAGAGCCTCACCGATCCCGCGCGGGCAAAAAATTTCCATCAAAATATCGTAAAGGAGGCCGCAACGCAGTCCTCCCTCTGCGAGCGCAACGCGGCGGACGCCGAGCGCGACGTGGACGCCCTCTACATCGTCGCCTATATGCAGGATAAGGTGGGCGAAAAATACGAGGCGACCGTCTCCGGCGTCACCTCTTTCGGCGTCTTTGCCGAGATGGACAACACCGTCGAGGGCTTCATTCCCATCGAAACGCTGCCCGACGACGCCTATACGCTCGTCGAGGAGCGCTATCTACTCCGCGGCGTCAGGCACACCTTCCGCTTGGGCGAGCGCCTCCGCGTGCGCGTCACGGGCGTCGATTGGGGCGCAAGAAGGGTGCAATTTTCTTTCGAGGAAAAGATATGAAAATCATAGCAGTCAATAAATCCGCCTCCTTCGAGTACTTCATCGAGGATAAATACGAGGCGGGCGTCGTATTGGAGGGCGCGGAAGTCAAATCCCTGCGCGCGGGCAGGGCGTCGCTCGGCGAGAGCTTCTGCGAGATCCGCTCTGGCGAGATCTTCCTCAAAAATATGCACATCGCCCTCTACGATAAGAGCGGCGCCTTCTCCACACGCGATTCGCGCAAGGATCGCAAACTCCTCCTGCACCGCTACGAGATCTCCAAGATCGTGGGGCGGGTCAACGAGCGTGGCTACACCCTCGTGCCCCTCAAAATCTACTTCAAGGACGCCCTCGTCAAGGTGGAGATCGCCCTCTGCAAGGGCAAGCACACCTACGATAAGAAGCAGGCGCTCAAAGAGCGCGACGTCAAGCGCGCTATGGACAGGGAAGCCAAGGAGTGGTGACCCACCCCAAAAGTGGTGACCCGCCAAACTATATCAAAAGAGAAAAAACGCCAATGAATATGCCGAAAAATTTTATCAAGCCCGATTTTTCCAACAATATCATCAATATTACCTCGACGCTCGCGGAGTTTTTGGGCTGTCCCAACGAGAAACCCACCCTGCCTCTGCTTGCCGCGGAACTCAAAAAGGGCTATAAAAACGTCGTCTTTCTCATCTTCGACGGACTTGGCAGCCATCCCATCGAGGTAAATTTGGCAAAGGACGCCTTTTTGCGCCGCAACATCCGCCAAACGCTGACCTCCACCTTCCCCTCCACCACCACCAACGCGACGACCTCCCTCCTTTCCAACCTCACCCCCATGGAGCACGGCTGGTTCGGCTGGTGTCTCTATTTGGAAGAATTAAAGCGCGTCGTCAACCTCTTTCCCGAGACGGACGCCGCCACGGGCGAACCCATCCAAAAGGGCTACGTCAAATCCCTGTTGCCCTTCAAGCCCTTCTACCAAGAAGCCCGCACCGACTATACGACCAGCGTCGTCGTGCCGCACTATTGGGATAACGACGATCAAAACCGCTACGTCTGGCAAACGCACGACGAACTTTTCGCCTATATCGAAAAAATTTGCGGCAACGCGGGCAAACAGTTTGTCTACGCCTACTGCGATGAACCCGACGCCACCATGCACCGCTTCGGCGTGCATTCCGCCGAGGCAAAGGCGGTTATCGGCGGGCTGAACGCCAAAACGGAGGCGATGTTTGAAAATCTCTCCGATACCCTCCTCATCGTCACGGCCGACCACGGACAGGTGGATGTTACAGACTACATCTATCTCTACAGGGACGAGGAACTTTTGTCCCTTCTCTCCGCCCCGCCCTACATGGAATCGCGCGCCACGGCGTTCCGCGTCAAGGCGGACTGCCGCCCGCAGTTTGAAGAAATGTTCCGCAAAAAGTACGGCGCGGACTACGAACTGTACGAAAGCGGCGAACTCGTCCGCGAAAACTACTTCGGCGGCAGCGGTGAGCACGCAACCCTTCTCGGCGACTACATCGCCGTGGGCAAGACCAACCGCATCTTTCTTTTGCACGAGCGCGCCCACGTCCACAAGGGGCACCACGCCTCCCTCACCGAGGAGATGCTCGTTCCCCTCACCCTCATCGGCAAAAAGGAGTAAAAACTCGCAATGGATTGCATTTTCTGTAAGATCGCGGCGGGCGAATTGCCCTGCGAAAAGGTGTATGAGGATGCGCACACGCTGGTGTTCATGGATATCGCGGGCGACGTGGACGGACATATGCTCGCCATTCCCAAGCGGCACTTTGAAAACATTTTCGACTGCGACGGGGAGACATTGGATCGCCTCATGCGCACGGTAAAACTGATCGCCGAACACTGCACGAAGGCGTGCGGCTACGACGGCGTCAATCTGTTGAACGCCAACGGCGCAAGCGCGGGGCAATCCGTCCCCCACTTTCACATCCACATCATCCCGCGCACCGCGGGCGACAACATCAACGCATGGCCTTCCTTCGGCGGCGCAACCTCAAATATTGACAATATCTATCAAAAACTGAAACTCTGACCCCCTTCCCCCCACGCCCTTCCGCCATCCGCACACCTCCTCATACCGCCCCGCCCACTTGTTCTACGCGTCATTCTGAACCCCCTTGCGGGGTGAAGAATCCCGAAAAACGAAGTCCACCCCCTCATGCCGCGCACCGCCCGCAATATCCCCCCTCGCCATTCCGCCCCTCCCCTCATTCTCTCCCCCACGGGCAGACCGCGCGGAGCGCGGTCTGCCCGTGGGGGAGAGAATCTTTCCTTGGGTACACTACGGCCGACTTTCCCGTAATACGCAAAATCCACCCTGCCTTTTTTCCGTAAAAATTGCGGAAAAATTTTTTTATTTTTTGTGTCATACATCCCTCAAAGCGCGCGCCACGAATGGTAAAATGAAAGTATGAAAAGTAAAATTATAAAAAGCAAAAATATGAATAATACAAGTATGAACCCGAAAATTTTTCTCCGTAAAATTTATGCGCGCCCCCTTCATGCTCCCCGCCGCGCGC
>CANQMX010000010.1 GCA_947625095.1 uncultured Clostridia bacterium | reverse complement strand
GAGTTGCTCGGCAAGACGAACGCGGACAGCTATAAACGTCAGCCGACGGCAATGGACGAATACCGCGAACAGCAGGGTGGCGAGGAACAGACGAAGTGGCAGACCGTTCCGTTGAACGAGAAAGCCATTCTGCATAAGTACGAGAACAGTATGCTTTTGAAGATGCCGAAAGGGGGATACGCGGGACTTGTCTGTTACATTCCCAACGGCTTCGTCAGAGAGGACGAAAAGGGTATGGGGCTGCGTATTCCCGAAGATTTTACGGCGCACCTCAAAGGGGACGACAAAGCAATCGACCTCAATGCCGCAGAGTTCGTGGCGGCGTTCAAGGACAAGACGGACGAGGACTACGCATCGACATACAGGAAGCCGAGCGAGGAAAAAATCAGGGCGTTTGAGAAGTTGGAAAAAAATCTCCGCGAAAACGTTCCCGACGAGATGAAGGCAAAGCCGAATTGGGTTATCGTCCGTACGTCCGAGAACAAGGATACGGGGCGGCTCGACAAGTTTCTCATCGATGTACATACGGGCAAAGCGGCGAAGAGCAACGATCCTTCGACGTGGACGGACTTCGACACGGCTTGCCAATACGCCAAAGAAAACGGCGGTGTCGCGCTCGCTTATGCTCTCGATGGGCAGGACAATATCGTCTGCATCGACGTGGACGGCTGTCTTGACGAGGTTGGCAACATCAATTCGGTTGGTGCGACGACGGCGGGCTTCGGCAACGGGACGTACAGCGAGCGTTCGATCAGCGGCAGGGGTATCCACGTTTTCGGCAAGATGCAAAATCTCGACGTGAGGGCATTCTCGAAAGACGGCGACTTGGAGTTCTATCAAGACAAGCACTTCATCGCCATGACGGGCAACCCGCTTCAAAGCGTTCCGAGCAAGGAACTCAAAAATCTCGACAATACGGGGATGCGCGAGTATCTTTCGGAAAAATGCGAGAAACGCACCGAGTGGAAGGGTGCAGGCGCGGGCATCGACGGTTTGTCGGTCATGGACGACAGGGAAGTTCTCGAAAAGGCAATGGGCGCGAAAAACGGCGACACATTCAAGCGGCTCTACAACGGCGAGGACATCAAGAACAACCACAGCAATTCGGACATGAGCCTCATGAATCAGCTTGCGTTTTGGTGCAGACACGACAAGGATCAGATGCTTCGCATCTTTGCGACGAGCGGGCTGTACCGTCCCGATAAACCGCAGAGCTACTATGAATATACGGCGATGAAAGCCGTGAAATCGTCCCCCGCGTACACGCCGCCCAAAGCAAGCAATTCCGCACCCAAAGCATCGGGCGGCGGGAACAGCAAAGCATAAGGAGAGAGTATGAACAATGAACAAAAGGGTATTCCCGAAGTGGTAGTCCCCGCAGGGTATCGCCTCGATGAAGTTTTGGACTTCGACGATGACGACTTCGGCGAAGAAGCGCCCATTTACGTTGAGGAGGTGAAGTTGCATTTTGAGCGAAACGACGATAAATAACGAAATCTACGACAAATTGACTCCGCAGAGAAAACAGCTCGTCGATGCCGTGATGAAGAACCTCAACAACTACGGCGCTCTTTGGCAGCAGGGCTGGATCTCCGCAGGTGCGCCTGAGTCGGCTATCACGGGGAAGAAGTATCACGGTATCAACAACTTCTTTCTGACGATTGCGGCAATGGCAAACGGGTATTCGGACAACCGTTGGGCGACGTACAAGCAAATCCATGACAAGGGTTGGGAGTTCAAGACCGATGCCGAGGGGAACACCCTCGGCAAAGGTGCTGGCGTTGCCATTGAGTTCTTCGAGCTTCGGGATAAGGAAACAAAGCAACCGTTTGACAGGCACGTCTTGGACGGCATGAGCGCGGACGAACGCGAGGAGTACATGAAGGAGAACGTCTTTCCTCTTCGCAAGTATTATCGCGTTTTCAACGGCGACATCATTCAGGGCATCCCCGACAGGGTGAAGCATGAAGTGGACACAAGCGGGTATTCGGAAAGGGCAGAAGCAATTCTGAAAACGTGGAGCGAAACGGAGTCGCCTATCATCTATGGCGGCAACGAGGCGTATTACCAAAGGGCAACAGACAGAATACACCTGCCGCAGAGAGATCAGTTCTATGATTTACAGGAGTTCTACGGGACGGCTCTTCACGAGGTCGGACATTCTACGGGACACGAGTCCCGTCTGAACAGGGACATGGGGGACGGCTTCGGAACACCGTCGTATGCAGAGGAAGAACTTCGCGCGGAAATTGCTTCCATGTTCATCGCGCAAGACCTCGGCATCGACATGGGTGAGAGCCACATTCAGAATAACGCGGCGTACATACAGTCGTGGAAGGACAGGATCAGCGAGAACCCGAACGTGCTGTTCACAGCAATCGCCGATGCGGATAGAATTACGAAGTTTGTCATGGCAAAGGAACAGCAGAAAGAGGTCGAACACTTTGCCGTCGAAGAGGACACGAACGAGCTTGGCGAACCTATTTACAGGCTCTATATGGCAACCGAACATGGGCAGGTCAGTCAGGCTCTTGCAGGGGCGTTTGACAGCCGCGAAGCACTTATGGCAGAGGTCGGCAAGATGCAGGAACTTCCGTTCTATGAGGGAAAAGAATTGAAAGAAGTCAGTCTTGACGAGCTTCAGGAAATCAGTTTGAAGAACGCAGAAGCGGAAACGGAAAAGAGCGAGCGCCGCAGAGAGGAAGTGAAAGAGGCGCAGTCCGACATCTATATCAGACCGAGCGAGATTGCCGCACAGGAAATCGCGGCGCGAGCCGTCGTTGGAGCGACGATTGCCACCGTGGACATGGCGGGCAGGGGCATCGACAGTCTTACGCATTTGAGCGACAGAGATGTTGTCGAACGTGCAAAGGCGACGAAGAGCGGGACGAAGTTCGATCAGCTCTACAACGGCGCATCGCTTCTCGGAAGCGAAGCCAAAGACGAGCGTTCTTTGCTTTGCCGTCTTGCCATGTTTACGACCGACGAAGAGCAACTCATGCGCATCCTCAAATCGTCGGGGCAGTACCGCGACGAGAAGCCGAACTCCTATTATCAGAAGATGATAAAGGATGAAATCAAGTTCGTCGAGGGCTTGAAAGGCAAGCAACCGAGTACACCTATCCGTTCTTCGGGTAGTGGAAAAGGCGGGCATTTCGGCATCAACGCGAAGTCGTAAAAGATGAAAGAGGACATCTTTGAAACGGAGAAAAAGTACAGCATCATTTATGCAGATCCACCGTGGGCATACTTGTGGGGCAAAGGCAAAGACGGCGGGCATTTTGCGCCCGAAAAACATTACAGCACAATGTCAACAGATGAAATATGCGCCCTTGATATTAAAAGGATAGCCGCAAAGAATTGTGCGTTACTGATGTGGGCAACGATGCCCTGTCTGCCCGATGCAATCAAAGTCATGCAAGCGTGGGGCTTTCATTACAAGACCTGTGCTTTTACTTGGATCAAGACGAAGAAAGACGGAAGTCCGCTTGCGGGCATGGGAAGTTACACAAAGGCAAACGCCGAGTTGTGCTTATTGGGCATGAGAGGACACCTTAAAAGCGCGGATAAAACCGTTCGACAAGTGGTCATGCACCCGCGCATGGGACATTCCGTCAAGCCGCCCATTGTCCGTGAAAGTATCGTAAAACTGTTCGGCGATGTTCCCCGCATTGAGTTGTTCGCAAGACAGTATGCGGACGGTTGGGACTGTTGGGGAAACGAGGTGTAACATCAGAACAGACATCTTTACAACGGACAAGAAGTACAAAGTTATCTACGCTGATCCGCCGTGGACGTTCACGGTTTGGTCGGAAAAAGGTGGTGGAAGAGGTGCGGAAAGGCACTATCCAACGATGTCAAAAGAGGACATTCAAAGACTTCCCGTAGAGCGAATTGCGGCGGATGACAGCGTATTGTTTTTGTGGGTAACTGCCCCGAACTTGTTAGAGGGAATAGACCTCATATCGGCGTGGGGATATACCTACAAAACGGTGGCATTTACATGGGTGAAGCAGAACAGAAAGAGCGACGGACTGTTCACGGGTATGGGCTATTATACCCGTTCTAACGCGGAGTTTTGCTTGCTCGGAACGAGAGGAAAAATCCTCGAACGGCGTTCACATTCGGTTTCTTCGGTGGTGCTTTCGCACGTCGAAGAACACAGTAAAAAACCGATGACCGTGCGGGAAAGGATCGTGGAACTGTTCGGCGACGTGCCGAGAATTGAACTGTTTGCGCGACAATACGCGGACGGTTGGGACTGTTGGGGCAACGAGGTTTAACCCCGAAAAGGAGAAAAAATGAGAGAAAAAAGTTTCAAATTCAAAGAAGGTTTCGCAAATGCCGTCAAAGGAATGACGGACAAGCAGGCGGGAGAGTTCGTGAAGGGACTCTGCGGTTATGTGTTCGAGAACAAGCCGCTCACGACCAAAGACGAATATCTCAAAGGTATATATCTCTATGCGCAACGGGAACTTGACGTTTCCGCTATGAATGCCGCCAATGGGAAAAAAGGTGCGGAAAAACTCGCGGAAAACAAACGGGCGGCAAACGGCACGAGAGGATTCGGCGTTTTGATCGGGAATGTCAGATTTTCGGCGGGCAAGGCAAAAAAGGGCAACGATGAGTAAAACTTTTTGTGGCGATGCGGGGGAATGCTTGAAAACACTCCCCGCAGGAAGCGTCAATATGTGTGTGACAAGTCCGCCTTACTATGGTCTGCGCGACTATGGTGCAGACGGGCAGATCGGGATCGAACCGTCACCCGACGGATACATAGCACGGCTTGTTGCTGTGTTCGACGAAGTGTATCGGGTGCTTGCAAGCGACGGCACGTTGTGGCTCAACATCGGCGACTGCTATGCGGGAAGCGGGAAAGGACCGATGACGCTTTCCGCAAACGGCAAGAACAAAGACGTGTTCAATATGCAAAGCCGCATCTATGAAGTGCCCAAAAAGTGGGATGGCATCAAGCCGAAGGACATGGTTGGGATACCGTGGATGCTTGCATTTGCGCTTCGGGAGCGCGGTTGGTATTTGCGGTCGGACATCATTTGGCACAAGACCAACTGCCTGCCCGAGAGCATCAAAGACAGACCGACAAAGTGTTACGAACATATCTTTCTGTTTGCAAAATCTCCGCATTACTACTTTGACTATCGGGCAATTCAAGAACCCGTGGCAGAGGCGACCAAAGCCCGTTACAAACGTGGTCGGGCGGACGGGAACAAGTACGCAAAGATGCAAAACATCTCACGCCCCGCAGAGGACTTCTCGCATTTTGACGGGCAGTTTAGGCGCAAGCGGGATGTATGGGAAGTAAGTACCAATTCCTATAAAATGGACGAACATTTTGCGATGTTCCCCGAACGGCTCATTGAGCCGTGTATCCTTGCAGGAAGCAGAATCGGCGGTGTAGTCCTCGATCCGTTTTTCGGAAGCGGGACGACGGGAGCGGTCGCAAAGAGGCTCGGAAGAGAGTATATCGGCATCGACCTGAACGAGAGATATTTGCAAAAAGCGAAGGAGCGGATCGACAAGGTAATTCCCGAAAAAGCCGTTCAAAACGCGGAGGAAGATGCTGCGAAAGACGGAGGAGGAAGTGGTATAAATTGAGGAAAAACGGGAGGCAGGATAAGGAAGGTGGTATAATTCCCACCTTCGAGCGGCAAATGGTGGGAAACCCACATTTGCGTGTCTGCGACACTTGGGGGGCGATAAATTGAGAGGAAGAAAGGAAGAAATCGGGATACAAAAGCATATCCGCATCACCGATGCCGACATCAAGGACAAGCTCAACCGCATCATGGAATTGCCCCAATACAACAGCTTCAATCAGGCAATTTGCGACGCGCTGTTCTATGGCGTTCCCGTACTCTACGAAAAGCTGTTCGGCGAATTAAAAGAGGAAGCGCATGAAATTTTCGATGTGCTTCGGGAGTCTCCGGGCGGGGGAGAGGACGATGCGTTTTACGAGATCATTGTCAGACTTCTGAAAGAAATCGTGCTGAACGAAACCATCAACAAATCCATGCTGTCATCTATCTTCAATGCCTGCAAAGAGAGCTACGGAAAAGAGTTCGCGGAGGGCGGTTTTGCGGGTACGCCCGACTACCTTGAAAGCTACGAGCTGAAAGGGCTGAAAGCGATTGGGGGTAGCAAGAAATGAGCTATCAACCTGTCGTGTTCAACATTCAATACACGCCCTATTCTCTTCCGAAATCGGCGACGGCGAGGGAGCGGACAGAACACGTTCGGGAGCGAGCTTTCTACGATATGACGGGTGTAAAAAACATTTACGAGTATATCACTACGGAAGAAAAACAGACGGGCAAGCGAACGAAGAAATTGACCGCGTTTGAGTATCTGCAAAAGAGTACGGGAGTGTTCAACGACAAGGGCGTTATCCCAAAAGAAAAGGCCGCGGAAATGAAAGCACGGCTGAAAGAGAACAAGGGGAATATCTGGCACGGTTTTATCTCGATCAACGAGGAAGAATCGCATAAGATCGACACGCCCGAAAAATGTATCGAGCTTGTCAAGCGGACATTCCCGCAGTTTTTCTCGGACGCGAAGCTCAATAAGGACAACATAGATCTCATGTGCGCCCTGCATTTAGACCACCCCGAACACTTACATATTCACTTTGTCTTTTGGGAGAAAGAGCCAAAATTCAAGGACACGCGCGGCAAACTTCAATATCGCCGCCGAGGGAAGATCGAGAAAAAAGCAATCGACAATTTCTTTGTCCAGGCAGGGCTGTTTTTGGGCGACGATAGGAACCGTGTCTACAAAGCGCGGGACAAAGCGATCAAAGAGTTGCGGGGATTGACCTATGTCAAGCGGGCAATGGCA
This sequence comes from uncultured Clostridia bacterium, assembly GCA_947625095.1. Taxonomy (GTDB): domain Bacteria; phylum Bacillota; class Clostridia; order Christensenellales; family Borkfalkiaceae; genus Gallimonas. The sequence continues at coordinate 57,659 of CANQMX010000010.1, read as the reverse complement.
AACAGTGAAGAAATCAAAAGAGAGATCATTGCGCTTGCAAAGGATTTGCCGAATGAGGATGAAGCGCGCATTGTCTATGGGAGCAAGGATATGGAACCATACCGCGATAGGGTGGACAGGATCGTGCGGATGCTACTTTTCTGTGACGGGCGGGCGCGGCGGGCAAATATGCGGTTTCATCAAGCGGTAGAAAAGCGGAAGCGGGAGATCCAAAACATCTGCGGAACGATGCCGTTCGCCTATTCTGATACAAATGTATCGGCGGCGGCAATGGAAAGCAATCTTCCAAAGTATCGTAACAAAATCGACGAAAAGAATATCCACATCATTGAGGACTTGGAAGCGGACTATCGGCGGCGGCAGGGAAATCTTGTGTTGAAATTGGCAAAGTACATCAAGCCCGAATTTTACGAAAGCAAGGTGACAAAGCCGAATGATATTGCGCTCAAACGCTCGCTCGGAATTTCCCGCAAGATCATTAGCCGAAGCTGTAAAAAATTCTTTTCGAGTTTTGGGCAGGAGTGTGACATCATTGAGCGTGACTATTCCCACCGATTGCAAGACATTGAGGAAGAAATAGAGCGCGAGAGGAAAAAACAAGACAAGAAGAAAAAAGAGGAGGACATCAAAAATTGAATGGATAGAAGCGAAGCGTTCAAACACAAAAAGCGAAAATCCCATAAGGCGGGACTGCCCGTGTGGCTGTTTCTGTTTGTGTTCATCAGCATACTCATAGCGTTCGTTTTCTCGCTGTTCGGGCAAGACTTCGGCGGCATTTTCGGGAATAAGAACTACTATCTCACGGTCGGGGTGGTGAACGGACTGCTGCTTATCGGATACTTGTTCATGTACCGCATCGACGCGCAGAATATCGCCTTGCGGGAAAACGATCTTGAAGATACCGAGTGGCTCACGCCGAAGAAGCTCCGCAAAATGAAAGAGTTCACCGTGACGACATGGGACGGCGTAAAGAACTGCGACGACGAAATCGTCATCGGTGCGGAAAAGACGAGAAAGGGCGGGGTGGAGATTATCTCGACAAGCCAACTTCATGCGCTCATCGTGGGTACAACGGGAAGCGGCAAGACGACGGGATTCGTCGATCAGAATATCGCCATTCTCGGAAGAAGCAAAGGGAAGCCGAGCATCGTCGTGGCAGACCCGAAGAAGGAACTTTACGAAAAACACGCCAAACAGCTCGAGAGCGAGGGCTACAAAATTTCCGTTTTGGATCTGCGTGAACCGTATTCGTCGGCGCGGTGGAATCCGATGGAAGTTCTGCTCCGCCGCATCCGCTTGGTAAAAGACCTTGAAAACAACCTCGTGCAGAAAGACGGCAAGTATTATGCGGGGGACGAAGTGTTCCTGTCCCATAGGGACGCGAGGACGAGGGTTCAGGAACTCAAAGACGAGATTTACGAGAACGCGATGGACTTGGTGTACACGCTCTGCCCCGTGCAGAACAAAGACCAGCCCACTTGGGAGGAGGGCGCGAGAAACCTTATCTTCGGACTTGTACTTGCGTTCTGCGAGGACGTAATCAAGGGCAAAATGGACGAAAAGCAATTACAGCTTTTCAATCTTTACCACAACATTACGAAGTATTGCTCGGAAGATACGACGGCGCTTAAAACCTATCTTCTCGAAGGGCGGGACGAATACTCAAAGGTAAGGGGACTTGTCAACACGGTGCTTATCACGAGCGACAAAACGCTCACAAGCTACCTATCCGAAGTCAATAGCTACATACAGCAACTCTCGGACGACGGCATCCTTTCCATGACGAGTGCAAACGACCTCGACATTGTGAACATGGACGAAGAGCCCAACGCCGTATTCATCATCGTTCCCGATGAGCGTGTAACGCGCCACCGCTTCGTAACGCTGTTTGTTACACAGATGTACAAGGAATTGGTTGAAAAAGCCAACCTTAATCTGCGCCGCAAGCAGACGGACACGGCGATTCTGAAACGGAAAGCGTACTTCGTGCTTGACGAGTTCGGCAATCTACCGAAATTTGAGAACATTGAGGGCATGGTGACGGTCGGACGGTCGAGAGGAATCCGCTATCTGTTCGTTTTGCAGAGTTTTTCACAGCTCACCGCAAAGTACGGCAGGGACATCGGCGACATCATCAAGACCAACTGTAACGTCAAAATCTTCATCGGCTCGGACGACCCCGAAACGAGAAAGGAGTTTTCGGATCTGTGCGGGCAGAAGAAAGTCAAAAACTTCTCGGTCAATACGAACGCCGAAAATCCCGCGTCGAGCAATACTGGGGCGAGCAATCAGCCGCTCATCACGGTGGGTATGCTTGAACGTCTGAACGGCAACGAAAAGGGGGACGCGATCGTGTCCGTCAGAGGCTATGAGCCGATTTGGGCGAGGTTCACGCCGTCTTACGAACTCAAAGACGTTTACTTTGCCGCAGGCAAAGCGGACATTGGAAAACGCGAAGCACGGCTGTTCGATAAACGGGAATACGTCTTTGATATTTTGGGCGGCAATCAAGCGAAAGAGGAAGAAAAGATACTTGACGGCATCGAGCGCCGCGAACAGGAAGAAGCGGAGCGGGAAGGGTACGACAAGGAACAGGAAGCCGAGCGCATCAAGAAGCTCGACGAAGAATGGGACAAGGTAGTGGATGAGATCCACGCAAAGGTATTGAAGATCGGTGAGGTGCTCGACGAACAGGATGCCGTGGCGTTACAGAAAGCCAAGCTTGAAGATAAGATCATGCTTTTGAACGCCATTATGGATCAATATGAGGGAAGCATCAATCAGAAACTTCAAGAGTTGGCAAAATACATCAAATCCGCGCTTGTAAAACTCAATGAACTGCAAGCGCGAGCAAAAAACAAATAGGAGAGACAAACATGACGAAACTGAAAAAACGGCTTTTGTTGGCGGCGTTCGGAGCAATAATGCTTATCGGGTCCGTATTTGCGCTCGGCAATGCTCCGGCAGAAGCAAGTGCTTCCGAACTTTGCGAACATCAATATGAGGTCACGCAAACCGTTCCCGCGAAGTGTACGGAGCAAGGGTACACGCTCTATACCTGTACGCTTTGCGGCGAAACGAAGAAAGACAATTACACCAAAGCGACCGACCATAAGTATACGGTACAGGCGATCGGCGCGACCTGCACGAGCAAAGGGTATGACCTCTACACCTGTCAGCTCTGCGGCGATACATACAGGGAGACAACTACGCCCGAACTCGGTCATCGGTATGTTGAGATCGTCGTCCCCGCGAATTGTACGCATAAGGGCTATACGACACACTTCTGCACCGTCTGCGGCTATGAATATTCGGATAAGTACGAGGACGAAACGGGACACCTCTATGATGACGAAACGTTTCCCGCGAAGTGTACGGAGCAAGGCTACACAAAGCACACCTGTTCGGTCTGCGGGTATTCGTACAACGACAATTTTATCGACGCGCTCGAACACGAATACGGGAAAGCGGTGGTAGAACCGACCTGCACGACGGGCGGCTATACGACCTATACCTGCGTCAACTGCGAGGACAGCTATGTTGCCGATTACACGGACAAGCTCGGACATGACTATGTTCTCACGACAACGCCGCCCTCGTGCGTGAGCTACGGCTACACGGAGCATATCTGCGCGACCTGCCGTGACCGCTTTGTGACGGACTATGAAATACCAACGGGGCATGAGTATCTGAACGTCGTCGTGGAAGCGACCGCCGAGAGCGTCGGGTACACGAGACATATCTGTATCAAGTGCAATTACAGCTACATATCCGACATCGTGACGAGCGGAGACACGGGATATATTCCCGAACCCGAAACTCCCCCCGCACAGCACAGCCATTCGTATCAACTCTATATACAGGACAATACGGACAGCAAATTCTTCATCGCGCTTCGGGTCTGTACTTGCGGCGACGTAAAGAGCGGCGGCTTGACCGTTCTCGGCTCAAAGGACGGAACGAACTTCACCCCCCTTACGATAAACGCCTACGGGCAAGTGTTCTATTCCGACCTCAATGCGAGGTATGAGGTAAAAATCATCGACGAGAAGGGCGGCGAATTGAAAGCGTTTTGGCTCACTTCGGGTGGCATCAGCGAACAAGCATCCGCCGAACCGTCTATTCCCGATAACCCTACGAATCCCGACGAACAGACGAAGCCCAATAACCCAACGAATCCCGACGATCAGACGAAGCCCAATAACCCGACGAATCCAGACGATCAGACGAAACCCGATAATCCGACGAATCCAGACGATCAGGGCAACTCCAACACGCCCGTCAATCCTGACGATCAAGGCAATTCCAATACGCCTGTAACCCCCGATAACCCCGACAGCCCCGATGAACCAAATACGCCTGTCAATCCCGATGACGGAGAACTGCAGAGCGGAAGCAGGAGCAAAGGGGTAACGTCAATCGTGCTGTTCGTCGTGCTTATCGTACTTGCGGGCGGCGGCATCGCGGCGTATTTCATCATCAAGAAGAAAAAGAAGAACAAGAAGAATTAAGCGGAAAGGAGGAAAGAGAGTATATGTTTAATCTTTTGGCAGTAGAAGGCGGCTTGAACGAAAGCCTTGCGGAAATCGTGGAGAAACTCCAATCGCTCATGGACAGCTTTTGGCTCTATATCGTGCTTGCTTTGGCGGCGGTGGTCGTCATTTGGGGCGCGTATGTGGGTATCAAAATCGCCATTGCGCACCGTAACGAAGAGAAAATCAATGCCCGCGATATGGTCAAGAACCTGATTATCGGCATTGTAATCATCTTCGTCGTCGCTATGGGCGCACCGCTTCTTATCAACGGTCTGTCCGCTTGGGTGGGCGCGTAAACGAACGCGAACGGGCGGCGGGATAACTCGCCGCCCAAACTTTTAGAATTGAGGAGGAAAAATGCTAATCTTTTTTCAAGAGATCGGCTTGCAGTTGTTCCTATGGATGCTACAACTGATTGACGGGATAATGGAAATATTCTCCGCGATTTCGGGCGTTGCATCTGTCAACTATCACGGACAGCAGGTCAATATCATAGAACTGCTTGTCGGTGATGCAACCGTTGGGGCGATTTTTTGGTGTATCTTCATACTTGCCGTTGGCTTGACGTGTATCTTTACGATTGTCGGGCTTGTCAAGAATATGATTGCTAACAACAGAAATGTATCTACCATTGTCGGTAAGTTTTTCCTTGCACTTCTCGGCACAATGGCGATGCTCGCCGTGGTATTCCTCGGTATTATGATTGCGGGAGGGTTGTTACAGCTTCTCGCACAGATTTTCCAAATCGGGAATACGACAAAGCTCTCGAATGCAATCTTCAACGCCTGTGTTGGTGATTGGGTAAACGGACATTCGATCAACGGAATAAATATTACTTCTTACTCGGTTGGTGACATATTCGGCAGCTACAATGCCGCGCTGTTTGGGATATGGCCCACCTCGTGGAAGTGCAACGGCATGGTGAACCCGAACACGTTCATGTATCTGCCCGCGTTGATTGCAGGCGTGGCGCTTTGCATCGCTTTAATCATTGCAACGCTCAACCTCGCAAAAAGAGTGTATGAGATCGTCTACTTATACTTCTGTATGCCTGTGTCGATGTCAACGCTTGTGCTTGACGACGGAGCGAGATTCAAAAATTGGAGAGAACAGTTCGTTACGAAAATCATACTTGCCTATGGTGCTGTGCTTTCGGTAAATATCTTTGTACTTATTTTGCCGTTTGTGTCGCAGATGAGTTTGCCGAATGTGAGCGGCTTCGGGAATGCGATGTTTACAGTATTTATGATTGTTGGCGGGGCTATGGTAATTCCCGCAGGTCAAACACTCTTTGCACGGTTGTTCGGGCAAGCAGACGATATGCACGCGGGCGGCGGCTTCCTTCGGAGCGCGTTCTATGGCGGCAGAATTATCGGCGGCATGACGATAGGACTTGCGGCAAAAGGTATCAAGGGCATTGCACACATTGTGTCCCATAGAAAGAAAGGCAAGGACAGTGATTCGGGAGACGGTGGTTCGTCCGGTTCGGATGACGGCGACAAGTATTCGGAGAGCGAAAGCGGTGCGTCGGATAGCGGCGCGGAAGAAGGAGCAGCAGAGGGAGGTAGCGAAGAATGAGAATCATTCCCAAAAAAATAAAAGTAAAAAACACGGTATGGAAGTGCTACTCAATGGCAGACGTGATCGTCGCCCTTGTGGTGTTTGGAATTATCTTCATTGCGATCACGGCGGGTGCATGGGTATTTGCCGTCATCATGGGGCTGTGCGCCGTGGTGATGTTTATGCCGACGCCCGACGGCATCTTCTATACCTTCATCTTCGAGAACGTCAAATTCCTGTTTGCGAAGAAGAAATACACGTCGGACGCGAAGAACCCGAAAGAGAACGTGGACGCGCTCTACTCCTTAAAGGAGATCAAGGACAACGGTTTACTCTTGTACGGCGGCGGTACGTTTGGGCGCGTCATCAAGGTCGGGCAGAAGAACTTCGGCATTGAGGACGTTACGGAGCAGAACATTGACATCAATTACTTTGCGAACGCCTTAAAACTTCTCGATCAAAACCAAAGCGCGGACATCGTGAAGATCGACCGCCCCGTGAACTTGGACGGTTTTGCCGAGGAACTGTTCGGCAGACTTTCAACGGTCGCAGAGGGCGACGAATATTCCGATGTCAAGGAGATCAAGGAAGGTATCTTGCGGGAGCGCATCGACCGCATTGACAAGCTCAACAATATCCGCAAACAGTATCTTTCGGACTACTACATAGTTTTGTACGGCAGAAATGAACTCGACCTTGAAAGCACGGCGGTCAACGTTGCGGCAGAGATCGCAAAGTGCGGGCTGAACACGAAACTTCTCGGCATGAGAGAAACGGCGGTATTCTTGAAATACAGCTTTTCCCGCAACTTCGACGAGCGGGAGAGCAAGGATATTCCAAGCGAGGAACTCGTCGCGTGGGTCAAGCCGAAAGAAGTGGTATTCCGCGGCAACAAGTACGAGATCGACGGCACGGAAGCGGCGACGTTTGCGGTATCGGACTACCCGCTCCGTGTCAAGAACGCATGGGGTGCAGAACTGTTCAATATCCCTAATACGAAGGTCGTCATGCACGTCAAGCCGGTGGATAAGGTGAAAGCCATCCGCCGCATAGACAAGGTGATAGGCGAAATGCAGACGAAACAGATCATCTCGGACAAGGCAAGCGACGCGAACAGCGCGGAAATTCATCAAGAGACGATGAACACCCTGCTCGACGCATTGCAGACAGAGAACGAGAGCCTGTTTGACGTGACGCTCACCGTGACCGCCTACAACTATCTCAAAAACGACAGCTACAAGAAAGCGGTGCGGCGGGCAATGCTCACGGGCAACTTCCGCCCGTCTACGCTCTATGGCTTACAGGTCGACGGTTTCAAAACGGCGGCGGTATCGCCCGTGTCTACGCTCAAAAACCAAGAGCGGGGCATCAACAGCTCTTCCCTCGCGGCGGCGTTCCCGTTTGTGCGGACGTTCGTCATGGACGAGGGCGGCATTTTGCTCGGAGAGAATAAGACCAACGGCTATCCCTTCATCTTCAATCTTTGGAAGAGAGGGAACCTGTATCAGAACAGCAACGCTATGATCATCGGCAAGTCGGGCAGCGGGAAGTCCTTCTTCCTCAAAAATCTCATTCTCAATGAGTGGGCGAATGGGACGAGAGTCATTGTCCTTGACCCCGAAGCGGAGTATCTTGCGCTCACGAGAAATCTTTGCGGCAATATCATCAACGTCGGCAATGCGCGGGAGGGACGTATCAACCCGTTCCATATCTACAAGATTTTGACCGAGGACGGAACGCCCGCAGACAGCAAAGTGACGTTCAACACGCACTTGAAGATGCTCGAAAGTTTCTTTAAGATCGTGCTTGCGGATGCGCCTACGGACGTGATCGAACTCATCAATAACCTTACGGTGGAAACGTATGCGAGAATGGGAATTACCGAGAATACCGATTGCTCGAACTTCCCTGCGGACTACTTTCCGCTCTTTTCCGATCTCATGGAAACGCTCCAAAGCAAAAAGACAGAGGACATGGACGCGCTCACACAGCGGGATCTGCGCACGGCAGAACTGTACTTACAGAAATTCGTCAACGGAAGATATTCGGATATTTGGAATGCGCCGTCTACGTTGCAAGTGGGGGCAGACATCATCGACTTCGACTTCCAATCGCTCTTTGCGAATAAAAACAACGTCGTTGCGAACGCGCAGATGCTGCTTGTGTTCCGCTTCATCGAGCAAGAGGTCATCAATGCGAGAGAGCGCAACAAGAACGGGGCGAATCTGCACACCATGATCGTCGTGGACGAGGCGCACCTGTTCATTGATGCGAAGTTCCCGATCGCGCTCGACTTCTTCTATTCGATGAATAAGCGAATCAGAAAGTACGGCGGCGCGTTCATTCCCGCCACGCAGAACATCGCGGACTGGAACGCGAACGAGGAACTTCGGAACAAGACTTCGACGATCTTAAAGAACAGTCAATACAACTTTATCTTCAAGCTCGCCGCGCCCGACATGAAAGATGTTTTGGACGTGTACCGTGCGGGGGACAGTTTCAACGACGAGGAACAGCGCATGATCATCTCGGCGGTGACGGGACAGGCGTTCTTTGTAGGCTCTACCGAACTTCGCGCTTGCGTCCGTATCAAAGCGGGCGACTATGCGCAGGAACTCTTCGACGAAAACAGAAAGGAGGATGAAGATGGGGATTAAACGAAAGGGCATTTTTATAGGGCTGTTTGCGGCACTATTATGCGGACTTGCTCTGTTGCTTCTGTTTGTGCCGACGGGCGGTGTAAAAACCGCTTCGGCGGCGGGGACGCCGAAATATAATATCTACTTCGATTACAAGTATTACAGCGGAACGCTCGTGGGGACATCCAAGCCGACCCCCAGACTTGTAACAGAAAAAACGAATGTGCTAAAATCTGATGCGCACCCTTACAAGTATGGGAATAAATGCGAGGTGGAGTTTGAAATCTACGGAAGTTACTATGATGACACGACAGGGACACTCGCGCAGGGTGGGACAATCAAATCGAGGGAGGTTACAATCGTTGCAATTTCCGAATATGATGGCAACTTCTTCACAATCAAAGATGCTTCGGGAAATGTCGTCGCCAAAAACACAATTTCCCATGTGGGTCAACACCAAAAGATAGAAGCAACGTTGAGCGACGGAATGTACTACGTCGAATTTAAGGGTGAAACCGATTGGGAACAGGAAAGTCCTATCCGAACGGTGCAACGCATCGTTCAAATCATTTGCACGTTCTCCTTTAAGATCGACTACCATGTTCATAGCTACACTTCGACCGTAACGAAGCCGACCTGCACGACAGAAGGTTATACAACTCATAGATGCTCGTGCGGTGATTCCTATACGGACAATAGAACGTCCGCACTCGGACATAGTTACAGCGCAACGACCACGCCGCCTACTTGCACGTCGGGCGGCTATACGACAAATAAGTGTACGAGATGCGGTCATACCTACACGAGCAATCAATCGGAGGCACTCGGTCACAGCTATGACAGCACGACCACGCCGCCTACTTGCACGAAAGATGGATATACTACCCACGTCTGTTCTCGCTGTAAGACGACCTATGTGGACAACCGAATAACGGCTTATGGACACAGTTATACGGTTGAAACGTCTGTCACCTGCACGGGGGAGAAGTTCGTCTATACCTGTTCGCGCTGTCAGTACAGCTATACGGAAACCACGAACGAGAACGGATCGGGACATAGTTTCACGACGAAAACGACTGCGGCGACTTGCACCGAGGACGGCTATACCGTCTATACCTGTTCAAAATGCGGATATAGCTATCAAGATACCGTGGCGCGGGCGCTCGGTCATAACTATACGGCTTCGGTCGTATCGGCAACTTGCACGGCGAATGGCTATACGCTCTATACTTGCAGTAGGTGTAGCCATGAATACAGGAGCGGAATCACACAAGCGACGGGGCATAACTATGTGGAGAGGACATTTCCTGCGACCTGCACCGAGGGGAGCTACACGCTACATGAGTGCAGCCGATGCGGGGATAATTACAGGGACAATGTTTCTCAACCGCTCGGACACAACTTTAATTCTACCGAAGTGCCTCCGACTTGTACAGAGGGCGGCAAAACGGTGAAAAAGTGTCAGGTTTGCGACTACGAGATATCCGAATCGGACGGGAGCTTGCCCGCGGGACACGATTATACGAGTACGATTATTCGAACCGCGACTTGTACGGGGGAGGGGCTACGAAAAAGTGTATGCGACACCTGCGGATATTCTTACGAAGTAACCATAAAAGCGCTTGGACACAGCTATGAAATTACAGATGTACAGTCTGCGAATGGGATCACAAAAAGAACATATACCTGTTCCGTCTGCGGGGATCAATATACGCAAGAACTTGGCGACCAATACGAGGAAGTGGCTAACTATGTGGAATACCTCTTTGAGCAGTACCGACCTTATATGGTTTGGGTATTCATCGCCACAGCCGGAGTATGGAGTATTGCGATCGGCGTTGCAATCATCATAGCCCGCAAGAATGAGGATAAGGAAAAAGCAAAGAAGATGCTTGTGAACTACATTATCGGTATCGTCGTTATCTTCGCTATTCTCGTTGCCTGTCCGTTCCTCGTCAGAGGGATAGCGACGCTCGTAACATAAAAAATTTTCGCGCGGAGCAGAAATTTTCAGAAAAACCCTTGACAAACAGGGAAATATAGTGTATCGTATGCTTACGACAAACGCAAAACAGGAGGTAAACTATGAACGATGCTGAGATTTTGGCAAAAGCCGAAGGGAATGAAGGCATGACCGTGGAAGAAATCAAACGGTATCAAGAACTTGTAAAGCCCGTCCACCACGTTTACGGGAAGTACGGAACGCTTGCGCTTCGCTACCTTGAAGAACACAATCCCGCAAAGATGTGGGGGATCGTGAACTTGCCCGAATATCTGCATGGAATTGACCGACAGGCAGAGGAAATGGACGAAGTGTTGCGCGAGAAGCTCTCCAAGAGCGAACAGTACAAGCGCACGGGCGATTTCATGGAAGATTTGCGGCGTTTGACCGCGATGAACAAGGCTATCGAGGACGAGATTTTGTCCGAAGTTGTCTGTGTGGATTGAGGTGTTACATGGAAAAGAAAGAAGATACACCGAGCCGCATTATAAAGCGCAGATACGAAGAAAAAAACAAAGACAAACGCAAAGCGGCGAATGGTACGTTCGGAACTTATTTGCCGCGAAGCGAACTTGAAGAAGTAAATGCGTTTTTGAAGAAATACGGCATTACCAAAGTAGAACTCATCCGGCAGGGCTATCGTGCTTTACAGGAGCAGATTAAAGGTAGCTATAACGGAACATAGGTATGGATCCCAAAGTAGGACGTAATGCTTTGGCAGAATTACGGAGAGAATAAGGAGAGATACCACGAAGCGGCAGTTTGCCTTGCAATGCCGCACACGAACATTGATAAGGAGACTTGAAAAATAAGGAGACATTATCGGTAAACTCGGCAAGCATGGACGAGCTATTCGCAAGGTTTATGTCCTTGCAGACAGAAGCATACCGAAGAATGCTTGCAGAACAGCCCGTTGCCCCGCAAGGGCAACACACATCACGCGAAAGCGTGAGAGAACTTGAACAACGGGAAGGCAATGTGAAACTTTGCGGCAAAATCAAATTTACGGAAAAGGAGATACAAAAAATGCCGCAGAAATACAGACACATTTTCGCCTACAACAGTGAAATCGTAACTTATCGCATCCACAAAGGAGTTTATGAAGCCCGATACCGTAGAAACGGATTCAATATCGAGGTCTGCTCCGTCAGCTTTGAGGTGATGAAGCAAAAATTCATTCAGAAGCTCCATGATCACGCAAAGGGAATACCGACCAAACAGCCGAGGCAAAGGCGGCGCACCGCACAGACGGTGACTTTCTCGGAGTACGGGGAAGAATGGCTCAAAATCAAAGAGCAGACGACGAAACCTTCCACATTCAAGGAGTATGTTCGTTCTTTCAATGTCAACTTGAAACCGATTTTCGGAGATATGTTTCTTGCCGATATTGATCGTGCTATGATACAGGACTTTCTGTTCGGGTTTGTCAATGAGGGCAAGGGAAGGACGGCAGAGAAGTTGAAATTACAGCTTAACTGTATCTTTGATATGGCAACGGAAGATTTCCAGATCCCGTCGCCGATGAGGAAGATCGTTCTGCCGCACTTCGAGAGCAAGAAAGGGTCTGCGTTCACAAAGGAAGAGGAAAAGAAACTTGTAGAGTATTGCCGCTCGAAAACGGACAGCGCAACAAGTTCCGCACTTCTCGTTCTTCTCTACTTTGGGCTTCGGCAATCCGAACTTGCAAGTTTGCGGATTGTTGACGGGAAATACCTTGTCTGCGATACAAGCAAAGAGCGCATGGGCAAGAATGTCGTAGAACGGAAGATCCCGTTTACTCCTGCCTTCAAGAGGGTACTTCCTCTCGTGGACTTTGACAAGGCAAGGGACACCAATCCGCGAGCGATCGCATCCCAAGTGAAACGGCTGTTCCCCAATCACCACCCGCATGAACTCCGTTATACCTACATCACAAGGTGTAAAGAGTGCGGTGTAAATCCCGAAGTGGTAATGCTTTGGGACGGACACGAACAGGAAGCAGGCGTTGTGACCTCGCGCGTGGATAGGGGATATACCGACTATTCGGAAGCATATCTTCTCTCGGAAGCGGAAAAGGTAAATTACGAGATCTGATGGGACTGCCGAAACAGGCAGAAAAATCAAAAAATCTTGCCAAAAGTAAGGGTTCTATCCCCCAATGTCCCCCAATCTTATCCCCCAATCGCGGTTTTTCCGAGGTTAAAAGAAAGATTGAAACACGAAAAAGCCATAAAAAATGAGAGTTTATTACAAAATCTGCAATAAACTCTCAAAAATGGCTGGGGCGGCTGGATTCGAACCAACGAATGACGGAGTCAGAGTCCGTTGCCTTACCGCTTGGCGACACCCCAATAACGATTATCATTTTATCAAACCTCGCCCGAATTATCAAGCGTTTTTAAGTCTTTTTTCAAAATTCTCCCCAAAGTTTTTCTTGCGGGGTATGCTCCATGAAAGACCTCCGCTCCAAAATATCCCCTTCGCCAATCTTATAAATATTATAATTTGAGCCCCCTATCGCGGACATGGGTGGGCTCGATTTGCTCAAATGCGCTTTTTATCGCTTCCCCTATCTTCTCATTTCGACGAGAAATTTTACAGTAAAAAAGAAGGGCCATGTGTATGGCCCTTCTTTGATGATTGTTTTATTTCTTGGACTTGGGAGCACGCGATGCCTTGCAGAGCGGCTTCAACGGCAGATGCAGCTTATCGGGCGAGAGCTTCGTGTTGTCGACTACGATGACCTCCTGCGGAGGATTTTCGGGCGACTTGTAGAGGGCGATCTCCCCTTTCTGCCACTGCTTGCCGTCAGGGTCGAACCAATACACCTTTCTGCCGCGACGGCGGAACATGACGCCCACCACATCGATACCGTTCTCGTCTCTTTCGACTTCCTTATAGCGCTCGACGTCATTGATCTCCTTCTTGGAGAGCTCCTCGATCTCGGGCTCCTCCTCGGGCTGCACCGTTTCGGCTTGAACCTGCTCTTCGGCCTCGGCCTGTGCCTTGGCTTCCGCTTCTGCTCTTGCCTTCTCTTCGGCCTCGGCTTGGGCCTTGGCTTCCGCTTCTGCCCTTGCCTGCTCTTCGGCCTCGGCTTGGGCCTTGGCTTCCGCTTCTAACCTTGCCTTTTCTTCGGCATCGGCTTGGGCCTTGGCTTCCGCTTCTGCCCGTGCCTTTTCTTCGGCCTCGGCTTGCGCCTTGGCTTCCGCTTCTAACCTTGCTTGCTCTTCGGCCTCGGCTTGTGCCTTGGCTTCGGCTTCTGCCCTTGCCTGCTCTTCGGCCTCGGCTTGGGCCTTGGCTTCGGCTTCCGCTCTTGCTTGCTCTTCGGCCTCGGCCTGTGCCTTAGCTTCCGCTTCTGCCCTCGCCTGCTCTTCGGCCTCGGCCTGTGCCTTGGCTTCGGCTTCTGCCCTTGCTTGCTCTTCGGCCTCGGCTTGGGCCTTGGCTTCGGCTTCTGCTCTTGCCTTCTCTTCGGCCTCGGCTTGGGCCTTGGCTTCGGCTTCTGCCCTTGCCTTTTCTTCGGCCTCGGCTTGGGCCTTGGCTTCCGCTTCTAACCTTGCTTGCTCTTCGGCCTCGGCTTGGGCCTTGGCTTCCGCTTCTAACCTTGCCTTTTCTTCGGCCTCGGCCTGTGCCTTGGCTTCGGCTTCTAACCTTGCCTTCTCTTCGGCCTCGGCTTGGGCCTTGGCTTCCGCTTCCGCCTTCGCCTGCGCTTCCAAATCGCCGTCGGCGATGACGCGCTCCTCAACTTCTGCGCGCGCCGCCGCGATCTCCTCTTCGGAGAACACAACAGTCTGGCCGTTCTTGGCACGGATGAGGCCGCCGTAGAACAGGGCCGCCGTGGACTGGTAAGGCATCGTATAATCGACGTTCCTGCGGTTGAGTTTGGTGTAGCCCAGCCGCTCCATGACTACGGCGATGAGGTCGCATGCGTAGTTCGCACGGCGGGAGTTCTTCACGCGGTACATGCAGGGGACATCCTTGAAGGATTCGCCTTTCGCCTCTTCCACCTTATACTTGGTCTCGGCGTAATCGGCGGGATCGAGCGGCAAGTAGAGGCAGAGCGTTCTGCCGCGGACGGTGAGCTTCGCGACGACGTTCTTGTGCTGTTTGAAGGTCTCGCGCTTCCAACTCGTCCTTGCATTCACTTTCTCGTAGGAGAGGAGTTCGTTCTTGACGAGGCTATAAAGGCGCTTGGTCTCGTCGTCGGCCTGTATGAGCTTCGCCCTGTAACTGCGGTTGAGCCGCGCGGCTCTCTCCGCCTCTTCGGGAGCGGGAACGGGAACGGCCGCAACGGCCACTTCGCCCTCCTGCACTTCGCCCTCTTCGGCATCGGCGGCATCTTCCGCGAGCTCTTCCTCGTTCTCCTCTTCGTCCTCCGTCTCCTCGGCGCTCTCCGCCACAACGGGTTCGGCCGCTTCGGCGGGCGCGGCGGGCTTTACGGGCTCTTCGGCGGGCTTGGCATCGGTCAGATTTTTAAGTTCCGTAAGGAGTCCTGCGACGAGTTCGGGCGGGACTTCGGTGCCGTCCTTCATCTTGATGAGGCCGCGGGCAAGCAAGCGCGCCGTGGACTCATAGGGCATCGGGAATTCTTCGGGCTCGTGCTCGACCTTCCCGACGCCGAGGATCGCCATGCTGTCGGCGATGAGTTGGAGGGCATAGCGGGCGCGACGCCCGTTTTTAATTCTGTAAAGGCAGGGTACGTCGAGCACGGAACTCGCATCGCCCGCGGGTTCGACCTTGTATTTGGTATCGGTATAGGTCTCGGGATCGAGCGGCAGGTAGAGGCAGAGCGTCTTGCCGCGCATCGTGAGCTTGGCGGCCACGAGTTTGCGGTGCTTGAAGGTCTCCCTCTTCCAGCTGATACGCGACTTCACCCTCTCGTAGGAAAGGAGCTCGTTCTTGATGAGCGTGTACCATTCCTTGGTGTCGTCGGACGCCTGAATGAGTTTGGCCGTGTAGCTCCTGTCGTAGCGGGAAACATACTGCTCGTCGTCGGCGAGGCTCTCGTCGAACAGCGTACCGTCGGGAAGATAGATGGCCTCCACGGGCTCGGGTTCGCCCACAGCTCCCTCATCGACCTCGTCATCGTTCAAAAGAACGATGGGCATAATCACGGGCTCGGGCTCTTCCACCGCGGGTTCGGGCTCGGGTTCGGGCTCGGGTTCAGGCTCAGGCTCGGGCTCAGGCTCGGGCTCGGGTTCGGGTTCGGGCTCGGGTTCGGGTTCGGGCTCAGGCTCAGGCTCGTTACCGTTGTTCACGATGAGGATCTCCACGGGCGCGGAAGCGGAAGCGGTCTCCGTCTCGGATTCGGCCTCGGGCTCGGACTGGGGTTCGAGCGGAGCTTCCGCCTCGAAGGGTTCGACAAGCGCGCAGGCTTTGAATTCGCCGCCGCTGATATTTCTGAATCCGCTCTCGTCGGACGTGTCGTAAGCGACGACATAATCAAGCCCGTTGACTTTGCACATATATTCCGTGGGCTTGTCGGCGTTCAGCGCAATATCCGTCGCCTCGATGCCGTCGATGAACAGCGTATGCTCCTCGATGCGCACATGCACGCTCTCGTGGCCCTCGACGATCCAATCACCCCTGAGCGAATCGGGGAACGTGATGACGAGAGGTTCGGGCTCGACTTCGGGAGCGGTCTCCTTGACCCACTTGTACAGCTTGGAATAGGAGTAGTCACCGCCGTTGATGAGACGAAGATTGCCGTCGTCCTCTTTGGCTTTCTCGGCATCCGCCGCCACTGCCGCCTCTTCGATGACTTCGGGCGTTTCGGTCGCCGCCCCTTCGGCGGGCGCCTCGACATTCTCGGCGGGAGTCTCCTCGCGCTTTCTTGCGCGCTTCAAGAACAACGTATGCTCGACATCGCCAAGCAGGAAAGCATATTCGCCTTCCGTCTCGGTCTCGGTGATACCCGTAGCCACAACGCCGTCCACGGACAATGTGCTTGTGCCGATGACAACGCGAATGTCGTCGTGCCCTTCGATCCCCCAAATGCCTCTGAGCTCTTCGGGAAATTCAATGGAGGGAGCTTCCGCTTGCGGTTCTTCGATGGCTTCCTTCTCTGCTTCCCCGGGCTCCTTGATGACGATGGTGGTGTTGTCATTCCGCCGTCCCACGCGGTGAATGAGCACAGCAAACACGATCACCAAGAACATGATGAGCGCGACCTGGGCGACCAACAACCAGAACAGCGCCGTGTCCAGATTCCAGGGGAGCTCTTTGCCGAAAAGAGTAAGTGCGTTCAAACTGTTTTCCACGATTATTACCTACCTTTTTTCATTCTTTTGAATTATATCGTTTGACCGACATAATACTGTTTCCTTTATTTTTTATTTTTTTGCTTCTTCTTGCGCCCGACGAAGAGCAGGGCGCAGAGGCCGATGATGAATTGAGATGCGAACAGACACACATATGCCGTGATATCCTTTCCGTCGATGTTGAGGAAGTCGTTGTAAACTTCGAGGGTATAGACGCTCTCCAACCCATCCCAGTTGATGGTGTCAAGGACGGTGGCTTTGACAAAGTATGTGCCCAGATCGGCGTATTTGATGTCACGTCCCAATTCCTGCGTGCACTCCGCGTCAAGATAGTATTTGACGATCACGTCACCCCATTCCGCCTCGGGAAGGAGTTCCGGATCGGGCTCATTGCCCTGCAACAATCTTTCGACAGAGTACTCTTTGATCCACGAGTTGCGCACCTTCAAGATGGTGTATTTGCCTGCGTCGCCAAGCGAGCCCTCGATGACCAACTTGTAGTTGGGATTGGCGGCGCTTGCCTCGATGCGATACTCGCCCGCATTGTGCCACGTCAAGCCCTCTTGATCCTCGCCCCACAGCACGGACAGTGCAAAGCCGAGATCATCGCCGTCGAGGACGCCCTCTATCGCGCTGTGCGTGAGTTCAAGCAAGTCTTCGCCGTAGTTTTGGGTCTTGTCGTCGATATGCACCGCTATGGCCTTGGGCGAAACGACATAGTTGCCATAGACAACTTGCAGCTCGTAGTTGGGATTGTCAAGGGTGTATCTGAGGTCATAGTGATACGTACCTGCAAAGTACGGGATGCCACCGGTCAACCGGGCCACGTCGCCGTCTACTACTTTCAGCGAGAAGAATTCGATGTCTTCGTTGAGGATGGGATCGCCACTCTTGCCGGGCGTCGTGCGCGTTATGTCGAGTTTACCCATGATGTCCGTATTCGGATCGATAAACTCATCGCCATACGTCCTGCCGCCGTCCATGACGCGGACAGTCACCTTACGAGGCACGACTTTGTAGACGCTGGAATAGTTGACATTGTCGCTCACCACTTCGTAATTGTCTTGCTCGGCGGTGGGCGATGTCGGCTTGCTGACTTGCAACCTGTATTCGCCGACTGCGGGATGTCCGCTTACCATATGCTCAGACGCATACGGGTCGTCTATCCATTCGTAGCCATAGCCCAACTTATCGCCGTTGACGAGAGCGGGACCTTCCTTTCCGTCCGCGCGGTAGCTTGCGCCGAAAGGATCGATCTCGTCGCCGTATTCGCTCTCGCCGTTGAAGGTCATGATGATGCGGCGCCTTGTCACCTCATAGTTGCCTGCCGCGTTGCCTTTACTGCTCTCGGGCAGCGTGCCGTCGTAGTCGCCCGTGTAGGTGATCTCATAATTGGGATTGTCAGCAGCCGTGACAATGATGGGATATGTGCCGATGCCGATGGTCGTATCAACAAGCCTGCCGTCCGTCAAGACCGCACTTAGCGTGATGTCGAGCACGTCGCCGTTGACGATGGCGTTGCCGCCGACGCGGCTTGCCGTCCAACGGAGTTCGCTCACGGGATCGCCGTACTCGCCGGAGGCGTTTTCTATCCTCACGGATATCTTGCGCGGCGTTATGGTGTACTTGCCATCGACAAATGCGACGACATAGTTCTTGTTGTTGAATTCCGCCGCGATGTCGTATTCTCCCGCGGGTGAAGTCCTGTCGACGTCGGTTGCGAACCTAAGGACGATATCGTAGATATCACTGGGCAATACGACCACGTTCTCGTCCGAATACTTCGTCGCCGCCGAGAAGCGCTCCGCAGTCCAATCCTGCTCATATCTATCGGAAAGCACATGCTCTTCGCCGTATTCGCTGGATTGCGGATTGACGCGAACTCTTATCTTGCGGCGCTCGATTGTGAGCGTGCCGTCCGTCATGTTGTTGATATGATAGTTCTTATCCAGATTGATCGTGTTTACATCGATGTAGATCCTGTAGGTGCCCGCATCCGCAATGCTTGACGCGTCCGTCGCCACTTTGATGAGGTCGTATATCTCGTCGGTCGCATAGGCGATAGCGTCGCCCGCCGTGCCGCCGGAGCGAACCGCGTCCCAACCTTGCGAGTATCCTCCATCCGCGACAAGGAATTGATGGAGGTCGCCGTATTCGCTTGTACGGTCAAGCGCTATAAGGTCTATCTGGCGCGGGAGCACTTGATATTGTGCGGTAAGCGTGCCGTCAAGCGTATAGTTGGGTGACAAGATCTCTGCGGTTACATCATAACCGAAGCCTGCGGCCTTGGTGTGACCGAGTTCATCGAATACGTTGGACGTATCAAAGGTTATCATGCTCTTGATGCTATCCGCCGTATCGCCGGGAGCAAACTGCGTGCTCATGATATCGACCGTGAAGCGCGCCGCCACATCGGGATCGCCATACTCGCCGCTTGCGGAGTGGATCATGATGGTGACCGAGCGAGGAGTGACTTCATATTTACCCGCTTTGCCGACAAACTTGGCATCGGTATATTCGCCAAATGCCGTCCACTCGCCGGTAACGGTGATCTCATAGTTGCTGCCGATATCATGGCCGTTGGACGTATTGCTTTCGAGCAATATGATGTACACGCCGACGGGATCGAATGTCTTGCTCTCGTCCAGCTCATTGCCCGTCAGAGCGTTTCTGACCGTGAATTTCAGGAAGGATCGCGCCGTATCACGGTTTTCATCAAACCATGTAATGTCTGCGGGCGCGAAGCCGCTGACGCTGTAATTCATGGGCATCGTGGGACGATCATCGCCGTAGACCGCGCCCCTCGTATGGATGGTTACGTTCAACGCCTTCTTGTTGATGATGAGTTTGGACGTATTGTCGGCTCCGTTGTACTGATCTCCGCTATCCAGCATGAAGGTGATATCATAATTGAATCCCCTATTGTAGTCGCAGATGAGCCTGTATCCCGCCTCGTTCGCTTTCAGATAGCCCGTTTCCATAGTATATTGCGCGCTTGCAGGATCGAGCGTTATGCTCGGCGCCAACGTTTCCATATCATCCGGGAATATGGTGACCGTGCTGGTCTGCGCCATCGTCGAATAGCCGACAGGTCCGTCGGGACGGCTTGTGTGATATGCCCGATCGCCGAGCGCCACAAAGTTGTAGTCCGCAAGGCTTTCGCGCGTGTAGTCGCCGTACATGGCGGTGATGTCGTGGACAGTGACGATGATCTTCCTCTTTGTCACGGTGTATGTGCCGCAATCGCCGTCAGACCCGCCATAGCTACCCACGAATGTGACTGTGTAGTTCGCGTTGCCGGAACGGCCGGAGATCTTATATGTGCCGCTGGGACGTCTCTCGCCGTCGAACGAGGCGAACTCAAGCGTGATCTGAAGATCCTCGCCCTCGGGCAAGGTATCTGCGCCCTCGATGATCTCCCAAGCGCCGTCAGCGTTCGGGTCGAGCTCCTGCTCGCCATACTCATTCGTACGGTCGTTGATGCGCACCGTGATGTTGATCGCCCTGATAATGACCGTCAATTCGACGGGCAGGACATCGTAGTTGCCGATGTCGCGGTTGCCTTCTGCCGCAGAGTTGCTATCCACAACGATCCTTACGCGATACTCGCCGACAAGTTTCATCTCCAACTGGGTGATCTCTTCGCTGCCTCTGACGAGATAGTACGACATACCGAAGTTCGCGACCATATCGCCGCCGAGCACATCGGTGGGCATTGCGACCACGTTGTGGTTCTCGCCGTCGTACCGATAGGTGAAGGTGTTGCCTGCCACTTCGGGCTCATCGCCTTCTGCGGGCTCCCACGTCATGTTGAGTTCCCGCTTTGCGACTGTCACGGCGGAGTAGATCTCGGCAAACTTGATCTTGATGTTGCCGTTCACCTCGAAGTTGAGGACATAGTTGCCTGCATTCAGATAGCCGCCCGTACTCGTGTGATCGTCTGTGGTAATGATGGACACGGTGATCGCGTCGTCGCCCTCGATCTTCAAGAGCATTTCTATCAGCGTCTTGAGGTCGGTCGCGATGTTCTCGGCGCCCTCGATCTTTTCGATGACCGCCGTATCAAACAGCCATGCTTTGAGGGCTTCCTTCAACTCGTCGAACGTCTTTGCGCCGTCCTTGGCATCCTGCCCGCTTGCAAGATATTCGCCGTAGGTGGCCGTGAAGTGCACCCCCGCTTTCAACGTGACGGTGAGGTCTGCCTGCACCACGGTGAGCGAAAGCGTGAAGGTCGCCTCCTTGTGGTTATCCTTGACGATGGTCACTTCAACCGTCCATACGCCGTAGGTTGTGATTTTAAGTTGATCCTCGGGCACTACACCCGCGTGCATCATTTGATTGTCTTTCTTGAGGTTCGTGTAGGTGACCGTTGCCGCACCGTACGTCACGGAGCCGCCATTCAGGACATCTTTGCCGAATGTCAATTCGCCTTCGAAGAAGAAGAATCTTTCGTCGACTTTGAGCGAATATTCCACGTTCGTGCCGCGGTAGAGTTGCGTCTGGTTCCAAAGCGTACCCGTAAAGGTCTCGTCGCCCTCTGCCTCGCGTGTGTTCTGACGGATTTCCGCAGGGGTGACCGTAAACACGCCGCGATCGCCATCGCCCTTTTCGTTGACGAATGTGACATTGTAGTTCAGCTTGATGCCATAGAGGTTCGTATCGCCTTCGGCAATGGTCTCCGCCCAGAAGCCTTCGATCTGATGGTCGCCTACATCGGCAAAGATATTTCCTTTCGCCGCGTCGCCGCGCAGATAGAAGTCGAGGTACTGCTCGTGACCGACGGTGAATTTCCCGCTGCCTTCGCCGTACGTCCATGCGACGCTCTGCGTGTTGACAAGTTTCGCGTTGTAGCGAAGCTGGGTCTCGCCGTCCGTCAGGATCGAGCCGTAGACGCCTGTGCGATTCTTGATCTTGACCGTGACATCGAGCGGCGTGATGGTATATACGCCCCAAGTGTCGGACACTTTGCCCCACTCTTCCGCTTTTTCTTTTTCCGTCTCTGCGGAAAGAGCCGGGGCGTACTTCTCGACAGATTCGTCGTATTCGCTGTTGTAGCCGCGGAATACCACGTCGAAGTTGGGATTGTCGCAACGACCCGTGATCGCATATTGACCCACGAACAGACCGTTGCCGTTGCTCCACCTGTTGCCGTCTACATAGGTGATGCCCTTTGTGAGCGTGATGAGCAATTCACCCATATTCCTCTCTTTGGCCGCGCCGAACACGCTTGCCCATTCGGTAGCTTGATTGTCCGCGTTGACTTCGGAGCCGCCCCTCACGACAAACCACTTGCTCGTTTCGTAGCTTGCCACGGGGTTGGTGCCGTAGACGCTGCTCTGAGGACGGATGACCACCACGATCCTGCGAGGATCGATGGTCAGCGTGCCGCTTGTGCCGTTGAGATAGCTGCCCTTGAAGGTCACTTCATAGTTGTCGCTGTTCGAATAGCCGTTGATCGCATAGCCTGTTGCGCTGACGGGCGAGCTTGCGGTCGCATCGGTGGAAAGTCTGATGCGAAGGTCATCCGCCGTATCGTCGCCGACCTGCCACCCCTCGGGCAGTGTATAGCCGAAGATCCTGCTGTCGATCGTCTCGCCGTATTCGGATTCGGCGTCGTTGATCGTGACCTCGATCGGCTTCTTGTCGACGGTATAGATGCCCGCCGTGTTTACATAGATCGCGTCGTCCGAATTCACGCCGCCTGTAAACGAACCCGTCCACGTGGGAGTATTGTAGTTTACATTGTCGGCGAGCCTGAGCCATCCGCTTGCATAAATCGCGTAATTCCCGGCTTTGGCAAATCTGCCTGCACTCACGTCGTCTATCAGGGAAGCGTACATATCGAAATCGAGTACGTCGCCCGTGACATAACCGCCGCCCACCGTGGCGTCGAACAGTTCGGGATGATCCTTGCTGTTCCACGAGACATCGCCTACCGTGAGCGTATCTCCATAAACGCTGCCCTTTACGCCGCTCAAAATGCTGATGGTGATGTTGGCTTTGTCGACAGTCAGGTGCGGCTCCGTGGAGGCGAATGTCACAACATAGCTGTTGAATGCCGCGCTTTCTTCGTAGCTTTCCCGCTTGCTTGCCGTGATCGGGTAACTGCCCGCTTTAAGCGCCTTGCCCGTGCTGACCTGCTCCGCAGTATATTTGACTGTCAGTGCGATGTTGAACAGAGCCTCGTCGTCCTCGGTGACAAACGCCTTGCCCGTACCGTTGTTGACAAGCGCAGTATAGCCCTTTTGATTGGCAAGATCGAATTCGCCGCCCGCTGCGTTGAGGTCTTTGTATGTAGCGCCGTAGGTCGTGCTGACGTCGTTCACCGTGACGGTGACATTACGCTGCTGTACCGTGAACACGCCGACGCGCCCGTTATAGGGACTTCCGCTCGGATAGGTTCCGCCGATCGACCAACCGCCCTTGAAGTTAAAGCGATAGTTCTGCAAGATCGATTGATCTTTAAGCGATTCGCCGTTTTGCGTTGCCGTGATACCGCTGCTGAAAATAGGATATTGGCCGGCATAGGAGAGCTTGCCTCTTGCCAATCCCGCGGCGGTAGCGCCGTCAAACGCCGTCGTTACCAAATCGAACGTCACATCAAGTCCGTCGATAAACACGGCGCCCGAGGTGCCCGTATCCTTGGTGAGGGAGATCGAGTAAGCACCGCTTTCTGCATACTGCGACAATGTAAATGCCTCGCCGTAGACACCGCTTTGGTCGCTGATGAGGACGTCCACATCGCGGATGGTCACAAAGAACATACCGTGGTTTGCCCATTGCAACTCGGTCGAAATGGGCGTGCTGTAACCCCACATCATACTTCCGATGGAAGTTCCGCTCCGATTGAAATCTTTGGGGAATAGCCTGTTCGCCTCATCGCCGTCGGGCAATTCCGTGCGAACGACTGTCACCGTGTAGTTGGGGTTGATCGTGGTCTCATCCAGCGACAATTCGTATGCGCCGCGCGTGAGGCTTCCGGTTACTTCCGACAATTTCTTCAATTCAAGCGTGATACCGAGGCTGTCGCCCGGCTTGACGGAATAATATTTTATTCCATCGACTTCTTCCCCGGACAATGCCTTCCAGTTGGCTTTTTCCACCGAACCGACGGTTATGGTCTCGCCGTACGGTGCGGACTGGTTGTAGATCTCGATGCGCACCGCACGCGTTGTGATCGTGTAGATACCGGCTTTCTCGTTATAGGAGGTATATCTCTCGGCATCATTCCAGTTGCCGCTGAACGTCACTTCGTAGTCGGTGCAGTTGAATGTACCCGTGATCGCATACTTGCCGACGCCGCTTTGTCCCGCACTCAATCCCTGACGGGTGAGCGTGATGCCGAGCAGCGATTCTTCGTCGCCTTCGGCAAGGCCTTTCACCAGATAAGTGAGATCCTGCTCGGATTCGCCGTAGACGGATTCTTTATCCTCGATGGTGACCGTCACGGGACGCTTGTTGACGATGAGTTTTTCATCGAACGTCGTCGTGCCGTCGATCTGATAGTTGCTCGCGTTATCGCCGCTCAAAGACACGGTGATATCATAGCCTATGATCGCACCGCTCTGCATCTTGACGCGCAGGAATCCGCTTGCGGAAAGCGTTGCATCCACGACCGTGCAGCTGATCTCGACGTTGGAGATGAGCTCGCCGCCGGCGTATTCATTCCACACGCCCTCGCCGCTCGTTCTCGTCACGACAACTTCGGGATACACTCTTTCTTCGCCATAGGTGATGGCGTTTGCTTCGGGGATATTCACCTTTACGACGCGCTTCGTAATGATGTAGTTGACGGTGCGGCTCATCGACATCGTGTAGTTGGCGTTGTCGTTGCCCTCCGCACTATCCGCCAAAGCGACCGTGATGGGATATGTGCCGACATTGGCCTTTTCGCTTGCCAAAGTGCTGTACACGACCGTGACGGTGTCGCCTTCGAGCACGCTGCCCTCTGCCGCAACATAGCTCCAATCGGTGGGAACTGCGTCGCCGTACTCGCTCGTGCGGTCGGCGTTGGTCGTGCTCGTGATGTCGGTCACCGTGATGGTCTTTTGCCTGACTGTCAGCGTGCCCGCGGCGCCCGGCTCGGTGCCGGACACTTCGTAGCCGCTCCACAGACCGGTGAATGTGATGTCGTAGTTGTCGGTGATCAGATCGACGTTGACCGCATCCGGATCCAAACTTATCCAAATAGGATATGTGCCGACATTCAAACGAACTCCTGTCGTATTGAGCTCTTGATTGATTATCGTGTACTTGATAGCGCCGTCGAACAGCTCTTGATCGCAAGAGAGAATGACATCGCCTGTAATGCCCGGCAGGTTGACTATTGTGTAAGTAAATGTCGGTTCCGTGCCGTAAACCACGGTTTCGTCATCGACACGCAGACCGATGTTGCGCTTGCTGACGGTGTAGCTGCCGTGGTTGGGCGTGCCCGTTGTGCCGACAAAGCTGAAGTTGTAGTTCTTTGTAGCTTCCACCGACTCAACCGTCGCCGTGATATGGTAGCTGCCTGCGACAAGGTAATTGTCTCCGCGCAGGTGATCTTCCCTGCCTTCGATCGCAAGCTGAATGGCGGCCTTGACGGCATCCCAATCGGCAGCCACGATGCCACTTGAAAGGTCTTTCCAAGTGAGCTCTCTTTCGGCTTCGCCATACATGGACGTCTTGTCATCGATGGTGAGCGTGACGTCCTTCGGCGTGATCGTGTACACGCCGCACGCCCTGACGTCGTCGCTCTCTTCGCCGACTTTATCGCGCACGGTCGTGCCCACCACGGTGATCTCGTACTCGTTGGTGGAGATGACGACGCTGCCGTTATCAAGAAGTCTGACGGTATCGCCGAGCGCTGTCTCGGCACTGTCGAAGATGGTCTCGCCGTCGCGCGTGATCACGATGTGTACCTTGTAGGCGCCGACATTCCTTGCTTCGTCCATGCGCAGCGTGATCGTGATTTCGGGCGCGCTCTTTCTGCCGCCGCCGAGCTCGACGGGCGTGACGAACGTTACGGTGTTGTTATCGGGATCGTTTGTGACCCGTTCCGTCCAACCGCTGTTCCTCTCATTAAATTCACCCGCCGTGTGGGTCGCACCGTCATATGTGACGGTTTGATCGCGCAACGTCACGGTGACTTTACGCTTTTGCACCGTGAAGGTACCCGCTGTGCCCTTGTGCTCGTCCTCTTCTTCCCAGCTGCCCGTGAACTTAACTTCGTAGTTCGGATTGTTGCAAACTGCCGAGATCGCGCACTTGCCCGCGTAGTCCTCGCTGCTCGTATCGTTGTTGAGCTCCAACACGATGAGCAAGTTGTCGCCGGTGATGATGTAGTAATTTGTGTTTTGATTGTGCTCGGAGATACCCTCCGTTTCGGTGAAGCCGACGATGTACCAACCGCCGCTATTCGCGTCGTCCCCTTGGAACTGGCTGAGGTTGGTGTAGGTGCGTCCGCCGAACACGCCGCCCTGATCGTTGACGTGGACAGTGAGCTTACGTGCGGTGATCGTGTAAGTGCCTGCCTGCCCGTTCTCGGCGCCCTCGCCTTCCCAGCTGCCCGTGAAGGTCACTTCGTAATTGGAGTTGTTGTTCCAGCTACCCGTGATGGCATACTTGCCGACATTTGTGCCGCCCAACTTGGACAGCGTGATGCCGAGGTCGTCGCCGTTGATGCTTCCCCTGCTGCCCGTTTCTTCGGTCTCGTCGTTGGTGCAGGAGATGGTGCCCGTTTTGAGAACGGCGATGTCCTCGCCGTAGACGGAGGTCGCGTCCTCGATCGCAACGCTCAATTTGCGCTTTTGGACCGTGAACACATTGCCGCCCTCATAGGTGACAACATAGTTGAGCTTGATATCCGCATCCGCGTCGGCGCGCCATGCGCCGTTTGCGGAGTAGACGTTTGCATTTTTGGCTTCGCCCAACAGGTTGAGCTCAATTGCCTTTGCGAACAGGTCTTGGTCGGCGTCCAGAACGCCAACCGCCGTCCAGAAACCGTTTTCGGCATAGCTGGTGACGGCTTGCGTCCTTGCAAGGAATTCGGTCGCCCAGTCGGTGCCGTTGTAGACCGCATAGGTCTGCTCCTTCACGGTGACGGTGACATCGAGCGGCCTTATCGTGAACGTGCCGTTCTGGATGCTGTCGATCACATAGTTGTTTTTGTCGACTTCGTTGGTAACTTCGCCGATGATCTTGTAGGTGCCCGCATTCCACTTGTCACTGCTCTCCAATTTGAGCAGGACTGCAAAGGCATTCGCTTCCTCATCGGTGACAAACGGAGGCATACTGCCGTTCAGGACGTTGGTAGCCGTCCACGCGTTCGGGAGCCCTTCGCCCTTCTGCTTGACGGTAGGCTCAACATTCGTGCCCTTGTAATCGTCCGATTGGTCGGCAACGGTGATTTCAAGGCGGCGCGGGTAGATGCGGTAGCCGTTTTGCACGGTGTAGGTACCTTCGCCGTCGTCTGTACCCTCAATCGGATGATTGGTGACATCATCTTCGGTCACGTTGCCGCTGGTGGTAACGATATTGTGCTGGCACTTGAACGTTACTTTGTAGTTATCGTTGTGATAGGTGACGATGATGGAATACCAGCCCGCGTTGAGCTGTTTGCCCAACTCGCTGATGTCGCCCTCATCGAAATCGATGCTGATCGTGATCTCCAAATTGTCGCGCGCCAGCACGTCTCCTTCCGTCACGACCCATGCGTTGTACTGAGCGGAGTCGATACTCTTATCCTGATTGCCGCCGTACACGCCGCTCTGGCTGTAAACGGTGACGGTGACGGGGCGCTGCGTTACGGTGTAGACGCCCGCTTTTTCTTTGTTTTCGTCTTCTTTTGCCCAGTTGCCCTTGAAGATCACGTTGTAGTTCTTGCCGTTTGCGGTACCGGTGATCGCATACTCGCCCGCGTCGCTTCCCGTTTCCTTCGTCAGGTTGACGCCGAGATCGGCTTCCGTGTCGCCCTCGGCAAGGTCGTGTTCGTCGATCTTCCAAGTGAGGGCTTCCTCACCGTCGCCGTAGGTGGATTGTACATCGTCGATCGTGACGGTGATATCCTTTGCGTTGATGGTATAAACGCCCGCGGTGAGGTTGTGCTCCCTGCCGGACCAATCGCCCTGCCAGACGATCGTGTAGTTGCCTGCGGAAGTACCCGTTACCTTGCCGTAAATCGCATAGGTACCGACGTTCCACTCGCCGTCATTCTCGATTGTGAGCGTGACGTCGAACTTGCCCGAATCATTCTTGTCGCCTGCGATCAATTCGCCGTCAACGATCGTCCAATAGCTTTCGCCGTTTTGGGCGGAGTGCGCATTGTTCTTGCCGTTGTAGGTCCCTTCCTGATTTTGGATCTCGATCGTGATTTGCTTGCCCACGATGTGGAATGCCCCTTCGAGTCCATTCCACTGAATGTCGTAATTTTTATTGCCGCAGATACCGATCAAATCGTAATAGCCGACGTTGACGTTGTCGGGGTCGCTCGTGCCTTCGCGGGTGAGGCTCAGAGCGAGACTTTCAAACGTGTCGCCCGCTGCCAATGCTACGATCGTCTGCGCATTGAGCGCGGACCCCACCGTGAAGTACTTGGCATCATTGCTTACAGTGCCCGCCGTGCCGTCGTAGATGTGATCCTGTGCGGTGACGGTAACGGAGATTTGGCGCTTCGTCACTTCGTAGAGGTCGGCGACAGATGCGGTGTAATCCTCTTTCGCCAAACCTTCGATCGTGCTTCCGTCTTCGAGCACAAATGTGACAATGTAGTTCTTATTGTAGGTGTAGGTGACCGTCAACGCATACTTCCCGACAAGGAGCACATGGCTTGCGTTGTACTTGTCACTGGTCTGCTCGGGCAATTCAAAGACAATGGTGAGAGTCTCTATGGGCAAAATGCCGTCTTGGCTCTTGGAGGCGGAAATATCCTTCCACGCAATGTCTTTGAGACTGTTCGGACTGGCGGGGTCGCCGTAGACGCTGTTTTGCGGCAGGAGCTGCACGGTCACCGTGCGCGGGTTGACCGTGTAGGTGCCCGCTTTGCCGTCGTTGTCGGGATTGACGTCGGTGTCACCGTCTTTATCCCAGTTGCCTACCCATG
Organism: uncultured Clostridia bacterium; assembly: GCA_947625095.1. GTDB lineage: Bacteria > Bacillota > Clostridia > Christensenellales > Borkfalkiaceae > Gallimonas. The sequence goes on along the minus strand of CANQMX010000010.1, from coordinate 28,608 downwards.
TCACGGAATAATTGGAGTTGTCGCAGACGCCCGTAATGGGATATTTGCCCGCGTCAATGCCGTCCGCCTTGCTCAGCGTGATGCCGAACTTATCTCCCGCGACAATGGCCGCTGCTTCTGTGTCGTGGTAGGTGCTCGACTCGCTCAGCGCGACCGTCCAATTGGTATCCTTTTCGCTCCCCACTGCGGGCACGGTGCTGTCGTAGAGATGCTCTTGGTCAAGGATCGTGACCACTACCTTACGAGGGGTGATCTCATACTCGCTTTCGACCCAAGTGATGGTGTAGTTCTTGTGCGTGAACTCGCTGTACAGACGATATGTGTTGACATCGTTGCCTGCGGCGCGTACGAGTTTGAGACCGCTCTCCGCATTGGTGAAGTCAGCTTGGTCGCGCCCATACAGCGTGCCGTCCGTGACAGACCAATTCGTGGTCATGGCGGACCCGATCGTGCCTGCCGTGCCGTCGTACTCGTGCGTTTGCTCCGTGATCTTGATCGTGAGCTCTGCGGGGTTGATGGTGAAGGTGCCCGCTGTGCTGCTGTCGACGTCCTCGCCTCCTTCCCAGCTGCCGCTGAACTCGACAGAGTAGTTTTCGCTGTCACCGCCCTCGCCGAGCGCGCCTTTCAGATAATACTTGCCTGCGTCGATGGGGCTTTCCACCGTGGAGATGGTGATATCCAGCTCGTCTGCGCCGATGATGGCGTCGCCAACGCCGTTGGTCGAAGATACCGCCGTCCACGCCTTGCCCTTCTCTTGGTTGGGTTTGTCTCCGTCGAGCGTGCCGCAGAGCGAAGAATCGTACATCGCGTTCTGGTCATGAATGGTGACCAAAATCTGACGTTTTTCGACATAGAACGAATTGGGGATCGTCGCTTCGTTCTCTGTGATCTCTGAACTCGTGTTGGGGGTGTAGCCCTCCATCCCTTCGAGGTTGGAGTTGTCACCCTTGAAGGTTACGGTGTAGTTCTCGTTGCTGTAAGTGACGATGAGGCTGTACCAACCCACCTTGCGATTGCCGCTTGTGGAAGTTTGACCTTCGCCTGCCTCTGCAAGCGTGATCGTGATGTTGAGGTTGTCGCTGCCCACGAGGCCGCTGTCCGCATCGGCTGCTTCGACGGTGTAGTCGACGCCCTGCACCGTCAATGCGTCGCCATAGACGCCGTGCTGGCCGTTTACGGTGACGGTAACGGGACGGGGGGTGATGGAGTATGCCTCGTTCTCCTCGTTGCTGACCGTGAGCTTGTAGTCACCGTTGTCCCACCCATCGAGGGTAATCGTGTAGGCGCCTACATTGAAGCCCATAGCCTTGCTCAGCGTAAGTTTGAGCACATCGTCGATGGACTCGCCGTCCAAAGTGGTGCCGTCAAGCAGTTCGCCAAGCGTTCTGATGGCGTCTGCCGTGAATACCCACGCCTCTTCCTCGCCGTACTTGACATTGAGAGCGGTGGGTTCTTTGCCGTCGTAGACGCTCGTTTGATCTTTGAGCTCGATTGCAAGTTCAAGCGGGCTGACAGTGTAGGTGCCCGCCTTGTTGAGATTTTCGTCGGCGCCGCCCCAGCTGCCGCTGAACGTCACTTCGTAGTTGTCTTTGGAAGCTCCGCCGACTTCGCCCATGATCGCATAGGACTTGGCATGCCATTCGCCCTCGCTATTGACAATGGACAGCGTGACGGTAAACTTGCCGTCTGCCTTATCCGCATCGACAAGCGCGTCGCCGACGACGCTCCAATAACCGCCGTCCTGTACAAGGGTGTACTTTTCCTTTGCCGACTTGCCGGCAAACACGCCGTTTTGGTCGCCGATCTGCACGGTGATGGCCTTCTTGTAGATCGTGTAAGTGCCGGCCACGCCGCGATTTTCTGCGCCCGCCCAGCTGCCTTGCCATGTCACGGCGTAGTTATCGTTCCCGCACGTACCGGTGATTGCATAGGTACCCGCGTTCACACCTTCGGCTTTACTCAATGTGATATTGAGATTGTCGCGCGTGCCGCCGTATATCACCACCGCTTCGCCTGTATCGTTGGTGACCGAAACCACGGTGTAATCGCCTGTGCCAAATGCCCCGCTGCCGAGTTCGGTGCCGTCGTAGGTATGACCCTTGTCGTTGATGCGTACGTTGATGGCACGCTGCTGGACTTCGAAGGCACCAACGACCGTCAACGACCCGTCGGCGGGAGTGATCTCATCGTTCTTGCCGAACGATTCATTGCTATACTTGAACGTGATCGTGTAGTTCTTGTTCTGCGTATAGGTGAGCTTAACGTCGTACGTGCCCGCAAGGATGTAGTAGCTTGCGAAGTAGTTTGCATTAAGAATTGCCACGTCGAACGTAAGCGTTTCGCCTACGACCATGCGCCCGTCTGTAACGCTCCAACCGATGCCGTTTATCGCACTGTAATTTGTAGCCAAAGTCGCGCTCCCGGAGCCGTAGACGGAGCTTTGTTTCGAGAATTCGACCGTGATCGCAATGGGCTTGATCTCATAAACGCCGTTCTTGCCGTCCGAAGCCTCGGTAAAGGTACCCGCTCCGCCCGTGGCTGTCCAGTCGCCTGTCAGCGTGACGGTGTAGTTGGAGCTGTCATCGCCCATGACGGTGCCTTGGATCGGGTACTTGCCTACATTCCACGTGCCGTCCACATTGGGCAAAACGGCGCGCGCAATGCTCACCAAGTCGCCTTCGAGCAAGCCGTCCTTGACTGCGAGTACCATCGCTTCAAGACCCGTGGGACGTTGACCCGTGTACTGCCCTTCCCCATTGGTGATTGCAACGGAGATCGCCTTGGGCGTGACCGTATAGGTGCCCGTTTCGCGCGTGATATTGTAGTTTGCGCGGGCGGGCAGGTCGGTATCTTCGATTGGCTTCAAAACAAGCGTGTATCTGCCGACCTTGATATGGCCGGAAGTGCTTCTCTGCGGCTCTGTTTCGAACTGAACTCCGCCCAATTCCTTGAACGCTGCCCTATCATCGTCAAAGTAGCGGTCGCCGCCGTCCGTCCATTCGATGGATTTTTCGGCATACTCCGTGCCGTATTCCACTTCTTGGCTCACGGGCGTTACCGTAACATTGCGCTTTTCGATGGTCAGGGTCGCCGCGCCGCTCGTGTACTTTGTGCCGCCGCTGGTTATCTCGTAGATACCTCTGGGGTCTCTGTTGTCATTGGGGAACTCGGGGTTGCCGACGACCATAATGTCGTAGTTGGCATTGTCGCCGAGGTCGGTGAATCTACCCGAGGCAGCCGCTTGGTCCTCTGCCGTGGCAAGACGTGCATAGACATAGCACTTGCCCGCATCGGCGACGTAAATGCCCGCCTCGTAGGGCTTGCCTGTGCGCGTTTCCGTATCGTAGTACCAAATACCTATGACAAGCACAAGGTTGTCGTTATTGACGATTGCTGCGCCATTGCCGCTCAAAGCACTGCGAGCGATCCAATCTTTCCCCATCTCGTTGCCGATGAGCAGCTCGCTGTGACCGCCCTGTCCGTCGTTTTCGTAACGATAAAGTACTGCACCCTTCGGAAGTTCGCCATATTTCACCGTTACGCCCTGCAAGGTGATACTGATCGCACGCTTATCGGTGATGAGCGCGCCCTCTGCCGTGGCTTCGCCGCCCTCGGACGGGAGCCGGCTGTCTTTATAGTAGAACGTCACATCATAGTTGGCGTTTTCGTAGGTAACGGTGATATCGCATTTGTCCGCGACCTTGGTCGTTTGGGTTGCGTCGGTTGTAAAGTTAAACCTGAGGCTGTCGCTGTTGACGAGGGTGTTGTCGTTGATGGCTTTAACATCCTCATCGTATGCAGGAGTGAAGCTGCCCTCGTAGAGCTTCCAAGCAACGCCCTGCGTAGAGGAAAGTTTGGGCACTTCGCCGTAGGTGTTGTGCTGGTCGAGAATTTCGACTGCGATCTTGCGCGCGACGATATGATAGGTACCCGCGTGCTTCGCATACAGCGTGCCGTCCTGATATTGTCCGCTTCCCTCAAAGCTGCCCTCGAAGGTGACCTTGTAGTTGGAGTTGGTGTAAGTGCCGTAAATGGCATAGCCGACTTCGCTAACCGCCGCCCCGAAGTTCTTCGTGAGGTAGAGGTTGAGATCGTCATCTGCCGCAATGGCATTGCCCGAGGTGTACACGCTCTCCTCTGCGAAGGTAGCATGCCATGCGCCGGTTTTGTCGTCCGCGCCCATCTCACGGTTTACAGTTTCGGCCTCGCCGTAGACGGCATATTGATCGTGAATGTGTACGATGATTTGACGCTGGGTGATCTCAACCGCCTGCGTGGCGCCTTCGAACGTGACGCTGTAATCCTCGTTTTCATACGAAGGCGTAACGGACCAGCGACCCACGTCTGCACCCGTATCCTTTGTGAGGGTGATTTGAAGCGTTTCAAGCGTATCGTCCGCACTCCCGTCGGCAGCCTTTTTGACAAGGTCTGTGCAAGTGAATACGTCGTCCAACGTCCAGCCGTCTGCCTTGGTTTCGGCATATTCCGTGCCGAATGCGAGGATATCGGTATGATCTTCGCCGTCATACTCATACGTCATGACGCCGGGATTGATCGTGACGGTGATCGACTTCTTTTCAACGGTGTAAGTGCCCGCCGTGCCGTTGTTTTCTTCGCCCGTCCAGCTGCCCTTGAAGGTCACTTCGTAGTTGTCGCAAATTCTGCCGACGTCGTGCGCGGTGTCGAAGTTGCCCACCATAGCGTAGCTGCCCGCGCCGAGATAGCCGCTCGTGCGGATCTTGCCGTCGGTGCCTGCAAGGCTGAAGCTGATGTACTGCGCGAGCTCGTCGAGGTCGGCCGCCAAGATCGCGTTGCCCGCATACTCGGAAGTCGCGTTCCAAGCGGACTTATCGGAAATTTCCGCATTGATCTCATCGAGCAGCTTTTCGCCATAGGTGCTGCTTGCGTCCGTGGGAGTGATGACGATTGCGCGCCTTTCGACGGTATATTTGCCCGCGTGCCCGCTGTACGCGCCTCCCATGGGTGCGTCGCCGCCCGCATAGCTACCGTCGCCTTCCCATGCACCCTTGAAGTAGAAGTTGTAGTTGGGGTTGAGGCTGCTGCCGTCCACGATGATGGCGTAGCCACCCTCTTTCACTTTGAGAACGCTGCTTATGCCCGTGTAACCCTCGGAGGCAATGCGAAGCTTGACGCCGAGGTTCTCGTCGTTGTAATGAGGGTTGCCCGTCCAGTTCTGTGTCAGAGTGTCCTCTGTGTATTGCGCCGTATCCTCCACGACGTGCCAAACGCTCTCATTGATATTCAGCGTTTCGCCGTAGGCGGACGATCTGTCGCCGATCTCGATGATGATGTTGCGCTTTGTGATCTCGTAATTCTTATCCGTACCCTCAAAGGTCACTTCGTAGTTGTTGTTGGAGTAGGTGGCGTTAAGATTATACGTGCCGACGTTTGCGCCCAAATCTTTGGTGATGTTGATGTTAAGGTCATCGCCGACGACGATTGCCTCCACACCTTCTTGACCGAAGTAGGTGCTGCTATTCGAAAGCGCGGCTGTCCAATTTTCGTCCTTTACGTTGCCGACTACCTCATCTTCGCCGTAGACGGAGGACTGCGCTTTCAGCGTCACGGTGACTTTGCGCCGGGTGATCTCCACCGCGTTGACGCCGTTTTCGAATTTGACAATGTAGCTACCGCTCTCCGTGTACGCGCCGTTGACGGAGTAGAAAGCGACGTCAACGCCGGGGTCTTTTGTGAGCTTAACGCCGAGGATGTCCTTGCTGTCGCCTTCTGCAAGGTTGCTGCCCGCTTTGAGCTCCCATTTGAGTTCTTCGTCGGTAGGTTCTGCCTTGTTGTACTCGTGCTGAATATGGGTGATCGTGATCGTGATCTCACGGGCGGTCACTTCGAAGATACCCGCGTGGCCGTTGTAGGCGGGAGTACCCTCGAACCCGCTGTCCGCGTCATATTCGCCCTCGCCCGCAAAGTTACCTGCAAGGGTGATCTTGTATTGGTCGCCCACATTGTAGGTGTCGCCCTCTCCACCGTCGATATAGTAGGTAGCCGACGTGCTGCCGACAGCGTACTTGGCAACGATTGCGTAGGAGCCCGCATTGAGCCACTTGTTTGCGCCCTCGCTCCAATTGTTATTGTGAACAATGGACAGCGTGATACCGCCGAACAGGATCTCCCTGTCGGCTTCGAGAATGGCAGTACCGGTATAGCTATCATGGGCGCTGATGGCGGAGAGCAAAGTATCCTTGTCGAGCATGCCACCCGCCTCGATTGCTTCTTGCATATGGTCGCCGTATTGGCTGCTCATGTCGCCTATCGAGAGAACGATCTCACGCGGGGTGACGGTGTAGGTGCCTGCCGCGCCGTTGTATTCGTCCTCGCCGTCCCAATCGCCCACGAAGGTGATGTTGTAGTCGGCATTGCCCGCGATATGGATGCTGTGGTCGCTGATCGAATACTTGCCGACGAGCAATGCGCCGCTCTCGGCCGCACTGTATCTGCCGTCGTCGATCCCGAGTTCGATCCCGAGGCTATCGCTACGGAAAACGACATAGTGATTGGGATTGGATTCGACTGAGGACCAATCGGCCTCCCAGTTCCAATCGAATTCGGGATACTTGGTGTAATCGGACGGATCGACGACGTCCCAACCCGTGCCCTGAACGCTGCTTACAGTAACGTCCTGTCCATACACGGATTCGTGGCTTGCGATGCGCACAATGATGTTGCGCGCCACGATCTTGAAGCCGCCCAATACCTGACGGGTGCCGGTAAAGTTCTTGCCCGCCTGTATCGTTACGTTTGCATAGCCAACGTGTATGTTGCTGTCGTAAGCGATGATCTTGAACCAATCGTCGGTCAACTCAACTTCGTTGTCTGCGCTTGCCTTCTGCTTGAAGGTGATTTCCTTGTCGCCGACCGTCACTTTGACTTCCGTGAGCGCATTGGTGATCTCGTTGCCCGTGTACACCTTTTCGGGTATGGTAACTTCGAAGTACGTGACGCTGTTGATATCGAGCGGCGTGATTTCAAAGGTCTGGGTGCCGACGTCAGTCCCGTTACGGTCAAAGGCGTAGTTGTGGTTGGTGATCGTAACTTCGACGTCGTACTTGTTGACATCGAGAGGTTTCTTGTTGCCGAACGAATCACGGCTGCCGTTTACCCTGTATTTGAGGGTGAACTGATCCGCCAATTCGGAATTGGCTTGCTCTTTGGACAGGACGCTGTCGGTATAGAGAAGCGAGAACGTGATGTCGGGGGTCTGCTCCTCTGCGTTGTAGACCTTGCTTTCGATGCTATCCAACGTCACGATCGCAGGAGTAACGGTAAAGTTGAAGGTGTTGGTTCCAGATTCGAACTTATAGTTGCCGTCCGCAAAGCCTAACGTGAGCGTGTAGGGCTTGATCTTGCCATCCCAATTGACATCGGTGAGCAGACCGAGCGCGGAGATAGCGTCCCAAGTGCTCTCTTCCCCGTCCAAAGTGAAGGTATCTTCAAGCAAGGTGGCGGGGTCGCCCATCTTGTAGCCGCCAAGCGTGACGACGACGGTGTGTTCGCGGCCTTCCTTGTCCGTCCCCGTGAAGGTGACGGTGTAGCCGATGCCGCCGACGTCCGTGCCGTTGACCGAATTGAAGTTGAAGGTCCATGCCCCGTTGCCGCCGTAGCGATTTTCGGCAGTCGTACCGTAAATATCGCCCTTGAAGTTCGACGCGCCGTTGTAGCTTTCCTCGGGCACGATCTGAACGGCGAACACGCCGAGCTGGTCGATGACGAATGGTACGGTTTCTTCTGTCGCGCCGTCCGCGAATTGGAAGTTCTCCGATTCGAGCGTCACTTTGACGTCGTAGGTGCCCGCAAAGTAAGGTTGGCTATTGGTGCCCAATTTGGCATTATTCCCTACACCGGCAGAGATAGAGTATGTAACCGTATAAGAGGTTCTGTCGCTGCGCTGCGGCACAACGCTGTTGCCTTCGTCAACGTTTTCGAAGGCGATCGTAGGTATTTGTTCCTTGCGGTTGAACGTGGCGCTGGCGGGGTCGACAACTCTCACCGTCGCTTTGGCGACCGTGAACTCAATGACATAGTTATCTTGGTAGTTGCCTGTGCCCGTTGCCACAACGCGGTACCTACCCGCATTGACAACCGCCGACGCACGATCCCAACTTGAACCGTTCCATTGATACAGCGTTCTGGTGTAATCGGCGCCCATCGCCATGGAGGCAAGTTTTTCCGTATCCCCTTTCCCCGCGCCGTTCGGGCCGTAACTGAAAATCGTCGTGTAGTTCAACTGCGAGCCCGTGTAGACAAAGCCCTTCGAATCCTCGGTGAGCTGACTTTCGAAGATTTCGCTGTCGTTGCCGACGATGGTTTCGTCGTCGTACTTCGACGTGCCCAAGCTCTTGGGCGAAATGGTGAATTTGAGCGTGATCGTGCCGCTGTAATTGTGTGCACCGGTGATGGTCACGGTCGCGTCTGCGGAGGCATTGCGGTTGGCGAGGTACGAAAGCGTATAGTCGCCCAAATCTCCATCGACAAGGATCAATTCCGTGCCCTTGTAACTCACCTTTACAACGGGCTTCCAGTCGTCGGCGATGTAGATGAACGTGCCGTTGATCCGGGCTTGCTCGCGGTCGAGCTCAGCCTTCTTCGACTCGGAATCCTCGATGAAGTCAAAGGTCACATTCTCATCGGTAATGGTGAGCTGTTGCGCGTTGATGTTGTACACGATCGTGGTCTCGTAGCCGTCAACAAGGCGGAAATTGCCCGTTTCCAGCAAGGAAATTTGCACGGTGTACTTGCCGACATCTTTGTAATCGTGTGTGCCTGTCTGAACTTCCGAGCTACTGGTAAAGTTGCCCGCCCAACCCTCGTACGCAAACTGCGCATAGTACTTGCTTGCGGTGAGCTCTTCTTTTGTGCCGGCGGGCGTACGGCTTTCGGGCAAAGCCTTGTTGTTGCTGTTGTTGGTAAACCACACCCACAGGCGGTGGCTGTTGCCGTCGTAGGTGATCTGCAAGGCGGAGCCGCTCAAAGCAGGTGCGCTCTCCGCGTCCAAGCTGCTGTCGAACAGATACGGCGTTATCGTCGCCTGCGCAATCTCAAACGTGAACTTCTCCATGATCGCGCATGCGCAAGTATCTTGATAGCAATCGGGTTTGAAACCATCGAGAGGCGTTTCGCCGCCTTGAATGTTGTAACTGCAATTATCGAGCACGACATAGAGGTCGAACTTGCCCGCGTTGGTAAACGCTTCGCGCAGCTTCTGAATTTCTGTCGAGTGCGAGGTAAGCGCGTCCTCGGTGTAGCGCACCTTGCCGTCGGCCTCGTAGGTAAAGTGAATGTGATGGTGCGAAGTTGCCTCTCCGGTGGAACTGTCGCATTCGTCAGTGCACTTGCCAAAGTGCACGAAGTTGCCCGTTTCCGTACCCGTCGTGTAGTGGAATACGAGGAAAGGCTCATCTGCCATTGCGGCGGTCTTGCCCTTGTCACTCCCGCTCACGGCGTAACGTTCGCCGGCTGCATTGATATAATAGCCCTGCGCGTCCATGCGGTAGACAAAGAGCCTATACGGCACGTCGTCCACTTCCGCATTGCCTTTGAGGTTCATGAAGCTAATTGCGAGCGCGTCGTTGGTGTGACGGCCCTGACGCGCTTCCGCAACGCCGGCATCACTCCCCTCAATGCTGAAATCATAGTCATATGTCACGCTCGAAATTTCTTGAAGGAGCCGAATGTCGAGCTGGGACACCGTGAAGGTCGTCTCAAAGTGCATGCCCGGCTTCAAATCATCGGTGGGCGCGACTTCCGCGGCATATAAGAGCCCCGCCGAATCGCCGCCCGAAAGCGTCGTATTGTCGACGGTTCCGTCCTCTTTTTTGGGATAGTCCGTGATGACGCTCACGGTTTCCTCGACATTTCCGGCCGTGGCGTCAACGATCTCGAAGTTGCCGCGCGCGTCGCCCAAGAGCACGACGTGTGCCTTGTATTCATCCGCATGGCTGGGGATACCCAAGAAGTGGTCATCGGGTCTTGCAAACGCCATGTTGATCTTCTGCCACTTGTTCGTGGCTTCGAACCAATAGCCCCAGTCCTCGCCGAGGATGGGCAAGACCTTCGCGTTCGTGCTGTTGCGGAAGGTGACCGTGGGAAGCTGCACCTCGCGGTTGAAGGTGACATCTTCAAGGCCGGATACAGACACTTGCGCCTTTGTGATCTCAAACTTGACGATCACATGCTCGGCGGTGTCGGGGTAATGGAAGAGGCCTGTGGTATCACCATCGGTGGGCGCAGTGTCCTTCGCGCCGGAATAGGCTTGCGTCCAATGTGTATGCTCGCTATCCCATGCGAAGTTGCCGTTTGTCAGCGTGACTTCGAGGGTGTAAAGCCCGGCGTTGATATAACGCTCGTCATCCGCTTTGAAATAATCGCTTGTATATGTATAGGCAAGCTCGTAATCGCTCTCCGTCGGGTTGACGCTCGTCGACGAGAATACCACGCCGACTTGGTGCGCGGTGCGGTCGTAGGAGAAGGTCAATTCTCTGTCCGGTTTGAGAACCACCAGCGAAGGCGTGACTTCGAATTCCACATACAATGCGTCGGTGTAGTTGCCGATGCCCTCGACAAGCACGCGGTATGTGCCCGCGTCCGTGATCTCATTGGAGGACTGCTTCACCCAGCTGTCGCCCTGTTTGCGCCAGAAGGTGAAGTTCATATCTTTGCCGGAGACAAGCGAACCCGTAGTTCCGCTTGCTGCATAGGTGACCGTGGGCGACACGATGTGCGCCGAGGCAGAGTAGACCCAGCCGTTGACGTCGGCAACGGTGATCCCGTCGGATACCGTGCCCGCGCCCCACTGTTCGTTGGTGAGGGTATCGCCGTCTGCCTCGGGGGCGTCGCCGAGCGACTTGGCGGTGATCTCAAAGGTCAACGTAATGCTGCCCGTGTAGTTGTTGAGGCCGCGGATCGTCACCGTTGCGGTGGAGCCGACCGTTCTGTTGTTGGAATACGAAACGGAATATTCGGTATCATCCTCCAACGTCAGGACATGATCCACGCCATTGAGTTTGTAGGAGATCGTGGCAAGAGGCTCCCAATCGCCCATATTGTATTGGAAGACGCCGTCTTTGGTTGCGGAAAGTTCCTCGCCTTTGCGTTCTACGCCCTCGATGAACGTCAAGGTCGTGTTGCCGTCGTCGAGTTCGAGCGTTGCCGCCTCGATCGTATAGGTGAAGCTGTAATTATCTCTGCTGCCGGTGGAGAAGAGATAATTCTTGTCGCTCAAAGTGACCGTCACTCTGTATGTGCCGGCGTTGATGAATGTATCGGTGGTTACGGGACGATAGCCGCTCGACCAACCGGTGTATTCATATTTGATTTCATAGCCGCTCTCCTCGGGCAGAACGCTCTCGTTGGCGGTGTTCGAGAGGATGATGTAGTCGCCTACCGTGCCGGACACCTTTTGGTGCGGCTGTCCGTCATAGGTATAGGATTCATCGCCCGTCTCTATGTTCAAAAGCGCGGGCGTAATGACGAAGGTAAGCGTCTTTTCCGCGCCCTCCGCGCCCGAAATCGCCAAGTTCTTTTGACCTTGCTCCGTGAGCGTGAACGTGACGGTATATGTGCCCGCGTTGAGAGGCTTATTGTTGTCGCCCAATTTGGCATTTGTGCCGCCGTTGGCAGCATACGACAACGTATAGTCGCCCTCGGCGCCCTCTATGACAGCGGCGGAAGTAGTGACGGGCACGTTGGGTTCCTGTTCTTTGCCGTTGTAAGTCGCGCGTTCGGGGTCGCTTACCCTTATAGTCGCCTTGGTGATCTCATAGACCAACTGCCAATCACCCGCGGCGTAATCGTTTGCGGCGGAGCCGTACAGCCCGATCGTAATGGTGTATTTTGCGACGTCCTTGATGTGCACATCGGATGCCGTTTGCGCCTCGGCTCCGTCAACGGAGATCAGCCAGTCGTAGCCGTTCTCGCTGCTCTGGGAAGGAAGTGTGCGAGGATTGTTTTCTCCGTATGTAAGGGCAACGATGAGACCCAACGAGGTCTCGTCGCCCGTGTACTGGCGAGAGAACTCATTTCCCGGGGCATAGATCAGCACATTTCCCGCCACGGAAGCGGGCTTGATCTCAATTTGCAGTTTGCCGTCCGCTTTTGCCGAACTTGTGATCGTATCCTCCGCGCTCGTATCGGCGCCTACCGTGTAGACGTCCCCATTTACCACAAAGCGGTAGTTATTCGTCGTGTTGGCGTTTGTGTCGTTGGTAAGCGCCACCGCGAAGCCGTAGCTACCCGCGTGAAGGAGCGAAATATCGCCGCCCGGGTATGCCGTTTCGGAAGTGTACGCCGCATTCACCGGGTTGAAGCCGGTCAGCGTGATGATGTAGTCGCTCGTGGTGAGGTTGGCGATAGAGCCGTTGCCGTTGCTTTGGAGCTTGACGATATCCGCCACGTTATACGCGACGTTCTGGAAATAGCGGGCTGTGCCGTCCACGGTGACCTCGATCTCCGCGGGCTTGATGGCAAGCACGGTGCCGTTGGGAGCGGTTGTTCCGTCGTAGCCGTCCATTGTGACGTTGCCGTCACCATACACGCCGTCCCAAGTGATCTGCGTAGTGCTTGTGAGAGAATAGTTTTCGCCGCTTACAAATTCAATGTTGTTGGTGGCGTCGACGCCCTGCAACTGGACGATGAGGACATAGAACCCCGCGTCGATCGCGGTGGTCGCGCCGAAGCCCGTTTCCGTGGTCGACGGGCGATAGGTCACGCGATAGCCGTGGACACCTGCGTCGCCGTTGTATGCGGGCACGGCGTACGTGTATGTTGCGGTCGCGTTGACGTTGGTGAGCTTGAAGTGGTTCGCGAAGAGCTCCGTCGCCTTATCCGTGCCGTCGTAGTAGACAGCGTCGGTCGAAAGGTCACTTGTGAGTTCGAGCTTGAACTGCGCCTTTCTGATGACGTAGTCGATCTCTGCGGAATATTCCGTGACGTTTTGCCACGTGCTCTGCCCTTCGGGCGAACCCGGGGGAGCGCTTGCTTCGGGCACTTCGTAAATCACGAAGTTCGTGCGGCCGTCGCCCTGCAATTCGAAGTGGTATGTATAGGTTCCGGCGTTGGTGAGCGCCGTTGTGACGCTGCCGTCGAACTTGAACACACGCGTAGACCAATCGTTTGTGGAGGGGCCGCTTCCCTGTCCGCCCCAAATCTGCAACGCCGCTTGACTGCCTTGATTGTTATAGATCGTAACATGCACAAGGCCCTTTTCGCGCTGTTCGCCGGGGTTATCAAATGTATCGTAATAGTTATAATTCTGACCGTTGTAATACACAATGCGGTTTTGCGTTGTGGTAAGAAGCAACACCGCCTTCTTGATCTCGAAGTTCGCATTGAGCGTCGCCGCGTCCGAAGCCTGCCCCTGCCATGCGTAGTTTGTGGCATCCGTGAATGTGAAGGGCGCGACATAAGTGCCCGCATACCAATAGTCCGCGGGATTGGTGAGCCCCTCTGCCTTCTCCGAGTGATGGGTGCCGCCCTCAACGGGATCGCCCATTGTGTAGATCGTGGGCGCGGAGGCATCCCCGCCGAGCAGCGCATTGAAGCGCTCCTCGTCCCAATACTTCGACGGCAGCTCGTTTGTGCCTTCGGGAACGACGACTTCCGCATGCGCGTCGATATACGATTGCAGTTTTTCTTTTGTGATTTCCGTGCCGAAATACATCTCTTTGAACGTGGGAGATGTGATCTGCAACTTATTTATGGTAACGTGTGCGGCGAGATAGCCGTCGTCGGTCTTTCCGCCGTCCGGGGCACGGTTGTTGATAAGCGTGATATTGTAGTCGTCGTTCAGATGGCTATCCGCCGCGCTTGTCAACTGCACATAAATGCTGTACGACCCCGCCTTGACTTCTTCAAGATCAAAGTGCGGGACGTAGGTGCCGAAAGCGGCCTCCGCATTGTCGGCAAAGACGAACCCGCCGTTTACGGGCTGCGTATCCGAAGGCGCAACCTCGATGCTTTCATACCCCTGCTTCCCGTAATACGTCCAGGTGTACGTATTGACGCCGTTCTCTAACGTAGCGGACAGTGTTTGCTTCGGCGAACTGTCTTTCATGTCGCGCACGAGCTCGATATTGAGCGCAAGCTCGCGCGCGGTGACCGTGTACGTTCCCGACGTGCGCCCGCCCGATATGACATAGTCCTCGATGCCCTTTGCGGCGTCCGTCTTAACGGCGACCGTATAGGTGATCGTCTCTCCGACGTGCGGAGCGGGCTCGCCGCTCTTGCCCCCGCTCAACGTTATGGTGAACGCGTCCTTATTCGTCTGGGTACCGGGCAAATTGGGGTTGGTAGTGATAAACGGCCTTCCCGAACTGTCTTCTCCGTACAGGTATTCCTCAATGGAAGAATTGCCGTCCGCATACTCGCCTTTATAATTGCCATAGATATGCGAGCCGTAAGGCTCGGACACAGTGGAGCTCACAGTCGGGCTTATCTCAAGTTTGTCGACGGTGAAGTCCGAAATATCATAGCTGGTGCCCGCGCCGTACAACCCGTTGCAGAACGCTTCAAATTCGGTGTCGGTGCCTGCCCCCTTTGCGGCTTCCCATGCCTCCTTTTGTGCGCCTTGCAAGACGACCCATTCGCCCGCGTGGGTCGATTCGTTAAAGTTGTTCAAGAACGCTACGCCGAGACCGCCCGCCGCAACATCCACAACTTCTTCCGCACGCCAAACGCCGTCGGAGCCCTTTCGGAACATCGTGAAAGTGCCCGCGGCGACCGAGTCGGTGGGTTTATGGAATTCTCTATCGGGGTCGTCGCCGTAATCCCAGTCATAGTCATCGACCTTGTTGAGTTTCAGACGGAAGACGGAATATACGGTGATCTGGTCGTTTTCGTCCAACTGGTCGAGGGAGACACTGAAATCTTCGCCGATTGCGGTATATTGGCCTTCTTCGGGTTCGCCGATCCACACCTGACCGCCGATCGAACGTTCGGTGGTCCAACCGATAAATTCCGCCGCCTGATGGTTGAACGAGGGCACGGGAAGCCTTAACGTGCTGATAATGCCGTCGCCGTCGCTGGCTGTGACCTCGGAAGCAGATGTAAATCCGTCGCCGGTTTTCTCGGTGTAGACGCGGTTCTTGCTCTTCAAGAGCGCTCTGCCTTCATCGTCCTCGCTCATATTTCCGGGCATAAGACCGCCGATGGTTTCGGTGAGCGCGTGTTCGAATTTGACAGAGGCGTAGATATCGATATGGACGCTGAAATATGTATTGTAAATAGCGTTTGTATCGGAATAAAGCTCCAAGCCATTTTCATTGACAGCTGCTTGCAACTTTTCGTCTTTGTAGCCTATCTTGAAGACGTAATCGCCTTGGGGAACAACATCGTCCAGGAAGACCAAATAGAAATCTTCCGTGTCCTTTACAGTATTGTTGCCCAACTTCGTATTTTGTTTGATTACCTGCGACACAATGCCGCCGTTTTGCATTTGGACATTGTCGATAAGATTCTTTTGCGTCATCATGCGGACGCCGAACCGAATATCCGCCACATACCCTGAAAGCGTGCCCAACACGGGGTCATACTGCTCTTTGGGGGTGGCAAACACGGGGTCGTCGGTCGGCATGTCGTAGGCATGGTTGCCCTTATCCGTTGCATGAGAAACCGCCGGCAGGTAACTTGCCCTCTCGGTATTTTTCAGATCTTCCGCGCCGATCTCATAGACATAGGGCGTATAGTCGTCCATATAGTGGACGGTCGGCGACGTGCCGCCTGTCGATTGTTTTATCCCCGCCGAGCCCGCAGACGAAGAGGAATTCTTCCCCGAAAACTGCAAATATTTGCCGTCGGCACGGGAGAACGTCTTGTCGGACTCTCTTGTGCGGTACTGCATATAGTAGATATCCGTCAAGTTGGGCGCTACGGCATTCGCAAACGCCGAGACGTGGATATAGTTCAGATATGCCGGCATGACCAATGTCTCATTGGAGATGTGAGTGCCGCCCTGGAACGACCGCAGACCGATATATTGGAGATTGTACGGCAAATGCAGGGCCGTGTACAGCGTTACGCCGCTGAATGCCCAGTCGTCGATCTTGGTGAGCGTAGACGGCAATTGCAGGTTTACTTGACTTTGCGTTCCGCTGGTCCCGATCGTGCCGCCTACAACCATGTAACCGATTTCCCGCACGCCTTCGGGGATAATAAGTTTGCCTAACGTGTTGCCTGTTCCCAAAGTGCGCGCGTCATTGTTGCCGTTCGGGTTGCCGAATTTGACGACTTTATATGTTGTTCCGCCATTGGAAAATTCTGACGGTATAGTGAGTGCTCCGGATTTAGTAACACCGGACGTACGTACGATCTGCACATCGGTTGTTTTATCTCCAGAATCATCAGACAGGATAATACAGCGCCAGGTGCCATTTTGAGTAAATGAAACAGTGGCGGGCTCGCTTGTCGCAGATGCGCTGCTGGTGCGGGAATATGTTATATTGCAACTTGCGTTTGCGATTGCACCGAAGGGGAACGTCTTTTCATTCCAGATGCTTTCCTCTTCGGGGCGTTCCTTTAAGTTGCCGATTTGGCGCGGAGTTCCATCCGTCAAATTTTTGAAGTTGACGCTTGTAAGGTTGCTGTTCCCCACGAAAGCGGCTTGCGATACCAAGAATTCGGAGGCGGGAGCAGAAGCCCATATATTTACGGTTGTTTCTTTTGTTGACCGAAAAGCCCAAAACCCGATCGTTGTGCAGCTTGTCGGCAGATTGATCGTGTTAGCATTGTCGTGGCTTGTCGTGCCGACTTTTGTTAAACCCGAACAGTTCAAAAACGCCATTGTGCCGATTTTTTCTATACTGTCCGGCAATTTTGTTACCGTGGTTATTTTGCTTGAATTTTTGAAACAAGCGGACGGCAATTCTTTAAGCACGCCACTCCATCCGTCAGCAAAGGTAATCGTAGTAGTACTATCTGCGTCGTCACTGATTCCCGCAAATGTTCCGGGGGCAAGCCCGACAAACGTAGTGGCCCCTATCGCGGCAGGCACTGTGATTGTCCCGCTTTTGCCCGCCATCAGCGGTCCCAAGATTTTTGTTTGAGTATTATAATAAAATGTTCCGTTATTTTCTGTATTCGGACCCGTGAAAGTAATTTGGTTCTTCTTAAATCCCCAAGGATAATCTTCATAGCCGCCGGAGTCGCCTTTAACGGTAACACTTGTAACATTTCCAAGACCGTCAAACGGGTCCTCGACCATTTTGGTCGCAGACGCGGGGATTACGAATGTTGAGTTCTTCGCAGTCGTTTGATAGAAGCACGTGTCGCCGATTTCGACCAAGCCTTTGCCCTGGGGATAGTATGTTGTGGTACCTTCGCCCAAAGTATAATCGGGCAGAACGACGTCTTTCATGTTGGCGTCGAACATGAAGCATTTCGACCCGTAATTTTTGAGATAGGGCAGGTGCGACATGTCTTTGACCGGCGTCTCCTCCGCCGTCATAAAGCTGCCGACCCATTTCAGTTTGGCGCAGTTGAAGAATGTGCCGTCGCCCTGATCCGCAAGGGAACCGGGCAAAGTGATGGTTTCGATATCGCTTGCGGCAAAAACGTTGTGCCCGAATTGACGGACCGCGGTGCCGATCGCCTGGCACTCTGCGGGCATGCGGTTGAACGCCGCAGCGCGCTCTGCCGGCGATTCCCCGGGGTATGCCGGATCCCCGCCGCCGCTGGCGTCGGTGATACGGTTGAATGTGATATGCTTGATACTGTTTGCGCCGCCGAAAACGCCGTCCGCAATGCCGATGATGGGATAGCCGTTGAACTGCGCGGGAATGACGGCGGGATTAGTTTCCGTGCCGAATTCTTTTCCGTCGGTTTCGTGGTATTCAAAGCCCGTGATGATATAGCCGTCAACTCCATTGACGGTGGTCAAATTCCCATAATAAAGATACCTGGAAAGAGGATGATCAACCGTTGCGGCGTATGCGCCGGCGCCGCGCAGGGAGACGAGCGCCCCGCACATCAGCGCAGAAAAGAATATCGATAAGATGATCAATAATCGCTTTTGCAGTTTCGTTAATGAAAGTCTTTTCATTTCCCATACCTCCATTTCGTCAACATCCCGTCCTGCGGTCGGAGGGCGAGTGTTTTCTATGAAGCCGAATCAGGCTATTTCGAATTTTTTCCTCGATCATTGAATTGACGCCCTTGTATGCGTCGGGACTATCCCACCGACGAGCGCGGTCTCTGCGGCGTGCGTTGTGTTCTCAACGCCATTCCGCGGGGGCCTGCAATTCTCCCGCGCGGGTGTCTTCGACCATTATAGCGTCTTTTGCGACCCATGTACCATTTTTGCGAGAAAACTAACAATTCCTAACAATTCACGACGTTTTTTACCATAATTCGGCATATTCCCCACCCCTTCCCATATTTTCGCCCTTTTTTTCGCCCGAAAGCCCGCCCTTCGGACATGCCCCCCTCTTTTTTCCTCTTCTACTTCCCTCCCCCCCGACATGCCCCCACCCAAAGGGCTCGTCCACTCGTGTTGTCGAAATGAGGGAGGAGGTTCGGAATAAGCCCCCTCCCGAGGAGGGGGGGAGGGGGGTGGGTACGCATTCTGAATACGTCCTTGATTTTTTATGAGCCGTGTGGTAAAATATGTCTGTAATTCCGCAAATGTTTCTTTTTTCTTAAAAATCCACCCCCGGGGGACTAAATTTGCGGACAGGGGGCACAATTTCTTCGGAGGCATTGCTATGTGTACTGCAATTTCGTGGACAAAGGGCGACCACTACTTCGGCCGCAATCTCGACCTGGAAGGTTCCTTCGGCGAGGGCATCGCCGTCGTTCCGAGAAATCTCGGCTGGAAATTCAAAAAAGTTGCGGCGCCGCGCGTCGGAAAGGCGATGATCGGAATGGCGATCGTGCGCGACGGCTTCCCCCTCTTTTACGACGCCGTGAACGAAAACGGGCTATCCATGTCCGGGCTCAACTTCCCGAAAAACGCCGTTTACCTCAAACCGCAACCCAAAAAATACAACCTCGCGCCCTATGAATTTATCCCCTATGTGCTCCTCACCTGCAAAAATCTTGCCGAGGCGCGCGCCCTCGTGCGTGAGGTCAACCTCATCGACGAGCCCTTCGGGAAGGGTTTGCCGCTCACCCCGCTCCACTTCATGATCTCGGATAAAACGGGCAGTATTGTAGCCGAACCGACGGCAGAGGGGCTCAAAATTTACGAGGACCCCGTCGGCGTCCTCACCAACAATCCCCCCTTCCCCATGCAGCTCGAGAGGCTCAACGACTACCTCAATCTTACCCCCTACGAGCCCGTCAACCGCTTCTCCGAAAACGTCGAACTCAAAAGTTACAGCCGCGGCATGGGCGCCCTCGGGCTCCCCGGAGACAGTTCCTCGGCCTCCCGCTTTGTGCGCGCCGTCTTTGCACGGGCGAACATCGTCGCGGGGGAGAGCGAGGCAGACGCGGTGGGCGCCTTCTTTCATATGCTCGAAAACGTCGCCATGGTGCGCGGCTGCGTGCGGCTCAAAGAGAATGTGTACGAGGAGACCGTCTATTCCTCCTGCTGCAACACGGACAAGGGCATCTATTACTACACCACCTACGGCGAGCGCGCGATCCATGCCGTCGACCTGCATCGGACGGATTTGGAGGGTACCATGCCCGCGTTCTACCCCCTCAAAAACACGCAGAGCATTCTCTTCGAGAACTGAAAAACGGCGCCCCGCGGGGCGCCGTTTCGCATAAATTGAATTTCAGATGATATCGTGCATGACGGGACGGTAGAAGAGGGGCTCGATGTCGTCCTCTTCCGCGAAGGGCAACAGCCACATGAGCTTGCATACGGCCGCTTCGAGCGTCATGCTGCGTGCTTCGAGAACGCGGCCCAGCCCCTTGAGCTTCTGGCCGACCTCGTAGGTATCGAGGGCGCTGCCCTCCCGTTCTACCTGCGTCGTGAACACCGCCGTTTTCCCCATGCGGAGGAAGCATTCGAGGCGGTCCATCCAGCCGCCGTAGGCGGGCAACCCGCCCATGCCGAAGGATTCGACGACGAGGGCGCTGCAATGGGCGTCGAGATAGTCGAAGATGTCCGCTTTGAGCCCGGGGATGAGTTTGAGGACGAACACGTCCTCGTCGAGCGCACGGAAGAACCGCGGCGGGCCCTCGGGACGCTCCTCGCGGATATAGTAGAGGGGCTTGCCGTCTTTTACGAGGGCGATCTCGGGATAATCGATGCTCGTGAACGCGTTGAAGCTGCGGGTGCGCGTCTTTTTCGCGCGGGTGCCCAAGATCACCTTCCCGTCGAACACGACGTGGACGGAGTGCGCGCCCTCGTCCGCGCAATAGGCAAAGGCGTCGATGAGGTTCCTCCGCGCATCGGTATCGCGCAGGTAGACCGACTTCTGCGAGCCCGTGAGCACGATGGGCTTGACGCTGTTTTGGATGAGGTAGGAGAGCGCGGCGGCAGTGTAGGCCATCGTGTCCGTGCCGTGGGTGACGACGAAGCCGTCGAACTTCGCGTAGTTTTCTTCGATCGTGCGGGCGATCTCCAACCAATTTGCGGGCGAGACGTTCGTACTGTCGAGGGCGAAGAGCGAGAGGGTCTCCACGCGGGCGATCGAGGCGATCTCGGGCACGAAAGAGAGTAGCTCCTTGGGCGAGAAGGCGGGCGCGAGGCCCCCCTCCGTCGGCTTGGATGCGATCGTGCCGCCCGTTGCGATGAGTAAGATCTTTTTCATACGAAAATATTATATCCCCTTTCGCCGAAGTTTGCAAGCGTTTTGCCGAACCCGCGTGATCCGGCCCCCTTTGACTTATTTCGACAAATATCGAAATAATCGACTTTTTCTGAAATTATCGAAAAATTTTGGATTTTTTCCGCGAAATGCTTAATTTCTGTTGCGGAAGTCTATAATCGAAAGAAGCAAAGTAAGGAGCAAAAATGCCCGCAAGTATCACGCACGAACTCATTGCCGAAGAGGCGACCGACCTCCTCCCCGCGGGGGCGAAGGAGCCCATCGCGCACGCGTACGACTACTATATCCTCGGCGCGCAGGGGCCCGACCTCTTTTTCTTCTATAAGCCGCTCTCGGGCAAGGCGGAAAATCTCGGCAGGCGGCTGCACCGGCGGCAGGTCTACGAGTTCTTCACCGCGCTCACCAAGGCGCTACCCGATTTTACGGGGGAAGCCTTCGAAAAATGCCTCGCCTACTGCCTCGGATTTTGCTCCCATCTTGCGGCCGACGTCGTCTTTCACCCCTTCGTCTACAACTATCTCGCGCAGAACGAGACGGAAAAGCACGCGCACCAGCGCATCGAGAACGATTGGGACGTCTATTTTTTGCGCGAACTCAAGAGCCGATCCGCTATCCGCCACGAGTACCCCTTCGACCTCAAAAAGATCGCGCGGGAGAAAGTGCTCTACCCCTTCCTCGTTGACGCGTTCAAGAGCATGGGAATAAGCATCAGGGAGGGCGCGTTCGGGCGCATGATGAAGAACTTCCGCCGCTACCTCACGCACTTCCACAGGGGCGGGGTGCGCCTCTTGCGCCCCTTCGGCCTCGCCGCCTTCTACCCCGAGCGGACTCCCTCGAAGGAGTTTTTGTGCGGGAAGGACTTCGCCCGCTATGCCGAGGGACAGGGCAGGAACGCCGACGCCCTCTTCCTGCGCGCGACGGAGGAGAGCACGGCGTGCATCGAGGCATTCCTCGAAGCCTTCAACGGCAATCTGCCCCTCTCGCGGGCCCTCTTCTCGCGCGATCTGCTCACGGGAAAGGCCCCGCAGACTCCATAAAACGGCTGTGCCCGCCTGCTTTCTTGCAGGCGGGCACAACATTGGGATGCGTCCGTTCAACGCTTGCTGTAAATGCAGCCGCAATAATTCTGACGGTAGAGATGATGCTCCCTCGAAAGCTCGATGGAGCGAAGATACCCGCCCCGTTTTTTGAAGTCGGAGGGAAGGTAGCTTACCCCGAGTTCCCTTTCAAGGGCAAAGCCGATCTCGTTGATCTTTTCCGCATCTTTGAGCGGAGAAACGGTGAGGGTGGTGCCGAAAAAGTCGTACCCGCGCGCCATGGCCTCCTCGGCCGTGCGACGAAGTCGCAGCTCAAAGCAGCGGGGACAGCGCGCCCCTCCCTCGGGTTCGCCCTCATAGCCGCGGACAACTTCCTCGAAAAGTTCGGGCAAGTAGTCGCAGTCGAGAAGATCGGCAAGCCACGTCTCGCGGAGGAAGCGCACTTCCTCGGCCTTGCGCTTCTCGTATTCCTCGGCGCAATCGAGATTGGGGTTGAAATAAAAGACGGTGACGCGAAAGACGGGGGCGAGCTGTTCGAGGCAATATGACGAGCAGGGGGCGCAACAACTGTGCAGAAGAAGCCGCTTTCCCGCGGCTTTTTCCATGATCCCGAGCATGCGCCTGTCAAAATTTTCCCTGTTCATTTTCTTCCGCGCACCATATCCAAAAAGTATTCGTGTACGCGCAGGTCGGAGGAAAGTTCGGGGTGGAAGGAGGTCGCGAGCATATTTTTCTCCCGCGCGGCGACGATGTGCCCGTCCACGGTCGCGAGGGCGACCGCCTCCCCTTCGACGCGCTCGATGTAGGGCGCGCGGATGAACACCATCGGGAAGTCTTTGATGGCACCCATGTCCGAGGTCACGCAGAAGGAGCCGAGCTGCCGTCCATACGCATTTCGACGTACGATCGCGGACATGGTACCCAGATAAACGCTCTCTTCGTTGAGAATGCGTTTCGCGAGAAGGATGAGCCCCGCGCAGGTGCCGAATACGGGCATGCCCCCCTCGATCTCGCCGCGAAGATGTTGCGTGAGCGACTGTTCGGCAAGCAATCGCCCCTGCACCGTCGACTCTCCGCCGGGCAGAATGAGCGCGTCGATGCCGCAAAGATCGGAGCGGACGCGCACCTGTTTGCACGCTATCCCGAGCCTTTCGACCGCGCGTTGATGTTCTATGAATGCGCCTTGAAGCGCCAAGACCCCTATCTTCATTTCCCGCGTTCCGCCATGAGGATTTCGATCTCTTGTTCGTTGATGCCGACCATCGCTTCCCCGAGATCTTCGGAAAGTTCGGCGAGATACTTCGCATCCTCGAAGTGCGTGACTGCGCGCACGATGGCGCGGGCGCGCTTTGCGGGGTCGCCCGATTTGAAGATCCCGCTGCCGACGAACACGCCCTCGGCGCCGAGGAGCATCATGAGCGCGGCGTCCGCCGGGGTCGCGATGCCGCCCGCCGCAAAGTTGACGACGGGGAGTTTTCCGCTCTCGTGAACGGTTTTCAGAAGTTCGACGGGCACGCCCATCTTCTTCGCCTCTTCGAAGAGCTCGTCCTCCCGAAGGGACGAAATGCGCGCGATCTCGCTGTTCATGGCGCGCATATGGCGGACCGCCTGCACGACATCCCCCGTCCCCGGTTCGCCCTTCGTGCGGATCATCGCGGCGCCCTCCGCAATGCGGCGAAGGGCCTCTCCGAGATCCCGCGCCCCGCATACAAAGGGAACGGAGAACTTCGTCTTGTCGATATGGTATTTATCGTCGGCGGGAGAGAGGACCTCGCTCTCGTCGATGAAGTCGATATCGATCGCTTCGAGGATACGCGCCTCGGCGATATGCCCGATGCGGCACTTTGCCATGACGGGAATGGAGACCGCCTCCTGAATTCCCTTGATCATTGCGGGGTCGGACATGCGTGCCACGCCGCCCGCCGCGCGGATATCTGCCGGAATGCGTTCGAGCGCCATCACGGCGCATGCGCCCGCCTCCTCTGCGATCCTCGCCTGCTCGGGCGTGGTGACGTCCATGATCACGCCGCCCTTCAACATCTGCGCAAGATTTTTGTTGAGCTCGTAACGTTCACCTTGCATATTGCACCTCTCTTTCTTATTTCGATATTTGTCGAAATAAGGCGAAAATTATAGTTTTTTGCGAAAAAAAGCAAATATCCCGATGTCGTTTCAATCGGAATGCCGGAAAAGCGGTAAAATTATTCTTCGTCGCCTTCCTCGTCGTCCTCGTCGTAGAGGCGGCAGAATTCGTCGAAGAGCTCGTCGAGGAGCGCATCGTCGTCGATGGCTTCGAGGCTCTCGTCCTCCTCGCTGCCCGTGATGTGGAAGATGGCAACGTCCTCGCCCTCGTCGTCCTCCTCGCTCTCTTCGGCGGGCCGGGCGGGCGTCATGGCGCAGTACCATTCCTTGTTGTACTCGAACGTCATGAGATGTTCGTAGCGGTAGGTCTTGCCGTCCTCGTCGATGAGTTCGACGATGTTGTCCTCTTCGTCGTAGTTGCTCGTTTCCTCTTTCATAGCTTCACTCCTTGTTTGTGCGAGATAATTTTCGAGAATGTAGGCCGCCGCATGGGAATCGATGCGCTTCTTCTTTTTGTCGCGTTTGGCCGAGACGCCGAGGGCGTTGAGATCGCGGCGGGCGTCGCGGGTCGAATAGCGCTCGTCCTCTAAAATGACGGGCAGCCCCGATTCCCGTTCGAGGGCCTCGGCAAAGCGGCGCGTCTTGCGCGACTGCACGCTCTCCGTTCCGTCCTCGTTCAGGGGAAGCCCGCAGACGATCTTGCCTGCGCCGTGAGCGCGCGCGATGGCGGCGACGCGCTTGACGTCCTCCGAAAGATCTCCCGTGCGGAAGTAGGTATCCGACGGGATGGCGTACTCCCCGAAGGGATCGGAGAAGGCGACGCCGATGCGGCGATCCCCGACATCGAATGCGGCGATAAGTTCCATGCAAAGAGTATAGCACACTCCGCGAAAAAAGGCAATCGTTTGCGTCTGCCGAAAAAACATTCACGGAAAGGGGCGCTGCGGCCATGCCGCGCGCCCCTCCGCATTACTTCTTTTTCTGCGTCTTTTTTTCGCCGCTCTCGCCGCCTTCCATCGCTTTGAGGCGCTCGTCCATCATCTCGTCCATCTTTTCGATGATCTCCGCCTGGCTCTTCTTCACGAGAGAGCGCGCCTTGTAGCTGTTGGCGACGAGAAGTGCGCCGCCCACCATGCCGATGGCGACACCGAGGCAAAATAACTTTTCCATACCATCCTCCATGCCCACAGTTTGTGAAAAAACAAAGGGTCTATTCGCGGACATGGTATGGGGATTTTTGGTATAGACTGCTTTTTTGCCGCCTTAATTGGCGTTCTTTCCCCGAAGTTTTTCGATTTCGGCGCGCAGACGCTCGTTTTCGCTGCGAAGATCGGCCGCGATGCGGGCATAGAGGGCGTCGATCTCCCGTTCCAAACGCTTTTGCAGGAAGGCATTCGCGGGCATGCCTGCCTCGCGCGCCGCCTGTTCCACCCGCTCGGGCTGCTTCTTCAAGAGATTGCGGTACTTGTTCTGCATGCGGAGCATCTGCTTCTCGTCGCCGCCCGAAGCCTCCATGATGCTGCGCCGCACGGAGTAGCCCTTGCGCCGCCCTTCCAAAACTTTTCCGAGAAGATCTTCCGTCTCTTCCTCGGTGAAGGGCTTGATCGTGCCCGCCGAGAGGTTCTTCCCCTCGAGGATCTTCTTGACGCGCGAATCGTCCTTGCTCTTCAAGAACGCATAGTAGTAGTTGCGCACGCTCCCCTTGGCGCGGCTGTGCTCTTTGCCGTATGTCTCGAAGAGATAGGAGAGCGTCTTGCCCGCGTTTTTCCCCGTGTAGATGTACTCGATGAGCCCCGTCGCTTCCTCTTCCGTGTAGCCGTTGATTTTGTTCATAACCATCACCTCACGGAAATTGTTGACATAATTTTGTCGCATTATACATTTCATATAGCGATGCACGTTTATTTTTTATCGGAAAAACTTGCCGCCCTCACCGTGAACGGGCTCTACCTCGGCACGGTGGACGGTTTCGAGCGTACGGCGGAGCTCGACCCCTCGGACGGGTGTTTCATCGAATGCAAGCCCCTCTCGGGCTTCCTTCCCGTGAAATTTTGCTTCGACGAAGCCCTCCTCATCGCCCCGCCCCCGCAGGTCGCCGTCTACCATACGAAGAGCGGCGTCGCCGTCTGCTGCAAAAATTTCCTGCGCGAGGACGC
The DNA here is from genome assembly GCA_947625095.1 of uncultured Clostridia bacterium. GTDB lineage: Bacteria > Bacillota > Clostridia > Christensenellales > Borkfalkiaceae > Gallimonas. The sequence goes on along the minus strand of CANQMX010000010.1, from coordinate 2,589 downwards.
CGCAATGCGCGTTGTCAAACAACAGACCGTCGCGGGCGCCCGCATCACCCTCTATGTGCAGGGCAGGGTGCAGCTTTCCATGCAAAACGAGACGGGCTTCCACCTTGTAGACCTGCCCGACGAGCTCGAAAATGCCGCGATCTTTGAGGCGGGCGACGAGCTCCTTCTCGAAGGAGGGGGCGGCTTTTGCATTCTCACGCGGACGGGAGAGATCGCCGTGCGTTCGGAGGGAAAGGTGGTCGCGCGCGGGAGCGTGGTGCGGGCGGAAGTGCCACTTCGCGACAGCCTCGGCCATACGGCGCTCTGCGAGTGGGAGCGGGGCAAACTTCTCTCCTTCACCCTCCGCGCACGGCGGGAGCCGACGGCGGCGACCTATGCCTTGGCGCTCTTCGAAGCGACGCTGATCGGCGCCGATCCCGCACCCTACCTTACGGACGCGCTCGCGGAAAAGGCGGACGCGCTCAAAGAGTTCTTGGGCGGGTTTATCTCCGTCGTCCCCACCGACAGGGACGGGGAAGTGGGGCTCGTGTATAAGAGGAAGGAAAACGTGTTCGACGTCCGCTACTTCCGCGTGACGGTAGAGGGCGGCAAGATCGCGAACATCTCCGACTGCGAATGAGGGTGATGACCTGCCCCCGTTTACGGGGGCGGGTCACCCCACCCCCTTTTGTTCCCCCTCCCGAGGGAGGGGGTTTGCAAAGCTCCTCCTTGGGGAGGAGCTGGCGAGGCGGAGCCGAGACTGAGGTGGGGAATATACAACAAAAAAACCGAGGAAGGGTGGCTTCCATAGGGATTCTATGAATAAGCGGTTTGGCGGTTAGTCAGACCGCTTATTCTATTGTCCTTGTTATGCCGCGACATCCGCTTGCGCAAAGTCGGAAATCATTCCCACGCAGTTGTAGATGATTTCCACCGCCTGCGTCCGCTTGCCGCCGTCAATCTTTTCTTTCTCATGTACGATGACCTTTTCTATAAAATCACGCACGATTTCGGGCGTAAGCTCCGTGATTTCCGTGTACTTCCGCACAATTCGCATGAAGCGCGTCACGTTGTCGGATTGCTCCTTTGCCTTTGCTAATATTTCCTGCAATTCTCGGATGCGCGCAGTCAGCGTTTTCTGCTCTTCTTCGTATTCCTGTGATAGCTTGCGGAAACGTTCATCGGAGAGGTTGCCGTTCACTTTGTCCTCATAGAGGTTTCGGATGATACGGTCAAGAGCCTGTACGCGCCGTTCGGCGTTCTCTTTCTCCTGCGCGGATGCCAAAAGTTTTCTTCTGCTTTCCTTATCGGTATTCCGCTTTAACAACGCCAAGAAGTCGCTTTCCTTGTCCGTAGCCATTGAGAACACTCGCTGTAAGTCTGCAAGCACGATACCCTCGATTGCTTCTACCGTTATTTGATGGGATGTGCAGAGGCTCTTTTTCTTCTTGCGATAGGTCGAGCAGTTGAAATACTCCTTTTGCTTCATCGTCGCGCAACGGCAGAGATACATCTTCTTCCCGCAGTCGGCGCAATATACAAGCCCCGAAAACACACTCATTTCTCCCATGTCCGTGGGACGGCGTTTTGCCGAGCGAATACGCTGTACCGTTTCATAGGTCGTTGCGTCGATGATCGCCTCTTGCGTATTCTCGAACGTTACCCATTCTTCGGGCGGCAGGTCGAGCTTCTTCTTACTCTTATACGATTTCTTCTTCGTTCGGAAGTTCACCGTATGACCGAGATAGGCGGGGTTGGCAAGAATACTTCTGACTGTTTCCGTACACCAAATGTTGGGGTACTCCATTTGAAGCGAAGTTGCGGGCAGACCACATTTGCGGTTATGGATCGTCGGCGTGTCAATTTCCCGTTCCGTCAACATCCGCGCTATCTGCGTCGGACCGAAACCTTTCATGCAAAGCGAGAAGATTTCCTTGACGACCGCCGCGGCTTCCTCGTCTACAACCCAATGTTCCTTGTCGTTCTCGTCTTTCTTGTAGCCGTAGGGCGGGACGCTACAGAGGTGCTTACCCGACATACCTTTTGCCTTGAACACGGCGCGGACTTTCTTTGACGTGTCTTTCGCATACCACTCGTTGATAATATTGCGAAAGGGAGTAAAGTCGTTGTCCACGTTGCTTTCGCTGTCCACGCCGTCGTTGATGGCAATGAACCGAACGCCCGCGTCGGGGAACGTGATTTCCGTATAAACGCCCACTTTCAGATAGTCCCTGCCGAGCCTCGACATATCCTTGACAATAATCGTGCCTACGTTACCTGCGTTGACATCTTCCATAAGTCGCATAAAGTCGGGGCGGTTGAAGTTCGTGCCGCTGTACCCGTCGTCCACATAGAATTGGGGATTGGGAAAGCCCTTTTCACTTGCGTACTTGCCGAGAATTGCTTTTTGATTTACGATACTGTTGCTGTCGCCCTCGTTCTCGTCGTCCCTCGATAGACGGCAGTAGAGGGCAGTTATTTTCTCACCTCCGAGATAAGATTGGTTATTTGATGCCGAATAATGTCTTTTCATAGAATTTCTCCTTTGGAATGACATTCTTCGAGCGAGTCCCGTATCATGGCTCTTTCGAGCTTTTTCCATATTGTTTC
>CANQMX010000009.1 GCA_947625095.1 uncultured Clostridia bacterium | reverse complement strand
ATGCGGAAATGCAAAATACAGTGTAAATTTTCTTGACTTTTCAATACGGGGGGGGGTACAATAAGGGTATAAATATTCCATAAAGGAGAAGAATATGAAAAAGTTTTTTGTAGGGATCGCGGCTACGGTTCTCGCTGCCGCAATGTGCGTTTCGTTTGCCGCCTGCGGCGGAACCAGCGCAGACAAAGCCAAGAGCATTAAGGGCGAACAGGTCACGGAAGAGCAGTGGGATGCCGCGTTCCAGGCGCTCGAAAAGGACGATGCGAAGTTCACCATTAAAATGGCATCAACGTATGAAATGACCTTTGAAGTCGATTTGACCGAGGTTGGCGGCAAGAAAACCAGCGGCACCCTTACGCAAAGCGCCACGGTAACGTACGTCAATAACGCCACCAAACAATCGGAAAAAGGTGAAATCAACATTTCTTCGAAAGGTGATTTTTCCTTTGCCGATCTTTTGGAAAATCTCGGTATTCCGGCGGATCAGGTCAAAGAAGGGAAGACGGAAATGGAGATGTATACGGAAAAGGAAGGGGAAGGTTACACATCGTATCAGAAAGATAAGGATGGGAATTGGTATAAAGGTAAGGCTTACGACAGTCTCCTTCCTCTTTACGACTTTAACGAGGACGGCCGTTTCACCGAATATAAGTATGATGAAACGCTCCAGGGCTATGTCGATAAAGACCACACCGAGGACAGCCATGACTATATCGTTTATAAGTTCAACAAAGACGGACAACTCGTAGCCGCTTATTCGTACAGTAGCAAAGGGAGCACCGATGCTATGAAGCAAATAAATGAGATGAGCTACATCATCGAATATTCCGCAAAGGATATTACGCTTCCCACGGTTGCGTAAAGTACAAAAAAATCATAAAAAACGCTCCCTGCGGGGAGCGTTTTTTTGCGGCTGCGGATAAGGCAGCCAAAATGCCGCGGGCTTTTTCTTTGCGGAGATATTGCAAAGCGCGTGCGTTTGTGCTACAATGGGGGCGATGAATACGGCGAGGATCAATGCGTACGCGAAAGTCAACCTCACGCTGGACATTGTGGGGCAAGAGGAGGGGTATCACCTGCTCGACAGCCTTGTGGTGACAGTCGACCTTGCCGACCGCATCGTCTTAAAAAGGCGCAAAGACCCGCTTTCGCAGGTCGCCATGCACGGCATGGGGAGCGAGCAGATCCCGCCCGAAGAGAACAACGCGCTGCGGGCGGCGGAGGCCTTTTCCGCACGCTTCCAAACGGACGGCGCGAACATTGCGGTCTACAAAAATATCCCGATGGGCGCGGGGCTGGGCGGCTCTTCCGCAGACGCCGCGGGCGTGCTCCTCGGAATGGCCAAGTTGTATGACATCGCGGACATGGGTGGGGTGTTTTCGCTCGCGGAGGAACTCGGAAGCGATGTGAAGTTCCAAATTTCGGGCGGGTTTGCACGGATGCGCGGCAGGGGCGAACGGCTGCAGTTCTACCCCGACGTGCCCGAGATGTGGCTGCTCCTCGCCTACGGCAAGGAGGGCGTCTCCACCGCGGCGTGCTACAAAAAATTCGACGCGCGGGGCGAAAATTTTGCGCCGCGCACCGAGCGCGCTTTGGAGGGATTCGCGAGCGGCAACCTCGAATGGGCGGCGCGGCTCTTCGGCAACCACCTGACCGCCGCCGCGACCGAACTTTTGCCCGAGATAGGCGAGACGTTGAAGGCGCTCGGCGCGCTCTCGCCCATCGGCTGCGGCATGACGGGGTCGGGCAGCGCGGCGTATGCCGTGTTCCCCACGCGCGAACTTGCCCTTTGGGCGCAGAGCAGATTCGAGGGAAAGGGGCGCACGGCGGTGCTTTGCGCCGTCGACCCCAAGAAGATGAAAAAATTGAGAAACCCCTACGCACTCGACGAGGACGAGGGGGAAAGGAGCTGATATGGAAGAGAGAATTCTGGACGACGACGAGAGCCGCGGCATCAAGATAAGGCGCACCCAGAACGGCGGAACGGACGCGGTGGACGGGCTTACCGAGGGGGACGAGGACGACCTCACGGAAGAGGAGATCTACGTCGACCTGCCCGATGAGGAGTACGACGAGGATCTTGTGGGGCTGACGCCCACCCAGCTCAAGGAGGAGCTGGAGCGGCGCGAAAAGCTGAAACGCGACGCGCAGGAGGAGAGCGAACGGCTGAAAACTTCCGCCGACGAAAAACTCGCGGAGGGGAAATTTGCCGACGCGGAACTTTTGTATGCGCAGGCGCTCGTGTGCGACGGCGAGAACGGCGCCGCGGTCGAGGGGCTGTGGACGGCGCGCACCGAGAACTTTACCGACGCAGAGGCCGTCTTTCAAAAAAACGCCGCGGAAGAGATCGCGGACAACGAGACGGCGCGCGCCATCGTCGTGGAAAAACTCGGCGGCACGTTGCAGGCGATGCGCGCTTCCTACGCCGAGGAGGAGGCGAAAATCGCGCCCGACTTTGAAAAGAAACAGGCAGAAAGGCGCGAGGCGTTCGCCGCCAACAGAAGATATTACTTTGTGCGCTTCACCGTGTTTTTGTTCATCGCCGTGCTGTTTTGCATCGGTATCGGCGTGAGCGCGTACTTCATTCCGCGCACGAGGGGCGATGTGCCCGTCATCCTCGTCGGCGTGTTTGCGGGGCTCAACCTTGTGGCGCTCGCCGTGGCCGTCGTGTATGCGAGAAAACTCTTCGTCGCCTCCCGCCTCTACGCCGAGAACGAGAAGTTTTCCTCCACCGAGACGGGCGCGCGCGTTGCGTTTTTGCGCGAACGCCTGCACGCCATCGACCTCATTTTGGATGAGGCGGCGGACGTCGCGGACGAGGAAGAGTTCGCGGACGAGGAGACCGCGGAAGGCGAAGCGTGGACGGAGACGGACGAAACGATCGGCGCGGAGCAAAACGCCGCGGGCGAGAGGGTCATGTACGGGCAGGAAAACATCGGAGGCGAGGAGTTTCCGGACGATGAAGAAAACGCCGAGGGCGGGGAGTTTCCGGACGAAGAGGAAAACGCCGAAGGCGGGGAAGAAAACGCCGAGGGCGGGGCCGACGACCAAATATAAATACAAAATAAGGGGGAAAAGTATGAAAAAATTTTTGGCTTGCGCCGCCGCAGTGATGTTTGCGTGCGTCGGCATCTTGGCCGCCTGCGGCGAGGAGGAGGAAGTGAAACGGGAACTGCGCAATTTGCCCGAGGACGTGACCTATAAGTATGAAACGCGCGCAGAGGAATTTACCTACACCGACGAGGCGGTCGGCGAGGTGAAGATCTACGGCGAGATCTACGAACCGACGGAGACGGCCGACGGGGAGTACCCGCCCGTGAAGATGCCCGCCGTCATCATGGGGCACGGGTATGGCGGCCACTATAACGACTTTCCCAACGAGTGCAGACGGCTTGCCCAGCGCGGCTACGTTGCCTATTCGATAGACTTCTGCGGCGCGCAGACGGGCGGCAGGAGCACGGGCAGGACGAAGGACAACTACTCGCCGCTCACCATGCAGCGGGACTTGGTGGAGGCGTTCAAGCACATTCAGTCCCTTTCCTATGTGGATGAGACGCAGGTGTTCTTATGGGGCGGCAGCCAAGGCGGCTTTGTTGCGGGGCTTGCCGCAGCGGACGATAAAATCAAGGACGATGTTGCGGGGCTGGTGCTCTACTTCCCCGCGTTCAACATCCCCAACGACCACAAGAACGACCCCGAGCAGACGGTCAGGTTTATGGGGTACTACCTCAACGCCGATTACATACGCAGCATCAAAGACCTCGACCCGTTTGAAGTCATCCCGAACTACAAAAAGGACGTATGCATTTTGTGGGGCGAGAACGACACCCTTGTAAAGCGGGAGTATGTTGACGGAGCGGTGGAGGCGTACGGCGCGGACAGAGCCAAACTCACCGTGTTTACAGGTGCGGGCGCGGGACACGGGTTCAGCGGCACGGTGCTTACCGAGGCCATCAACACCGCGTTGACGTTCCTGGAGGCGCACACCTATAAATATATAAAGAAGTAATGGGGGAAAGTTTGTGCCCGCCCCGCGGCTCTGCCGCGGGGCGGGCTTTTGATTGGGGGGAAGATACGCTCGTTTGGGCGGCGCGCGGCGACTGCCGCGCGCCGCGCAAACTCGGTATGAGGAAAAAGAGAGAAATGGGCGGGGCGGGAGTTTTTTGGGGGCGGCGGCGGGCGTATGAGGGAAGGCCAATCCCCACCACCGCCTACGGCGGAGCCTCCCCTTTGAGAAAGGGGAGGCCTTGTGCGGGGCAAAAGGACAGGGGAACTTCTGCAAAAAAGCGATAAAAATTTTCAAATAAAGTATTTACTTATCATTTTTTTGGGTGTATAATACTTGCGGAAAACGATTGCGGGGTAATTTCCCGCCCGAAATCAAGGAGGATTTCTATGCAACTCATTCATGAAAGCGGCGGGAAAAAACTCTACCGCGACGGCGACAGACTCATCAAGTCGTTCGACGAGAGTTATTCCAAAGCGGGCATCCTCAACGAGGCCCTCAACCAGGCCCGCGTGGAGGAAACAGGCCTCAACATCCCCAAAGTTCTGGGCGTTGAAGTCATCGGCGGCAAGTGGTCGCTCATCTGGGAGTTCATCGAGGGCGATACCCTGGAAGAACTCATGCAGAAAAACCCCGAAAAGACGGACGAATACCTCAACTTTTTCGTCGATCTCCAGATCCGCATGAGCAAGGAAAAAGTGCCCCTCTTGGGGCATCTGCGCGACAAGATGCACGCCAAAATTTCGGCAAGCGCCTTTCCTTCCACCGTGCGCTACGATCTCCATGTGCGGCTCGATAGCCTCCCCCGCCACAAAAAACTGTGCCACGGGGATTTTCAGCCGAGCAACGTCGTCATCACAAAGGACGGCACGCCGTACATCATCGACTGGTCTCACGCCACGCAGGGCAACGGCTCTGCCGACGCCGCACGGACATACCTCATCTTCAAATTGCAGAAAAAGGACGAGTTGGCGGAAAAATATTTGCGCCTCTTCTGCGAAAAAACAGATACCGCCATTCAATATGTACAACGGATCCTGCCGATCGTGGCTGCCTCGCAGTCGGTAAAGAATAAACCCGGCGAAGCCGAATTTTTGGCAAGTTGGGTGAATGTGTGCGATTGGCAGTAGATGTCAGGGGGAAAGGGGGGAGCGCCCCGCGGCCTTGCCGCGGGGCGTCTTTCTGTATTTTGGGGGCAAGGCGGTGGAATGACACCCCTTTCGTCACCTGCGGTGACGCCCACCTCTTGAAGCGGTGGGCAAGAGTTGCCCCTCCCCCTGTATCCCCCGCCCCGCGGCCTTGCCGCGGGGCGTCTTTCTGTCTAAAAGAAAACCACGCGATAGTCGCGTGGTTCAAGAGAGGCTTTGCCGATGAAGAGAGAAAATGAAAGACGAATAGAACAATGAAGGGAGGGAAGATTTCTTGGCTGCCCCTCAAAGAAGGGTAGAGCTTTTTCTCCATCCTCATTCCGAGGGCGCGAAGCGACCGAGTGGATCTTCCCATAAGATACACTCCTCCCTTCGGTCGTCGGCATAAGGTGGCGCAGTCGCATTTTCGATACACGAAGAACAAAAAAGAGAGGAAACAGCGCCTTGAAATCGGTTGCGCCGGACGAAAATTTTGTCCGATTTGAACAATTCCGACGGAAATTGTGGAAAACGCTTGACAAACGGGGGGGGGCGCTATAATGGGATATAAGTAAATTTCAAAGGAGAAAAACGATGAAAAAAACGGCAATTTTGGCGACTGTTTTGGCGGCCGCCCTGTGCATCGCACCGCTTGCGGCGTGCGGTGAGAATTCCGGCTCTGCTTCGGTGGCGGTTGACGGAAAGCCTTTCAACATGGCAGATTATGCCATTGAACTCCCGGAGAGCTCGACGGTTCCCAACGGCAATTTTGCGGAGATCCCCGCATTCAAGAGCGTGCAGGCCCTCGATGTACAGCTTGAGCGTATTAGTTGGAGCGGATACGGTGACGGCAGCAGCATGGAGTGTGCCAAAGAGAGAGGCACGGACGAAAACAACGGAAAATGGCGCCTCTACAACCTGAAGAACAGCCAGAGCCTCACGGAATGGTATTCGAGTATTTCGACCGTCAGCGATTCGCCCTTCCTCGTATTGGAGAGCGCGGAAAGCGAGCCGACCACCTATCGGCTTGCCTATCCCACGGGCGAAATGGTCACATCTGCGACGTTCGACAGCCGATCTTTTTCGACAAGCAACGGTTATTATACCGTGGACGGCACGAGCAAGCGGTATTACAGCGTCACCTATCAGACGAACACATCGGAGGAGACCGCCTATGTTGCCTTTGTGGACGGCGCGTGGAAGAAACTGACCGAGGCGGACATTCAGCCGCAACAGACTTCGGACGACTATCAGGTGGGGGAGTTCCTCGGCGTCGTCAAGACGCCCCTTGTGGAAATAAACGGGGATGAGGAGGATTACCCCGACTATATCTATAAGGATTACAGCTATACGGCCGAGGGAGAATCTTCTTCTGCCATAAATTATACGCTCTACAAGGGCAGTGAGAAGTTGGATTCCATGATGGTGTTCGGCGGAACATCCAACGTTCTCGGCGTTGTCGGAAAATATTTCTACTACTATGAGAGCCGTCCCGTGAGCGCGGAGGCAAACAGCGGTTACAATTTTGAGACGTCCGCTTACGGACAAACGGAGAAGTACAACATGATCCTTCACCGCTATAGCATTACAGAGAAAAAGGATGAAGTCGTCAATACGAATTATATCTTTATGGTCGGCAGGAACAGTGGCACGCTCTACAATTACAGCACCAATGATTTTGATCGCATCGTCGTCACGGCATATCCTAAGACGAACGGCGTCGCGATCGTTTCGAGCGGGGCGCCCACATATACGCTCATCCTCGACGAAGATGCACGCGTCTCCTTCGATATGACGGGCAAGAATGTTTCGTCCCGGTTTTATAAACTCTCCGATGACCGCTATTTCACGGGAAGAACCATTTTAGACAAGGAGAGCAATACGGTGGCGACCATTCCGTATTCCAATGCTACCATTTGGGAAGAGCAATCGCTCATCCTGTGCGGCAATTATTCCAATTTCATTGCCGTAGATTACGACGGAAAGGTGGCGATTGTCGGAGATACGAGTAATGCTCAAAATATCGTGGTTTGCGGCAACAGCATTGTTGTTACAAAATACAATTACGATCGGGTCGTATACTCCAAGAGTTCGCCGAACGGCAAGACATTAGACGAAATCATGGGGGGAACGGACTATTCAACATTTGACAACTGCCCGTTGATCTATACGACTGCGGAGCAAAATGATACATATACTATCTCCTTCTATAACTTTATCGGAACGAAAGTCGGCGAGTTCAAAACGGCGAACAACAATGCTTTTTCGAGATATACTAGTCCGATCACGTGCGGAGGGAAATATTATTTCAGTGCGACGGACGAAGACAGCAAGCCTGTGACGTTGGTCTTTGCGTAAACGGTGGCTGTCTGAACGACGCGCAACGTGCGCCGTTCCATGAAAAAACGCGCCCCGCAGCATAAGCCGCGGGGCGTATATTTTGCGGGAAGCAATTTCCTCGTCGCCCCTCCTCGGGGCCCGCCCTCATACCGAACGCGCCGCCGCGGCTCTTTGAGCCGCGGCGGCGCGTGAGTGTATCTTCCCCCGAACACAGTCCCCCCAATCCCCTCCCCGCGGTTTCGCCGCGGGGAGGGGTTCAAAAAAATAAAAAATTTTTTGGCATATACAAAATTTTTAGTGAAAATTTTGTGGTATCATATCTATGTAGAGAAGAGAGTAGGGCAAAAAAAGCGGCGGCGCGTGAAAAAAAAGACCTCTGCGGCGGCAAGCGCAGCAGCCGCGAGGGCGGCGGCAGCGCGCGCCGCCGCAGAGGTCTTTATGGGGAAATTTTCATAAATCTCCCCCTCATCAAATTGAGCGGAAATGGGCGCGAAAAGTGCGAAAACATTGACATTTGCGGGCGGGGCGGATATAATAAAACCATGAATGTGTATCTCGATTATGCGGCGACGACGCCCGTGAGAAGGGAGGTGCGGGAGGCGATGCTCCCCTTCCTCACCGATAATTTCGGCAACCCCGACAGCCTCCACGCCTTCGGGCGCAGGGCGGCCTACGCCGTTGCCGAGGCGCGCGCGAAGATCGCCGAGATTTGCGGCGTTTCGGCGGGCGAAGTCTACTTCACCTCGGGCGGGACGGAGGCCGACAACCAGGCCGTGCGTTGCCTCGGCGAGGGGCGCGCCCTCGTCTCCGCCATCGAACACGCCGCCGTGCTCTCCGCCGCGCCCATGCGTGCGGGCGGGAGCGAAGTCTTCCCCGTCAACGGGAACGGCGCGTGCGATTTGAACGGTCTTGCGGCGCGGGCGGATGCGGGCGCGGGGCTTGTCTGTCTCATGGCGGTCAACAACGAGACGGGGTGCGTTCAGCCCGTGGAAGAGGCGGCGAAACTCACGAAAACTCGCAACATTTTGCTGTTTTGCGACTGCGTGCAGGCGGCGTGCTCGCAAGATCTGCGCGAAATTTTGCGTCACGCGGACGCCATCTCCCTTTCGGCGCACAAGATCGGCGGCGCGAAGGGGACGGGCGCTCTCATCGTGAAGAAGGGGGTGCGGCTTGCCCCCCTCATCGCGGGCGGCGAACAGGAGCGCGGGCTGCGCGGCGGCACGCTCAACGTTGCGGGCATTGCGGGCTTTGCGCGGGCGCTTGAACTTGCACAGGCGGAACGGGAGGAGTTTTGCGCGCAGACGGGGGCGCGCCGCGACCTCTTTGAGGCGCTTTTGAGGCAAAATTGGGGGGACGGGGTGCGCTTTGACGGCGAAAACCGCGCGCCCAACATCTCCCACGTCACCTTTGCGCGCGGGGGCGACGCCTTTTTGAACGCCCTCGACTTGAAGGGCGTGGCGGCCTCGGGCGGGGCGGCGTGCTCGGCGCACGCGTCTCTGCCGTCGCACGTCATGCTCGCCATGGGCCGAAGCGAGGCCGAAGCAAAACGCGGCGTGAGGTTTTCCTTTGGCAGGGAGACGACCGAGGAGGAGGTGCGCTTTGCCGCGCGAACGGTGGGCGAATTGTTGAGGGGGTAGGCTCGGTTTTGCCCGTTGACGCGGGTCATTTTGGTGCCCCTCCCCCTGCGTCCCCCTCCCCGCGCTCAATGGCGCGGGGAGGGGGATCATATATGGTGGGGCGAAGAGGGCGACACCCCTTTCGGCGCGCAAGGGCGCGCGCCACTTCCCCCTCAAGGGGGAAGCAAGATATTCTCGTTTGCGCCGCCGCGGCGGGGACGGCGTTGGGGGGAAGATACACTCGTTTGCGCCGCCGCGGCAAATGCCGCGGCGGCGCAAACTCGGTATGAGGAAAGGACAATGTGTGCGCGCGGGGCGGTGCGAGGCGGGAAATTAAGGGGCAAGAACAAGGTAGAGATTTCTCCACGCGCTTCGCTTGGTACTTCGTGCGCCGCTACGCGTCGGGCGAAATGACATTTTATATAAGCAGGCTGTGGAAAAGGGATTACTGCGCCGCCGAGTTACCGCACGGCGGCGCTACTTCGCGGCTATGCCGCTCGTGCCGCCCTTAGTAAACGAATGGTGCGGGCGGGGCGGTGCGAGAAAAAAACACGCGGGACGAGGACTGCGTTGGGGGGAAGATACACTCGTCGCCTGCGGCGACTCGGTATGAGGGGTTGGACTTCGTCGGTTGGTAAAACCTCTATAATATTTTTTCTTTCCGCCTCTGTCGCGCTCTTTCGACAGAGCTTTTTTCTTCTAACCCAAAAAAAAGCGGCATACATTATGATAGCTTGGCAGAGGGATGTCCCGCCAACGCAAATTAACCCAACGAGGTGTGATATGAACGAAGAACTCAACTATGCCGAAATGCTCGAGATCCCCGTGGAGACGGTGACCGTAAACAAGAGAGAAAAAAAGCATAAGTACCGCGAACCCGAACTTTCCGAACAACTTGTCGACCAAGTCAACGGCCGCATGGAGGAGGCGGGCGATCCCCTCTACGCCGAGAGCAAGCCCATCGAGCGCGAAGTAAAGCCCCGCACGGGAAAGGAGAAACGCGCGCGCCGCATCATCATCGGGGAATTCGTCGCCGTCTGCGCCCTCTGCGCCGCCATCTTTTTGACCAATATCTTTCTGCCCGAGAGCGCCATCAATACCTTTGTGCGCGGGCTTTTCGGCGGGAACGGTAGCGCCGCCGCGGAGGCCGATACCCGCGTGTATTCCGACTTCAAACTGACGCCCGTCGTGAACGACTACACCGACGTCGAATTCGCGGTGAGCGAGAACGGCGAACTGACTTTCTCCGCCCCCTGCACCGTGTACGCCCCCTGCGACGGGACGGTGGCATCCGTCAGCGGCAACGAGACGGCGGGCTATACGATAGAGATCAAACATTCGGATAGTTTCCACAGCGTCATCAGCGGGCTGGATAGCGTCTGCGTCGATCAGGGCGCAACGGTGTACGGCAACATCGCCGTCGGCCGCTCCGACGGGGAGGGCGAAGTGCGCGTGGGCTTCTACAACGAGGGGGAGATCCTGAATTGCTATTCCGTAAACGGAAACAAACTCGCCTGGAACTGAACGCCCCCAAACTTACCGTTCATCCGCTCTTCCTCCTTGCGGGCGTGCTTTCCGCCTGCACGGGGGAATTGCCGCTCTTCCTCGCGGCGACCGTGGCCGCCCTCGAACACGAGTGCGCGCACGCATTTGTTGCGCGGCGGTACGGCTTCACCCTCGACAGGGTGGTGCTCATGCCCTACGGCGCGGCCATCGCGGGCGACATTGCGGGCATCGGCAGAAAGCGGGAACTTTCCGTGCTCGCCGCAGGGCCGCTTTGCAACCTTGCGACGGGCTTTTTGTTCGTCGCGCTGTGGTGGCTCTGGCCCGAGACCTACCCCTACACCGATACGGCGGCGATCGTATCCTTCTCGCTGTTCTTTGTCAACCTGCTGCCCGCGTACCCTTTGGACGGCGGGCGGGCGCTGCGGATCCTTTTAGAACCGCTCGGCGCAAAGTGGGCGAAGGGCATCTGCGCGGCGGTGAATTTGCTTGCCGCCGCCGGCGTTTTGGGCTACTTTGTGTATACCTGCGTTTCCCCCTCCTCTGCGCCCGCGTTCTCCGCGCTCATCTTCGCGGGGCTGCTCGCCACGGGAGCGGTGGGCGGGGGTTCTTATCGGCGGCTGACCTTTTCACGCAAGAAAAGTTTTGCCCGCGGCGTTGAGGAGACGCGCATTGCCCTCTCCGCCGACTGCACCGTGCAGGACGCCCTGCGCTTTTTGCGCGACGACAGGTATCTGACCCTCCTCCTCTTCGACGGGGAGAGTTTTTTGTGCGAACTCACCGAGGAGGAGTACCTCGCCGCCGTGGAGCGGGGCGACTTTGCTTTGCGGCTGCGCGATGTGGCGGCGTAAAAAAGGACGCCTGGGGTGGGGCGGCATGATGAAAGGCGCTTGGGGTGGGGCTTGATGGGGGCGGCGTGAACATGGCCGCCGCTTTTTGTTATATGCGGGCGGCGGAATTCAGTTGACAAATGCCGTGAAAGAGGATAAAATGTTCACGAAGTCGTGAGTTTGAGAAAATTTCATATTCTATGCGAGTATGGCGAAATCGGCAGACGCGCGTCGGCGCAAACTCCGCTTCGAGCGCTTTTTCTGCAAAAAAGCGCAAGTGCGCTCCGTTGCGCCTCCTTTTTCCGAAAAATCTTGCTCCGCAATCTTTTTCGGAAGCCCAATACAATTTAATATGCGAGTATGGCGAAATCGGCAGACGCAAAAGACTTAAAATCTTTCGGGAGAGATCCCATATCGGTTCAAATCCGATTACTCGCACCAAAAAAACAGCCCCAATAGGGGCTGTTTTGCGTTACAAGTGATTTTAGGCGAGGGGCAGGGTGGCGGAAAAGACCGTCAACTCGTTTTTGCGCTCGAATGTCAATTCGCCGTGCATCGCCTCGATGGCGGTTTTCGCCAAATACAGGCCGAGGCCGGAGTTGCTATCGGAGGGAACGCTCGTGACATACGGAGCGAAGATATTGTCATTGAGTGTGACCCCATGGCCGTCGTCCGCGACGTCGAGGCGGCAGAAGCCCTTGCGCTTGGTGACGCTCACATAGAGGTGCTCGCAGAACGAGTGCTCGATCGCATTGAGGATCAAATTGAGAATTACGCTTTGAAGGGCGACTTTTTTGGCATATACATCCAATCTCTCGGGCAATGTGACCGAAAGAAGAATTCCGTTTGCCTCGCAGTCGGGGCGCAGTTCTTCGGCGACGGCTCGCACGATCGTGCTCAAATTTATGATTTCCGATTGTTCCGCGACGTAGTTTTGCTTGCCGTACTTCCCGATTTCCGCGAGGTTCTTTTTGAGTTCGGCATTTTTTTGCAGAATATAATCCGCCTTTGACAGCAGTTCGGGGGTGGATAAATTTTGCCGCAGATCGGTCAGGGCGTTGCCCATTCCGAGGACGGTTTTTTTCATATCGTGGCTGACATACAGCAAAATGTTGTCGCGCTCGGCGAGGATGTTCTGCAAACTCTGCGTCTGCCGCTCGACTTCCTGCTCCAGGTTGGTCGTGAGGTAGCGGTTGTGGATCTCGGCGGTGATGAATTCGCGCAGCCCCAAAACAAACGTGACGCCGAGTTCGCCGAGGTACAGCCAAAACGCGGGGGAGAGCATGATGAAGGGGACGGGCCGAGCCGAAAACAGAGCAAATACGGTGGCAACGCCGGCGATGACGGTATTCAGACGCAGCCCAAGAGGCGCATTTTTGCAGATATCGCGTACCGTAAACCCGAGGAGGACAACGATGCAGACGAACGCCAAGGCGATATAGGAATAGCACACCGCGGTGTAGGCCGCAACGGTTGTACAGAAGGAGGAGACGGTGGCGAGCACTGTGGCAACGGCGACGGCGGCACTCGTAAGATAGAGGACGGGGACTTTACCGATTTTTTTGGGGAGATAGAGCGCGGCGCCGAAGAGGATGAAGCCCAGAGAGGCGCGGCGGATGGCGCTCATGAGATAGGGCACGCCCGTGTAGCCGAAGAGTGCATATGAGGAAAAGAGCGCCAAGAAAATTCCCACCGCGAACAAAAGTTGAGGAACGAAGGGGAAGGAGCGCTTGAGAATACAGATCAAGAGGAACAAAAGCAGCGTGCCGGCGGCGATGCACGCGGCCGCCAAGAGAACGGAACGGTTAACGTTTACGGCACGGTGCACCGCCGCATCCTCGCCGATGAGGACGGGCCCGAAAAAGCCCACGAAATTTGCGTTATCCGTCTCGTAGTGAATGGTCACCTTACATTCCTTGGAATATTTCCCGTCGGAAGAGATGGGGATATCGAGGAACATGGGCTTTGTTGCCGTTTGGTGCAAGGCGGCGTCGTCAAATTCGGAGTCCGACGAGTAATTGAGGTAGTATTGGATGTTATATCGGTCGATCGAGCCGACGTAATCCGCGCTTTCATACTGCACGAACACGCTGCACGCCGAAAAGACGGGCGGGAGATACATCGTCAAATGCCAATTTCCGTCGGGCTTCAAGAGGCGGTCGAGGCTTTCCCTCTGCGCCCATTCCTCATTTGTCAAAGTGTCGATGTAGAACCGATATGTGCCGCGCTTTGCGGGATTTGCGCCGTCGTTGGCATCGGAGACGGTTTCATTCAGCCCCGCAAATTCGTTGGGAAGATAGTTGACCGCCGTCATTTTCATCACGCCGTGCACATCGAAAACGGAGACGACGTTGGCGGAGACGCCCGAAAAATCCTTTTTGCGTACGGGCGTTTGGGCGACGGCGCTATCCCCCGTAAACAATAAAATGAGCGCAAACACCACAGAGACGACAAAGAACCCCACCGCAATGAGAACATTCAGAACATTTTTCTTCATAAAATATCCCCCTTGAAGCAGTAGCCCTTGCTGAATTCGGTGTGGATGACGTCGCTTTCGGGCATGGCGATTTTCAGTTTACGGCGGAGGGAGGATAGGTGCGTGCGGATGGTCGTCGTGTGCAGGCTGGGCGCGCACCAAATTTTTTCGTAAATTTCATCCGCGGTGAAGTATTGGCCGTGGTTTTTCACCAAAAAGTACAAGATATTGAATTCGGAAGGGGTGAGCGCAATGGGGTCGCCCTTATAACTTACGGTGCGGGAGTTGGAGTCCACGGAAAAACCGCCGAAACTATCCACCGCTTCGGCCTTGGGCAGAAGGCGGAGCGCAATGTGCGTCTCCAACAGGTGCATGGAACAGGGCTTCACCACATAATCGACCGCGCCCGAGGTAAGCCCCGTAAAGATCATATCCTCGTCGTCGAGGGAGGATAAAATGACTACGGGAGGGGGTAGTAATTCGGGAAAAGACCTGAAAAGATCCAGCCCCACGCTGTTTTTGAGAATGAGGTCGAGCACGACGGCATCGATGTTGCCGTTTTCCGCCAAAATTTCGGCGGCCTCCTCCACATCCGACGCCGTAAACACGGTATTCGAACGGGAAAAATAGGCGACCATTTCCTGCAATAACGCTTCGTCGTCCTCTACAAACAGCAGCTTTCTTTCGCAGACGGTGTAATTCATACAAAAATCCTTATTTTCGGGAAAGCAGCGCGCCCTGCAAGGGGTTGGGCGGACTTCGTTTTTCGGGATTTTTCGACACGCCGCCCGCGGCTCTGCCGCGGGCGGCGGCTCAAAATGACGCGGGGCGCGCGGCGAAGTCATACGCAGTTCCATTATAGCAAATAAAAAAATTCCATGCAAGTTATAACGATTTTTCCGTTCGATAAACTTGTGAAGATTTGTTAAGATTTTGTAAAAGGCGGGTTTTGGTATTTTCACAAAAGTGAAAATGTGTTACAATGAGCGCGGAAAAATACAGGGGGGGGGCTGTCGCTTTGAGGCGAGGAGCAAGGGTCGCCCCTCCCCCTGTGTCCCCCACCCCGCGAACGGGGAGGGGGATGGGAAAGAGGACTGCGTTCCGCCCGTGGACGGGCAAGGGTTGCCCCCCCCACCACCGCCTACGGCGTAGCTGCCCCCTTAAAAAGGGGGCAGCTGAGAATGGGCGGGGCGAGATAACACCCCTTCCGTCACCTACGGTGACACCCACAGCACAAGGCACGCCTACGGCGCCCTCGGAGGGGTGGGCAAGATACACTCCCTGCGGTCGGTATGAGGAGACCCACCACCGCCTACGGCGGAGCGCCGGTATGAGGGCAACCCCCACCACCGCCTACGGCGGAGCGACGGTATGAGGAATGAGGTAGAGATGTCTCCACTTCGGCTACGCCTTCGGTCGACATGACAATTTATGGGGTAGCGGCGGACTTCGTTGGTCGGGATTCTTCGACACGCCGCCCGCGCCCTGCCCCGCAGGGGCAGGGCGCGGGAAGGGGGTTACTTCGCGCTACGCGCTACTTCGCCTTTGGCTTGTGCCGCCCTTGGTCGAAAATAGTGCGGGCGGGGCGTGCCGCGCTTAGTAGACGAATAGCGCGCGCGGGGCGTGCCGCGCTTAGTAGACGAATAGCGCGCGCGGGGCAGAATGACGCGGAGACCCGAGCGCGCGGGGCAGAATGACGCGGAGACCCGAGCGCGGGGCAGAATGACGCGTGTCCCTTGCGAGGGGCGAAAGGACAAAAGGGGATGGGAAAGAGGACAAAAGAGGGAATGAGAATGAGAAGAAAAAATAAGAGAGAGACCGAGGGTGTGCGCCCTGCATTGACAAAGGAAGTGCAACGGGGGGGGGTACGTTGCTATACGGTAGGCGGCATGGCGAACGGCATGACGCGGGGCATCAAAAAGAAGGTCATCGGCGCGCTGGCGGCGGTGATGGCGGTTTTTCTTGCCGTCGGCTTGGCATTTTTGCCCGCACGGGAGACGGCGGACGCGGCGCGGAGCACAACGGCGTGGACGAATATCGGCGAAATTTACAACGATAAAAATGATGCCTTTGATGCAGATAACTTAAATGAACTCTACAAGGCGCTCACGGGCAAAACGGGGGCGACCTTTGCGGATGTGCAAACGGCGGCAGGCGGGAATAAGACCTCCGCCGATTTTCGTGTAGTCAATAGCGGAAATAACGTTTCGGTTTGGTTCGGCGGGATGAAGTGGGACGCGGTCTATCTCACAAAAGATAAATCAGGCAATGTAATTTTGGATTTGTGGCAATCCGCCGACAATGTGTCAACAGAAAAGGTGGGTTTCCTTGAGTGGGATGCCGAGCGCACAGATATTAACGACACTTACCCCGCCAATATGTACTCTACGAGTAAACTTCGCGTTGATACCTTAAATGCGGGCGGATATTGTTTAACCTCAAAAAACAAATTAGGGGCGAAACAGGCGCAAGATAACAACAACCAATACGCCCGCTTTACCATGGCAGGGAAGGACAGCAACGGCAAGAGTAGTTTGATAAATTACATTGCCACGCCTTCCGAAGTGGGCTACCAAGCGAATGAATTTGATGAAGATACGGCGGCAGATATAAATAAACAAGTACACAACGAAGGTAAAAAATATTATCTTCCCAACGATGCTTATGATACGCCAATCAGCGGCGGAGAATGGTTTGACGCCGAGTATAACAACCTTTATAACGATAACAGAGATGATGAACGTTTGGAGGAAGCGAAGTACGGCGCATGGCAAAACGACTATTTATGGATCCCCTCCGTCACCGAAGCGGGCTGTAGCGCTGCTGGCACGGGTTTATGGAATACCGATATCTCTATAAGAAGTGCCGGAAGTGAAGGGGAGGCTTGGTTTTGGTTTCGTTCCGGCTATTGCAGTGATGAGCCATACGTTACCTACGGATACTTCTTTACGTTCGTTATGGGCGTCAATGAAGGTGCCAGTGACCATGCCGATTGGTCGAATAAAACATCATCCGATCCAAACTTTGCGCGTCCGGCGCTGCACCTCAATTTGTCCGCGGCGAACAGCAGCGCGGAAAGAAAGACGATCGGCGAAATTTACAACGACGGGAGCAAAGGCTTTGACGCCGACAACTTAAAGGCGCTCTATAAGTCTCTCACGGGCAAGGAAACATTTACAGGCATAAAGACGGCGGCAGGCACAAACAAGACTTCCGCCGATTTCCGCACACAAAGCGGACGAAACGTCTCCGTTTGGTTTGGCGGGGTGAAGTGGGACGCTACCTACCTCACCACAGCGAAGAACGGCGACGTTATTCTCGATTTGTGGCGTTCGGCGGACGATCTCAAATCGACGGACGAATCAAGTTATTCCAACGGTTGGTCTGATAGTAGTTCGGATACTTTTACCTACCCCTCCAATATGTATTCTATCAGCAAAATACGCGTGGAAGCATTAAATGCGGGCGGATATATGTCGAAATTGACTGCGGATAAGAAAAATAGCGAACTTGTCGATGTAACGCCGCAGAGTTCTGAAAACCAATACGCCCGCTTTACAATGGAAAGCGTCGCCGACAGTTTGACGGCATACATTGCCAAGCCCTCCGAGGTGGGCTACCAAGCGGACGAATGGAATAGGGCACTGATAGATGCATTTTACCTTAGAGGTAATTACTATTTTCCCAATGACGCATACGAAGCGCCGAAGTCCGGCGGCGAGTGGTATAGAGATAGTATCAACTATGCTTCTAAAGACGGCGACCGTATGGAAGGCGCAAAATACGGGGATTGGAAAGACGACTATGTGTGGCTTCCCTCCGTGGTAGAAACGGGCATCAAAGACGGAAGTGGCAATAATGGCCTTTGGGTCACCGATGCTTTCCTCAGGAGTACGGATAATACGCACGGACAGGGGTTCAAGTATTGTTGGCTTCGCTCCGGCGATTATTGGATGGCAAACGGGGCGTATTATCTTAACACTTCGGGCAGTTACGACTACACTTACGACAGCAAATACTATAAGATGGTGATTAGCCCCTACGGGGTGCGCCCGGCGATCCACCTCAATCTTACCGCTATCAACAGAACATTCGCAACACCCGTAACAGTGCCGAGTGCGCCCGCCTCCAAAACGTACACCGGGGGTTGGCTGACTTCGGGCATAACAGGCGCTGAGTACACGGTCACGGAAGAGAACAGCGGAAAGGGCGGGGTGGACGTCGGAACGTACAACGTTATTATTTCGCTCAAAAATAAAGATGACTATGTGTGGGCGGATACCCACGATACCAACGATAGAACGCTGACATTTGAGATAACCAAGGCGACGAACACATGGAAGAGCACGGTTTCCCTTGCGGGGTGGGAGTACGGTGAGGAGGGGGGCACGCCTTCCGCCGAGGCGACGTTCGGCAGCGTGGAGTATACCTATTATAACAGCAGCGGCGGCAGCATCGGTGCGCAGTTGGGCAGCAAGCCAACCGACGCGGGCGACTACTACGTGAAGGCGAGCGTTCCCGCCTCCAAGAGCACGAAAAACCCGTCCCAAAATAACTACGAGGCGATCGAGTGCACCGCGGCGTTTAAGATCTCGCCCAAGACCCTTTCCGCAAGCGACATTCGATGGGAGGGTAAGGAATTTGAGTATGACGGCTCGGCGCATACCCCCCAAGCCCAAATCGCGGGCGTTGGCGAGACTATCACCCTTGAAGTGGGCGTTTCGGGCGACGGGCTCACGGGCGGACAGGCCATCAACGCCAACACGGGCGGAAAGACTTACACCGCTACGGCCACCCTGCCCGCCACCCACACGCGCAACTATACGCTTAGCGGCGGCAATACGACGTTCACCATAACGCCGCAAAGCGTGACGGTAAATTGGGGCCCTACCAACTTTATCTATAACGGCGCGGCGCAGCAGCCCTCGCCCAAGGCTACGGACAAGCAAAGGAGAACGGTAGAGCTGAACGACGTCACCGTGGAGGGCGCGCACACCGACGTGGGGACATATTATGCGAGCGTAACGCCCAAGAGCGCCAACTATACACTTGACAACGGGACAAACCAAGAATTCTCCATTGAAAAGGCGACGCTTACGGTGAGCGAGGCAAAGGTTGAGGATAAAACCTATAACGGCAAGGTCGATGACCCCACAATCACGTTTACGTTTACGGGATATCAGGGTTCGGATGAGACCGCGGGACGGGTGGAAGTTGAAAGTTATGCGGCCGCCTATGCGAGCGCCAACGCGGGCGAGAACATAACGGTAACCGTGAGCGATATCACCCTCAAAGGCGTCGCGGCGGGGAATTATAATGTTTCCCTCGGCGAATATGGCACGGCTGCCTCGCCCGCGAAGGGGAAAATCGAGAAAGCCCCGCTTACAATTACGCTCACGGCGCAGGAGAAGGAATACGACGGGACAACGACCGCCACCGTAACGGCGGGCGCAATCGACGCGGGCGCGGGCAGAATCGGCAGCGACGATGTGGACGTGGACAAAATCACTGCGACCTTTGATAGCGCCGACGCGGGAAAAAATAAGAGCGTGACCGTTGCCTCCGTGACCTTGAAGGGCACTGCGGCGGACAACTATACGCCGAGTTTTGAAAAAGACGGCTATAAAGCCACCATCTCGCCGAAGAGCATTCCCATTGTATGGGAGAACGTGGAGGGGCTTATTTATAACGGCAAACACCAAGCCCCCACGCCCAAACTTCCGACGGATCTCCCCGAAGTGGATAGGACGGCCGCGCGGCTTTCCGTTAAGGTGAACGAAACCGACAACATCGATGCGGGTACGCATAGCGCAACGGCGGTGCTCGGCGGCGACGCGGCGGGAAACTACACGATCTCCACGGGAGAAACGCAAAGCTATACGATAGGACAGGCGACGATCACCGTGAGCGGCAAGTTTGAGCAAAGCAAGCCTTACGACGGCGGTGAATTAAAAGTCGCGGGCGATGAGGTGAAGGGATTGTCTATCGTGTATGCGCCCGTGGGCGTTACCTCTTCCCCGTTCACCGTGGCGGATATTTCAACGGACAATGCGGACGTGGGCGATTATAGCGGCAACATTGAAATAACTTATGATACGGTGAACTTCTCCCTTTCCAACACCGCCACATATTTGCTTAAAATCGAGCGGGCGACGAACAGTTTTAACGGCGAGGTTACCCTTGCGGGATGGACTTACGGCGAAGAGGGGGGCACGCCTTCCGCCACGCCGAAATTCGGCGAAGCGGGCGAGGTGAAGTTTACCTATACCCATGATGAGAATCAATCGGGGACGTATTATGACGAAAAGCCCACCGACGCGGGCACATATTGGGTGAAGGCGTACCTCGCGGGCACAGTCAACTATTCTGAATGTTCGGCGACCAAAGAGTTCACCATCTCGCCGATGGATATTGCCGAGTTCGAATGGGTGGGCGAAGAGAAGGATTACACCTACAAGGGGGCGGCGTTCACCAAACTCACCGCCACGGCAAAGGGCGCGGCAAGAGACGGCGACAACGGCACGCTCAGCCTCCATGTGGAGATGACCTCTCTTCTCGGCGCTTCCGAGTTCAGGAACGTCGACACCTACACCTTTACGGTGACGCTCCCCAAGGATTATGAAAAGAATTATACGTTCAGCGTGAGCGAAAACACAAAGACGATCGAGATTACACCGCGGGAGATCGCGACCGTGGATTGGGGAGACGAGACTTTCATCTATCGGGGCGAGGAAATTTCCCCCACTGCGACCTTTATCGGCGTGGGCGAGGACGCCAAGGGCGGTGCGATCCAACTTGTCGTGACCGTGCAGGGCGAAACGCCGTTCAGGAATGTGGAAAAGTATACGTTCGATATAAAGGTGGATAGTGCCCACGACAAGAATTATAAGTTGAAAAACGAGGACAAAACCCACCAATATGAAATTACAGTGGCATCCATAGAAGTTGTATGGAACAACATTTTGGATAGCTACACTTACAAGGCCGCTGCCTTTGTTACGCCGACGGCGACGGCAACGGGCGTGGGCGAGGATAAGTTGACGGTTACGGTGAGCTTTGAAAGCCAACCGGAAGGCGCAGGCGGCATACTTAAAAACGCGGGCGCGTATCAGTTCAAGGCGACAATCGACGGCGACCTTGCGAAAAACTATAATATTTCCAACCCCACGCAAAAAATCACCGTAGAAAAGGATACCGTGGCTGAGCCGGAGAAAAAGACCGTAACGTATGACGGGACGGAGCAGCATTGGGGCGTTACCAATTCCCTATATACCATAGTTAAGGATGTCGGCGGCACGGACGTTGGGATATATGACGTGACGCTCAAACTTTCCGATGACAAGAACTACAAGTGGTGGGACGGCAACGAAACCGCCCAAAGGGAGTTTGAAGGGAAGTTGGAGATCACACGGGCGGATCTTACGGTCACGGTGACGGCGAGCGTCGAGTACGGCGAGAATGTGGATAAGAACAATGTGACGCTTACCTACCAAAGCGGGCTTGCGACGAGGGACAACAAAGACGCTATCCTCGCCGAGGCAAAAGAGGCGGCGGCGTTTGATTTCGGCGGCTATACATCGAGCACGGACGCGGGGAAGTACAAGGTGACCGCCGCGAAGGTGGATATTACCAATTATACCGTCACATTTGAAAGCGAGGCGGAGAATTTTACCGTCGCGCAGCGCAGAATCACGGTTACGATCGCCATTCCAACCTATCATACCTATGGGAACATCGGGACGTTTGGGGCGGAATTCGGCGGCGTCGGCGAAAGAGCGGGCATTGTGAACGGCGACGAGGTGAAGGCGATCCTCACGTTCAGCGGCACGGCGAACAACGGCTCTTCCTTCCCCGAAAGCCAATCCATGCCCACGCTTGCAGGAAATTACAGCGTGATGGTGGCCCTTGACGGAGCGAAGGCGGGCAACTATACGCTGACGGGCGACACATCGCAGTCGTTTACGATAGACCGCGCGAAACTTACGGCGACGATCACGCCGCCCAACAACCTTACCTACGGGCAGGAGTTCGGCGACTTCACCGTGTCCTTCGCGGGTGTGGTGCGCGGCGACGAGGGCAAGGTTAGCCCCGTGTTGGAATTCGGCGGAACGGCGTACGACGGCACGACCGTTTCGGGAGATACGATGCCCACACACGCCGGCAAGAACTACCAAGTGAAGGTGAGCAGCCTCACGGGCGATATGGCGGATAACTATGAGATAGAGAGCAACGGACAGATCGCCTTCGAGATCGAGTGCGCGGAAATCACCGTTGAATGGTCGGGAAGTGAGGTCGGTTATTCCTATGTGTTCGGCGAAGCGGTATTCCCCACGGCGACGGCGCAGACGGGCATTGCGGAAGAGGCCGCGTTTGCGTTCACCGTCGAGATGACAAGCCCCAAGGGCGGGGAATTTGTTACGGTCGGCGAGTACACCTTCGAGGCAAAAGTCAAGCCGCAAGACGAGACGCGCGCCAAGAACTTTATCATTTCGGGAACAAGCCAAACCTACCATATCACCACGGGTACAAACACTTGGAAGGCAAAACTCACGATCAATGGGTTTACGGTCGGAACGCCCGACGAATGGAAGTGGACGTACGACGGCACGGCGCATACCGCCACCGCCGAGGCGACGTTCGGCAAGGTGAAAATCACCTATTCCACGGCAACGGGCGACAGTCTCGGCGAAAATGCGCCCAAAGACGTGGGCATCTATATTGTGACGGCGACCGTTGCCGCATACGGCGAGAATTATGCGGAGATCTCCGAAACGCACCGGTTCGAAATCGAAGCGAAGGAAGTTCCGTTCACATTCTCCGAGCCGAGCAGGTTGGTTTACGATGATATCGTCGGAACGTACGAAGCGAACCTCGAAGAAATCTTGTCGGGCGACGTCGTGGAGGCCGTTCTCACTTACAGCGGCACGCCGAACGATAGTTCGTCGCCGTTCCCGAGCGGCACAAAAATGCCCACGCTTGCGGGCAAATACAGCGTCACGCTGTCCCTCGGCGGCGCGCAGGCGGGCAACTATAAACTGAAAGCAGGCACAGCCGCGACGATAGAGTTTACGATCGAAAAGGCGACGGTCGAAAAGCCCACCGCGGATACGACAAAATTTACCTATACGGGCGTTGAACAGACGTACAACGTCGTCGGCGGAGGAAGCGCGCACTTCGGCGTAAAGGACGATAGCAACAAAAAGACGAACGCCAACGAGAGCGGCTATACCGTCATCATTGCGCTCAACGACAAAAATAACTATATGTGGGCGGATTCGGAAGAGAGCACCGACGATTTGAAGTTCAACTTCATCATTCATAAAGCAACGCTCGCCGTGACGGCGAGGGATAAGGAGATTACCTACGGCGACGCGCCTTCCAACGACGGCGTGGAGTACAAGGGGTTTGTGAACGGCGAGAAACTGCAAGATGTCGTCCGCGGTACGGTGGAATTCGATTACGGCGGATATGCGGCGTTTGAGAACGTCGGCGATTACAAAATCACGCTGAGCGGTCTCTCCGCGGACAACTACGCCTTTGATTACAAAGAGGGAACGCTCACGGTGCGCGCGAAAGAGATCGAAGTCAAGTGGGGCGGTGAGAGTTATACCTACACGGGTACGCCGTTTACCGATCTTCCCACGGCGACTGCGGCGGGCATCGGCACCGACGGCACGTTTACGCTTTTGGTCGCATTGAACGATGCCATGCAGACGTTCATGGACGCGGGGCGTTACATCTTTAAGGCGACGCTCGATAGCAAGGATGCAAAGACGGGGAACTACACGCTCAAAGAGAGCACGACAACGCAACCGTACACCGTCGAAAAAGCGACCGTGACCGCGCCGACGATCGCAAGCAAGGTGTATAACGGCACGACGCAGACGGCGGATATCGAGGTTTCCGCTCTCTACACCGCCGAAAACGACGGCGGAACGATCGTGGGCGATTATCCCGTCAAACTCACCCTCACGGACAGCAAAAACTACAAGTGGACGGACAGTGAGACGGCGGATATTTTGCGCACCTTCACCATCACGCAGGCCACTTATGATATGGGTGGCGTGACGTTTACCGGCTATACCGTCATTTTTGACGGCGAAGCGCACAGCATCGAGATCGAGGGCGCGCTTCCGCAGGGCGTGGAGGTGAACTATACGGGCAACGCGCAGACGGCAGTCGACGAATACACCGTGACGGCGAACTTCACGGGGGACGAGCATAATTACTTCCCCATTCCTTCCAAGACGGCGGTCTTGACGATCATAGAGGTGAGCGAAGGCCTGTTTGGGATCACCTTCGAGGACGTGACCGTGAAGTACGACGGCGAAGAGCATAGCATCTTCATAGCGGGAGAACTTCGGTATGGCGCGACGGTGTCCTATGAAAACAACGGGCAGACCGAGCCGAATATCTACACCGTGACTGTCTTGTTCCGCAACCCGAACGGCGTTGTGTTCGCCCAAAAGGAGGCGACGCTCACCATTTTGCGGACGTACACGCAGAGCGAGCCGCAAGCGGGCAGCGGCAGCAGCGGCAGCAGCAATGCGGAGGTCACCCTCGACAGCGCGGAGGGCTTCGACCCCACTCTCGAACTTGTGGTGGAAAAAATCGAGGACGTTTCACGCAAATATTTGGCGTGGGAGGAGGACGTGATCTCCAAAAAATATGCCGTGAAGATGTACAGAAACGGCGAGGAAGTTCCCTTTGGCGGGAAGGTGACGGTGCGGCTTCTCATCCCCGAAGAATTCAGAGATAAAAACTTCGAACTCATGGCGCTGACGGGAGCGAGAGCGCAGAACGTCAGCTACACGCAGGGCGGCGACGGCAGCGCATTTGCCGCCGCGGAAGGATTGGCAAGCGTCAATTTCAGGCGGGACGGAGATTACGTCGTGTTCGAGGCGGACGGACTTTCGGAGTATGTATTTACCGTGGAAGGCATCCCCTATATGACGATACTTTTGACCGCGGCGGGCATATCGCTTGCCAGTGTCATGACTTTGATCGGCTTGGCGATCGTCATAAAAAAGAACAAAAAAGGAGTGAAATAAAAATGTTGTTTGTAAATCAAACGGAACTTATCATATTGATTGTTGTATGTGCCATCGCTGCCGCTTGTTTTTTCGCCGCCATAACGCTTTCCGTGTGGATCATGATAAACCGTCAACGCAAGCAAAAGCCCGCGCGCGAACTTACGGGGATCTCCGTGGATGCGACCGCCGCGAAGCAGATATTTGCCCCGGGGGAGGAATTCACCTGTGAAGGCTTGATCGTAAACGCCGCTTACAACATTGAGCCGACAACAGAGACGCTCACGCATTTCGAAGTTCTCACGGAGGAGGAGTTTATGCACCTCACCGTAGCGGGCGCGGCGAACGGTTTTTGCGTCATAAAGCCGAACATGGCGGAGGCGGGTAAGCCCATTGTCATAATCAGATATAAAGATAAGGCGACCCATTACACCGTTACGGTCGAACCCGCCGAAGAGGAGCAAACGCCTGCCGAAGAGGCGCAGGCGGACGTACAGGCGGAGCAACTCGATGCCGAAGAAGCGCCCGCCGAAGAGGCACAGCAACCCGTGACGGAAGAAATTTCCGACGAAGCCGAAGCGGTTGCAATTGTCCCCGCGCAGACGCCCACACAAGCGTCGGCTGCGATTTTCGTGGGGAGCGGGGTGCGCTACGACAAGAGTTTTACGGCGAAACTCATTCAAGCGCGCGACGAAGTAAAATCGTGGTACGCAATGCTCAAAAACGAACTGCTCTCTTATAAGAAGGTGAAGGCGCGGATGAGTTGGAAGCGCGAAAGTTTCCGCTTGGGGAGAAACGTCGTCGCCCGCTTCGCATTTCGCGGGGGTACGCTCTGCATCTATCTGCCGCTCGACCCCGCCTCCTATGAGGGGAGCAAATATAAGGTAGAGGACGCCGCACAATATCCCTCTTATACCGATACGCCCTGTATGTACCGCCTGAAAGGCGAACGGCGCGCGCGGTACGCCATGGAACTCATAGCGGCATTGATGGGGGAATGGGGGAGCGAACGCGTCGAGCGCGCGGCGGAAGAGTATTACCTTCCCTATGAGGACACAGAGGCGCTCATCGGAAAGGGCCTCATCAAACGCGAAAAGACGGGGAGTGCGGGCGATATTGTTCCGCTTGCGCCCGCCGAGGAAGTCGCCGATGGCGTTATAGAAGAACCGGCCGAGGAAGTTCCCGCTACGGAGGACGTTGTGGAAGAGTTCGCGGAGGAAGCCCCAGCCGAACTCGTTGTGGAAGAGCCGGCCGAGGAAGCCCCCGCCGAACCCGTAGCGGAAGAGAGCGGGGAAACGCAAACCGTTCCTCCCTTCGACAGAGATGCTGTGCAGTATGACAGGAGTTTTGCGGCAAGGCTCATACTATCGAGCGATGCGATCAAGGATTGGTATTCCGAACTCAAAAACGAACTGCTCTCCTATCGCCGCGTGAAGATGCGCAGGAGTTGGAAGCGCGAAAGTTACCGCTTTGGCAGAAAAAATGTTGTGCGTTTCTCCTTCCGCGGAAAGACGCTCTGCGTGTACTTCGCCCTCGATCCCAACGAATTTGAGGGGTCGAAATATAAGGTCGAGCCCGTCGAGGGGAGCGCGACGTACGAGGACACGCCCTGCCTGTACCGCATGAAAAATGCCAAACGCGTTCGCTATGCGAAGGAACTCATCGCCATGGCAATGGGTAGCGTTGGCGCGGAGCGGAACGAGGATTATGTGCCCGAGGACGCCTACATCCCCTACGAGGATACCGGGGCGCTCATCGGAAAGGGGCTTATCAAGACCGTCAACCAAGCGCCGAAGCAAATCGTTTCGCAGGACGCCGCAGAGGAGATCCCGGAGGCCATAGAGGAAGTCGCTATCGCGGAAGCGCCCGAGGTTGCAGGCGCGGTAGAAGTCGCCGCCGAAGAAAACGCCGTAGAGGAGACCGCCGAGGAAGTCTCGGAAGAAGAGCCGGCGGAAGAGCCTACCGTTGAGGAAATAGCAGAGGAAGAGCCTATTGAAGAGGCAGAAGTTCCCGAAGAAGAGACAACAGAAGAACCCATCGAAGAAGTGCCCGAAGAAACAGTCCTCGACGAAGCGCAGGAAGAGCAAACCGAAGAGGGAGCAGAAGAAGAGGCGGAAGTGGAGGAACTTTCCAAACGGGAGATAGCCGATGTGCAGGCCTACGAAGAAGAGGCGGAGGACGAGGACGGTATTGATGTCGTCGGGGTGATGTTCCGCCGCCGCGGAAGAAAGGTGTATTGGTTCGACCCTGACGGAAAGACGTGGGCGAAGGGCGAGATTGCGCTCTACAAGTCGCCCGATAATCCTCCGCAAGAGGTGATCGTGGTGGATAACGCCAAGATCTCGCCGAGCAAGTTACATCTTCCCTTAAAGCCCCTGCACAAGGTATCCCACCGCCCGCAGACGGACAAAAAATAGAAAAAAATATTACAAAAAACCGACGGACTACTCTGTCCGTCGGTTTTTTGTGTCATGCAGAGGATTTCCGCTAAAACGCACACTTGTAAGATTTACTTTTTCCCTGATATTTTTAAGGGTTGTGTTTTGCGGGCGGGCATGGTATAATATCGGTATCAAAACGCAGTTTGGGCTGCAAAAAGGAGAAGCGTATGCTCGGAAATTTTTGTTATCACAACCCCACAAAGGTCTACTTCGGAAAAAACGCCGTGCAAAATCTTGCGGAGGAACTCGCCCATTACGGCAAGACGGTGCAATTCGTCTATGGCGGCGGTTCGATCAAAAGGAACGGCATCTATGATGAAGTCGTCTCCATTCTGCGCGCGTGCGGCAAAAAAATTGTGGAGGACGGCGGCGTGATGCCCAACCCCACCGTGGAAAAACTCTACGAGGGCGCAAAACTTGCGCGGGAGAACGGGGTCGACCTCATCCTCGCCGTGGGAGGCGGGTCGGTGTGTGATTATTCCAAGGCGGTCTCCGTTTCCGCGTACTGCGAGGGCGATCCGTGGAAGAAGTACTACCTCGACTTTGAAGAACCCACCTGCAAGATCATTCCCGTCGCGTGCATCCTCACCATGGTGGGCACGGGGAGCGAGATGAACGGCGGTGCTGTCATCACCAACCACAAAGAGAAGTTGAAGATAGGGCACGTGTTCGGCGACGAGGTGATGCCGAAGTTCACGATTTTAGACCCCACCTACACCTTTACCGTGCCCAAACGGCAGATGGTGGCGGGCATTTACGACGCGTTCAACCACATCTGCGAACAGTACTTTTCGGGCGAGGACGACAACGTGAGCGACTACCTTGCGGAGGGGCTGATGCGCTCCCTCATCGTAAGTTCGCGCGTCGCCCTCCAAGACCCCCAAAATTACGAGGCGCGTTCCAACATCATGTGGGCGGCGACGTGGGCGCTGAATACCCTCATCGCGCAGGGCAAGGACACCGATTGGGAGGTGCATATGCTCGGGCAGGCGGTGGGCGCGCTCACCGACGCCACGCACGGCATGACCCTTTCCGCCGTCTCTCTCGCCTATTACAGGCACATTTTGCCCTACGGCGTGAAAAGGTTTCGCCGCTTCGCCGTGGAGGTGTGGGGCGTGAAGGACGAGGGGAGCGATGAGGCGGTCGCGCTGGCGGGGCTTGACGCCATGGAGAAGTGGATGAAGGAGCTGGGGCTTGCGATGAACCTTGCGCAACTCGGCGTGACGGCGGACATGACGGAGGCGCTCGCCGACGCAACGCTCGTCATGGACGGCGGCTATAAAGTGCTGACGCGCGAGGAGATCGTGCAGATCTTCAAAGAAAGTTTATAATGAAAAACCGCAAAACGCTGTGCGGGGGACATACCACGACTGCGGAATTAACGGGCAATCAAACTGAAATTATATAGGAACGAACCATGTCAAACATTAAACTTTTTCAAGAACAGAAAATCCGCGCGGCGTGGAATGCCGACGAGGAGGAGTGGTACTTTTCCGTTGTTGACGTCGTGTGGATTCTCACAGGCAGCGCAGATTATCAGACCGCGCGGAAGTATTGGAACAAACTCAAACAACGGCTCGGGGAAGAAGGGAGCGAACTGGTGACAAGTTGTCACCAGTTGAAATTCCGTGCCGCGGATGGAAAAATGCGCCTAACCGACGTTCTTTCCACAAGAGGGATCCTCCGTCTCATCCAGTCCATTCCGTCTCCGAAGGCAGAGCCGTTCAAAATTTGGCTCGCCCAAGTTGGTAGCGAACGGATGGACGAAATAGCCGACCCGGAAAAGGCAATCTTGCGCGGCGCAGACTACTACCGCGAAAAGGGATACTCCGAGGGCTGGATCAATCAGCGGTTACGCACGATTGAAATCAGAAAAAAGCTTACCGATGAGTGGCGGGCGAGCGGTGTACAAGAGGGCAGAGAATATGCGATTCTTACCAACGATTTGATGCGCGCATGGAGCGGACTTTCTGTTCGGGAATACAAGGAACACAAGGGGCTAACGAAGGAGAACCTGCGCGATAACATGACGGACATCGAGCTCATTCTCACCTCGCTTGCGGAAATCACCACAACGCGGCTCTCGCAACGGGAGCACCCGAAAGGGCTTGACGAGAGCCGGTATGTTGCAAAGCGCGGCGGCGCGGTCGCACGGCGGGCGCGTGAAGATTTTGAGGAGACGACGGGAGAGAGTGCGGTTTCCTCCCTGAACGCCGGGGAGAAAGAGCTCCTCGAGACGAATAAGCCGGGCGAAGATCCGGAAGAATGAACCGATCGGCCTTTGCCGACTTTTGATGGGAGGAGCGGTTGGGACAATTTGCCGATCGACCATGAAATTTAGTCCCAATTTAGTCCCAACTTTTGCGGAATAGATTTCGCAAAAAAAGAAAAAAACCACTCTCTGCCGAGGCGTTTTTGAAAGAAAAAAGCCCCTAAAAAGGGGCTGGTGGAGGCGCCACCCGGATTTGAACCGGGGAGTCAGGGTTTTGCAGACCCTTGCCTTACCTCTTGGCTATGGCGCCAAAAAAAACAGCGCGGAGCTGTGTTTGGAGCGGGAAACGAGACTCGAACCCGCGACATCCACCTTGGCAAGGTGGCGCTCTACCACTGAGCTATTCCCGCATAATGAGCTATCCGCGCTGTATTGGTGGAAGTTATAGGACTCGGACCTATGACCCCTTGCTTGTAAGGCAAGTGCTCTCCCAGCTGAGCTAAACTTCCGATTGCCTGTTAAATATAACACATTTATCGCAAGAACGCAAGCGATTTTCTTTGCATTTTGCAAAATTCCGTAAATTTTATGCGCGCTTTTTTATCGTATGCCCTCTGCCCGAATTTTGCTCCGCCCTCTTGACAGGTCTCCCGTTTTATGATACATTTTTGTGGAAGATGTAATTTCATCAAAGGAGAAAAAATTATGGGAAACAATCCTTACAAGGGCACAAAGACCGAGAAAAATCTGTGGGAAGCGTTCGCGGGCGAGAGCCAGGCGCGCAACAAGTACACCTATTTCGCCTCCGTTGCGAAGAAGGCGGGCTATGAGCAGATCGCCGCGCTCTTCTTGAAGACGGCGGAAAATGAAAAAGAGCACGCCAAACTGTGGTTCAAGGCGCTGGGCGAACTCGGCGATACGCCCGAAAACCTGCTTCATGCCGCCGAGGGCGAGAACGCGGAGTGGACGGATATGTACGAGCGCATGGCGCGCGAGGCCGAAGAGGAGGGCTTCACCGCGCTCGCGGCGCAGTTCCGCGGCGTTGCCGCCATCGAAAAGGCGCATGAGGAACGCTACCGCGCCCTCCTCAACAATGTGGAGAGCAAGCAGGTGTTTGAAAAGAGCGGCGTTCAGATTTGGGAATGTCGCAACTGCGGACACATCGTTGTGGGTACTTCCGCGCCCGAAATTTGCCCCGTGTGCAAACACCCGCAGGCGTACTTCGAAGTGCAGGCGAAAAATTATTAAAAAATATGCGGCGCGCTTGTCGGCGCGCCGCCCCTTTGCAAAGAAAAGACCGCCGCTTTGATTGCGGCGGTCTTGTTTTTAATAGACGCTGACTTGTTTTTTGTCTTTCCCCTTGCGCTCGAATTTCACAACGCCGTCTTTGAGGGCGAAGAGGGTATCGTCGCCGCCGATGCCTACGTTGTTGCCGGGGTGGATCTTCGTGCCGCGCTGGCGCACCAGGATGCTGCCCGCAAGCACCGCCTGCCCATCCTGCCGCTTGACACCGAGGCGTTTCGCCTCGCTGTCTCTGCCGTTGTGGGAGGAACCCGTACCCTTTTTATGAGCGAACAATGAAATAAAAATCATGTTTCCTTCTCCTTATTTTTAGTTTCGGCGCGGTTGCGCCATTGCGGTCAGAGGGAGATCTTCCCGATCTTCACCGCGGTATAGGGTTGACGGTGTCCCTGCTTTTTGCGCTCGTTCTTCTTGGATTTGTACTTGAAGACGATGATCTTCTTGAACTTATCCTGCGCCTGCACGGTGCCCGTCACCGTTGCGGAAGCGGCGTCGCCGCCCACTTTCACGGTCTCTCCGTCGGCCACCATGACTGCCTTGAAGGTTACCTCTTCGCCCACTTCGGCCTTGAGTTTTTCCACCTTCACAACGTCGCCTTCGGAAACCTTGTACTGTTTGCCGCCGTTTTCGATGATCGCGTACACAGTTCATACCTCCTTGATAGGATCTCGTAAGTTACATAGGCGATTTCCCCGCGGGAAATGCTTTTGAGGCCCGTCCTTAACGGTTCGGTGTTCAATTTATCATAAGAAAGGGAAAAAGTCAAGCGGTTTTCACGGGCAACGCATACTTTTCGCAAAAAATCTCATGCTACGGGCAAAGGAGAGGTGATCATGGACATCAAAAAGAGTGAAGAAGTACTTGCGGAGGTGCACCGCAACTGCCAGCTTGCGTTGCAGTCCATCTCGGACATCCTGCCCGAGACGGAGGACGAGGAACTGAAGGAGGAACTGCTGCGCGAGCACGAGGAATACGAGAGGCTGTGCGGCAAGGCGGCGACGATCGCAAAGGATAAGAACATCGAACTCAAAAATCCCGGCCCGATCAAAAAGGCGATGATGTGGTCGAGCATCAAGATGAGCACGATGACGGACGATTCGCGCGCCCACATCGCCGATATGATGGTGCGCGGCACGGTGATGGGCATCACGTCGCTGAAAACCACCCTCGGCGAGATGAGCGACGACGAGGCGGATGAGGAGATCAAGGCGCTCGCCAAAGAAGTGTTGTGGAGCGAAGAACAGTTTGAAAAGAAGTGGAAAGCGCTGATTGCGTAAAGTTTCGTTCAATTTCTTTTCTCGCCTACCCCCCTTTAGGGCGTATGCTCGAAAATAAATTGAACGAGTGAATGTAACTTGTATGGGATATGGAGTTGCGGCTCGAATACGCTTGCCCCGACATTAAGCCTACGGTAGTGTGGCAAATGGGGGCGTGCAGCGACGGGAGACCCGCCTCGCACCGAGCTTCGCCGTGCGGTAGCTCGGCGAAGCGGCAGCACCCCTCCCCCAAAGTTACGGGGACGGGAGTTTCAACGAAAAGGATAGAAAAAACCACGCGGCGGACAGGTGTCCGCCGCGCCGCGTTTTATGGGGTCATTCCCACTTCACTTCGTAATTTCCGTCGGGAAAGGCGGAGACCAAAATATCGCCGAGTTCGTCGGTGCGGTAAATTTTGCTGCCGCAGTCGGCAAGCCGTTGCAGAGCGCCGCCCGAGGGATGCCCATACGGGTTGCCCTTTCCGCAGGAGATGACGGAGACGGCGGGCTTGATGAGGCCGAGCCACTCCGCCGAGGAGGAGGCGTCCGAGCCGTGGTGCGCCACCTTCAGAACGTCGATATCTTCGAGGCGCACGGTATAGTCTCCGCGGTCGAAGATCTCCGGCATCACCGCATATTCCTGCCGCAGTTTTTCCTCGCGCTTGGCGTTCATGTCCGCCGTGAAGAGGGCGGAAAATTCTCCGTAGCGGAGGTAGAGCACGGTGGAGGCCTCGTTGCCGTCCGTCTCGCCCTGCGAGTAGGGGGAAAGGAAGGAGACGTACGCCCCGCCGTAGTCCAAAACCTCATAGCGTTTTGCCGTTTTTATCTCCGCGCCCCGTTTTTCCGCCGCCGAGATCATCTCGGCAAAGGCGGCGGAATCCGAGCCGAGGGCGGGCAGATACAGCCGCTCCGCGCCGAAATTTTCGATGAGATAGGCCAGCCCGCCGCAGTGGTCGCCGTCGGCGTGGGAGGAGACGAAGGTCAGGCTGTTCGCGTTCAGCCCCTTGAAAAAGCGCATGAGGGCGTTGTCGTTCTCCCATCCGCCGTCGCCCCCGTCGATGACGAGCGCGCTCCCGTCCGGGAAGGAAACGGCGGTGCAGTCGCCCTGCCCCACATCGAGAAACCAAAGGCGCAGTTCGTTCTCCCGCGGGGCGTCGACGGCGCGGGCGGGGAGCAGCGTGCGGAAGGGAACGAGGGCGTTGCACAGCGCAACGGCAAAGAGAAGAAGCGCGGCAATGCCGACCGTCGCTCCCCTTTTGATCCATTCCCGTTTTTTTCTCTCGTTGCGCGTCATTGGTATCCGTATGGCAAGCGCCCCGCGAAGCCTCGCGGGGCGCGATGTGGTTTTGTTATTTCTTCAGGCTCTGCATCACGAAGTCGGGCGCTTGTTCATAGCGCGCGAACGTCTCGGAGAATTTTCCCCTGCCCTGCGTGATGGAGCGGAGGCTGGTCGCGTAGGTGAGGATCTCGCCCTGCGGCGCTTCCGCCGTGATGACCTGCATCCCGTCCTGCGCCTCCATGCCGATGATGCGGCCGCGGCGGGTGTTGAGGTCGCCCATGATGTCGCCGACGTACTGTTCGGGGACGATGATCTTCATGGAGCAGATGGGCTCGAGAATGACGGGGCGGGCGCGGCGCACGCCGTCGTCATAGGCGAGTTTTGCCGCCGAAACGAAGGCGATCTCCTTACTGTCGACGGGGTGCGATTTGCCGTCGAACAGCGTCGCCTTCAAATCGACCATGGGATAGCCCGCGAGCACGCCCTTCTGGATGGCCTCGCGCAGACCCTTTTCCACGGCGGGAATGAACTGTTTAGGCACAGAGCCGCCGACGGTCGCATCGACGAATTCGAAAATACCGTCCGCCGCGCCCGGTTCGAAGCGGATGTTGACGACGCCGAACTGCCCCGCGCCGCCCGACTGCTTCTTGTGCTTGCCCTCGGCCTCCGCCGAGCCTGTGACCGCCTCGCGGTAGGCAACGGTCGGGGTGGTGAACTCGGCGTCCGCGCCGAATTTGGACTTCAACTTTTTCTTGATGATGTCGAGCTGAATTTCGCCCTGCCCGCAGGCGAGCGTTTCGCCCGTCTCGGTGTTCTTGACGACCCTGAAACTCTTATCTTCCTCGGTGAGGCGGTTGAGGCCGCCGAACACCTTATCCTCCGTGCCGCGCACGGTGGCGTTGACTGCCATGGAGAGCACGGGTTCGGGGAAGTCGATGGGGGCAAATTGCACGGGGGTGTTGGCGTCGCACAGCGTGTCGCCCGTTCCCGTGTTAGTCAGTTTGTTGACGGCGCCGATGTCGCCCGCCGCAAGTTCGGCGACTTGGGTCTGCTTCTTGCCCATGACAAGATAGATGGCGTTGATGCGCTCCACCGTGTTGGTGTTGGGGTTGAGTACGCTCATGCCCGAGCGGAGCACGCCGCGGCACACGCGCAGATAGTTCAGTTTGCCCACGAAGGGGTCGACAGCCGTCTTGAAGACCTGCGCCGCGAAGGGAGCGTCCTCATCGCAGGAGATCTCAACGTCGCCGTTCGTCTTGACGTCGGTCGCTTTGAGCGCCGCGCGCTCCGCCGCCTGCGGGAGATATTCCACGACCTCGTTCATGAGGTTGATGACGCCCTTGTTGAGAAGGGCGCTGCCCGCGAGCACGGGGATGACGCTCATCGTCTGGATACCCTTGCGGATGCCGAGGATGGTATCCTCGCGGGAGAGGAAGCCGTTTTCGAAATATTTTTCGAGAAGTTCGTCGTCGTTTTCGGCCGCCGCCTCCATGAGGGAGGCCTGCATCTCCTCGAGTTCTTTTCCGTAGGCCTCGGGCACGGCGACCTCTTCGGGCGCGCCCGCCGTAAAGCGGTACGCCTTGCCCGTGATGACGTTGATGTAGCCCGTCATCTTGTTGCCCTCCATGGAGGGGATCTGGATGGGCGCTATCTTGCCCTTGTAACTCTCCTGCAACGCGCGCACAGTGCCCGCGTAGTCTGCATTCTCCTTATCCATGCCGTTGATGAAGATGATGAGCGGCTTCTTCGCTTTGAGGCAGTAGTTGATCGCCTTCTCCGCGCCGACGGTGACCGTGCCGTTCGCGCCCATCACAACGAGCGCCGCACCGCACGCGCGCATCGCGGAATCGAATTCGCCCTCGAAATCGTAGAAGCCGGGGACATCCAACAGGTTGAGTTTGACGCCCTTCCAATTGGTGTAGGAGAGGGAGAGGGAGATAGACGTCTTTCTCGCGATCTCCTGCTCGTCGAAATCGGAAACGGTCGTGCCGTTGTCCGTCTTGCCCATGCGCTCGATGGAGCCGCCGTTGTAGAGGATGGCTTCGGTGAGGGTGGTCTTGCCTTCGCCGCTATGACCGACGATGGCGATGTTACGAATATTGTTTGCGGATACGCCCATAAAAAACCCCTTATTGTATTTTCGGTCGCCGAAATGCGCCGTTTCTTCCATTATACAATATTATGGCAAAAAATCAAGTAGGAAAGTGAAAATTCCTTACTTTTTTTGCAAAAGACAAACGAGACCTCGGAAAAATGCGCGTCGCGGGGCAAAATTACGCAAAAAAATTGTAAATAATAGTTAAGTATCCGAATATTTTTTCGTTTTCGCTTGTGGAAAAGGGAAAAATATGATAAAATAAATCGAGTTGATTAAAATTTTTGCGCCGCACAGTGTGCGGAATCCTCTTTGCGGCGGGCGAGAGAATGGGAAAAAAGAAGGCTCGGAAAGGTGATTAGTTGAAAGCGATCGGATTGACGACCAAAAGACAACTGAAAAAATTTGTCGCGATGGCAGACGGGCTGTACCGCGGCGACCCGCTCTATGTTCCCTATATGCGGGGAGATTTGCTGCGCACTCTTTGCCACCTCGTGTTGGAAGAGGGGAGTTATATGGCGTTCGCCGTGGAAGAGGACGGAAAATTCCTCGCCCGCGTCTTGTGCACCGTCGCGCCGAGCAAGCAATACAAATTGGAAAAGTGCGGTTATTTTTCCCACTTTGAGTGCGTGGACGATGAGGCGGTGAGCGATCTTCTTCTTACAGAAATGTGTAAGGCACTCAAAGAGCGCGGCGCAACGCGGGTGGAGGGAACGTATTTCCCGTACGACCAGGACAACCGCCGCGGGATCCTCGCGGAGGGATTCGATCGTGAGCCAATGGTGCTCACCTCCTACAATCCGTCTTATTATTGCAGACTGCTCGAAGCGTTCGGTTTTACGAAGGATTTTGATACCGTCTCCTACTTGCTCGACTACGAGAAATTCGACTTCGAGCGCATCGGGCGCATCACAGCGCGCGTTTTGGAACGGTACGGGCTGTACATCTCTTCGGCAAATTTTCGTGCGCTCGACCGCGAGATCGACGCCTTTCACGAGGTGATGCAGGCCGCCACGACGGACGTCATCTACCAGGCCGCGCCCGAAACCGACGTGCTTCGCCGCACCGTGAAGAGCTGGAAGAGTTTCCTTTGGCCCGACCTCATCTTTATCTGCCGCAGGAAAGAGGACGATAAGCCCGTCGGCGTGATGATGAGCATTCCCAATTATTTTGAAGTGTTCCGCAAGATGAAGGGAAAGACGACCCCCGTTGCCCTCTGTAAGGCGCTGTGGTATCGCTCTCGTCTGCGCTCGGTGCGTGCCATGTTGCAGTATGTCATTCCCGAATATCAGAACAAGGGGGTGAATTTCGCCCTCTATCATGCCTTTTACCGTGCCTGCAAAAAGCGCAAAATCGTACATATGGAGGCGGGCACCATCATGGAGAACAACCTACCCTCTCGCCTCAATGTGGAGCGGGCGAGCGGCGTTCTCAACAAGGTGTTCCGCATCTACGGGAGGGAACTATGAACCTTTTTCTGACCATCCTTGCCCTGCTCTGTATTGCTCTCTTGCCCGCGCTCATCATATGGCTCACGCGGAAAAACAAGGTGCTCGGTGCAATCGGCGCGATCGTATGCTGCTATCTTGTCGGCTTTGCCTTTTCCACCATCGGCTTTTCGGGTGTGGATTACGATAAGGGCTTACAACGACGGTCGCATACGTCCTTGTGGCACTCTCCATCCCCCTCATTCTCTTCTCCATCGATTTGCGCTCCCTCAAAAAACTGACGCGGGAGACGGCCGTCGGATTTTCGCTCGCGATCGTTGCGGTGGTGCTTGTGGCGGTCGCCATGTTCTTTATCACGCTCACCTTCTTCCCGAGTGCGCGGCTCTCTGCCATGGTCGTGGGGCTGTATACGGGCGGCACGCCCAACCTCAACGCCATCGGCGCCGCCCTCCATGCCGACCAGGCTACCATCGCCGCCGCAAACGTATCGGATACCCTCGTCGGCGGCATCTACTTTTTGTTTCTCATCTCCCTCGCGCCCAAGGTGTACGAAACGCTCCTTCGGCGCCGTGTGTGCAAAGTGCCGCGCGCGGACGTGGGCTTCGATGTGGAGACCGCAAAGGAGACCCTTGCGGAGGCCGCCCCCGCGGAGGACATCTCCGCGGAAGAGGCGGAGGCCGCGCAAGTGGCGGAACCGTTGCCCGAGACAACCAAGCGGGATGATTATACCTTTGGCTTTTCGGTGAAGGATTGGCGGCGGGTGGCGCGGCTTGCGGGCGTGTTTCTCCTCGCGGTCGGCTGTCTGGGCGTGGGCGCGCTCCTCGAATTTCTCATCGAGGGCACGGTGGGCGAAAATTTGCTCTATATATTGCTCTCCGTCTCCCTGCTCGGCGTGGCGTTTTCCTTTATCCGTCCCATCCGCGAGACGGAGGGACAGTACGCGCTCGGGATGTATCTCATATTGATGTTCTCGCTCGCGCTCTCCATGAGCATCGATTGGCGGGCGTTTCTCTCGGATATCCTGCCCATTTTGGGTTACTTTGCCTGCGCGCAACTGTGCACTGTCATCGTGCACCTCATTCTGTGCCGCATCTTCCGCGTGAGCGGCGCAACGGCGCTCATCACATCGACGGCGGGGGTATACGGGCCGCCCTTCATCGCACCCGTCGCTAAGGCGGCAAAGCGAGCCGACCTCATCGCGCCCGGGGTCATCTGCGGCGCGCTCGGGCTTGCCGTGGGCACGCTTTTGGGCTACGGCATCGGCGAACTGTTGCTGCTCGTTCCCATACCGTGAGGAATTTCTTTATAAAAAAATAAGGAGGACAATATGAACGAAATCGAACAATTCATCATCAAAAGAAGAAGCACAAAGCGCTATACCGACCGTCCCGTGCCCGAAGAAGTCATCCGCCGCATCTGCGAAGTGGGCACTTACGCCGCCACGGGACGGGGCAGACAGTCACCCATCATCCTCGCTATCACCAATAAGGGGCTGCGCGACAGACTCTCGAAGATGAACGCGGAGATCTGGGGCATGACGGGAGACCCATTCTACGGCGCGCCCGTCGTCCTGGTCGTGCTCGCCGATAAAAATGTGAATACGCGCGTGTACGACGGAAGCCTTGTGATGGGGAATTTGATGCTTGCCGCCGAGAGCGAGGGCGTGGGCAGTTGCTGGATCCACCGCGCGCGGGAGGAGTTCGAGAGCGAAGAGGGCAAAAAGATTTTGCGCGAGTTGGGCGTGGAGGGCGAGTACGAGGGCATCGGCCACTGCGTGTTGGGCTACCCCGCCGAGCCGCCCAAGCCCGCCGCCCCGCGGAAAGAAAACTATGTTGTGTATGTGAAGTGAGGCTATGCGCGCGGTCGTGTGAGCATTGCGAAGAGATACGGGGATCTCAAGGAGAAAAGACCAATGAAAAAAATATTCTTGGTGGTTTTGGAAGTCATAAAAGCGTGTTTGAATGTGCTTATGGGGGCGTTGTGCTTCATAAAAATCGACCATGATGTCGCTTATATTCCCAATGCCGAGGGTGGGATCGGGCACCGCGACTATTATTATAGCATTTACGACAAACTTTTCAGAGAAGATCTGCAAGTCCTCATCTATCTTGCCCTTACAGTGATGGCGATTTCCATTGTGCTCTCGGTCGTCCTCTGCATTGTCAAAGACAACCGAAAACTGCGAATTGCGAGCCATGTCATATTCGCCGTGTCCGTTCTGTTCTTTCTCGTTCTGCTATTTTATGCCATGCAGATTCAATACGCCTATTGATTTGATTTTAATTACGCGGCGCAATCGTTTTGAAAGGACAAAGGGCGAGTGCGCCCGTGACGATACCCGCCGGGGCTACTGCGCCTACGGCTTGTGCGTCGCTTCGCGTCGGGCGAACCCGGCGGGTTCTCACCCTTGACGGTACCCGTCGGGGCTACTGCGCCTACGGCTTGTGCCGCCCTTGGTCGAAAATAGTGCGGGCGGGGCGAACCCAGCGAGTTCTCACCCTTGACGGTACCCGCCTGGGCTACTGCGCCTACGGCTTGTGCCGCCCTTAGTTGAAAATAGTGCGGGCGGGACGAACCCAGCGGATTCTCGCCCCTGACGAATACACCACAGAGCCCCTGCGCAAATTGCGCAGGGGCTCTGTGGTGTACCCGCCGGGGCTCGAACCCGGAGTCGACGGCGTCGGAGGCCGTAATGTTATCCAATTACACTACGAGTACATATTTGGTTTTTGTTATATTCCGCCGCCTACGGCGTACTTCGCGCTACGCGCTCGTGCCGCGCTTAGTAAGCAATAGGGCTCCCGAAAAAGATTTGCGAAGCAAAGATTTTTTGGGAAGAGGAGACGCAACGGAGCGCAGTTGCCCTTGCCGTTTGCGGGAAGGGCTTAAAGCGAAGTTTGCGCCGACGAGTGCGGGCGGGGCGGAGGCCGTAATGTTATCCAATTACACTACGAGTACGTGTCCGCAATCGGTTTGTAGCGACATTATACCACAACCATACAAAAAATGCTTTATATTTTTGCGCGGATATGGTAAAATAAAGAAAAATTTTTCGGAGCGCGGGGATGAAAGAGACCGTTGTCATCGGCATGAGCGGCGGAGTGGACAGTTCCGTCGCGGCCTTGCTCTTAAAGGAGCAGGGTTACAATGTCGTGGGGCTTTTCATGCGGAATTGGGAGGAGACCGACGCAAACGGCGCGTGTACCGCGGACGAGGACTTTGAGGACGTCAAGCGCGTGTGCGGCCTTCTCGATATGCCCTATTATACCGTCAATTTCGCCAAGGAATACATGGAGCGCGTCTTTTCCTACTTCCTTTCCGAGTACGCGGCGGGCAGAACGCCCAACCCCGACGTTCTCTGCAACCGCGAGATCAAGTTCGGCCCTTTCAAGGAGTATGCCGAAAAGTTGGGCGCGGACTTCATCGCCACGGGGCACTACTGCGGCATTTCGCACGAAAACGGCGTGCACCGCCTGTTGAAGGCGGCGGACAGCGGCAAGGATCAGACCTATTTTTTGTGCCAACTTTCGCAAAAGCAGTTGGAGGGGGTGCTCTTCCCGCTTGCGGCTCTTGAAAAGGGCGAGGTGCGCCGCATTGCCGAGGAGCACGGGCTTTCCACCGCCCGCAAGCGCGATTCCACGGGGATCTGCTTCATCGGCGAAAGAAATTTTCGCAAATTTTTGTCCGAATATCTCCCCGCAAAGCCGGGGAAGATCCTCTCCCTCGCGGGCGAAGAGGTGGGCACGCACCAAGGGCTTATGTACTACACGCTCGGCCAGCGCCGCGGGCTGGATCTGGGCGGCAAGAAGGGCGAAG
Organism: uncultured Clostridia bacterium; assembly: GCA_947625095.1. Taxonomy (GTDB): domain Bacteria; phylum Bacillota; class Clostridia; order Christensenellales; family Borkfalkiaceae; genus Gallimonas. The sequence goes on along the minus strand of CANQMX010000009.1, from coordinate 25,280 downwards.
AGGGACGCTGGTTCGTCGTCGAAAAGGACTTGAAGAACAACATTCTGTACGTCTCGCACGGGGACGAGACCCCGCTGTATTCGCGCGGGTGCGCGGTCACAAGCATGAATTTTATTCCAAATCCGCCAAACGCTGTCGAATTTTCGTGCAGAGCCAAACTCCGCTACCGCCAGACCGAGCAAAAAGTGCGCGTCACGCGGACGGGCGAGACGACGCTCGAACTCGCCTTTGACGAGCCTCAGCGCGCCGTCACGGAGGGGCAGTTCGCCGTGCTGTACGACGAGACGCAGTGCCTCGGCGGCGGCGTCATCACGGAGGTGTTCAAGTGACGGAGGATGTCTTTCGCTTCAAGACGCCCAATCCGCAGAAGTGCAAACTCTACGGCTTCCGCGAGGAGGACGGCGCGCTTCTTTACGAGACCGAAATTTTGGACGGGCAGTTTTTGCTCCGCGTGGAAATTGCGGGCGGAAACGTGAAAACTTCGCTCACCGATACCATGACGGGCGAGCCATACACCCTGCACCTCGTGGAGGAGGCGGCGGGCGCGTTTGTGGGGAGCGTGCGGGAAGCGTACACCCAAAAACTTGCCGAAATTGCGCAGCGTTGTTGTGATTTTGAAATTTTCCGCGCCCCGCAGACCAAGCGCCTCATCGCGCACATCGGGAAGGTTTACGGCGACGCGCCCAAATATCTATGGGAGAAATTCCCCGACAACGCCGCCGTGCGCAGGCGCGACAACGGAAAGTGGTATGCCGCCATTCTCACGGCGGAGCGCAAAAAATTGGGGGTCGCGGGCGAGGGCAAGGCGGAGATCCTCGACGTGCGCATGGACCCCGCCGAACTCGACGTCCTCGCCGACGGCAAGACCTATCTCCGCGGCTATCACATGAACAAGAAGCACTGGGCGACCGTCGTCCTGGACGACACCCTGCCCGACGGCGAAGTGTTCGCCCTCCTCGAAGAGAGTTACCACCTCGCCGCAAAGGAAAAATGAAGGTATAAAATTTTTCATTCCCGTCGATAACCTCTGCGAAATAAACGCGGAGGTTGTTTTTATGAAAAAGTTTGCGGTTATTGCGTTGCTTGCGACGGCGATCTTGGGCGTCGTGTTTGCGTTTGCGGGAACGGGGAGCGGCGAGGCGGCGGCCGATGACGCCGCGGCCTATCTTCGGGTGCACATCCGCGCAAACTCCAATTCGGAGGAGGATCAGGCGGTCAAATATAAGGTTCGCGACGCGGTGGTGCAGTTCCTCACACCCACCGTCGCCTCGTGCGAGACGAAGGAGGAGGCGATGCAAAAAATCGGCGAAAAACTCGGCGAGGCGGAGAAAGTCGCCGAGGGCGTGCTCCGCGAGAACGGCTTTTTTTACGGGGCGCGCGCCGAGATCAGAAAGGAGGAATTCCCCACCCGCGTCTATGAAAACACAACGCTTCAAGCGGGCGTGTACGACGCGCTCATCATGGAACTCGGCACGGGCAAGGGGGATAATTGGTGGTGCGTCGTCTATCCTCCCCTCTGCTTCGGCGGCGGAAATACAAACATCGTTTATAAGAGCAAGATAAAGGAGATCATCCAAAAATTTTTCGGCTGAACGACGGCCGCCCGCCTCCTCAAAGAGGCGGGCGGTTTTGCTTTCCTACAAATATCGCATAAAATTTTCCGCCTTGCGCACATTGTGCATAGGAGGAAATTATGAAAAAATTTTTGGCAATCGGCGCGTTGGCGCTTGCGCTCACCGCGACGGCTGCCGCGGGCGCTACGGCTATCGCTCTCACCCGCGCGCAGGACGACGCGACCGATACGGCGCTCGTCTCCGTCGAATCCGCCGCCGTGCTCCGTCAGGGCAGCAAGGGCGGCGAAGTGAAAGAGGTGCAGCGCAGATTGAAACAATGGGGCTATTATACGGGCGCTGTGGACGGTGTGTTCGGCGCAGGGACAAAGAAGGCGGTCATCGCCTTTCAAAAGAAGAACGGGCTTACGGCGGACGGCGTTGTGGGCAGGGCGACCTATAAGGCGCTCGGCATGAACGATTCCTACAACGCGCTCGGCGGCAATTCCGGTTCGTCGGGTTCGTCCGGCTCTTCGGGGTCGTCGTACACCTCGTCCGATCTCTACCTTCTCGCCAAGTGCATCTATGCCGAGGGCAGGGGGGAAAGTTACACGGGGCAAGTGGCCATCGGCGCGGTCATCATGAACCGCGTCAGAAGTTCCAAGTTCCCCAACACCATTGCGGGCGTCGTCTATCAACAGGGCGCGTTTACCGCGGTGACGGACGGACAGATCAATTTGGAGCCAAACGAAACGGCATATAACGCCGCGCGCGACGCCATGAACGGATGGGATCCCACCTACGGATGCCTTTACTACTACAATCCCGCCGTCGCGACGAGCGCGTGGATCTTCAACCGCCAGACGGTTACTGTCATCGGCAAGCACGTGTTTGCCATTTAAGGAGGAGATATGGAAAAGAAAATCGGAAAGAATGTATCGAGTGGCGCGGAAAAGGTAGAGACGGTGGAAAAGAAGATCTCCGCCGAAGAAGTGGACGCGCCCAAGAAAACCACCAAGACGGCGGGGACGGCCAAAAAGACGGCAAACGCCAAAAAGCCCGCCGTAAAGAAGAGCACGAAAAAGGCGCTCTCCAAGGCGGAGAAGAAGGAGCGCGCCGCCGCAAAAAAGCGCGTGGACAAGGCGAAGGCCAAGACGGAAAAGCGGGAAGAAAAGGCGCTCAAAAGGGCTGAACTCAAACAGAAAAAGGTGGAAAAGAAGGCGGCCTTGAAGGCAAAGAAACTCGCCCGCAAGGAACTTGTCGCCAAGAAGCGCGCCGAGCGCAAGCAGGCGAAGATAGAAAAGCGCGCCGCCCTCCGCGAAAAGAAAATCGAACGCCGCGCCGAAAAGATCGCCCGCCGCGAGATGCTCAAAAACGAGACTAAGGCGGAAAAACAGAAGCGCATCGCCCGCGAGAAGAAGGAGCGCGTCGCGCTCAAACGCCAGCGCGCGGAGGCGCGCGAAAAGGCGCGGGAGGATAGGCACAAGGCGCGCCAGGCGGCGCACGCGAGGAAGGCTTCGGATAAAAAGCACAGGCGCGAACAAAAGACGGAGCGCAAGGCAAACAGGCGCGGCTTCGGCGGCTGGCTTGCGGCGGTCATCTCTTTGGGCGTTGCCTGCCTCGCACTCGCGACCGTCGTCACCTACGGCGCGTTCGAGATGAACGGGATGCAGGCCGCCTCGGAAAACGGGTATCGTTCCACCCTCTACGAGATGGTCTCCGTCTCCGAGGATATGGATAACAACCTCTCCAAACTGCGCGTCTCAGCGGGCGCGGATGAACAGCGCAAACTCATCACCGATGTCCTCGTCGACGCCGCCCTCATGGAGAGCGCGTTGGAGCGCATCCCCGTCGATCAGGCGACGAGCACGGATATCTCTTCCTTCGTCAACAGGACGAGCCGCTATGCGAGTATGCTCCTTTCGCGGCTTGCGGCGGGAGAGCCCCTCTCCGCCAACCAACTGAAAACGGCCGCCGCGCTCTATGAGATCAATTCCAAACTCTACGGCGAACTCAACGAACTTGCGACGCACATGGAGGCGGGCGACTTCACCGACTTTGTGAACGGCAATTCGAGCGAGATCGGCCAGCGCTTCGGCGAAATGGGCAAGATGATGCACGAGGGCAGCGAGGAAATTTTCGAAGCGCCCTTCGCGGGGCACGGCAACGTGGGCGAAAACCGCCTTGCCGCCCTTCCCGAGATCTCCTCGGCGGAGGCAAAGGAGCGCGTTTCGAACTATCTTTCCGCCTACCGCTTCACCGAGGTGGAGTACACGGGCGAGACGACCTCTCCCTCGATGACGTGCTACAACTTCACCATGCGCGATGAAAACGACGTGGAGTACTTCGCCGAAATCACCAAGAACGGCGGCAAACTCGCCTTCTTCGACGCATACGAAACGTGCAAGGATAAGAACTTCGACCTTGAAACCTGCGATAAGTTGGCGCGCGAATTTCTCGCCGACCTTGGTATCGAGGATGTGGAGGCCGTGTGGCTCTCCGATGCGGGCATGGTCGCCGACATCACCTACACGGCGGTGCAAAACGGCGTGCGCGCCTATCCCGACCTCATCCGCGTTCGCGTGTGCGAATCCAAAGGCAGAGTGATGGGCGTGGATGCGCGCGGCTACCTTCTCAACAACCACGCGCGGACGTATGAGGCGGAGCTCACCGAAAAGGAGGCCGAGAGCCTTCTCTCCGCCGAGCTCGAAGTGACGGCTGTCAACCGCGCCCTCATTCCCGTGAGCGGCCACGAGGCGCTCTGCTACGAATTTGCCTGCAAGTACGGCGACGACGAGTATCTCGTCTATATCGACGCGAAGTCGGGCGAGGAAGTGCAGATGTTCCGCGTGGTGCAGAGCGCAAGGGGGAGTTATCTCGAATAAAACCGGGGCGCAAAGCGCGCTTTGCTGCGCGCCGCGCTCCACAAAAAATGTTCCGAAACGGGTCGATGAAAATCGGCCTGTTTTTTTGCGGCGGGGCGGGCGGCGGAAAAAGAAGAAAGGCATTGACATTTGCCTGCGGCGGGGGTATAATACAACCATGAACGCGGAGCGCGGCGGGGCGGCGGCCTCGGCAAAACTGAACGGCATAAAGTGCGCCCTCTTTGTCCTGTGCGCGCTGTTTTGGGCGCTCCTCTTCTTCCTCCCCATGCCGAAAGTTTCGGCGGTGAGCGAGGAGAGTTACCTCTGCCTTTGGGCGGACGGCGAGGAGACGCGGGAGAATTACTTCGCCGCCTACGCGGACATGGTAGGCATGAACGACGTGGGAGAGGTCATCCTCGAACGCGACGGGCGGCAGGGGAGCATCCCCGCGGGCGAGGCGTGCAGCGCGGCGTTTTCCACCCTCGAAGGGGGCGGGCTTGCCGAGCTGTTGCAGTTGAAAATTTCGGGCGTTTCGCGTTTGGAGCGCGCCGCCCTCTACCGCCGCTATCAGACCCGCCTCTGGTATGCCGACGAATTCTTTGCTTGGAACGGGGAGGCGATCGAACGCGCCGCCGCGCGGCGGGCGGAAAGCCTCGTGTTCCTTGCGGGCAGCATGACGGCGACCCGCCTTACGGAGACGCAGGCGACAAGGCTGTACCTTCGTGCGGCGGCGGAATTCGATGCGGACGTTCTGACGGGCACGGCGGTAAAGGAGGTCGTCGCCGAGCCGCCCTACTTTTCGGAGGGCAATGCCGTGTGTCTCTCCACGGCGGGCGGCGTACGCCTTCTCGCGGGCATACCCACGGCAAAGAGCGTGACCGTGTCCGAGGACGTGTCCTTCGCCGACGAGGGCGCGCTCCTCCCCTGCACGGCGTTGGAGGAGGTCACCATTCCGTTCGTCGGGAATGTGCGCAGTTCGCAGGGCACGCTGTACCGCGGCGAGTTCGCCTATCTCTTTTCCACGGGGAAGGAGTTTTGCGTGCCCGCCTCGCTCAAACGGGTGCGCGTCACGGGCGGCTATCTCTCCCCGTACGCTTTCTACGTGTGCAAAAATATAGAAGAGATCGACGCGTGCGGGATCCCCGCGCAGGACGTTGAAAAAGACGCCTTTGCGGGTTGCGTTTCCTTGAAACTGTTGCATACATCGCGGGCGGACGTTACATTGCAGGGAAATTTCACAAAACGCCTTGCTCCATGCGGCTGTACGATATACGAACGCGCCGACTGACGGCGCAAAATTCTTACGGGACGGTAAAAGTATGAAGAGAACGCTCAAAAAAATATTCAGCAGATTTTCGCTCGTGGGGCTTACCATCGTGCTCATGTTCCTGCTCTCCGTCGGCGTCATCGTCGCCGCCATTTATGTGCTGGATCAGGTGCTCGTCGTCTATTACCCAGAAGCGGAGATCTATGTGCGGTGGGGGCTGACGGCGCTCGCCTACCTCGCCTCCGTCATCTGCGTGTTGCACGTCGCCAACCGAGACATGGTGCCCGAGACCAAGATCCCGTGGATCCTCGCCATCGTCGTGCTCAACTTTGTCGGCGTCATGATGTACTGCACCTTCTCCTTTGTGCGCCCGCCCAAGCGCCAGCGCAAGCGCTACGTTACGCTGTATACGGAAAACGCGCACCTCGCCGAACCCTCTGCAAGCACCCCCGCGCCCGGCGACCCCGGGCAGTGGATGACGACGGGCGAAGCCCTCCGCGCCGCCAACCCCGCGGCCAACCTGTACACGGGCACAAAGACGCAATTTTTCCCGACGGGCGAGGAGTTCGGCAAGAGCCTCATCGCCGACCTCAACACTGCGGAAAAGTACATCTTCATGGAGTACTTCATCATCGGCAAGGGGAAGTTCTGGAGCGCCATTTTGGAGACGCTCGCGCGCAAGGTGAAGGAGGGCGTGGAGGTGCGCCTCATCTACGATGATATCGGCAGCATGGGCAAGGTGCACTTCCGCTACCACAAGACGCTGCAAAAGATGGGCATCAAGTGCGTGAAGTTTAACCCCTTCGTGCCCGTCGTCACCAACATCCACAACAACCGCGACCACAGAAAGATCACCGTCATCGACGGCAAGGTGGCATATACGGGCGGGCTGAACCTCGCCGACGAGTATGTCAATATCGATAGCCCCTTCGGCTATTGGAAGGACAACGCCGTGCGCATGGAGGGGGAGGGCGTCAAGAGTTTCATCTTCATGTTCCTGCACCTCTACAATATGCAGACGAGGGGGAGCGAGGACTTCTCGCCCTACTTCCCCGAATCGTATGAAAACTTCGAGGGGGAGGGCTGGATCCAGCCGTACGGCGATGGGCCTGCGCCCCTCTACGGGAAGCACGTCGGCGAGGATGTGTACATCAACATTCTCGCAAGCGCACGGAATTACGTGTGGATCATGACGCCCTACCTCATCATCGACTACCGTATGCGCGAGGCGCTCGTGCTCGCGGCAAAGCGCGGGGTGGATGTGCGCATCATCACGCCGCACATTCCCGATAAAAAGATCGCGTTCTCGCTCACCCGCTCCAACTATCTCGCGCTCATCCGCGGCGGCGTGAAGATCTTTGAATACCAGCCCGGCTTCGTGCACGGCAAGTGCTTTCTCGCCGACGACGAAACGGGCGTCATCGGCACGATCAACCTCGACTATCGGTCTCTCCTCTACCACTACGAGGACGCCGTCCTGCTCTACGGTGCAAAGGCGCTCAAAGAACTCAAAGCGGATATGGAGGGGATGTTTGGGGTCTCCAACCAACTTACAGTGGACGAAGCGAAGAAGAACGTCGTGTGGCGTTGGGTGTGCGAGATCGCCAAGATCTTCGCGCCCCTCTTTTAAGGAGCAGGCATGATCCATTCCCTTTCGGGCGGCATCATCTCGGATGGCACGGTGTATTCCTTCGCCAAAGTCCGCGTGGAGGAGACGGTGCGCTGGTATCTCAACGGCTGCGGCGCGCAGGCGGGCGATACGGTGCTCGTACCCTTCGGCGGCGGAACAAAAACGGGGCGCGTGGAGCGCGTCGAAAGTCAATCGGCGCAGACCGCCCCCGTCCCGGTAAAACACGCCGCGGAGATCCTCTGCATCTATAAAAATTAGTTGACAGGGCGGCTCCGCGGGTGATATAATCAAGAAGTCATAGGGGAGTAGTCGGCCTGTAAAAGCGGGCGGCAATGTCCACACAATGCGAATTTTTCGCGGGTGTTGCATGAAACGGCGAGACTTATGCGCGGTTTTTTTCGCGCGTAAGTCTTTTTTATTTCACCGAACGGGAGAGCAATATGGGGCTTTGGGATCTGATCTTGATCGCGGTGGCGCTTTCGATGGACGCCTTCGCCGCGGGAATGTCCGACGGCATGGCGGAATGGGATATGCCCTCCGCAAAGCATATCGTCATCGCGTTCGCCTTCGGGCTGTTCCAATTTTTGATGCCCGTCGCGGGGTACTATGCCGGCTCGGCGTTTGCGGGGCTTGTCGCAAAGATCGCGCCCTACCTCTCCTTTGCGCTCCTCGGCTTTATCGGCGGAAGGGCGGTCGTCGGATACGAACTCGAGCGCCGCGGCGGGCATGGGGCGATGCTGAAAAAATGCCGCAAAAAACTCGGCGCGGCGACAATTTTCACGCAGGCCGTCGCCACAAGCATGGACGCCCTCGCAGTGGGCGTCACCATGCTCGCCGCCGAAAAGAGCGCGGGGCTTCCCTTCCACGCCGCAGCGTGCGCCCTCCTCATCGGGCTTATCACCTTTTCGCTCTCCCTTGTCGCCGTGCGCATCGGGCAGCGGGCGGGCAACCGCTATGCGGAGCGGGCGGAACTTCTCGGCGGGTTTATTCTCATATTGATCGGGACAAAACTACTCCTCGAAGGCCTCGCGTAATAACTTGACTTTTGCGCGCGGAGATGGTACGATTGCTTCTGTGAGCGCCGCTTCCGAAAAGAGGCGGACGGACGAACTATGGGGTATCTCTTTCTCTGGATATTTTTGATGATCGTGGGTCTCGCCCTCCTCGTAAAGGGGGCGGATTGGTTTGTGGACGGCGCGGCGGGCATTGCGGGCAAGTGCCGCATTTCGCCGCTCGTCATCGGGCTTACGGTCGTCGCGTTCGGCACAAGCGCGCCCGAACTCGCTGTCTCCGTCGCTGCCGCGGCGGGGCACTCCACCGATATCGGCGTCGGCAACATCGTGGGGAGCAACATCGCCAACATTTTGCTCATTTTGGGCATCTCTTCCCTTGTGCACATTCTGCCCGTGCAGAAAAATTCCTTCCGCGTCGACTTCCCCGTCCTCCTTATTGCAAGCGCCCTTCTTATCGGGCTTGGCGCATGGGGAAAGGCGATCTCGTGGTGGGATGGCCTCATTCTGCTCGCGGTATTTGCGGCGTACATGGCCTACCTCATCGTGCACGCCCTGAAGGAGCGCAAGGCGGGCGTTCTCCCTCCGCCCGAGGAAAAATCGCCGCCCCGCGGCAAGGTGGGGCTGTGGTTTGCCCGCATGGAGGAAAAGACGTGGTTTCTCATCGTGCTGACCGTCGTGGGTCTCGGCATGGTGGCGGGCGGGGGCGAACTCCTCGTCGAGGGCGCAAAATACGTCGCCTCCTACTTGGGTGTGCCCGACCGCATCATCGGGCTTACCGTCGTCGCCATCGGCACATCGCTGCCCGAGCTCGTCACTTCCGCCGTCGCCGCAAAGAAGGGGGAGACGGATATCGCCGTCGGGAACATCATCGGGAGCAACATATTCAACATTCTGCTCATCGGCGGCGTCTCCTCCCTCGTCACGCCGCTCACCTTCGACCTTGCCACCAACCTCATCGATGCCCTCGTCGCCTTTGCCGCCGTGCTCCTCCTCATTCTGCTCTCCGTTTTGGGCAAGCGCAAGTTGGGGCGCGCCGCGGGCGTCGTGATGCTCGCAAGTTTTGTTCTGTATTACGTCTATCTGTTCGTCACGCTGTGACGGAAAGGAAGATCATTTTGAAGCATCTCTTGTCCTGTCTCAAAACCTATCGGAAGGAGGCGATCCTCGCCCCCCTCTTCAAACTTCTCGAAGCGTGCATGGAACTCGTCGTGCCCCTTGTCATTGCGCGCATCGTGGATCTCGGCGTCGGCGGCGGGGACAGGATGTACATCGTCTACGGCTGTCTCGTGCTCGTCGCGTTCGGCGTGGCGGGGTTCGGGTTTGCCATCACGGCGCAGTACTTCGCGGCGAAGGCGGCGGTGGGGGTCTCGGCGGAACTTCGCAGCCGCCTCTTCACCAAGTTGCAGTCCTTCTCCTATTCGCAGATCGACGAAGTGGGCACGGCGGCGATGATCACCCGCATGACAAGCGACTGCCAGCAGGTGCAAAACGGGGTAAATATGTTCCTCCGCATCCTGTTGCGCTCGCCCATCATCGTGTTCGGGGCGGCAATTATGGCGTTCACGGTCGATGTGCAGGGCGCGCTCGTCATCCTCGGGCTTATCCCGTTTCTTGCGGTGGTCGTCGTTGCGATCATGGCGGCGGGTATCCCTCTCTACAAAAAGGTGCAGGCGAAACTCGACGGCGTCAACCTCTCCGCGCGGGAAAATCTGCAGGGCGCGCGGATCATCCGCGCCTTTTGCCGCGAGGAGAGTGAGGCGAAGGATTTTGCCGCCCGCAACGAGGCGCTCTGCCGCGAGCAGCGGCGGGCGGGGCGCATCTCGGCGCTTGCCAATCCCTTCACCTACGCCCTCGTCAACGTCGCCGTCATCGTGCTCCTCATTGTCAGCGGGGTGCGCGTCTTTGCGGGTTCTCTCGAACAGGGCGAAATTCTCGCGCTCTACAGTTATCTCTCCATCATCTTGGTGGAACTCATCAAATTCGCAAATCTCGTATTTACGGTAACAAGGGCGGTCTCCTCGGAAAAGCGCATCGCCAAAGTGTTGGATGAGAAGGGCGAACCCTCCGTCACCGCACCCGCCGCGGGCGAGCGGCAGACGTCGCAACAAAGGGGCGCGCTGCGCTTCGAGCACGTCACGTTTACATACCGTGGCGGCGGCGCTCCCGCCCTCGACGATATCGACTTCTCCGTCGAAAACGGCCAGACGCTGGGGGTTTTGGGCGGCACGGGCGCAGGCAAGACGACGCTCGTCGACCTCATTCCGCGCTTCTATGAAGCGAGCGGCGGGCGGGTGTTGCTCGGCGGCGAGGACGTCAAGTCCATCCCCGCGGAGGAGCTTCGCGGCCGCGTCGGCTTTGTGCCCCAGCACGCCGTGCTCTTCAAGGGCACCATCCGCTCCAACCTTCTGTGGGGGGGCGAGGCGACGGATGAAGAACTCATGCAGGCGGTAAAACTCGCGCAGGCGGAGGATGTCGTCGCCGCCAAGGGCGGGCTGGATGGCGAGGTTGCACAGGAGGGCAAGAACTTTTCGGGCGGCCAGCGCCAGCGGCTCACCATCGCGCGCGCCCTCGTGCGGAAGCCCGAAGTGCTCATCTTGGATGATAGCGCCTCGGCGCTCGACTACGCCACGGACGCCGCCCTGCGCCGCGCCCTGCGTTCCCTCCCGTGCACGGTCATCGTCGTTTCCCAGCGCGTCTCCGCCGTGCGCCATGCGGAAAAGATTTTGCTCCTCGACGAGGGGAAACTTTCCGCCGTCGGAACGCACGAAGAACTGTTGAAATCAAGCCCGCTGTACGGCGAGATCTACGCCTCGCAGACGCGCGCGGAGGGGGAAGTATGAAAAAGAGCGCCGTTTTCCGCCGTATTCTGCGCCTGTTGAAGCCCCACGCGGGCTGGCTCGTCCTCACCGTGCTGGCGGCAATGGTCACCGTCGCGGCGCAACTTCTCGTGCCCTTCCTCGTGGGCGAGGGCGTCGACCTCATCGTGGGGAAGGACAACGTCAACTTTTCCGCCCTCTACCGCGTGCTCTTCGGCGTCGGCGGGTGCGTCGCCGCGGCGTCGGTGGGGCAGTATGTCGTCAGCCTCGCGAACAACCGCGTCGCCTATCGCGTGCTCGCCGACCTTCGGCAGCAAAGTTTCGAAAAATTGGGTCGCCTCCCCTTAAAATACATCGATAACCGCGCCTACGGCGAAATCTCCTCCGTCATCGTGGCGGATAGCGAACAGTTCGCCGACGGGCTTTTGCTCGGTTTCACCCAACTCTTCACGGGCGTATGCACCATCTTGGGCGTGCTCGTCATGATGTTTGTGCTGCGGTGGGAGGTCGCTCTCGTCGTGTTCTGTCTCACGCCGCTCTCCCTCCTCGTCGCGCGGTTCATCTCCAAGCGCACCTATGCGACCTTCAAAAAGCAGTCCGAAGTGCGCGCCGAACAGACAGCGTTCATCGATGAGATGGTGGGCAACCTCAAAACGGTCAAGGCGTTCACGCACGAGGATGAAAACGAGGTGGCGTTTGAGGAGGTCAACGAACGTCTCCGCCTCGCCTCTCTTCGCGCCGTCTTTTTCTCCTCTACGGTTAATCCCTCCACGCGGCTCATCAACTCGGTGGTGTATGCCGCCGTCGCGCTCACGGGCGCGCTCCTCGTCATCTCTACGGGCGGGGTGTTCAGCGTGGGTAAACTCACCGCATCGCTCTCCTACGCCACGCAGTACACCAAACCGTTCAACGAGATCACCGAAGTCATCGCGGAATTCCAGAACGCCCTCGCCTGCGCGGGGCGCATCTTCGCCCTCATCGACGAGGAGGAACAGCCCTCCGACGAAGCGTGTATCCCCCTCGGCGAAGTGAAGGGGGAGGTGCGCGCCGAGGCGGTCAGTTTCTCCTACGATCCCGCCCGCCCGCTCATCGAGGGGCTGAACATGGCGGCGCTCGCGGGCAAGCACGTTGCCATCGTGGGGCCGACGGGGTGCGGCAAGACGACGCTCATCAATCTTCTCATGCGCTTCTACGATGTCGATGGCGGCCGCATCACGGTGGATGGGCACGATGTGCGCACGGTGACGCGCAAGTCGCTCCGCCAGGCCTACGGCATGGTGTTGCAGGATACATGGCTGAAAGAAGCGACGGTGCGCGAAAACCTCAAATTGGGCGCGCCCGACTGCACGGAGGAGGAGATGGTGGCGGCCGCCAAAGCGGCGCACGCGCACGGGTTCATCATGCGCCTTCCGCAGGGGTACGATACACCCGTCGGCGGCACGGGTTCTCTTTCCGAAGGGCAGCGGCAACTTCTCTGCATCGCGCGGGTCATGCTGTGCCGCCCGCCCATGCTCATCTTGGACGAGGCGACTTCGAGCATCGATACGCGCACCGAACTTCTGGTGCAGGATGCGTTTGCGCGGCTCATGGAGGGCAGAACGTGCTTTATCATCGCGCACAGGCTCTCCACCGTCAAAAATGCAGATAAGATCCTCGTGATGAACGCGGGCAACATCGTGGAGCAGGGGACGCACACGGAACTCCTGGCGCGGGGCGGCTTCTACGCCAAACTCTACCACGCGCAGTTTGAACAATAGAAAAGAGAGGGCGGCTCATTCGGTTTACTTTTGAAGAGGGTCGTGATAGAATACAGTCGTGAAAAAAACTTTGGAAAAAATCAAAAAGAACGCCAATTACGGCGTACAGATTGTCTCGGTGGGGCTTGTCACGGGGCTGTTCGCGGGGGTCGTCGTCACCCTCTTCAACGTGCTTGTGGAGATGACGGAGGAATTCTCGCGCGGCTATTACGGGTACTTTGTCGAACACCCCACCTTTATCCCGCTGTTGTTTTTGGCGCTTTTCTTGGGCGCTGTCGTCATCGGCGGCGCGCTGCGCTTTCTGCCCCTGTTGCGGGGGAACGGCTTTCCGCAGACGGAGGGTGCGACCCGCGGCCTTCTCCGCTTCAAGTGGTACAGGGATGTCACAAGTATGTTCGCCTCCGCCCTCTTCCTCGTCTTTATGGGGCTTTCGGCGGGCACGGAGGGGCCGAGCGCATTCATCGGCGGCTCGTGCGGGGCGGGGGTGAGCGATCTATGCCGCCGCGATCCCGTCGTGCGCCGCTTTCAGATCACGGGCGGGGCGTGCGCGGGGCTTGCCGTCGCGCTCAACGCGCCGCTCACGGGCATCATCTTTGCGTATGAGGAGGCGCACAAGCGCTTCACGCCCGAAGTTTTCATCTGTTCGTTCTCGTCGGTCGCCGTCGCCGTCATCGTGAGGGGTGTACTCTTGAAGTACGCCCTCGGCATGGAGGTAGGGCCTTTTCTTTCCACCTTCTCCTATCCCGCCGATACAGGGCTGCTCTTTTGCGTGTTCGCCCTTCTCGCCGCCCTCGTCGTCACGCTGTTCGCGGCGGGCTTTTATCACCTTCTCTTTTGGGCGCGCAAATATTTCAAGCAGATCTCCCTCTTGAAGGGCATGGGCAAGTACGTTATCCCCTTCGCCGTCGCGGGCGCGTGCGGGCTCATTACGGTGTACGCAATGGGCAGCGGCGTCAACTTCATCAACGCCCTGGGCAGCAATTCCAAGGAGGGGTTGACCCTCTTCGGCCTGCCCGTTTGGGCAATTCTCTTTGTCGTCGTTCTGTTGCGCCTTCTTGCGACCGTCTGCAATTTGGGCGCGGATCTTCCCTGTTGCGCCTCCGTTCCCATGCTCGCAATGGGCGCGGGCGTCGGGAAACTTCTCTCCATGCTCTTCGTGCTCATGGGTATGGACCCCGCGCTCTCCGATGGCCTCGTCGCGCTGTGCATGGTCACGTTTTTCACGACCGTCGTCAAGGCGCCCATCACGGGCATCATCATGACGGTCGAACTCACATGGAGTTTCACCTTCTTCCTGCCCGCTGTCATCTGCGCGGCGGTGAGTTACCTCGTGGGCGACCTACTGCACATTTCGCCACTCTACGACCGCCTCCTCGACGAGATGCTCGAAGAGGACGTCAGCGAGAGTATGCACCTCGTGGTGCGCGTCAAAGTGGCGGATGGCTCGCCCGCGGCGGGCAGGGCGGTGCGCGATGTCCTGTGGCCGTTCACCGCGCTCGTCAAGAATGTGGAGCGCGGCGAGGCGGGCTTTGCACCCTCGGGCGGCACGGAGTTGCAGGCGGGGGATATCCTCACCGTCGAGGGCACGCCGCACGACCGCGAGGAATTCCTCTCCGCCCTCAAAGCGACGGTGGGCGAAGTGCTCGGCTACACCGAATCCACCCCGCCCAAGCAGTAGCGCCGCGGCAGAAAAAAGCGCCCTCGAAGGGGCGCTTTTCGTTTACGGCAATTTTTTGTAATCGGCCTCCGCCACAGGCTCTAACCATTCGTTAGAAGAGTTCTTGCCGGGCACTTCCACCGCAAGGTGGCTCATCCAGCTGTCCTTCGCCGCGCCGTGCCAGTGTTTGACGCCCGCGGGAATGTTGATGACGTCCCCGGGGCGCAATTCCACGGCCGCCTTTCCCCACTCCTGGTAGTAGCCCCGCCCCGCGGTGCAGATCAAAATTTGCCCGCCGCCCTCGTCGGCACGGTGAATGTGCCAATTGTTGCGGCACGCAGGCTCAAAGGTCACGTGATAGATGCCCACCTGCGCTTGGGAGAGGGGCGCAAGGTAACTCTGCCCGCTGAAATATTGCTTGAACCCGTCGTTGGGCGCACCGATGGGGAAAATAGTTTGGGCGGCGTGCGCAGCCTTTCCGCCTTCATCTTCGCTCTCTTCGGGTTCTGTCCATACCGTCTTTGCAAGGTTGAACACCGCCCACGCCTTGGGCCAGCCCGCATAGAACGCCGCGTGCGTTATGGCTGCGGCGATCTCTTTTCTCGTCACGCCGTGCGCCTTGGCGTTTTGCAGGTGATAGGTGAGGGAGGAGTCGGTGATGCCCGAGGCCATCAGAGCTATCACGGTGATGAGGCATCTCGTTTTAAGGTCGATGTCGCGGTTGTTCCAATTTTCGCCGAACAGCACGTCGTCGTTGAAGTGGGCAAAGTCGGGCGCAAACTCCCCGAGGGCGGCTCTTCCCGCCGTCTGCGTAATTTTTTCCATGTTTCCTCCTCGCGGCGCTCACGCCGTCTCAAAATATTTTTTGTAGAACGCAACAATTTCGTCAAAGGGAATGGCGTTCTTTCCGCCGCCGTCATAGAGGTCGGTATGCACGGCGTTCGGAATGAGCAAAAGTTTCTTATTGTCCGCAAATTTGTTGCCCTTCACCATAGCGGCGTAGGCGTCCTTGGAAAAATAGCACGAGTGCGCCTTTTCGCCGTGCACCACAAGCACGGCGCTGCGTATCTCGTTGCTGTATGCCAAAATAGGCATATTGAGGAAGGAGAGCGCGGAGGTCTTGTTCCAGCCGCCGTTGGAGTTCAGACTGCGGACATGGTACCCCCGTTTTGTCTTGTAATAGTCGTAATAATCCTTCACGAAGAAGGGCGCGTCGTCGGGCAGGGGGTCTACAACGCCGCCCGCAAGTTCGTACGTTCCCGCCCTGTAATCGCGCGTTCTCTGTTCGTTGAGGGCTTTTTTCGTCTCGAATCTCGCCTCCTCGCTGTCCGCCGCGTCAAAGTATCCCTTCGCGTTGACGCGCGTCATATCGTACATCGTGCAGGCGACGGTCGCCTTGATCCGCGTGTCCATGGCGGCGGCGTTCAGGGCCATGCCGCCCCAGCCGCAGATGCCGAGGATGCCCACCATGTCCGCGTTCACGTCGTCGCGGCAGCAGAGGTAGTCCACTGCCGCCGAAAAATCTTCGGTGTTGATGTCGGGCGAGGCAACGTAGCGCGGCGTGCCTCCGCTCTCTCCCGTAAACGAGGGGTCAAAGGCAACGGTCAAAAACCCGCGCGCCGCCAACTCCTGCGCGTACAGCCCCGAGGCCTGTTCCTTCACCGCGCCGAACGGGCCGCACACGGCGATGGCGGGCAGTTTTCCCGCGGCGTCCTTGGGGGCGTACAGATCTGCCGCAAGCGCAATGCCGTAGCGGTTGTGAAACATGACTTTTTCATGCTTCACCGTGTCCTTTTGCGGAAAGGTCTTGTCCCACTCTTTCGTCAACTTCAAAATTTCGTTCTGCATCTTCTATCTCCTTTTGGTTTCTGCCGCGTTCGGGCAGATAAATTTTTTGATTTTCGCTTCACCTGTTTTCCAGCAGCGTTGCACACACTTTCAAGTGCTCGGTAATGGGCAAATGCTGCGGGCAAGCCCTCTCGCACTGCTTGCAGCCGATACAAGAAGAAGCAAGCCCGCCGCCTGCTGTCGCCTGTTTGTAGGCCTCTATCGCCTGCGCCGTCTGCCCGTTGCCCAAGTGCCTGTTCGCCGCCGAAAAGATGGCGGGAATATTTATCTTCCTGGGGCAGCCGCCCACGCAATAGTGGCAGGCCGTGCAGGGGATGGTGGAGGAATTGCCCATAATGCGCTGCGCCTTGCGGATGATCTCCTGCTCGTCGTCGTTGAGCGGCTGAAACTCCTTCATGTACGAAATGTTGTCGCGCATCTGCGCGGTGTCGGACATTCCCGAAAGCACTGTCATCACGCCGTCGAGCGAGGCGGCAAAGCGGATCGCCCAACTCGCAAACGAGGCGGCGGGGTTATATTCCTTGAACAGCCTCTGCACCCCCTTGGGCGGGTTGGCAAGCGCGCCGCCCTTGACGGGTTCCATGATGACGACGGGCTTTCCGTGCTTTTTCGCCACCTCGTAATTCCCGCGGGAGGTGACCGAGGGGTTCTCCCAATCGGCGTAGTTTATCTGCAATTGAATAAAGTCCACTTCGGGGTGGATCGTCAGCAACTTATCCAAGAGCACGGGGTCGGCGTGATAGGAAAAGCCGAAGCGCCGTACAAGTCCCTTCGCCTTTTGCTCCTTTACAAAGTCCCAGATGTGGTAGTCGTCGTATTTTTTGTAGTTGTTCGCCATGAGCGCGTGCAGAAGATAGAAGTCGAAATACCCCGCGCCCGTGCGCTCCAAACTCTTTTGGAATTGGCTCTTTGCCGCCTGTTCGCTGCCCGCCATCATAAAGGCGTTGAGTTTTGTCGTCAAAGTGTACCTGTCGCGCGGATAGCGCTCGACGAGCGCCTTTTTGATATCCTCCTCGCTCGTGCCGTACACAAACGCCGTATCGAAGTATGTAAATCCCGCCTCCAAAAACAGGTCTACCATCTCTTTCACCTGTTCGATGTCGGTATGCAGCCCCTTCTTGGGTAGCCGCATCAACCCGAAGCCGAGTTTTTTCATCTCCCTGCCGAAAAATTCATTGCTTACCATAATTTTCCTCCCTATTCTATTTTAAGCCGTTTAGCCATTCCTGAATATCGTTTAGCGAGGCGGAGGCGGAAAACCTCCTGCCCGCAAGCCACGTCGCGCTGTTTGCGATCGCTTTCAGCCCCGAGAGACTTCCCTCGATGCCGCTCGAACCCGACGTGCAGAAGGGGACGATGGTCTTTCCCGCAAAGTCGTAACTTTCGAGGAAGGTATAGATGATCTTGGGCGCTTCGCCCCACCAGATGGGGTAGCCGAGGTAGATAACGCCGTAACTTGCCATGTTCTCCACCGTGCCGCTTATTTCGGGGCGGGCGGCGTCGTCGTTCTGCTCTCTGTTTGCGCGGCAGTCGGTGCCGTAGTCCAGATCGGCGGCGGTATACGCGACCTGCGGCACGATCTCATAGAGAACGCCGTCCGCGGCTTCGGCGATCTTCTCCGCAACGCCCTTGGTCGTCCCCGTCGCCGAAAAGTAGGCGACGAGCGCGGAAGCGCCCTTATCGGGCGGCGGCAATTTTTCCTCATGGCTTCCGCACGCCGCCAGCGGAAGTACCGTCAAGCACAGTGCAAGCACCCCAGCAAAAAACTTTTTCATCCTTTCTTCCTCCAAAAATCATTGCAGGCTTATTTTTACCGTAACGGGGTCGCTCTTTGTCAGGCGCTCCTTCACTTCCGCCGCGGATAGCCCCTGCATACGCCCGAGTTTTGTGTAACTCCACGAATTGCTTCCGTAGAACAGCACGATTTGATTCCCCGAATAGAGGATAACGTCGCCCGCGCCCGTCGTCATCTGCGTATCGCTGCGGGGAAGGGAGTGTCCCAAGTCGCCCACCATTTCAAACCCGCCGTAGCCGTGCGCGGTATAGGTGATATCCTCCTCTTCCAAAATGTCGATAAGGGCGGCCGTCGCGGCGTTCGTTTCAAGTTTAACGGAAATTTTTTGGCTCTCTATCGTCAAAAAAATCTCATCGGTCTCCGCGGGCGGCAATGTTTCCGCGTTCTCGTCCCCGCACGCCGCAAGCGGAAGTGTCGCCAAGCACAGCGCAAGCGCCCCGGCAAAAAACCTCTTCATCATTTCTCCTCATAAAATCTCTGCACCCGCATTTTCAGGCGATATTTCTCCCGGAGGGCGGCGATCTCGGACATCATGGAACTTTTATGGTGAAAGTCGAGGGCTTCCTCATTCTCCCACGCGTCGATGAGGAGCACCGTTTCGGGATCGTCCATGGGCAAAAAATATTCGTACCGCAAATTTCCCTTCTCGGCGCGCACCCTGTCCGAAAGCCCGTTCGCCAGCATCTCCTCCGCAAACTTTTTTGCGCTCCCGTCCGTGCCCGTATAATAGATGTTTACCGTCAGCGCCATCATTCCCCCTTCAAACTCTCCACCCAGGATTTGAGCGAGGCTTCGCTCGCGCCGTTCAAAAGTTTTCCGCCCTTCCAAACGGCGTTCGGCGCGCACGGGCGAAGCTCGCTCTCCGTCCTTCCCAGCCCGCTCCCGCCGCTCGTCGCGAACAGGGCTATGGTCTTGCCCGCAAAGTCGTAACTTTCAAGGAAGGTCTTAATGATGGTCGGCGCGGTGTACCACCAGATGGGGAAGCCCACCAGGACGACGTCAAAGCCACCCATGTCCGCGATTCGGCTCTTGATTTCGGGTCGCGAGGCGGGGTCGTTCATCTCCAAAGTCGAACGGCTTTTCTTGTTCGTCCAATCAAGGTCGGCCGCCGTGTAGGGCTCTTTCGGCTCTATCTCAAAGAGTTCCGCGCCCGCAACTTTTGCAAGCAATGCGGCCGCCCGCTCCGTCGTTCCGCCCGCCGAAAAATACGCCACCAAAATTTTCTTGCTCATGTTCTATCTCCTTTTGCGGCGATCATTTGCGACTTCGCCGCCAATTCCCGCAATCCCAAAAGCAGCGTCTCGGGGTCTTTGAGTCCCGCAAAAATTTCCCGTTCGCGCTCGTATAAGTCGCCCAAAATTCCGTCCGCGTACTCCTTTCCGCGCGCCGTCAACGAAACAAGCAGTTCCCGCCGCTCCCCCTTGATCTGCGAGAGCGCCACATAATTCTTGCTCTCCAGATCCTTGATGATGGTGTTCGCCGTGCTGCGTGGAATGGCCCAGTCGTCGCAAATTTGCTTTTGGCTGTGCCGCGCCCCGTCGTTTAAGGCGTACAAGATCCATAAAAGATTGGGCGAACCCACATTGCAGCGCTTCCCGTATTCCTCGTACGCGCCGTCGATTTGATACACAAGTTTGCCGAATTCGTTAAAAAAGGTACGCCCGTCCATATGATTTCCCAAAAATTCCGTTTCGTATTTTAATTATAATCCGAGTTCGTATTTCTGTCAAGTGTTTTCGTGCAAATTTCCTTTTCTTTCCACGGGGGAAGGGGGTATATCTTGCAGCGTGTCCGCCCAAAATAGATGGCGTAAGGGAGGAGCAAACATGGACTTTACCAAGACGCAGACCTTTCACAATCTCGCAAGGGCATTTGCGGGGGAATGTCAGGCAGGGATGCGCTATCAACTCACGGCAAAGGCGGCGATGAAGCAGGGCTACGAAGCTCTGGCGGATACCATTCGCACCATCGCGAAGAATGAAACCAATCACGCCAAGGTATTTTTCGAGGCGCTCTTGAACAACGCAGGCAGCCAAGATGATATCCGCATCGAAGCAAGTTACCCCTTTCATGCGGGAACGGTAGAGGACAATTTGCGCTTTGCGGCGATCGACGAGCAGGATGAAGCGGAGAACCTGTATCCCTCGTTTGCACGCGTCGCCGAGGAAGAGGGGTTTGGGCAAATCGCGCTCAAATTCAGGCAGGTTGCAAAGGTAGAAGAAAATCACAAGATCATTTTCGGCTATCTTCATGAGGCGTTCAAGGATGGCTCCCTCTATAAGGCGGAAAGACCCATGCTCTGGATCTGCGGAGAGTGCGGATATATGCACACCGCGAAGGAGGCGTGGAACATCTGTCCTCTCTGCGGCGCGTCGCAGGGTGAAGCGGAGTTGCACCTTCCCTACAAGAAGGAGAATATATGAAAAAGACGACAGGAAAGACCAACGCCACCAAGACGCAAAACGTCAAAAACACGCAGAGTACCAAGAACTGCGGCAAGGGCTGCGGGAAGAACGCAAAGGACTGCGGCTGATGTACCGCAAGCCGAAATCCACCTTAAAGAGGGGAGCGAATATGCGCTCAAAGGAAGATCTGCTCGGCAGTTACACGGGCGTGACCGAAGACGGTTTTGAAACGCCCACCCAAGACGCCGACGATTTGTAAGACTTGTTCGGCGATCGCACGGGTGTAAGAGAAGACGGTTTTGAAACGCCCACCCAATTCGCCGACGATTTGTAAGATTTGTTCGGCAACCGCACGGGCGCAAGCGATAAAAACGTCTATAAAGTACCCGTAAAGAAAGCCGACAAATTATAAGGACTGTTCGGCGATCGCACAGGCGTAAGCAAAGACAGTTTTGAAACGCTTGTCCAAGATGCCGACGGTATATAAGAGCGCAGGGGAGCGGAAAAGCAATTTTCCGCTCTTTTTTGCTTCGCTCACGTCCTCATACCGAGCGTGCCGCCGCGGCAGAGCCGCGGCGGCACGCGCGTGTATCTTGCCCACCCCTTGAGGGGTGGGTGTCGTCGCAGGCGACGGAAGGGGTGTAATGCCGCCCCTCATACCGAATTGCTGCCCGCCCGTAAAAACGGGCGGGCGGCAATGAGTGTATCTTCCCCCAACGCAGTCCGCTTCCCCATCCCCTGCCTTTCCAAGGAGGGGGACGCAGGGGGAGGTTTCTCTTCCCGCCCCCTTTTCCCCATGACGCCCAGATTTCCCCTCTTCATAGTAGAGTGCCCCCAAAAATCCGCGCATAAAATTGTTGTTTTTCGCGCGCGCGGGTGGTATAATAGAAAAAAATCGTTCGGAAGGTAGTTGCATGAAAAGAGCGAAAAGGGCGGCGGCGATCGTCATCGCGTGCGCCGCGGTAGCCATGTTTGCGGGCTGTTCGTCGTTCGGCGTCCGCGCCGATCAAAATTATCCCTACAATATCGCCGTGCAAAACGGCTATACGGGCACGGAGGGGGAATGGCTCTCGGAGCAGGAGACGCCCGAAACCATCTACCGCCGTCTGTACGATGAGGCGGTGGAGGACGGCAGTTTCACGGGCAGTTACTTTGAATTTTTGAAGCAGATCGACGTGGAGGCCGACGCCACCCCCTACATCCAGCGCGCGCTTCTATCCGTCGTCAGCGTGGCGGCGCGCTACCCGTCGACGAGCGGCACCACTGTGTCGAGTTTGGGCGCGGGCGTCATCTACAAGTGCGATAAGGTGTCTGGCATCGCGTACATTCTCACCAACTATCATGTGCTCTACGCAAGTTCGCAAAAGGCGCTCTCGCAGAACATCACCGTCCGCCTCTATGGGTACGAGACGGCGGAGGACGCCATTCCCGCCACCTTTTACGGAGGAATGATGGATTATGACCTCGCCATTCTGCGCGTGGAAAACAGCGACCTCTTGAAGATGAGCGATGCGCGCGCCGCAACCATCGGGGCGGATAGCAGCGTCATGGCGGGCGAGTCCGTCTACGCCATCGGCAATCCCTTGAACCGCAACATCGCGGTCACGTTCGGCGTCGTCTCGCGCGAGGAGGAATGGGCAACCGTCGCGGCGGCGGATGAGACCCGCAACATCACCATTCCCGAGATCCGCATCGATGCGGCTGTCAACCACGGCAATTCGGGCGGCGGGCTGTTCAACGCGGCGGGCGAACTCGTCGGCATCGTCAACGCGCGGGATCACAACGACGATGTAGACGGCGTCGGCTACGCCATTCCCATCGAACTTGCGGCGGCGTATGCGGAAAACGCGCTCGCAAATGGCGGAAATGCCGCGCCTTTATACGACGGCGCATCGATAAAGGTCGGGGGCAGCAAGGGCGTGTACGACGAGGCGCTGGGCAGGGTACATATCTCGGAGAAGTTGTACGTTGCGGATATCAGCGCGGGCGCGTTGGGATTTCTCGGCGTCAGGCTGGGCGATACGCTCATCTCGGGTTACGTCGTGCGCGGCGGCAAGAAACTGAATGAGACGCAGTTCACGCACTCCTGCGCATGGGAGGCGTTCCTCTTCAAGGTGTTCCTCGGCGACGAGTTGCACCTTGTCATCTCGCGCAGCGGCACGCAGATGGAGTTAAAGGGGGTCTTATCCAACCCCAACCATTTCGGCACGCCCGCCTCAAGCATCTTCCGCAGCGTCTGACGGATTGCCCCCTCCCTCATTCCGAAGGGGCATCCCGCCCCGTTTTCGAAACGCTGCTTAGTTATATCCCCGTACTGAATTTGCAACGGGTAACTCGATCAACTTATTTCCTCCTCGGAACGTGGTCTTGTTCTATCCTCATACCGATATCGTAACGGTTGACTTGGTCATCCTGCTTTATCCTCGGAACGCGACTTCTATCCTCATACCGAATTCGTAACAGTTAATTCAATCACCCCCGCCCCGTTCTCGAAACGCGGCTCTGTTCTATCCTCATACCGAACGCGCGGCGCGCCCTGTGGGCGCGCCGCGCGTGAGTGTATCTTTCCCCGAACGCAGTCCGCTTTGCCTCCTATTTCGGGAAACGCTCGAACTTCGTTCTCCCATTTCCCTCCAACAAAGACCCCCTCCGCCAAGCGGAGGGGGTCTTTGTTGGAGCAGAAGGATAGGAAACGGTAGTACTTCGCGTTACAGCTCATCGGACTTTGTTTAAAAAATCGGAACGCTTGTGCTCCCGTTTCCTGCTCCAAAAGCGCCGCCCACGTCTGTGGGCGGCGCTTTTGGAGCAGGAAACGGGAGTCGAACCCGCCGGGATCAGCTTGGGAAGCTGACGCCATACCGCTAGGCGATTCCTGCATCTTGCCCCTATTATACCCGATAGCGGGGCGGCTGTCAAGCGCAAATGCGCGCCGCGCGCAAAAAATTTCTTTTGGTTTCGTCGGCAGCCCCGCCGCGCCTGTTTATAAATCCTCCCCGCCCCGCCGCACCGCCGCCCCGCCTCTTGACAAATCCCCGCCGTGCGCTATAATAGAGGTATGAGCAAGGGCAAGCAAGCGCGTTTTCATCTCAAATCGCACGAAACGCTCCTCAAAAAGGGGATGATGGACTACTGTGTCACGGGCGAATACCGTCATTTTGTGGCGGGGGACGCCTATCTCACCGACGCGCGTTTTTTCTTCGGCGCGGAGCTTGAAACGGGGGAGTATCTCTCGTTCGAATGTCCGCTTCCGCACATCTATTCGGTCGAGGCCATCGGCGTGCCCTTTTTCACGCGGAGTATGCTCGTCGCGACGGACGAAAAGAGTTACCGCCTCAACGCCTTCTTTGTAGGGCGGTGGGTGCGGGCGTTGAACCGTGCGCTGGCGGCGTCAAAGCAGGCGCAGGCGCAGCCCCAACAAGAGCAATCCCAACAAGAGCAGCCCCAAGAAAAGTAACCTCACCAAAAGCAAAAAAGCAAGTCGCAATGCGGCTTGCATTTTTTTTGCGCGCGTGTTATAATTTTTGCATGAAGGTCTGGGCGATCAGCGATCTGCACCTTTCGGGGCTTACGGATAAGCCGATGGATGTATTCGGCACGGGCTGGGAGGGGCACTTCGAAAAAATCAAGGCGGATTGGGCGGAGAAGGTCTCCGCGGAGGACGTGGTGCTCATCGGCGGCGATACGTCGTGGGGGATGAAGCTTGAAGAGGGGATGTTCGATGTCGCCTCTCTCGCGCCACTTTGCGGCAAAAAGGTATTCATCCGAGGCAATCACGACTATTGGTGGAACGCCATCTCTCGCGTGCGCGCCCGTCGGCCGGACGACACCTTTTATTTTCTGCAAAACGACTGCGTCAAGTTCGGAAACGTCATTGTAGCGGGTTCGCGCGGCTGGGCAGTGCCGGGGAGCGCGGACTACACCGAGCACGACGAGGCGCTCTACCGCCGCGAGGCGGAGCGCTTCAAACTCGCCTTCCACGAGGTAGAAAAGGTGCGCGAGGGGGGCGATACGCTCATCGCGCTCATTCACTACCCGCCGTTCAACGTGAAAAAGGAGGATACGCTCTTCACCGCGCTCTTCGAGGAGAACGGGGTAAACAAGGCGGTATTCGGGCACTTACACGGGGCGGGGTACTTCCCGTTGAAGTGTGAAAAGGCGGGCATCGAGTACATTCTGACCTCCTGCGACAAGACGAAATTCACCCTTACCCGCATCCTGTAAATTTTTTCTCACCCTTTTCCCGCCTCCCGCGGGATTTTTTGCTTTTTTCTCATACTGCCCATACTCTTTCCCCGCGTCATTCTGAGCCGCCGCGCGCTCCGCCCCCGCTTAGGCGGGGGGGAGCGCGCGGCGGCGAAGAATCCCGAAAAACGAAGTTCGCCCCCTGCTTTCTCATATATTCCCCGCCGCCCGTCCGCCTTTGCGGACGGGCGGCTACTCCTCCTCATACCGACGCCCCGCGGGGGCGGAGTGTATCTTGCCCACCCCTCAAGGGGTGGGTGTCACCGTAGGTGACGGAAGGGGTGTCCTACCGCCCTGCGGGTTTATCCCTTATACCAAGGCCGCCGCCTGTCCGCCTTTGCGGACGGGCGGCTACTCCTCCTCATACCGACGCCCCGCAGGGGCGGAGTGTATCTTGCCCACCCCTCAAGGGGTGGGTGTCACCGTAGGTGACGGA
>CANQMX010000008.1 GCA_947625095.1 uncultured Clostridia bacterium | reverse complement strand
CCCGCCCCGCCGTATGCTCTTAAATAAAATTTTTCCCCGCTCGTTTTCATACTTTCATGATACCATGCCTTTTTGATACGGAGGGCGATATATGACAAAAAATTTTTGAAATTTTATAAATTTTCAGATTTTATAACAATTAGGTTGACAGTCTTCATAGGGGGGGGGGTATAATATGGAATAAAAAAGAGGAGAAAATGAGGAGAAAATTATGACGGGAGAAATCGCAACCACGGTCTCTACGCTGTACGCACTTCGCGCAGGACTATCCGCCGTTGCAATTGAGTACGAGGGCTTTCATAGGGACTGCGCAACTGCGTATAACAATTTGTCAGGCGCACGTGACCGCGCAGTCGCATTGGAAAAACAATATCAGACGGAACAGCAGACGATTCAAGAAGTACAAACACGGATAGGGAAAATCCAAAAGGGTTTGAAAAAGAAACGTTCCTTGGCTGTCACTCTGCTTTCTTTTTTCTTTGCCTTTGTGTTGGGCGTCGCCTTTTTGCTCTTGTGCGTCTACTGTATTTTAGGCATATGTGCACATGAAGGCGCGCTTTCCGATTGGCGATCCGACGAACTTCTTTTGAGTATGTATGATTGGTGGACTGATAAAGATTGGATCGGACCGGTCGCCATCATCGTCGCCATCGTCGGTCTGCTCCTCGGCGGAGGCGGCGTTCTGTGCTCATTTTTCATTTTATCCAACTCCTTTAGAAGGAGTAAAAATTATAAGATACAGAGTCAAAATCTTGCTACCGCACAGGCTGAATTGAGTGCGCGTATGGAACAACTGACGCGGACAAAGGCGGCTCTCGACGCGGCGCTACAAAAGCGTGGGATCGTAGACTATGAAGCCTTCCGCAGGAACATCGCCAAAAAAGGCAACGTGCATTTGATCGCGGGAAATGTTCTGTACCGCGAACTGAAAAAGCAGTTCGCGGCGATCCTTGATGAGCGCGATTGGGGCAATCTCGACTATATCATCTATGCGATCGAGACCGGGCGCGCCGAAAGTTTGAAGGAGGCTCTTCAAATGTGCGATAGAGAATTGCAGACAGAGCGGCTTGAAAAAAGCATCCAATCCGCTGCGCGGCAAATCTCCCGCACAATCGAGTACGGACTTCGAGATTTGCAGGATCAGATGGATTCTTGCTTCCGGTCGCTTTCCCAAGATATCCATGAGAGCAAGGGGGAGATCATCACTGCCGTTTCCAATTCCGTTTCGGGCGTGAACGCCCGTCTTTCGCAGATCGCCTCGGCCTCCGCCCTCAACAGCGCACTTCTCGCCAAGGCGAATGAAAACAGCGCGGAGATCGCAAAAAATGTGAGCCGCCTCCGCGACTACGCCGACTTCCGCTTCCGCCGCGAAGCATAGCGATATGCACCCGCCCGCCACCCTTCCCCGTGAGGGGAAGCGGCGGGCGGGGAAAGAAAATTTTTTGCGGCGCGCGAATTTTCCATAAAAAACATAACTTTTGCCCGATTGCAGAAAATGCAGTCGGGCATATTTTTATGGGAAATCAGACCATCTATTTCAAAAGACAGCCGCGCATCGTCGCCACGAGCACCATCGCAGGGCCGAAGGAGTGCGAGGGCGTCATCGGCAGATATGTGGAGACCGCGCTCGCCGACGATATGTTCGGCGAGAGCACCTACGAAAAGGCAGAGTGCAAAATGCTCTCCCACGTCATCGACGGCGCAATTTCCAATGCCGGCTTCAAGCGCGAGGAGATCGACTGCATCGTCTCGGGAGACCTGCTCAACCAAATTATCTCGGCAAGTTTTGCGGCGCGCGATTTTTCCGTGCCTTTTTTGGGCGTTTACGGCGCTTGCTCCACCATGGCGGAGAGCCTTGCGGTAGGGGCGGCCTTCATCAACGGCGGCCTCATGCACCGCGTCGTCGCCGCAACGGGCAGCCACTTTGCCTCCGCCGAGCGGCAGTACCGCTACCCCCTCGAACTCGGCTGCACCCGCCCGCCGCAGGCACAGTGGACGGTGACGGGCGCAGGCGCGGCGCTGCTTTCCGATAAGGGAGACGGCATCAGAATTACGGCGGCGACGCTCGGAAAGGTCGTCGATTTCGGCGTGACCGATGTCAACAACATGGGCGCCGCCATGGCCCCCGTAGATGGTATAATAGCACCATAGATCTGCGGACGGCGCGGCGCTTCAACACACTTTTGCCCCCGTTCCGCAATTACGGAGGAGGTGCAAATGATGAGGATGGGGGCGGAAAAAAGGGGTGCGCGATGCGGCGAACCGCCTGCGCGGAAGAACGCGCCCGCCCTTCTCACCGAGAGGACATTTGAAAGAGGGGGCAGTGATTTTATCCGCCGCGATTACGAGGACGGCACGGTGGATTTGATTTATTTTGACGGGGCGCGCGGTGCGTGGGTCTTTGAAATTTACAGGCGCTATTCGGTTGCGGGCATGGACTACGACTTTGAGGCGTGCCTCGCTTCGCCCGTGTTTTATATGCGCTATTTGGCGGCGATCGCCGTGCTTTGAGTTGCGCTTTTGCCGTTTTTCGGGCGAAAATCGGGCGAAAATCGGGCGAAAAAGCGCCCGCGTTCGAGGAATTTTGCGTAAATTCATTGCTTTTCATTTTGGGGTGTAGTATAATGTACAAGTAAAATTCTGCCGAGGATGAGACCCGATGAAAATTTTATTTTCATTTTTGTACGAAATGGAAAACTCCGACGACGGGTATCTCTATGCCGATCTGGTGAGAGAATTCCGCCGACACGGGCATGAGATCTACGCTGTGACGCCGACGCGCAGGGGAAAGACGGAATGTGTGACGGACAGAAACGGCGTTCATATCATCAAAGTAAAAAACGGCCAAATTCAAAAGACGGGGAGGGTTAAGAAGGTCATCAACCTTCTCACCCTCGAAAAAAAGTCGATCAAAGCTGTCAAGAAATACGCCAAGGGCGTGAAATTCGATCTCATCATAAATATATGCTCCAATCTTTGCTATGCAAAGACGGCGGCATATTTCAAAAAACGCGATGGGGCAATCAACTATCTCCTTTTGAAAGATATTTTTCCGCAGAACGCCGTCGACATCGACATGATGGGGACGGGCGGCTTGATGGGGATCGTTTACCGCCATTTCAAAAAAAAGGAGAAAAAGTTTTACCGCAATGCCGATTATGTCGGTTGCATGAGCAAGGCCAATCGGGAGTATATCCTCGGGCACAATTCCGGACTCGCGCCGGAAAAAGTGACGGTCGTTCCCAACAGCATCGAGCCACAGGACGTTACTTTGGACGAAGCGGGGCGCATGGCAATACGGGAAAAGTACGGACTTCCGCAGGACAAGACGATTTTCGTTTACGGCGGAAATCTCGGCAAGCCGCAGGATATCCCGTTTATCGTTGAGTGCCTGCGAGCGCAGAAGAGGAACGAGCGGGCGTTTTTCTTCCTCCTCGGCGACGGGACGGAATACGGAAAACTCGAACAGTTTGTCGAGACGGACAAGCCCGCAAACGTCAAACTGATGAAGCGTCTCCCGCGCGAGGATTTCGACGCGATGCTCGCGGCGTGCGATGTGGGACTTCTCTTCCTCGACCACCGCTTTACCGTGCCCAATTATCCCTCGCGCCTACTCTCCTATATGCAGGCGGGATTGCCCGTCCTTGCCTGCACCGATCCCAACACCGACGTCGGGAAAGATATCGTAGAGGGCGGGTTCGGCTGGCGGTGCGAAAGCAACGGCGTGGAAGAATTCGGGAAAGCCGTTGAAAGAGCATTGCGGGATGGCGACGAGAAGGGGCAGGTCGCCATACGATATCTGAAAGAGCATTTCATGGTGGAAACAAGCTATCGGTTGATTATGAAATTTATCGGTAAACAGGATGGCGAAGCGATATGAATGTAAGTCCAAATAGAATGGATCTCGGCTTTTATAAATACCAAAAAGAGTTTGAGGAGAAAGCGCTTGAAGTTCTCCGCTCTGGAAGGTATATTCTTGGAGGCGAAGTAGAGGCGTTTGAGAAGGAATTTGCGGCCTATGTTGGCGCGAAGTATTGCGTTGGGCTTGCCAGCGGGTTAGACGCGCTTTGGATCGCCGTTCGGCTTCTCGGCATCGGAAAGGGCGACGAGGTGATCGTTCAGGGAAATACTTACATAGCGAGCGTCATGGGGATCACCATCAACGGCGCGACGCCGGTATTCGTTGAACCCGATGAATATTACGCGATAGACGCGGACAAGATCGAACGGGCGATTACGGAAAAAACGAAGGCCATAATGGTCGTGCATCTTTACGGCGTGGCCGCGGATATGAGCAAAATCGTTGCACTGTGCAAAAAATACGACTTGAAATTGATTGAAGATTGCGCACAGTCGCACGGCGCCTTACACAACGGAAAAATGACGGGGACATTCGGCGATGTCGGCTGCTTCTCCTTTTATCCCACCAAAAATTTGGGCGCGTTCGGCGACGCGGGTGCAGTTGTCACGGACGATGAAGACTTGGCCAAAGAATTTAGAACCTTTCGTAATTACGGAAGCGAAAAGAGGTATTACAACAAGGTCGTCGGAGCGAATTCGAGACTCGATGAGCTGCAGGCGGGGCTGTTGCGGGTAAGATTAAATCATATCGAAGAAATCACTTCGGAAAAAGCGGAGATCGCAAGAAAATATACAGAGGGAATCAAAAATCCGTTGCTTGTTTTGCCCACCGTGCCCAAAGACAGCACTTCCGTTTGGCATCAATATGTAGTTCGCTGCGAAAAAAGGGAAGCGCTCATGCAGTATTTGGCGGATCGTGGCGTCGGTACGCTGATTCACTATCCCATTCCGCCGCACTTATCGGAGGCATATGCACATCTGAACATCGCGCGGGGAACATTGCCAATCACCGAAAAATATGCCGATACCGTGCTTTCGTTGCCGATATACAACGGCATGACGGACGAGGATCAGAAATATGTAATCGAATGTCTGAATGCATTTGAGGGGTAAATTTTGAAACCGACGGTAGACGACTGCAAACTGATAGAATTCAAGGAGCTCGGAGATGATCGGGGGGGGATGGCGTCCGTCGAGGGTGGCCTCTCCATCCCGTTTGGCATCAAGAGAGTTTTCTATACTTACGGTACGGACGCGAATGCCGTAAGGGGAAAGCACGCAAATCGCTTGTCCGATTTTGTGATCGTGAATGTAAAGGGTCGAGCCAAAGTAAAGGTCTTTGACGGAAATACGGCGCGGGTTTATGAGCTTGCGAATCCCACATCGGGATTGTATATCCCCAAAATGATATGGAAAGAAATGTATGACTTTTCTGACGATTGCGTGATGGTGATATTTGCCGATACGCATTACGACGCGACGGAATATATCAGAGATCCCGAAGAATACGGGGAAATCATGGGAAGGTCGGATGATTAACTTCTGCACTTTGTTTGACAGCAATTATTTGGATAAATTTTTGGCGATGTACGAATCTCTTGTGCGCGTCAAGGCAGATTTTACCGTTTATGTGATGTGCTTTGATGAGAGGGCGCACGCCGTTCTTTCCACGATGAAATTGGAGCGTATCACGGTGAACACCGTTTCGGAATTGGAGGAGCGGTATCCCGAACTTTCGGATTTGAAGAAAGTACGTTCTAAGGCAGAGTATTGTTGGACCTGTACGGCCGCATCGATTGAATTTTTCCTCGATACGTATCATCTTGCGGATTGTACCTATATCGACGCCGACCTATATTTTTACCATGATCCCGCTGTGCTGTTTGAAGAGATCGCGATAAGCGGTTCGGATGTTGCGATTATGGAACATCGCTACAATGCGGACGCAAAAGATACGGAAACGAGTGGGAAATATTGCGTCGAATTTAATTTTTTCAAAAATTCCGAGGGGGCGAGAGAAGTACTTTCATGGTGGAAAGAGAGGTGCTTCGAGTGGTGTTATCAAAAATTTGAGCCGGCTACAGAGGCGCATATGGCGCGATACGGAGACCAGAAATATCTTGAGATGTTCTCGGTTTTGTTTCAGGAGGTGCACGTGGTGGGTCATCTCGGCGCGGGAGTCGCTCCTTGGAATTTCAAACAGTACCGCTTGGCTTCGGAGGGGGGAGACATTTGTTTGAAGCACCTTCCTACGGGGAAGGAGATCCCGCTCATCTTTTATCATTTTCAAAATTACAAATATATCAGCGAAAAGACGGTCAACATCAATTCACAATGCAGAGATAAAAAAGTGAAGTATGCCGTCTATTACCCGTATATTTGTCATTTGTCTCGCGTAAGAGCAATGTTGCGTGAACAATACGGGCTGGATATTTCTACGAGGAAGAGCTATTCGAGCAACAAACTAAAAGCGTTTATTCAACGCTATATCATGCCCTTCAGAGTGCGCACGTTATCCGATGTCGTTCACATCAAAAAAGCGATCAAAGCAACGCAAAACGCGGGCATTACAGAATAAACGGGAGCCACATGGAAAAGAAGAGACCGAGAATTTTATATCTTACGAATATTCCCGCGCCGTATACCGTGGATTTTTATAACGAGTTGGGGAAGTATGTCGATCTCACCGTGCTGTTTGAGAGAAAAACAGCCGACAATCGAGAGGGGGAATGGTTTTCAACCGAGGAGAAAGGATTTGAAGCCGTATTTTTAGACGGAAAAAAATACGGGGACGAGATGGCGGTTTGCTTTGGCGTGCGCAAATATCTCACCCGCGATTTTGATTTGGTCATCGTGGGAGATTATTCTTCCCCGACCGGGATGATCGCGATACAGCGCTTGAAAAGAAAAAAAATCCCCTACGTAATACACGCGGACGGCGCACTGCTTCACAAGGAAAGCGCGTTCAAACGCTTTATCAAAAAAAGATTGTTTCGGCGCGCTTGCGGATTTTTCTCTTCGGGTGAAGTCACGGACGAATATTTCCGCCAATATGTCAAAGGAGCGCCGTCAATTTATCGGTATCCGTTTACATCGTTGCGGGAAGCAGATCTTGCCGCGCGCGCGCTTTCTCACCGTGAAAAAGTCGGGATGCGGGACACAGCGCTTTTCTCGGAGGAATATATCGTCCTTTTTGTCGGCAGTATATCGGAAAGAAAGGGAGTGGATATTTTGGTAAAGGCCGCGGCCTTGCTTCCCGAAAACGTCGGCGTGCATATCGTCGGCGGCCAACCGACGCCCGATTTGTTGGATATTATTGGGCAAACGCCCAAAAAGAATGTGCGCTTCCATTCATTTATGCCAAAAGCGAAAGTATTGGAATGGATGAGAATGGCCGACGTCTTCGTCCTTCCGACACGGGAGGATATTTGGGGCCTTGTCGTGAATGAGGCGATGTCGCAAGGGTTGCCGGTGATTACGAGCGGTCAATGCGGCGCCGGATTCGAGCTGTTGGAAAGGAAGGAACTTATAGATTCGGAAGCGCCGGCGGTTTGGGCGCAAAGGATCATGGGTTTCATGAGCAACGAACAAAATTTGCAGCGGGCGGGAGAGCTTGGGCTGCAGCGTATGAAGGAATATACCATCGAGGAGATGGCGAGACGTTATTTTGATGCAATCATAAAAATTTGCGACAGACTCAAACGGGCTAAATCGGAGAATTAGATTTCGGAATGCTCATATATTTGATTTTGCTGGTGGTGATCATCCTTGTTGGATTGCTGTGCTTTTCCTCAGGGATCACTCCCCGAAAAAAGAGAATATTTTGCAACATCACCATTGTCTTGATGTCCTTGGTGCAATGTTTGCGCGATGTCAGCATAGGGGAGGACACGAGCCACTATGTTGAATGGTTCCGCGAGTATTGCGATATCAAAAGCATACAGAGTCTCCATCATCCGTGGCGCGACGTTGAATTGGGATATAGTGTTATCAATATCATTCTTTCGAGGATCACGCACAATCCGCAGGTTTTGATCGCTGTCATCAGCATCCTGATCGTAAGTCTTCATATTAAATTTATCGAAAAAAATTCCAAAGATCCGTTGATCAGTGTGCTTTTGTTTTTCGGATTGAATTTTTTTCTGACGTCGATGGTATCGTGGAGACAGTTCATAATGATGGGGATAATTTTTTGGATGTATCCCCTGCTACTGAAGCGCAAGTACTTCAAAGCGTTTCTGGTGCTTATCGTCAGTATGCTCTTCCACGATACGGCAATCATTTTCGCGGCCGTGCTGTTGGTGGCGGTTTTGTTTAGTAGGTACAGTACGGGTAGTTTATGGATCTTTCTTCTGTGCCTTGCTTCAGTGCCGTTCCTGAATATAATTCTGGAAGGGGTTTTGAAGATATTGCCGGCATATCGGATTTATTTTTCGACGATCCGTTATGATGTCGGGATAGGGTCATTGAGGGCGGTCTTTATGGCGGCCGAAACGATCATGCTGCTCGTCGTTGTATATCGTTTGGGTACACAAAGGCCGAAATCGGGGGCGGCGGGTCAGGCGCAGGCAATCGTAGCGACGGCAAAAGGGAAAATGGTGAACGCGGTAGGGGGCGCCGCGGTTGTTATGGAGAGAAGAAAATTAGCGATACTCGCTACCATGATGGCCGTTGCAGTCTACTGTGGCTTTCTTTCGATGTATATACCGTATATGTTCCGGCTCGGGTACTATTTTGACTATTTTGTGCTGCTTCTTGTTCCGGAACTTATGCCCAAGAAAGCAAATTCGGCGTTCCCATACAAAGTTTTGATCGCCGTACTATGCATTGTGCTCTTCATCTACTACCTATCCACAAATGCAGGGCAAACCGTGCCGTACAAGTTCTTTTTCTGAGGGGAGATGCTGATTCCAAATGATTAAAAAGTTAATTATCTACGGATTGGGAATTTTCTTCTCGAAAATCATAGTCTTTCTTCTCGTGCCCGTTTATACGAGGTGCTTTTCGGCCGCGGATTATGGTTACTACGATGTATTGATCTCCAATATAACGATGGTGGTTTCCATCACATTTGTAGAGGTGTGGTCCGGGATCATCCGATTTATATTCGACGATGAAAGACCGTATCGTCCCATAAAGAGTTTTTTGGTCATTCTGCCCGCTTTGCTTGTGTTGTATGCCGTCGGAATTGTGGTCTTGGCACAGATCATGGAACTGAAGTTTGTGGCGCTTACGGTCGTGTATGGATTGTTGTATTTGTTGTTCACGGTATATAACAGCATATGCAGAGGGCTTGGTAAGAACGTGGACTATGTGATTTCCGGCGTGATAAGCACCGTGTTAGCCTGCGGGCTCGGCGTGTTGTTTGTTGTGGTGTTAAAGCGCGGGATCGCAAGCCTTTTGGTGGCGCAGATCATAGGATATGCCTGTGCCATCGTATATTCTGAAATCAGGACGCGAGCGGTGATCCGTTCGTTTAAGGAGAAGATATCCAAACAGCAAATCAAAGAGATGATTTTATATTGTATCCCGCTGATGGTCAATTCTTTCTCCTTTCTGTTCCTGGGAACGTTCAACAAAAATGTAGTATTGAGGCAGTTGGGAGAAGAAGTGAGCGGATATTACGCCTTTGTATTGAAATTTACGAGTATCTTATCAGTTTTGATTTCCGTATTCTCCCTGGCATGGCAGGAGATGGCTTTCCAAAACGCAAATAGCGAGGAACGGGATAAAATATTTACATATTACATCAATACGTTTGTGCGGTTCGTTGGATTACTTGTCCCTGTATATTGTCTTGTATTATACTATGCGGCGCCAATTATAGGTGGCGCGATATATACTGATACGGTACAATATTTGCCGCTTGCCATATTTGCAACGTTTGTTTCCGAGTTCTCCGGCATGTTGAGCGTCGTGATTGCGGTGAGCAAGAAAGGCCTACATATTTTGTTATCCACAGTTGTTGGCGCGGCCGCTAACATTGTGATATCGTTGTTTCTTACGAAGATTATCGGGATTGATGCCGCGAGCTTGGGCCTGTTTGTGGGCTTTTTTATTGCTGGACTATACCGTTTTATTGCCGGAAGAAGAAAGTACAAAATAAGTGTAAAATGCGGAGCGCTTTTACTACTTGCGGTGGAAATGCTTCTCACTGTACTTTGTTTTTATTTCGGAAAGTGGTGGTTGATCGTTCCTGCGATTTTGGCATTCCTTGTTCTGTGGGGCATAGCGAACCGTAATGAAATCAAAACCGCATTCAAGACAGCAAAGACATTCCTATGCAAAGCAAAGAAGAAAGAGATATGAGAAAATTAAATTTACAAGAAATTCAATCAAAAGAATTTGAGATTTTATGCGAGTTTGACCGCATTTGCAGGAAGCATCATTTACGCTACGGCCTATGCGGCGGTACTTTGCTCGGCGCGGTGCGGCACGAAGGATTTATACCGTGGGACGATGATATCGATGTAGAGATGCCGCGGCCAGATTATAAGAAACTCATGGAAATCGCCGAAGCAGAGTTTCCCTCTTACTATCGATTGGAGACCCCGTACAACAACTTGGATACGATCCATGCATATGGGAAAATATGCGATTTGCGGACGGAGCTTATCGAGTTTCCAGAGGGTAAGCGGATCCGCACTCATCTGTATATCGATGTTTTTCCCATTGATGGAATGCCCGATGATAGAATCAAACAAGAGAAACATCGTAAAAAAACGAGGCGGCGTATGCTGGCGTTGTACGGGTTTCGTGTGGCAAAATATAAGCGAAACGAAAAAATGGGCATATTCATGAAATGTTTTTGGCGACTCGCCTCCGCCGCAAACAAAATGATGCCCGCAAAACGCCTGATAAAACGCGTCGATAAGATGGCCGAAAAATATGAGTTTGGGACGACGCGCTACAATGCCGTTATTGTGGCGGGCTACGGAGCAATTGAGATCATGCCGAAAATCGTTTTCGGTTTTGATAACGAAGTGACATTTTGCGGGCGCAAATTTTTTGCTACCGACAAGCCGGATTATTATCTTACATCGATATATGGGGACTATATGCAATTGCCTCCGGAGGAGCGGCGCATCCACCATGAAATGGAGGCATATGA
Organism: uncultured Clostridia bacterium; assembly: GCA_947625095.1. Lineage (GTDB taxonomy): Bacteria > Bacillota > Clostridia > Christensenellales > Borkfalkiaceae > Gallimonas. Next base: position 55,479 of record CANQMX010000008.1, on the reverse strand, counting down.
GGCGGAAGGGGAAGAAAACGTATGAATTACGCGGTTATTGTATCGGGCGGTATAGGAAGCCGCATGAAAAACGTGACGTTGCCTAAACAATATGTGGATGTGGAGGGAAAACCCATCATTCTGTATTCGGTGGAAAAGTTTTTTGCCTGCGAAGAGATCAACGCCATCGTCATCGTTGCCGCACAATCGTGGCATACCCAATTGCACGAGTGGATTTCCCACATTCCGTCGGAGAAGCCCTGTTTGTTTGCAGAGGCCGGTGGCTCGCGGCAGGCCTCGGTATTTGAGGGATTAAAGACTTGCGTCAAAATGGGTTGCGAGCAAGGGGATAGGGTACTGATTCACGATGCGGTACGGCCTCTTGTCAGTGTGCGGTTGATTCGTGAATGCCTTGGCTATTCCGATGAATACAACGGCGCTATGCCGGCACTGCACGTTACCGATACGATATACACCGGCGAGGATGGACGGAGCATTACGGGATTGTTGGATCGCGACAGTCTTTTCGGAGGGCAGTCGCCCGAGTGTTTTGACTTGTCGGAGTATTTTCGCATACATTGCGGGCTTACGGAAGAACAATTGGCCGCTGTACATGGTTCGAGCGAAATCGCTTTCGGGAACGGAATGAAAATCAAGCTCATAGAGGGCGATCCGTTAAATTTCAAAATCACTACGATTGAAGATTTGCATCGGTTTGAACTCATCGTAAAAGGGGGTATAGAATGAAAGCATATGAGCTTGTTGCGGTCAACGATTTAAGATATACCGAGCGAACCGTTCCCGAAATCAAAGGGGATTGGGTTTTGGTAAAAGTTGCGGCATCCGGAATTTGCAGCTCGGATATTCCGCGCATCTTTAAGAAGGGTACCTATCATTTTCCAACCATTCCGGGGCATGAATTTTCCGGACGAGTGGTGGCAGTTGCCGATGAACAGAACGAAAAATGGATCGGCAAACGGGTGGGGATTTTCCCTCTTATCCCCTGCAAACAATGTCCGCGTTGCCTTGAAAAAAGGTATGAGATGTGCGAAAACTACAATTATTTGGGATCGCGGTGTGACGGTGGCTTTGCAGAATACGTTTCAGTTCCCGCATGGAATTTAATCGAGCTTCCCCAAGAGATCGGCTTTGTGGAAGCGGCAATGCTTGAACCGCTTTCGGTCGCATTGCATTGTATCAATCGCGCCGAAATCAAAAAGGGAGACGCGGTTGCCGTTGTCGGAACCGGGATGATCGCTTTTGCCGTTGCGCAATGGGCTGCCATTCAAGGCGCCTCACGGGTTTGTATGATTGCAAGAAATCAAAATAAAAGAGAGATTGCCGAAAAGCTCGGAATAGAGTATAATATCGGAGGAGATCGACAGGGTGACGCTTTTGAGGTCGTGGTGGAGGCGGTTGGCACTCAGGAAGCCCTGAATACAGCCATTTCCCTTGCAAAGGCGGGCGGCAAAGTCGTATTGATGGGAAACCCGTACTCCGATATGACAATTGAGCAGAACACCTATTGGCGCATCCTGAGGCAACAACTTTGCGTGTTGGGCACATGGAATTCATCCTTTGACGGCCCGAACCGTTCGGAGTGGCATCTCGTGCTCGACGCATTAAAAACCAAGAGACTACGGGCAGATTTGTTGGTGACGCATATCTTTCCCAAAGAACGGTTGGCAGAAGGATTGGATTTGATGAAAAACAATTCGGAACCTTATTGTAAAGTAATGATAAATTGGAGTTGACTTATGAACCAAAGAAAAATCTCCGCATCGATGATGTGTTCAAACCTCGTAGATCTTGCAAAGACGATTGACATCTTTCAGCAAAAGAAAATCGAGCGCCTTCATATCGATGTGATGGATGGCGCCTTTGTGCCGAATTTCGGATTGGGCGTGGACTACATCAGAGGGTTGAGGGATTTGACGGACATCCCTCTTGATATCCATTTGATGATAACGGATCCGGAATATAAATTACAGCATATCGGAATCAAGGAAACGGATATTGTTTCGGTCCACTATGAAAGCACATATCAGGTTCAACGCGTTTTGGATCGTTTGAGATCGTATGGCTGCAAGTGTTTTTTGGCAATCAATCCCGCAACACCGATTTATGTTTTGGAAGAAGTGCTTGATTATTTGGATGGGATCAATCTTTTAATGGTCAATCCCGGGTTTGCCGGCCAAAAAATTGTGCCAAGCACCTTAAAAAAGGCGGAAAAACTCCAAAATTTTTTGCGGGAACACAACAAAGAGGACATCGCTTTGGAGGTAGATGGCAATATTACTCCGGAAAATGCCGCGAAATTGAAAATGTGCGGTGCAAATATTTTTGTGGCCGGAACATCAAGTATTTTCAGAGGTACTGTGGACGACTATGCAGCAAATATCGATGTGTTGCGGGCGGCAATCAAATAAGTAACGGGAGAAACCGATGAAAGCAATTATTTTGGCGGGCGGAGCAGGAACGAGACTATACCCTTTGACAATGGTTACATCCAAACAATTGTTGCCGGTCTATGATAAGCCCATGATTTACTATCCGTTATCGACTTTGATGCTGGCGGGGATACGGGAGATTTTAATTATTTCTACCCCGACCGATTTACCGAATTTTGAGCGTCTTCTCGGAAATGGCGAGATGTTCGGTATAAAACTTTCGTATCGGGTACAACCGTCGCCAGATGGCTTGGCGCAGGCATTTATTCTCGGTGAGGAATTTATCGGCGACGAAGAGTGCGCGATGATTCTGGGGGACAATATTTTCTATGGGGAAGGATTTTCCTCCGTTCTTCAAAGCGCAGTTCGCTCGGCCGAGAATGGGAAAGCAACCGTCTTCGGGTATTATGTTAACGAACCCAAACGGTTTGGCATCGCGGAATTCGATAAGGACGGAAACGTAGTTTCCATCGTCGAGAAGCCGGAAAACCCGAAGAGCAATTATGCAATTACGGGATTGTATTTTTATCCCAAAGGAGTGGCCGCCAAAGCGAAACGAGTCAAACCATCTTCTCGCGGAGAGTTGGAAATCACGTCGCTCAACGAGATGTATTTACAGGAGCGCGCATTGCAAGTTAAATTGATGGGAAGGGGATTTGCGTGGCTGGATACGGGAACGATGGAATCCCTATTTGACGCGTCAAATTTTGTGCGCATCATGCAAAAGAACCAAGGCGTAGAAATTTCCGCACCGGAGGAAATTGCATATCGATATCGGTGGATTTCAAAAGAGGCGCTTTTGAGCGCGGCGGAAAAATATGGCAATTCCCCGTATGGGCAGCACTTAAAAAATGTCGCAAACGAAAAAATTATAAGCAATGTAGGTGAAAATAAATGACCATCATCGTAACGGGCGGTGCGGGGTTTATCGGCAGCAATTTTATCTTCCATATGCTGAAAAAATATCCCGATTACCGCATCATTTGTCTGGACAAGCTCACCTATGCGGGCAATCTTTCCACACTTGTCTCGGTCATGGATAACCCCAATTTCCGCTTTGTTAAGGCGGATATCTGCGACAGGGAGGCGGTCTATCGCCTGTTTGAAGAGGAAAAGCCCGACATCGTCGTAAACTTTGCCGCGGAGACCCATGTGGATAGGAGCATCGAAAATCCGGGCGTCTTTTTGCAGACCAACATTATCGGCACGGCTACGATGATGGACGCCTGCCGCAAATACGGGATAAGGCGCTATCATCAGGTCTCTACCGATGAGGTGTACGGCGACCTGCCGCTTGACCGTCCCGATCTCTTCTTTACCGAGACGACGCCGCTTCATACGAGCAGTCCTTATTCGAGTTCTAAGGCTTCCGCCGATCTTTTGGTGCTCGCCTATTACAGAACGTATGGTCTGCCCGTAACGATAAGCCGTTGCTCCAACAATTACGGGCCGTACCATTTCCCCGAGAAGTTGATACCTCTCATGATCGCAAATGCTCTGAACGATAAACCTCTGCCTGTGTACGGGAAGGGGGAAAACGTGCGAGATTGGCTGTATGTGGAGGATCACTGCAAGGCGATCGACCTCATCATCCACAAGGGGCGCATGGGCGAGGTTTACAATGTCGGTGGGCATAACGAGATGAAGAATATCGACATTGTGAAACTCATCTGCAAGGAACTTGGGAAGCCCGAGAGTTTGATTACTTATGTTGCGGATAGAAAAGGGCACGATATGCGCTATGCCATCGACCCGACAAAGATCCACGACGAACTTGGTTGGCTTCCCGAGACGAAATTCGCGGATGGCATAAAAATGACAATAAAGTGGTATCTCGAAAACCGCAAGTGGTGGGAGACCATCATTTCGGGAGAATACCAAAATTATTACGAAAGAATGTACGGGAACAGATAAATGAAAAATAGGTAGGTGAATCATGTCACTTTTTACAGGAAAAACTTTGATGATCACGGGCGGGACGGGGAGTTTCGGCAACGCCGTACTCAACCGCTTCTTGAAGACCGACATCGGCGAGATCCGCATCTTTTCGCGCGACGAAAAGAAACAGGACGATATGCGCCATGAATTTCAGGCGAAGATGCCCGAGGTTGCCGAGAAAATCAAATTTTACATCGGCGATGTGCGGGACATTCAATCGGTAAAGAATGCCATACACGGCGTGGATTACATCTTCCATGCGGCGGCTTTGAAGCAGGTGCCGAGCTGCGAATTTTTCCCAATCGAGGCGGTCAAGACCAACGTTCTCGGGACGGAGAATGTGCTCACCGCCGCCATCGACGAAGAGGTCAAGACGGTCATTTGCCTTTCGACGGACAAAGCGGCGTATCCCGTCAACGCGATGGGGACAAGCAAGGCGATGATGGAGAAAGTCATCGTGGCGAAGTCCCGCACGACGACAAAGACGAAGATCTGCTGTACGCGGTACGGGAACGTCATGTGCTCGCGAGGTAGCGTCATTCCGCTTTGGATCGATCAGATCAGAAACGGGCAGCCCATTACGCTTACCGAGCCCAAAATGACGCGTTTCATCATGTCTTTGGATGAGGCGGTAGACCTCGTGCTGTTCGCCTTCGAGCATGGTGAGAGCGGCGATATCCTCGTGCAAAAGGCGCCCGCTTGCACCATTCAGACGCAGGCGGAGGCGGTGTGCGAACTCTTCGGCGGGGACAAAAAGCAAATCAAGATCATCGGCATCCGCCACGGCGAAAAAATGTACGAGACGCTTCTCACCAAAGAGGAATGCGTCCGCGCCATCGATATGGGCAATTTTTACAGAGTGCCGTGCGACAAGCGGGATTTGAATTACGATAAGTACTATACGCAGGGGAATTCCCAACTGACGCAGATTACGGAGTTTAATTCCAACAACACGGTAAGGTTGGATATCGAACAAGTAAAGGAAAAAATCGCTTCTCTTCAATACATCAAAGACGAACTTGCGAAGGGCAATAAATGAACGTACTCGTGACGGGCGCGGAGGGTTTTGTCGGAAAAAATCTCGTCTGCGCGCTTGAAAATTTAAGAGACGGGAAGGACAGAACGCGCCCCGCACTAAAAATCGGCGAGATTTATCGCTATGACGTCAATACTTCCGCGGAAAGATTGGACACGTTTTGCGCACGTGCTGATTTTGTGTTTCATCTTGCGGGCGTGAACAGACCCAAGGAGACGTCGGAGTTTGCGGCGGGCAATCTCGGCTTCTCGGAAACCTTGCTGAAAACGCTGGAACGGCACGGCAACAGTTGCCCCGTGATGCTTTCCTCTTCCATTCAGGCGAGCCTCTGCGGCAGGTTTGATGGAAGCGAGTACGGAAAGAGCAAACGCGCCGCGGAAGAACTGTTTTTCGCCTACGGAAGGCGGCACGGGGTGCAGACGTATATTTATCGTTTCCCCAATCTCTTCGGGAAATGGTGCCGCCCCAACTATAACAGTGCGGTGGCAACATTCTGCAACAATATCGCAAACGATTTGCCCGTTACGGTGAACGACAGAAATACGGAACTAGAACTTCTCTATATCGACGACCTCGTCTCCTCGATGCTCGATTTGTTGGAAGGGCGGGCGGTGCGCTGTGACTATGAGTGGGTGGAACCCATTTTCCGCGAGGAGGGGGAGTATTGCGTTGTTCCCGTGACGCACAGAGTCACTTTGGGGGAAATTGTGGATTTGCTCTACGAATTTCACGATCAGCCGCAGACGCTTCTGATGCCCGAACTTCCCGCAGGAAGTTTTGAAAAGAAGCTCTATTCGACCTATCTCTCCTATTTGCCAAAAGAAAAAGTTGCATTTCCGCTAAAAATGAACATGGACGCGCGTGGGAGTTTTACCGAACTTTTGAAAACGCAAAATTGCGGGCAATTCTCGGTGAATATCTCTAAGCCCGGCATCACGAAGGGTGAACATTGGCACAACAGCAAGTGGGAGTTTTTCATTGTCGTTTCGGGACGCGCGCTCATTCAAGAGAGAAAAATCGGGACGGATGAAGTGATGGAATTTGAGGTGAGCGGCGAAAAAATCGAGGCGGTGCATATGCTCCCCGGATATACGCACAACATTATCAATCTTTCCGAGACGGAGAAACTTATCACGCTGATGTGGGCGAACGAGCAATTTGATCCCACACATCCCGATACATTCTACGAAAAGGTGAAAAAATGAAAAAAATCACGGACTTTGCAAACGTAAAATTTGCAGACAACGGAAAATTGAAACTGCTCATCATCGTCGGCACACGGCCAGAGATCATACGGCTCTCCGAAGTCATCAAGAAGTGCAGGACCTATTTCGACTGCATCCTTGCGCACACAGGGCAGAATTACGACTACAATCTGAACGGCGTATTTTTCAAAGATTTGAAGCTCGCCGACCCCGAAGTGTATATGGATGCGGTGGGGGAGGATTTGGGCGCGACCATCGGGAACATTATCGATTGTTCCTATAAATTGATGTGCGCCGTGCGCCCGGACGCATTGCTCATTCTCGGCGATACCAATAGTTGCCTTTCGGCGATTGCGGCAAAGCGGCTGCATATTCCCATTTTTCACATGGAGGCGGGCAACCGTTGCAAGGATGAGTGCCTGCCCGAGGAGACCAACCGCAGGATCGTGGACATTATTTCCGACGTCAACATGGCGTATTCCGAACACGCGCGGCGGTATCTTGCGGAGTGCGGGCTTCCCAAGGAGAGAACGTTTGTTACAGGATCGCCTATGGCGGAAGTTTTGCACGCCAATCTTGCCGAAATCGAGGCATCCGATATTTTGGCACGGCTTGGATTGAAGGGAAAAAAATATATTCTGCTCTCGGCGCACCGTGAAGAAAATATTGACACCGAAAAGAATTTCCTTTCGCTTTTTACGGCAATCAACGGGATGGCGAAAAAATACGATATGCCTATTTTGTATTCCTGCCATCCGAGAAGCAAAAAGCGGTTGGAGGAACGTGGGTTTGTGCTTGACGGGCGCGTTGTCCGGCACGAGCCGCTCGGCTTCCATGATTACAACAATTTGCAGATGAACGCCTTTGCGGTCGTTTCCGACAGCGGAACTCTGCCCGAGGAGAGCTCGTTCTTTACGTCGATCGGGAAGCCGTTTCCCGCCGTGTGCATCCGTACATCTACCGAGCGCTCCGAGGCGCTCGACAAGGGGTGCTTTGTGCTTGCGGGGATCGATACGAAATCGCTGTTGCAGGCGGTGGATACGGCGGTTACGCTGAACGAATACGGCAACAGCGGCATTCCCGTACCCGACTATACGGACGAAAACGTCTCTGCGAAGGTCGTTAAGATCATTCAATCGTACACAGGGATCGTGGATAAAATGGTTTGGAAAAAGTAAAATTTACACAGCAACCAACGAAGTGAGGAGATTATTTCGCGTTGGCTTTTTTAAAGGAGCCAACACTGTAAATCTTCTTCATGCGGGTTTCCCGCTTGTTGTGAGGCGAAAGTGCGTTGTGGCACTTTCCTTATCCTGCCTCCCAAAATCTAAAAATATGCGACACTTTTTGTGCCGTATTTTTTATTTCAACCTTGTAAAGATGCAAGCAAGAAATAACTTTGAAAGCGTTGGAAGAAAAATTATTATGAAAATTTTTTAAGACCGCTACGTTTTCACGCTGAGTCTCCTTGGCCTGGTGGAGAAAAAATTTTGTCGTAGTCCCTATATTTTTGTTGCGAGTGTCCTTTTGATATTGGGAAGGGGGTGATGTTGAGGTCTTATACTAAACGAGGAGGTGATTCAAATGCAGAACTTATGACTTCCTCCGAAGGCCATTAAACGGCGGCGAAAAGAAAACATAGGGGGGAGAAAAGCGTCATGAACACATCGTAAAAACGGAAGCAAAAGGCGGTCACGGGGGCGCTCGGACGGCAAGCAAATGGCAAGCAAATGGAAAGCAAAAGTGGGACGATTTTCGGAAAAACGGGAGGCGGGATAAGGAAAGTGGGCAGAATCCCACTTTCGAGTTGTGCACAAAAACGTGCGCAGAGAAGCGGGAGACCTGCCTTCTCTCGTACCATGGAAGAAAACTTCTTCAAGCGAGGATATAAAGAGAAGCGTAAGGCAGAGAGGAAAGAAAAAGGTCTATCGTGGAGAACAAGTGTATCGAGAGAAACGGCTGAGAACAACAACGCCTTTCTCAAAAAGTAAGGCGATATCGAAGTCCAACTGATCGAAGCCGACTTTAAGGTTTTGCTCGATGAAGCGGCGCGACCTTATGCCATTTTGCCGCAGTGTCTAATTGGTGACAGAGCGAATTTCTCTAAAAATTTCAAAAAATTTTTTCTCAGACCACGATATTTTTGCTGCGAATGTCCTTGTGGATAGTGGAGGGGTGAGCGGTATAAAAGATAAACAAAATGACAAAAAACAGGACATGGGGTTGGATTTTTGTGCGGATATCGGGGAAATCGAGGTAAACGCCGAGGATGAAGTTTTGACGAAAATGCTGAAATATCTTGCGGCGGTGGGAGATCCGTATCATTTTCGCGTCGGCAAGACGAGGGTGCGCGTCACATTTGAAAACAGCCATGCGCCGTCCGTTCAATCGGGGCTGGAAAAAATTTCCATGAGGAAACCATGACGGTGGGTCTTGAAATTTTCAGTGGCGCGTGCTATACTCGAAGTGTGTTGAAGCGCCGCGTTCGTCCCATCGGGGGTGAATGATGGCACGAAAAAGCAAATATCTTGAAAATAATACAGCCTCGGGTAGCGCGACGTTTTCCGCGGGGCTGTATATTCGTCTGTCCCGCGAGGACGGAGATAGGGCGGAGAGCGAGAGCGTCGCCTCACAGCGGGCGCTTTTGGAGAGATTCGTCGCCGAGCATCCGTCCATTCAAATCTACGATCGCTACATCGACGACGGCTGGAGCGGAACGGATTTCGACCGCCCTTCTTTCAGCCGAATGCTCGACGATATCCGCGCGAAGAAAGTCAACTGCGTGATCGTCAAAGATCTGTCCCGTTTCGGCAGAAATTATGTAGAAGCGGGCAAGTATCTTGAGATCGTCTTTCCGCTCTTCAAGATCCGCTTTATCGCGGTGAACGACGGTATCGACAGCATCGAAAATCCCGCCTCGATGAACACCGTCATGGTCCCCTTCAAGAACATCATGAACGACGAGTATTGCCGCGATATCTCCATGAAGGTGCGCTCCTCCCTCGATATCCGCCGCAAAAACGGTATGTTTATCGGCTCATTTGCGGCATACGGCTATCAGAAAGACCCCGACGACCACCATAAGTTGGTGATTGACGAAGAGGCCGCGGAGACGGTGCGGTTTATTTATGAAAAATTTTTGGCGGGGTACAGCATCCTCGGCATTTCCCGCCTGCTGAACGAAAAGGGCGTGCCCAATCCGTCGGAATACAAGCGGCAGAGAGGGTTCGCATATCGCCATTCTCAGGCGGCACGCGGTGCGCTGTGGGTGGATTCGACGGTGCGGCGCATCCTCACGAACGAACTCTATATCGGCAATCTGGTGCAGAAGAGGAACGAGGTCGTCAGTTACAAAGTTCACACGGCCAAGGCGGTGGAGCGGAGCGGCTGGATCGTCGCGGAGGGGGCGCATGAGGCGATCATTTCAAAGGAAGATTTCGGCCGCGTGCAGGAACTTTTGCGGCGCGACACGCGGACTTCGCCGAGAGAGTCGCGGCTTTCGGTGTTTGCGGGGTTTTTGCGGTGCGCCGACTGCGGCAGGGCGATGCAGAGGCGGCGGGTCGTTCAGCCGTATAAGACGTATGAGTATTACGCCTGTTCGACCTATCGGAAGGCACACGCGGGCTGCACTAAGCACATGATCCGCGCAGACGCGCTCGAGAAGGCGGTGCTCGTCTTTCTCAACAAGTACATTGCGCTCGCGGTGGATTTCGACCGCCTGATGAAGGCGATCGACGAGAGGAAGGGGGAAGAGCGGCAGTCGGAGCGGCTCGCGGCCAATATCTCCGCCCAAAGGAGGGCGGCGGAGGAGGGCGAGCGGATGCTCTTGGAACTCTACCCCGATTACAAGAACGGCCTTTTGAGCCGCGGGCAGTACCTCGCGCTGAAAGAGAAATACGAAAACCAGATCGAGCGGGCGAACAGGGCGGCACAGGAACTCGAAACGGAGCGGGAACGACTTTCCAAACAGGACGGCGCAAACGGGTTTATCGCCGCTTTTAAGAGGAATCAAGGTTTTGAGACGCTCACGCGAGAGATTTTGACGGAACTCGTCGAGGAGATCGAGATCTGCGAGGGCGGCGCGATCGAGATCAAGATGAAGTGCCGCGACGAATTTTTGCTGGCGATGGAGTACCTGAAACAGCACGAGGACGCCCTGCGCGACGTGCTGGAGAAGGACAAGACGACGTCGGAGACGGCGTAAAAAGACTGCGGCCGCGGGGTTCAAAGGTCGGAAATGGGGGCAAACCGTTTCGAATGTTTTTTGTCCGGTTGCAAAGCGGGCGGTTTTATGATATAATGCGGAACATCGGGCGGGTTCGGCGGAGCACGCTGTATGCGCCGATTTTTATGGGAAAGAGAGGGAGAGCATGATAAAACAATTCGAAACAACCGTTCCCGCGCCCGGCGGAGAACAAAAGAGGACAGTGAGCGTATATCTTCCGTCCGCCGACGGGAAATTTCCCGTGCTGTATATGTTTGATGGGCAGACGGCGTTTTTTGACGACCGCGCGCCCTTTGGCGACAGTTGGCGTATGAGTGAGACGCTCGACGGGCTTCGCGCCCGCCTCATCGTTGCCGCGGTGGACTGCGATAAGGAGAACAGGCTTACGGAATATTCGCCGTTTTCGTTTTCCTCGCCGTTCGGATCGTCGGATGGGAAGGGCGAGATCTATATGGATTGGCTGACCGGCGTGTTCAAGCCCATGATCGACGCCCGTTTTCCCACGATGCCCGACAGGGAGCACACCTTTCTTGCCGGGAGTTCGATGGGCGGGCTTATGACGATGTACGGCCTGTGCTGTTTCCCGGACGTGTTCGGGGGCGGGGCTGCGCTCTCGCCGAGCCTTTGGGTAGATCCCGAGGGCTGCGCGAAAATGATCGCGGCGGCGGATTGGAAAAAATTTGTTCCGACGATCTATATGGACTACGGGAGCGAGGAATTGAAGGGGCATGGGGCGCGGCAGCGGCAGGCGCTTTCGGGGTGCTTCAAAGAACTCCTCGCAAAGGACGCGCCGTTTACCTTCCGCCTGATCGAGGGCGGCACGCACAGCGAAAGATCGTGGCGAGAGCAGACGCCCGTCTTTTTGCGCGCGCTCGGGCTATTGTAAGGGATGCGCCAAGATGAAAGCCAAGAACATAATTTTTGATCTGTACGGCACGCTCGCAGATATCCGCACCGATGAGGATAGCCCCGCCTTTTGGGCGCGCCTTGCGGAGGGCGGTGCGACTTTTACAAAAGAACAGTACCTCGCGCATTGCCGCGAAGAGGCGGAGAAACTACCGCAAGGGGGAGAGATAGACCTTTTGCGCGTTTTTTCGGCGCTGACGGGCTTGAAGGGGAGGGCGCTTTCCGAGTTTGCCCGTTTTTTCCGCGAGGCCTCCCTCGTGTGGCTACGGTTGTTCCCGTTTGCTACAGAACTTTTGTCTGCTCTGCGCGGCGCAGGGGCGCGGGTATTCCTATTTTCCAACGCGCAGGCGTGTTTTACGCGGGAGGAACTGCGTGTCCTTGGCTTGGAAAATTGCTTTGACGGGATCTTGCTTTCATCGGAGGTTGGCGTAAAAAAGCCGTCTCCCGCCTTTTTTCGGTGCGGCTTCCGTCGGTTCGGGCTTGCCGCGGAGGAGAGCGTTTACGTCGGGAACGACCTCATGGACGATGTGGGCGGCGCGCACGGTGTCGGTATGCGGTGCTTATACCTGCAAACGGAGCAATCGGGTGAATACGTAAACCCGCCCACGCCCGATTTTCGGGCGCGCGATTTGAGGGATGCATGGGGCGTCTTATCCGCGCTTATATAAATTGTTATAAGAAAAAGAGGTCGCCGAACGGCAATTTGCCGTTCGGCGACCTCTTTTTTATCGATCAGGAGTGAGCCGCCGTTGTTCCGCGGGAGATGAGTTTATAGCCGACCATGGAGCGTTGGGAGGGCAGCCCCTTGAGGAGCAGTTCGAGCGTCTGAAAGCCAAGTTCGCCCGTCCGCTCGAAATCCTGTTGGATGGTCGTCAGTTGCACTTCGGGGTCGATGGCGATATCGTCGTAGCCGATGACGGAGATGTCTTCGGGAATCCGTTTGCCCGCGTTCCGAACGTAGCGGATAAAGCCGTGCGCCATGAGGTCGGATGCGCAGATGATCGCCGAAAATTGCTTGTTGTTTTCGAGGTAGTACCGCGCCGCATCCTCTCCCGATTTCATGGAATAATCCCCGAAATAGGTAATATCGTAGCGGTATTCGATGCCGTTTTTGGCAAGCCCGAGAATGTACCCCGCAAGGCGCTCCGTCCCCACGCGGGATTGCAATTCACCGCCCAAAAAGGCGATGCGGTCGTGCCCGAGTTCCACAAGATAGTCGACCGCCTCCTCGATGGCGTGGATATTGTCGCTCCCGACTGCGGAAATGAGCGGATGGCCGATGATGTAGTTATCGACGAGCACGATGGGGTACTTCGTCCGCTTGAGTTGCGAGTAGATGGGGGAGCGGAAGTTGATATCGAAGAGGATCGCACCGAGGAAGTGGTTTGCCGCCATGTAGTCGTTCAAATCGAAGTCGTCATCCATGATGTCCGATTCCACGATGTAGCGCGCATTTTCCGCCGCGTCGCGGAATGCCTGCGCGATCTCGGGCAGCGGTTCGCCCGCGCGCGGCTGCCTGCCCCACAGCACGGCGAGCCGCCCGATGATCGTCACCGATTTTCTGGAACGGTATCCGACCGACTGCGCGTAGTCGCATACCCGCTTTTTTGTGTCCTCCGCGATCTCCATGGAGCCGTTCAGCGCTTTGGAGACCGTGGGCACGGAGAGATTCAACGCTTTTGCAATGTCTGTCAATGTCATAATCGAACCCAATGAACCCTTATATATACTATTATTTTTTCTTATGGTTGTATTATAACAAGTCGCGCGCGTGCTGTCAAGCTTTATTTAGATTTTTTCGAAAAAAGTTATATAATTTCAATCAAATAAAAAATTTTTTCATTTTTCGAAAAAAATGCTTGCGTTCTTTTACAAAATGTGCTATAACTATGTTAAATTGTGAAATATGGGAGGCAAGATATGAAAACCGCAGGCATTTTGATGCCGATTTCTTCCCTGCCTTCACCCTATGGAATCGGGACATTCGGCAAGGCGGCATACCGTTTTGTCGACTTTTTGAAGGGGTGCGGCTGCAAGATATGGCAGGTTCTCCCGCTCCAGCCTACGTCCTTTGGGGACAGTCCCTATCAGTCCAACGGCGCGCAGGCGCTCAATCCCTATTTTATCGATTTGGATTTTCTTGCTCGGGATGGGTTGCTCCTCAAGGAAGAGTACGCCGATTTGGATTGGGGGAGCGATCCCCGACGCGTGGATTACGGCAAGCTGTATGAGCACCGTATTCCCGTGCTCAGAAAGGCGTTTGCGCGGTTCGACAGAGAAGATCCGCACTTTTTGCTGTTCATCAGGGAGGAGCGCTACCGCGAATATGCGATTTTTATGGCGCTCAAAGATTTTCACGGCGGCGCTTCGTTTGAAACGTGGGGCGACTTTTCGAGGTATGACCGTGAAGTGGTCGATGAATTTGTCCGTGACCACGCGGAAGATGTTTTGTTCTATCAATTTACCCAATTTCAGTTTCTCGCCCAGTGGAGAAAATTGAAAAAATATGCCAACGATCGCGGCATTGAAATTATGGGAGATATCCCGTTCTATGTCGCGTGGGACAGCGTGGAGACGTGGAAGTACGGCAACGCGCTGTTTCTCCTTGAGGACGACGGTTCCCCGGCTGCCCTTGCGGGCGTTCCCCCCGACGCTTTTTCCGCTACAGGGCAGTTATGGGGAAACCCCGTCTACGATTGGGAAAAAATGAAGCAGGACGAGTACGCATGGTGGCGGCGGCGGATCGAGCATGGGCTTAAACTGTATGACATTTTGCGCATCGACCACTTTATCGGTTTTGCCCGCTACTACTGCATCCCGGCCGACGGAAGCGACGCCCGCTGCGGCGAATGGAGAAGAGGCCCTGGCGCGGAGGTGTTCCGCGGATACGAAAACAGCAAGATCGTCGCCGAGGACCTCGGCGTCGTCACCGACGAAGTGCGTGCGGTCGTTGAAGAGACGGGCTATCCCGGCATGAAAATTTTGCAACACGCCTTCGACGGCAACCCCCATAACGAGCACAAGCCATCCAATTACAGGGCGAACACCGTCGCATATACGGGTACGCACGATAACGAGACGCTCATGTCGCGCATTTCGGGAATGCAGGATGAGGATCGCAAGCGTATGCTCGCCGACCTCAGAACGGAGTGCGTGCGCGCGGGAGTGCCCGTCAGGGGAAAGTCGGATAAGGCGATCTGCCGCACGATCATGCGGCTGCTGTATGCGAGCAGGGCGAACACCGTGATCCTTCCCATGCAGGATATTCTCTTCATGGGGGAAGAGGGGCGCATGAATTTGCCGTCCGTCGTTTCCGAGGGCAACTGGTCGCTGCGATTTTTAGGGAAAGAGCTGTCCTCCGCCGTTCAAAAATCCCTTTACGGGTTGGCGGCGGAGAGCGGCAGAAAATAAACAGAGAGGGAAAAGTTATGAAAAAACGGTTTTTCATGTTGCTTGCGCTGATGTGTACCATCGTCTTCACGTTCAGCGCGTGCGGCGGGACGCCCGAAGATCCGAACCCCGGCGAAAACCCGGGCGACGAGTATTCGCTTCCGCTTGAAGATGGCAAAAACCAGCTCACCATCTACTATAACAACCCGAACGGCTATGCCAACACAGACGTCTGGGTGTGGTGGGACGGTTCTCCCGCGGGGATGGGCGGCCAGATCCTGCACGAGTGCGCCTACGGCGCGAAGATGGTGATCAACTTCCCGTCGAACATCACGCAGGTCGGGTTCATCATCCGCAGCGGCGGCGTACCCGGCAGCCCCACATGGGAAGGGTTTAACGTCAAGGACGGTACCGATAAGGATCGCTTCATCACCATCACCGAGCGCGAGACGGTCATCTACACCAAGTCGGGTGACGCGAACAACTACATCAGCGACGACGGAGGTAAAACTTTGATACGCGTGAAATATGTCATGCTCGCAGACATGATCGATAAGAACACCATCAAGGTGTCCCTCAGCGATTCGTTCGAGCCTACGACGAGCAATGTGACGCTCTACAACTACATCGGCACGAAAAAGACGCCCGCGAGCGTGACGAAGAACTCCAAGGATACGTTCACCATCAAGACGGCGGAGGATATGACCCTCGAAAAGGCGTACAGCGTGAAGGTGGATGGCTTCGGCGACGCCGTCACGGTCGTCCCGCTCACCTATTTCTCGAGCAAGGAATTCGGCGACAAATACAATTATGACGGCCCTCTCGGCGTGGAGATCACGGCTACGGAGACGATCTTCCGCCTTTGGGCGCCCACTTCGTCGAGCGTCACGCTCAACCTCTACGACAACGGCACGGGCGGCATTGCACGGACGTACAAACTCACGCGCGGCGAACAGGGCGTGTGGGAGTACCGCGCATCGGGGAATCTTTCGGGCAAGTACTACACCTACACGGTGACCAACTCCGCGGGCACGCGCGAAGCGGTCGACCCGTATGCGGTCTCCGCGGGGCTGAACGGCCAGCGCGGGATGATTCTCGATATGGACTCCGCCGCGACCAAGCCTACCAATTGGAGCACGGAAAATTTCGTGCCCGCAAATTACGAAAACTACACCGACGCGGAGATCTGGGAAGTGCACATCCGCGACTTTTCCAATCAAATCAAGGCCTCGCAATACAAGGGCAAGTATCTTGCCTTCACCGAGAAGGGCCTCACGGAGAACGGCGTTCCCGTCGGCATCGACTATCTGAAAGCGCTCGGCATCACGCACGTGCATCTTCTGCCCTCGTTCGACTACGCCTCGGTGGATGAGGCGGCAAAGGACGGCTTCAACTGGGGCTACGATCCCTTGAACTACAACGTGCCGGAGGGGAGTTATTCCACCGATCCCGCCAACGGTGCGGTGCGCGTGAAGGAATACAGGGCGATGGTGCAGGCGCTGCACGATGCGGGCATCGGCGTTATCATGGACGTCGTGTACAACCACACGAGCGGGCTGGATAGTAACTTCAACCGCATTGTTCCGTACTATTACTATCGGTTCAGTTCGGACGGCATTGCTTCCAACGGTTCGGGCTGCGGCAACGAGACGGCTTCCGATCGCTTTATGTTCCAAAAATTCATGCGCGAGTCCGTTCAGCATTGGATGACCCAATACAACGTGGACGGCTTCCGCTTCGACCTAATGGGCATTCACGATATTGAAACCATGCAGGCGATCTCGGGCACAGTCTATAAACAGAATAAGAAGGCTCTCATCTACGGCGAGGGCTGGGCGGGCGGCACGGTTCAACTTGCCGTGAGCGATCAAGCCATTCTCAACAACATTAGAACGCTGAATTCGACCGCCCAAACGAACAACATCGCCATGTTCAACGACGTCATCCGCGACGCCGTGAAAGGCTCGGTGTTTGACATCAAAGATACGGGCTTTGCGACGGGCGCCAAGACGGAAGATAATAATATCGGCAAAGTGATGTTCGGCGTGAACGGCGGCGTGAAGGCAAGCTTCACGAAGAGCGACATCTCTTGGGAGGCATACAACCCGACCAACGTCATCAACTACGTCTCCGCGCACGACAATAACACCCTTTGGGATCGCATCTGCCATGTCTACGGAGAGGGGGAAGCGACGCTTTCCGCCCGCCTCTCCCGCAACCGTCTCTCTGCGGCGATCATTCAGACCGCGCTCGGCGTGCCCTTCATGCAGGCTGGCGAGGAGATGCTCCGCCAGAAGAAGAACGCCGACGGCACTTACAACGAGAACAGCTATAACGCTTCCGACGATGTGAACAATCTCAAGTGGAATCTCTTGAAGGAAGGTTCGGAGCAGTACAAGATGATGCAGTACTATCAAGGGCTTATCGCCTTCCGCAAGGCGCACCCGACGCTCCGTTCGGCAACGGCGCAGGGCATCATTTCGAACTGCAAGACGGACGGCGCGATGGTCTCGTTCACGATGAGGTCGGGAAGCGAAGAATTGTTCGTTGTGTACAATGCCAACGAGACGGCAAAGACCGTGGCGCTTCCCGCGGGCAGCAATTTTGACCTGTACATCGACGGCACGAGGGCAGGAACGACCGTTTTGCAGTCAAATTTGAGCGGTTCGCAGCAAATTTCGCCCATCAGCTGTTACGTATTTGTGAAAAAATAAGCAGTCCGACCGCCTATTTTGCAAATTTTGAAAAATGTCAACATTTTTCGAAAAAATAGTTGACAAATATAGAAATTAGTGTTAAAATAAAATAAAAAGAAAATATTTCACAAAAACGCGGCGCAAAGTCGCGCGCAAAGGGGGCGCCCCCTTTGCGCAGTAGTTGCGAAACAACTACTGAAAAACATTTACTTGTTCCCCCCTAACTCAAACCCGTTCCCGCCTTCGGGCGGGGCGGGGGCGAGTAATAATTCGGACCGAACGGGCAAAGCCCGTAAAAAAATTTTTTATTCGGAGGATGAAACAATGAAACTCAAAAAGTGGCTTGCCACGGTTTTGGCTGCTGTAATGGCGGTTGGAACGCTCGGAGCGCTCGCGGGTTGCGCCAAGAAAGACCCGACCACGCCCCCCGGTGGTGGCGGCGGCGGTGGTGGCGGCGGCGGTGGCGATGACGACACCGCGATCCAATACTATCTCGTAGGGAGCGGTCTCGGCATCCTTGAGATCAGCAATTGGGATCAGACGAGCACCGACGAGAGCCTGAAATTCACCCGCACGGGCAACACCGCGACCATCACGGGAGATTTCTATCAAGGCGACCAGTTCCAAATTATCCACAACCAAGCGTGGGATGGCCAGATGGGCGCCAATATCCTGTCTAATGAGGGGAAGGACGCCAACGATACCCCGATCTTCACCGAGGCACCCGGTGGCGGAAAGACCCCCAACATTATCGTTGCGGAAGGGCAGAGCGGCAAGTACAAGCTCACCCTCACCCTTACAAGCGAATCCGACTATACGCAGAACACCCTCACGTGGGAATGTCTCGAAAAGTACGACGTCGCGTTTGCTACATGGTACGACATCGACGATATAACGGAGATCGCCAAGACAGTCGCAAAGAAGGGCGCGCCCTTGACCCCTCCCACATACGACAAGCATATCAAGACCTGCTATGAATTTGATAAGTGGGTGACGGATAAGGATAACGACAATGCACCTGCCTTCAACTTCACCACGGGTACGATCAACGAGAACACCAGCTTCTACGCGAGGATCAAGGAATCCGCCAACACCGGTTATAAGTTGGATAGCTCCACTTGGCAGATCAACGATGAAAACGGCGAAAAACTTATCGATCTCACGCGGGCGCCGGCAACCGAATACAAAGAGCACAACGTGTTTATTGGGACGTTGTTGGTAGAGGAGGGCGATAAGTTCGCCATCACCAACGGAACGGTCGCCAATGCGGAAATGACGGGCATGGAGAGCAGCCGCGTATTCGACTACGAGGCGGACTATTACACCGTGTTACAGGCGGGCAACTATCAATTCACCCTTGTCACCGAAGGCGTGGATAGCGGCGATCCTACGATCAAAATCCTCCGTGCAGACAAACTCGGCATCGTTTATAACGGTTATGCGATCGTCGGCAGTTATGGCGGAAACGATACATGGTCAAAATTCGTTGATGATGTCACTCCCATTATGACGGAGACGGAAGCGGATTCCGGCATCTATAAGGGCACCATCACCACGACGACTGCAAATGTTGAAATTAAAGTCGCCCAAATCGTGAAGAACGAAGTTAAATGGGATATTGACGGCGTTAAAACCAACTGGGGTGCGGAAAAGGACGGCACCTGCTTGGATGGCAGCAATTATGTTCTCGCTACGCCGGGCACCTACGTTGTTACGGTTGATACCAAAAACAATACGTTTACTGTTGTCGCCAAAGAAGCCACGTACTACATTGTTGGCACGTTCGGTAACGACGGGAATAAGGGCTTCCAGGTTAACGAACTTGCCGTCCAACTCGAAAAAGGTAACGGCAACACCTACACTGCGACATTCGTTGTGACCGATGCTACGACGACATTCACTTGGATTAAGACCGAAGGCGGCAGCGACGCGATCTTTGCCTTCAAAGTTGCCTATGTCGAAGCCGACGGCACCACAATCGACTGGGGAAAAACCTACGGTATGAGCAATGGTCAAGTAGCGGTAGACGGCGATAATATCTACATCACCGTAGCGGGCACCTATACCGTTACCCTTGACGTGGATGCGGGAACGGTCACTTGGGTAAAGCAGTGACCCACCAAAAAATAAGGAGGTAAATTATGAAGAAATTTATTTCACTCGCACTTTGCGGCGCGCTTGCCGCGGTCGGCGTGCTCGGCATTGCGGCTTGCGGCGAAGAGGATCCCGGACTCACCGTTTGGGCGCCTTCCGCACAGCAGGAATCCCTTGCGGCAATGGTCGCTGCGTTCAAGGAAGCCAACCCCGAGATCACCTATGAGATCAAACTCGGTGTGTGCAGCGAGGGCGACAGCTTCTCCATGATGAGCAACGACCCGCAGTCGGGCGCGGACGTCTATGCGTTCGCCAACGACCAGCTCGTCAACCTCTACTCCATCGGCGCGCTGTCTCCCTTGGCTCCCTCCGTGGTTACGTCCATCAAGGCGACGGACGATGAAGCGTCGGTGGAATCGGGCAAACTCGGCAACAACTACTACGGCTATCCCTACTCGGCGGACAACGGCTTCTTCCTCTACTACAATAAGGACGTCGTCTCCGATACACAGGCACAGACGGTCGAGGGTGTGATCAAGGCTTGCAATGATGCAAAAATGGATTTCATCTTCGAAGGCACCAACTCGTGGTACTCGCTCTCCTTCGCCTACGGCGCGGGCGGCACCTACGAAGTCAAGTACGATGGAACGCAAATTTCCTCGCTCAAAGTTGACCTCGATAAAGTTCCCGATGGCGGCAAATATTCCTACGGGCAACTTGGCGGCTACGAGCTTGCGTGGGTCTTGCAGCAATCCTGCACCAAGATCGGGGTCGATACCGACATCGATAACTCGCTGAACGGCGGCACATTCGGCGCTTGTATTCGTGGTACGTGGGTGGGCGATAAGATCAAGAACGCGCTCGGCGATGACTTCGGCGCCACCGTACTTCCCAAGTGGACAGGGCTTGACAATGAGCAGCACGAGTGGTATTCCTTCGCGGGATACAAGCTGTTTGGCGTAAACGCTTATTCCAAGCACCCCGAGGACGCGCACAAACTCGCCGCCTTCCTTTCGAGCGAAGCAATGCAGGATAAGCGTTTTGATGACAACGGCATCGGCCCGTCCAATAAAGTGGTCGCTGCAAAGCAAAAGGTGAAGGATAACCTCGCTGTCGGCGCAATGACGCAGCAGATCATGACGGCTTCCATCCTTCAAACCCCGATGCCCTCCAAGTATTGGAGTGAAGCGGATGCTTTCGGTCAGGCAATGCTGAAATTTGATCTTAACAGCTCTGCGGCAGAATTGCAGGATCTCGTTGAACAGATGGTAACGGCGATGAAATCGGTCGCGCCGGCACAGTAACCCGTTCCCTTTAACGGAATACGTTTGTAAAGCAGGCGGGGCAAAGGTCTCCTTTGCCCCGCTTTGCAAATTCGGAGTAAAAATATGGAAAAGAAACAGAAAAGGGTCGTTACGGAGTTAGAATACCTCGGAATGAGCGGTTGGCAGAAATTCTGTTACAGGTTTGTCACATTCTTTCGCCATTTGCCCGTCACATTCCTGCACTTTTTTACAGCGACGATCCCCGCTCTCGCACACCGCTTTTGGGATGCCTTTTCGGGCATCTTCAAAAAGCTGTGGATCGCCATGAAAAACGGCGATTGGAAAACGCGGCTTTCCTTTGTCATCATGGGCTTCGGCCAGTTGGCGCGCGGCCAGGTGATGCGCGGGCTCGTCTATCTTATTTTTGAAATTTTGTTCATTCTCTTTATGGCGCTCTTCGGCGCGGGGCAACTCGCCCTGTTCGGCGGGCCGGGCTATGCCGAAACAACGGAAGCGGGCTGGGTCACCGACCCCGTCACGGGGGTCGATAAGTACGTTCCCGCGGCGGTGGGGGACAACAGCTTGCTCATTCTCCTGTACGGCATCCTCACGATGATCTTCATCATTGCCTTCGTCTATGCGTGGTACTCTAACGTCAAGGCCGCCTACTACGCGCAGGAGATGAAGGAGGCGGGACAGAGACTTCCCTCCGCAAAGGACGACCTGCATTCCTTTGCCGACGGACAGTATCATAAAACCCTCCTCGCCATCCCGCTCTTGGGGCTTGTCATCTTTACGATCTTCCCCATCATCTTCATGGTGTTCGTGGCGTTCACCAACTACGATATGCAGCATATGCCGCCCGCGCACCTCTTCCAATGGAACGGCTTTGCCAACTTCCAAGCGGTGTTCGGCGGAAGCCTCTCGGGCGGTACGCAGTTCGGCATGGTGTTTGGCCGCATCCTCCTGTGGACGGTCATTTGGGCGATCTTCGCAACGTTTACCAATTACCTCTTGGGCATGGTCGTTGCCATCATGATCAACAAGAAGGGGATAAAACTCAAAAAACTGTGGCGTACCGTGCTCATCATGACGGTCGCCGTGCCGCAGTTCGTCTCGCTGCTTTTGATGTCGCAGATGCTCGGCGATTACGGCATCGTCAACTCCCTCCTGCAAAAGTGGGGCATCACAAGCGGGCCTATCAAATTTTTGTCCGACGGCACCGTTGCGAAGGCGACGATCATTCTCGTCAACATTTGGATCGGTATTCCGTATACGATGCTCATGGTCTCTGGTATTCTCATGAATATCCCCGCCGACCTGTACGAATCGGCGCGCATTGACGGCGCAGGCCCGTTCCGTCAATACTTCAAAATTACGCTGCCGTACGTTCTGCACGTCACCACGCCCTACCTCATCAGCAACTTCGTCGGAAACCTCAACAACTTCGGCGTCATCTACCTTTTGACGGGCGGCGGGCCGACGATGGCGATCGTGGGTGTAGACGGCGCGGGCGAGACCGACCTTCTCATCACATGGCTGTATAAACTCATCATGGATAAGAAGTTGTACGGCGTCGCTTCCGTCATCAGTATTCTCATGTTCCTCATCACGGGCATCATTTCGCTCGTCACGTATAACCGTTCGGCATCTGTGAAAAACGAGGAGGATTTCATGTAATGGCAAAGAAATTCCGTAGCAAAAAGGCGGTGGAACGCGGTTCAAACGCCGTTATCTACGTCATTCTCACCGTCATCAGCGTTATTTGGCTCATTCCATTCGTCTTTCTCATTTTGCAGTCGCTCCGCGGCGAGCCGGGCGCTACGACCAACTACTTCTTCCCCAAGCAGTGGACGTTTGATAATTACATCCGTCTCTTCAAGAATCAAGGCATCAGCGCCTCGACGGGGGAGGTCGTCTCCACGGGGTCGTATAAATTTATGAATTGGTACGGCAGGACGCTTCTCATCTCCGTGTGCGTCACCGTCATTCAGACGGCGATCGTGCTCGTCACGAGTTATGCGCTCTCCCGTCTGCGCTTCAAACTGCGTAAGCCGCTCATGAATCTCATGCTCATCTTGGGGATGTTCCCCGGGTTCATGTCCATGACGGCGATGTACTTCCTTCTCCAACTTTTGGGGCTAACGCAGGATATGAGCATCGTCGGGCTTATCCTCGTCTATGTGGGCAGTTCGTGCATGGGCTACTACATCTGCAAGGGCTTCTTCGATACCATTCCGAAGTCGCTCGACGAAGCGGCGCGCATCGACGGCGCAAGTCGTCAGATGGTGTTCTTCAAGATCATTTTACCGCTTTCGAAGCCCATCATCATCTATACGGTCCTTACGGCGTTCATGGCGCCTTGGGGCGAGTATATGTTTGCCTCGCTCATTGCGAACGGCGACCCGAGTTATTGGAACGTGGCGGTCGGTCTGCGCGATATGATCCAGCGCGAACAGCTCACGGCGTACAGCGATAGCTTCCAGCGCTTCTGCGCGGCTGCGGTCGTCGTATCTCTGCCCATCACCATTCTGTTCTTCCTGTTGCAGAGGTACTATGTCGAGGGCGTCACGGGCGGCTCGGTGAAGGGGTAAACGATGAAGCGCGTTATCAAGTCTCTTTCGGCGGCGATCCTGTGCCTTGCGTTGCTTCTTCCCATGGCGGCGTGCGGCGGCAATGGGCTGCCCGAGGAAAATCTCGTGGACGATTCCTACGATAATTATTACGAGATTTTTCCGTACTCCTTCTGCGATTCCGACGGAAACGGCGTCGGCGATTTGAAGGGCATCACGGAAAAACTCGGCTATGTCCGCGACCTCGGCTACACGGGAATTTGGCTCACGCCCATCAACAAAACGGTCAGCTATCACGGCTACGACGTTACCGACTACAAGGCGATCAACCCCAATCTCGGCACAATGGAGGACTTTGAGGAATTGCTCTCGGCGGCGCATGATAGGGGGATTCGCGTCATCATGGATCTCGTCGTCAACCATACCTCAAATATGCACCCGTGGTTCCAGAAGGGGCTTGCCGCGGCAAAGGCGGGCAACACCTCCGATCAATATTACGATTACTACAATTTCTCCACGACCAAGCGGGACGGCGATGAAAGATACGGCAACGTCTACGCCGAGGCGCGGTTCGTATCGAGTATGCCCGACCTCAACCTCGATAGCGAGGCGGTGCGCGGCGAGATCTCGGATATCATCGAATTCTGGATGAAAAAGGGCGTAGACGGCTTCCGCCTCGATGCAGTTCGCTATTATTACTACGGCGACACGGCAAAGAGCGCGGCGTTTACAGGCTGGATCAAGGAGGAGGCGGTCAAGCATAACCCCAACGCATACATCGTCGGTGAAGATTGGTCGGCTGCTTCGGAGATCGAAAAATTCTATGAGAGCGGGGCGGATAGTTTCTTCTGCTTCCCCACGCAGGGGGCGGATGGCTATATCAATCAGGTGCTCTCCGATGCGATGCACCCGGTCGCGCCGGTTCCCGCGCAGGCGGCGAACAGGTATTTCAACTCGATGTTGTCCGTCTCGTTGATGGCCAAAGGCCATATCCCCGCGCCCTTCCTCTGCAATCACGATACGGCTCGCATCGCGGGCGTTCTGATGCGCGATGAGACCCGCATCAAGTTTGCGTATGGGTTGCTCTCCATGTACGCGGGCAATACGTTCACCTATTACGGCGATGAAATCGGTATGCTCGGCTCTGCAAACGATCCCGCAAAGCGCGTCGGTATGCGCTGGACGGACGACACAAAGGCGATCTATCCGCCCGAGGCGAATACCCAATTTCAGTATTATGTGTTCGACAGCGTGGAAGCGCAGCTCAAGGACGGCAACAGCATATTGAATTATTACAAGGCCTGCAACCGTGCGCGCAACGCTTTCCCCGCCATCATGCGCGGGAGTGCGGAGCGAGTTCCGTGCGAAACGGAGGGGGCGCTCGTCGTCAAAAAGACATACGGCGATTCCTCTGTCACGATCGCTATCAACTTCTCCTCGGGGAATGTGAAGATCGGCGGTCTTGAAGGCGAGCTGAAGCAGGGTATTTGCATCAGCGGCAGCGTATCGGGGAGCGGCTCTTCGCTCTCGATGCCCGGTTTCTCTATCGCGATTCTTGCATAACGCAAAAAATCTAAATAAGGTAAGGATACAAAAAAATGGCAAAATTAAGTTTGAAACACATTTATAAAGTCTATCCAAACGGCGTGAAAGCGGTCAACGATTTCAACATGGATATCGAGGACAAGGAGTTTATCGTATTCGTGGGGCCTTCCGGCTGCGGAAAATCCACAACGCTGCGCATGATCGCGGGGCTTGAAGATATCACCGCAGGCGAGCTATCCATCGGCGACCTCGTCGTCAACGATATTGAGCCAAAAGATAGGGATATCGCAATGGTTTTCCAAAACTATGCGCTCTATCCGCATATGACGGTATATGAGAACATCGCGTTCGGGCTGCGGCTGCGCCATATTCCCAAGGATGAAAAGCACCCCAACGGAAAATTCACCAAGGAGGAGATCAATGCGCGCGTGCTCGAGGCGGCGGAGATCCTCGGCATCACCGAATATCTCGGCAGAAAGCCCAAGGAGATGTCGGGCGGACAGCGCCAGCGCGTCTCCCTCGGCCGTGCCATTGTCCGCGAGCCGAAGGTCATGCTGCTCGATGAACCGCTCTCCAATCTCGATGCCAAACTGCGCACGCAAATGCGCGCGGAGATCTCCAAACTGCACGCAAAACTGAATACCACGTTTATCTATGTCACGCACGATCAGGTCGAAGCCATGACGATGGGTACGCGTATCGTCGTCATGAAGAACGGCTTTATCCAGCAGATCGATACCCCCAAGAATCTCTACAATTATCCCGAAAACAAATTCGTCGCGGGCTTTATCGGCACGCCGCAGATGAACTTTTTTGAGGGGACGATGAAGAGGGAAGGGGACGCCGTTCACATTCGTTTCGCATATTCGGAGGCGGAGGTCACCGTTCCTTATTCGTACTTCTATAAGGCGCGCCCCGATTACCTCGATGGGGAAAAGCAGGTCATCTTCGGGCTTCGCGCGGAGAACATTTCCATTTCCCCCGCGGCGGTGAAGAACTCTCCCGCCGTCATCCGCTTCAAGGTCTCCCATAAAGAGGAACTCGGCAACGAGACGCTCGTTTACGGCGACATCAACATGGAAGGGGACGGCTATGTGGAAAGTTCCACCCGCATCATTATCAAGTGCGGGGAAGACGTCGATCTCATGCCCGGGGATATCGCGGAGGCGGCGCTCGATCTCGACCGTCTGCACATTTTCGACAAGGAGACCGAGGAGAGTATTCTCCCGAGAATTCCGCAGTATAACTATTTGCAGGCAGAAGTCAAGGGCGGAAAATTGCATTTTCTCGGAGAGGAGGCCGAACTCCCTCCCGCGATCTTCTGCGAGGACGGCGAATATCAGTTGCTTTTGCCGAGCGATGCCATTTGTTCCGGCGGCTCTATTCGGGCGAAACTCGTCTCCTCCGAAAAGATAGGGGATCAAACGCTTTACAGCCTCGAAGTGGGTGGCACGCGGTTGTTCTCCGTTGCGCTTACGGAGGGCGATGCGGAAAATATCCGCATCGATATGAAAAAAATCGGACTCATTCGGAACGGCGAGGAGGTCGTTCGGCCCATGCCTCTCACGGCAACATTCGGCGGCGTGATGAAGAAGAACAAGGTCGTCGAAGAGGTGGAAAAGAAGGGCAAGACTGTGCAGAAAAAGGTCATCCGCTTCTTCCTCGACATCGAAGGCGTGGATTTCCCCGCGCCCGATCGCATCTCTGCAAAACTCATCTCCGCACTGTCTGCGCGAAAGGCGTTCGAAAAGCAGTTGCGCTACGAATGTTCGGCGTACGGTCTTACCGTCACCGAAAAGGGGATCCCCGCCAAAGTTTTGCGGATCGCGGATTACGGTACGGAAAAATTCGCCGTTTGCGCAGTCGGCGATAAAGAGGTCTACGTCAAGACGGATGCCGAACTCGAGGGAGAAATTTTTCTCACGCCCGATTTTGAAACGATTGGCGTCATTCAGGCCGATATGGATATCCGCATCGTGTAAGCGGAGGAGGCGTCCTTGCCCCGTCATGATGCGTCGGGCTGATCTGTCAATGCATTTCGCTCAAAAAACCAAGTAACACAAATACCCGTCGAAGCAAATAATTCCAACGGGTATTTTTTACTCACCAAAAAAATTTTCAAAAATTTTATGGTGTTATATTGACATTTACCCCCGCGGCGGCGGACACCATATTGGCGCATTTTCGCGGCACGAGGGAGGATCTCGGGGCGTACGACCTCATCGTGACGGGCGATCTGGGCGCGCTCGGCAGCCGCATTTTGAAGGATCTCACGTGGGAAAAGGGGCTGGATATCTCCGAGCGACACGTTGACTGCGGCGAAATAATCTACAATGTGATCGAGGATGAGTACCAGGGCGGGAGCGGCGCGGGTTGTTCCGCCGTGGTGCTCAACTCCTATCTGTACAGCAAGATGCTCTCGGGGGCGCTGCGCAGAATTCTGTTCGTGGCGACGGGCGCGCTTCTTTCCACCGTCTCGTCGGGGCAGGGGGAGAGCATCCCCTGCATCGCGCACGCCGTCGTCTTGGAGCGGTAAAGGGGTCGGTGCTCCGCCGATACATATATGGAATACGTCAATATTTTACTCATGTTTATAAAGGCGTTTGCTGTGGGTGGGCTTATCTGCGCAGTTGCGCAACTCGTCATCAATTTCACTGACCTCACAGCGGGGAAGATCCTCGTCATCTTCATGCTGGCGGGCGTTGCGCTGACGGCGCTCGGGCTGTACCAACCCCTCGTGGAATGGGCGGGCGCGGGCGCGACCGTGCCCATTTCGGGGTTTGGGTATCTGCTTGCAAACGGCGCGATGAAGGGGGCGCAGAAGGGCATTTTTCAGGCGCTCACAGGCTCTCTGGCGGCGGCGAGCGCGGGCGTTTCGGCGGCCGTCGTCTTTTCCTTCCTCATGGCGCTCCTCTTCAAGTCGCACACAAAATATAATTGAGAATGCCGCAAAATTTTGGCATATTGCCGCCCTCGGACAAGTATATTAAAGGGAAAAGGGCGGCGTTTTTTATCCACACCGGCGCATAAATTCAATGTGGAGAAACCTCGCTCAATATACTTAAAGGGCGAAAGTCAAAAAAAGTTATCCACAATTTTTCCGAAGTTTTGGTGTAGAATTCCACAATTCGACAAAAAACGCGCAAAACGCGCGTGTTTTTCGGCGTGCGTTATCCACAATTTGAAATTTTCTGTGGATAATGTTTTTTGGCGCGCAAAATATGTTGACAAACAAATTCAAAGGGGATATAATAAATACGTAATTGCGGCACAGCCGCTTGCATATTTTGTATGCGCCGTTAGCTCAATTGGATAGAGCGTTGGTCTACGGAACCAAAGGCTAGGGATTCGAGTTCCTTACGGCGCACCACGAGAAGGGCACCCAAAAGGGTGCCCTTCTCGTGGTGCGCCGTAAGATGTGCGAATCCCGCAGGGATTCGCCCCGCCCGCACTATTTTCGACTAAGGGCGGCACGAGGAGCGTAGCGACGAAGTAGTTCCTTGCGGTGCATAGGTGCCCCCTCGTGGTGCGATATAAGGAAAATCCCTACGGGATTCGTCGCATTCATATATTGTTCGTCCGACCTTGATTTCCGCGCAGCATTATGGTATGATTATAGCGAAAGACAAGAATTTCACAGAGGCGTATCATGAATTTTTGCGAGAGTTGCAATATTGCCTGCGAAAACGGACGATGCCCGAAGTGCGGAAGGAAAAAGTTGCGCGCCGTAACCGAAGATGATTTTTGTTTGGTTGCTGAGGTGGATAGGCTCTTCGGCGACAACCTGAAAGACAATTTGGAAGAGGAAAATATCGAGTGTGCGCTGATGCCGTACGGCACGGGCGTTCGCTCTAAATTCGCCTTGCCACTTGAAAGTTATCTGCTTTATGTGCGATACAAAAATTTCGAGTATGTGCGGCAAATCTTAAAAGATAAAATCAGTTAATTTCAAACGAGCATGGGTAGTATTTGACAACATATTGGAGGGAAACATGGGTTTTTTGCGGCGGTTTGACGACGATAAAATTCAAAAAATGACCTCGGGGAAGAACGTCGAACTCTTCGGCCGCCTGAAGGCCGATGTTCTGGCGGGCGAGGTCTTTCCCGCCGTGCGCGTCGACGAACTCCACTTCTATTACAAGGGCGGATGCCTCTATAAATTTGCCGGCAGCGCGTTTGCCCGGGATCGCCACTACGCGCGGTACGGCAACGGGGCGGAATTTTCCAACGAATATGACAGGGCCAAGGCGGAGATCGAGGCAAAATTCACAAACAAAAAGGGCGGGGATGCGGAGCGCCGGCTCTTGGACGGGCTCTGCCGCTACACATTCGGCGCAGGCGCTCGTTCCGACGTCGTGGTGCTGGATATCGAAGTCAACCTCGGCGGCAGGGAGGTGCGCAAATGCGACCTCGTGCTCTTGAACGCTGCGACGGATGAGCTCATGTTCGTGGAGGGGAAGGTGTTTTCCGATCGCCGTGTGAGAAGTGCGGCTGGTCACATACCGGAGGTCATCGGACAGGTGAAGGGGTACTCGGCGGCCATCGCCATGCAAAGGCAGGCCATCCTCGAACAGTACTCTGCGTATGTGCGCATCGTAAACGGGCTGTTTGGCACGAATTACCGCGCGCCCAAGGCGATCGTCGAGCCCACGAAGTTGCTTGTCTACGGAACGGGCGGCGGAAGAGCGGAGAATGTAACCTACACAATGGAGGAGATCGAGAAAAATCTCGGCAGGGGGAATGTGCTGTGGGCGACGGGCGAGCCGACCTTGCGTGAAATATGGGATGGGCTTATTTGAAGTGATATGGAGATAAAAATTCACAGGGGGACGCACCAAATCGGCGGGTGCATTACCGAAATCAAGACGCAAAGCGCGCGCATAATAATCGATATCGGCGCGGAACTTCCGACGGCGGAGAGGGCGGAGGGCGCGCCGCCGCAAATCGACGGGCTGACGTGCGGCGACCCCACTTGCGATGGTGTGTTCATCACGCATTACCACGGCGACCATATCGGTATGTACGGGGCGGTGTTGCCCACGATCCCTATTTATATGGGCGCGGCGGCGAGGGAGATCTACGCCGTTGTTCAGCGCGCGGCCGACCGCGAGCCAGAGCCTGCGCGGCCGGTGGAGGACTT
Organism: uncultured Clostridia bacterium; assembly: GCA_947625095.1. Lineage (GTDB taxonomy): Bacteria > Bacillota > Clostridia > Christensenellales > Borkfalkiaceae > Gallimonas. Next base: position 25,037 of record CANQMX010000008.1, on the reverse strand, counting down.
TATCCCGTTTGAAGCGGGCAGGCCGATTTTCATCAAGGATATCAAGATAACGCCCTTCCTCATCGACCACTCCGCATTCGACGCGTATATGTTTTTGATCGAAGCGGAGGGCAAGCGCGTTCTGCACACGGGGGATTTCCGTATGCATGGGGCACGCGGCCGCAAGATGCCCGCCGTGTTTGAAAAATACGCAAAAAACATCGATGTCCTCATCATTGAGGGCACGATGATGAGCCGACGGAATGAAAAACAAATAACTGAGCACGAACTCGGGGCGGCGGCGAGGGGGATCTTGCGGGAACATAAGAGCGTCTTTGTGCTGTGCAGTTCAACAAATATCGATACGATCGCCGAATTTTACAGCGCCGCCATTGCGGAAGAGCGTATGTTTCTTGTGTGCGAGGAGAGGTATCAACTTGAAATTTTGCGCATCGTCTCGGCGGCGAGCAGAAGCGCATTTTACGATTTCAATCGCAGAAAAATTTACGTCTATGGCAAAAATTTGCATACGACAATGGCCGAGCGGGGATTTTGCTTTATCGGGCGGGCGAACGCAGTCACGCGACGTGCGATGGAAAGTTTTGCGGACAATGTGTTGATTTATTCGATGTGGAGGGGATACCTCGACGCGACTTCGGCAGCCTACGACGGCTACAAGCGCAAATTTGTGGAAAACGCGATAGCGAACGGGAGCAAACTGCAATATTTGCACACGAGTGGCCATGCGGATATTGACCAAATTCGTCAGGTGTGTGGCGTGACCGGCGCCAAGACCATTATTCCCGTTCATTCCGAATTTCCCGAGGCATTTTGCGACTTGGGGCTGAAGGGGGAAGTCCTAGTCCTGCGCGACGGGGAGTGTGTGACGGTGTGAGGGGCGGTATATGGAATAAAAAAGGCGAGGGCAGCGGCTCTCGTCTTTTTGCAAAAAACTACAATATATCGTTATTTTTCGGAAGTTTCCGTCTGCGCGGGGGCGGGTTTTTTGCGGTGGAAGGTCTCGCGCAGCGAGCAGATTTTATCGGCGATACACAAAAGGGCGCTCTCGCGGTAACGCGGAAACCTGCCGAGGGGGAACATATGGCTCAAAATCATATTGCGCTCGACGGGGCTTAATTCAAAGTCGCGCGCGGCGTTTTCGAGCGCCTTTTTGGAGTGGCGGAAGGCGTGTAGGTGGCCGTGCGGCTTGTGCCAATCGTACAAAAAGTAGTCGTGAAGGAGCGCGCCGCGGATGAGGGTGCGCTCGTCCGCCTTGCTGTGAAATTTTTTCGCCAGGCGGAGGCACATTTCGGTGACGGCGACGGAGTGATCGTAGGTCGTCGTCGTGCCGTGCTGCACGAATTGCTTTTCGGACAGCATCCCCTCCGAGACGAGAATGTCCCCGCCGTATTCCTCGATTTTTTTCATGTAATCCGTCTGTTCCATCGCATCGCCCTTTGATTGCCTTCACAAATATTATAACCGATTTTCGCGTGTTGCAAACAAAAGTCAGCGCACGCGCAAAAAATAGCGAATTTTGCAACTTATTGTAGGTTTTTGAACATCTCTTCGCCTCTGCGCCCCTTCCAAACTTCGGCATATTCCGACGGGATATGCCTTTTTTCGTGCCGTTTGAGCCTTTATAATACCTTGCACGGAGAAGGGAAATGACCGTATATGCCGAGTATGCGTTTCTGGAAAATTTTTTGCTCGATGCCGAACTACTGTACCTTGCCTTAAAGTGCGCCCGCGGGCGGGTGCGGGTGTGGCAACTCTTGCTCGCCGCGGCGGTGGGCGCTGGGGAAGCGCTCGTCTTTCCGCTTCTGCCCCTTCCCGTGTGGGCGGCGTACTTCGTAAAGTTTCTAGGCGGCGCGCTCATCGCCGTTCTCGCCGTCTCCAAGGGCACGAAAAAGACCTATCTCGTCGCCACCGCCGCGTTTTTCCTCATGACGTTTGCGCTCGGCGGGCTGCTCACGGCGGCGTATTCCTTTTTCGACGTGCCGTACTTGGAGGGGATCGGCTACCTTGTGGAGCGCGCGCCCGTGGGGCTTGTTTTGGGGCTGGCGGGGGGCTTCGGAATTCTCGTCGCCGTGTGCGCCAAGCGGTTTTACCGCTACCGCTGCGAAAGACGCGCCATCTTTTTATGTCGCCTCACGGCGGGCAAAAAGACGGTCAAATGGAAGGGCTTTGCGGACAGCGGAAACCTGCTCACCTTCCGCGGCGAGCCTGTCTGCGTCGCCTCGGCCGCGGCGATCTTCGCTCTCTTCGGCGCGCATCCCCGCGAGGAGGGGCGAATACGCGTCGGCACGGTGAACGGCGGGCGGGATTCCCCCGTGTTCCGATGCGACGAGCTTGAAATCGACGGAAAAACGGCGCACGGGGTGTACATAACGTTGGGGGAAGTTGCCTCCAAGGAATATTCCATAATCTTGCATAGCGCGTTGACGGAGGGAGACCATGAAACTACTGAACATTCTGCAAATTTGGCTGAAACGCATCCGGGGCAGCGAAAACGTCGTTCACTATCTCTGCGGAAGTGAGGCGTTGCCCCTGCCGCTCTCCGCCGAGGAGGAGGGGGAGATGCTCCGCAAGATGGAGGAGGGCGAGGAGGTGGAGGCGGTCAAGGCCGCCCTCATCGAGCACAATCTGCGCCTCGTGGTGTACATCTCGCACAAGTTCGAAAACACGGGCGTGGATAGCGACGACCTCATTTCTATCGGCACGATCGGGCTGATCAAGGCCATCAATTCCTTCCGCACGGACAAAAATATCAAACTCGCGACCTACGCCTCGCGGTGCATCGAGAACGAAATTCTGATGTATTTGAGGCGCACGGTCAAGTTGAAGAGCGAAATCTCCTTCGACGAGCCACTCAACACCGACTTCGAGGGCAACGAATTGCTGCTTTCCGACGTGCTCGGCACCGACAGCGAGACGGTGTACGGCGGCGTGGAGGCCAACGTGGAAAAGGAACTTTTGAAGGAAGCCCTCAAAAAACTGCCCGAACGTGAGCAAAAGATCATGTATATGCGCTTCGGGCTGGGCGGCAGGGAGGAGATGACGCAAAAGGACGTCGCCGATCGCCTCGGCATTTCCCAAAGTTACATATCCCGCCTCGAAAAGAAGATCATCGAGCGGCTCAAACGGGAAATTTCCAAACTCGTATAATTTGCCCCGCTGTTGCGCACACTGCTGTTCCGCAGGCTACATAGTTTTTTGCTATGGCGGAGGGAAAAGTATGCTCAACAAGGTAAATATTTGTGGCGTGGACACCGCGGGGCTGCCCAAACTGACGGCCAAGGAGAATGAGGAACTGATGATCCGCTTGAAGGCGGGGGACAAGGAGGCGCGGGACAAATTCATCGTCGGCAATATGCGGCTTGTCCTCTCCCTTATCAAGCGGTTTTGGGCGAAGAACGCCAACGCGGACGACGTTTTTCAGGCGGGCTGCGTGGGGCTTATCAAGGCGATAGACAACTTCAACCTCGATTTCAACGTGAAGTTTTCCACCTACGCCGTGCCCATGATCTTGGGCGAGATCAAGCGGTTTTTGCGGGACGGAAACAGTCTGCGCGTCTCGCGCTCCATCCGCGATACCGCCTACCGCATCCTGAAGGTGCGCGAGGGGCTGGAAGAGCGCGACGAGGAGGCGACCATCGAGCGCATCGCCGCCGAGATGCAGGTGAAGGAGCAGGAGGTCGTCTACGCCCTCGACGCTATCTCCGACCCCGTTTCGCTCTACGACCCCGTCTACAACAAGTCGGGCGACACCCTGCAACTCGTGGATCAATTATATGACGTCAAGCAGAGCGAATCCATTTGGGCGGAGCGCGTCGCCCTGCGCGAGGCCATCGACCGCCTCGCCGACCGCGAGAAGAAAATTCTGATGCTCCGCTATTACGAGGGCAAGACGCAGACGGAGATCTCGGCGGAGGTGGGCATCTCGCAGGCGCAGGTAAGCCGCCTCGAAAAGAACGCGCTCGGTGCCATCCGCAGGGAAATTTCCTGAAACTTTCGCCCGCCCGCCGCATAAAATAGGGGTGTGGAAACAAGTTTCGGCGAACTCAAAAAAATGGAGGCTGTCAACCTCGCCGATGGAAAGCAACTCGGCAAGATCTGCGACATCGTGTTTACCTTCCCCGAGGGCAGGGTGCAGGGCATCGTCGTGCCCGGCGGAAAGGGCTTCCGCTGGGGCAAAGCCGACCTCTTCATCGACCTGAAATGCGTGCGGAAGATTGGCGTGGACGTGGTGCTCGTGGATATCAAGGCTGCGCCCAAACCCGATAAAAAGAGGGGAAAGTGGGAAGATAATTATCCTCCGCCGCCTCCGCCCCAGCCATATCCGCAGAACGGCAACCAACGGCGCGATTATGGGGAATATGAATAAAAAACGGCTTGAATGGGATAGTTCAAGCCGTTTTTTCGCATTTTGCGAAGTACTATGCGTGACATAATACCATGTTTTTTACCCTTCCCGGTAGCAGTCGCACATTTTTCCGTTGGGTAAAAATCCCGTGTCCGAGCACTTTGGGCATATGTATTTGGGCACAAAGTCCTTATCGCTCAGCCCCAGCCGTTCGAGCGCGGCGCGGCGTTCTTCGCGCGCGATAGCGAGGCGGGCGGCGAGCAATTTCGCCTCCGCGGGGGAGTACACTTCCGCCTTGGCAAGTTCGATCTCACCGCGGCGCACGGCGGCGTCCGCCGCCTTATAGGCCTCGTCCTTTTCGGCGTTTGCCCGCGCGTTCTCGGCCGCCGCAAGCGCGGCGTTGCGGCGCATGGCGTAAAAGCGTTCCCGCGCGGAGCGCATATCCGCGGCAATGGCGGCTTCGCTCTTGAACTCGCGTTCGGGCTTTGCGGCTTCCGCGCGTTCAGGGATCTCAGAAACGGCCATCGCGCCCGCGCGCTTCCACTCGGAGAGGAGTTTGTTCATGTAGGGCAGGGGGGCGGAGGCATTGGCGCTCCTTCTTGCCGCCTCCATGATCATCTCGTCTGAAAAATTCCACTGTCTGCGCCACGTCTCAATCATGGCGAGGGTCGCCTGCGTCTTTTTCACCACGCCGCACACCGACTGCACGCGCTGCAAAAGTTTCAAAAGGCTGTCCTGCGCGGCGCAGTATTCCTTCACGCTCTCGCCGTCCACGATGCCGCCTTGGTAGAGGGTCTCCAACAGAGCGTCGAGTTCGGGGAAGCCGTAGCCCAACTTCATGCCAAGCCCCGCCAGCAGGGTGAGTTCCTCCTCGCCGTAGCCGCGATCCGCCCATTTTTCGGCGTATTCGTCGGCGTAGGGGCGGGGATTTTGCACTTTTATGCCCAACTTGCGGGCAACTTTGAAGACGATGGCGGCGAGCATTTCGCGGCGGGCGAGGTATTCGCGCGCCCGCTCCTCGTCCGTTGCGTCGTGCTCCGAAAGTTCCCCGATGAGCGCGTCGAGGGTGGGGAGGGTGCCCTTTTTCAAAAATTCCGCCGCGGCGAACACTGCGCCCGTCTCCATGCCGCGGGCGTACCACTTTTCGAGGAAGTCGTAATCATTTTCCTGCGGCTTGCGGTAGATGCCGAGGAGGGTGAAGATGCGGGAAAGTTCCTTTTCGTGCACGTTGAAGTCGGCAAGGTCAGCCTCCACCTGCTCGTATGTATACTTGCTGTCGCGGCAGAGTTTCTGCGCCTTGTTGATGACGTGGGAGAAGGAGAGTTTTTCGCCGTCCTTTTTCACGCAGTACTCGACGACGAGCAAAAACGCCTGCTGCTCCATTGGCTCTTTTTCGAGAAATTCCAAAATTTTCTGCATCTCGAAGGGGCGAAATTCCTTGCCTGCCTTTTGCAAAAGTTTGTAAAGTTCCCGGTTGAATTCGGCGTATTTTTCGGGTTTTACGGTCTTTGGCTTGCCGACGGCGGTATTGACGGGCAGATATTCGACGAAGAGCGGCTCTCGTGAGAGAATTTGCACGAGGTCGCACTCCTCCCAGAAGTCGAAGATCTCCGCAAAGCGGCGGTAGGGGATGCGCAGAAGTTTTGCGGCGGCCGCGGCGTCGAATTCCTGCCTGCACTCGCAGAGGTACAGCCCGTACAGATAGGCGCGCACGGCGTCGCCGTCCGCCTGCGGAAGATACTTTGTGATGAACTGATTTTCCACGCTCGTGTACATATTCGCGGTAAAATCTTTGGAGAAGGCGCAAAAAGACATGATCCCTCCGTTTGCCCGCCCGTTTTTTTCGGAAATCGGTCACAATGCTTGATTTTTACTTTGGGCTGTTGTATAATAGTATAGCATAACCCGAAAATTTTGCAAGCGCTTTTTGTAGGGGCGGCGAAAATTTCGGCTTTGGCAACGCTATGAACATCCTTCACACCTCCGATTGGCATATCGGGAAGCGGCTCAAAGACCGCGAACGCATCACGGAGCAGGCGGAAGTTCTCGAAGAACTCGTCTCCGTCTGCGAGGAAAAAGAAGTCGACCTCGTGCTCGTCGCGGGGGATGTATTCGATACCTATCTTCCGTCCGCGGAGGCGGAGGAACTCTTTTTCCGCACCGTGAAAAAGTTGGCGGGGGATAGCCGCGCGGTCGTCATCATCAGCGGCAACCACGATGACGGCGTACGGCTTGCGGCCTCCGCGCCCCTTGCGGGGGAGGATGGCATCTACATTTTCGGCAACCGACCCTCCGCGCCCCCCGTGGGCGGCACGCGGAAGACGCGCGCCGTGGAGGCAGGCGAACGCTACGTCGTCATCGAAAACGCCTCGGGCGAAAGGGTATATATCAACGCGCTTCCCTATCCCAACGAGGCGCGCTTCCGCGAGGAAAAGACGGAGGAGACCTTCCCCGAGAAAATGACGCGCTGGATCGCGGCGGGCGACGAAAACTACCGCGGCGATATGCCGCACATTCTGCTTTCCCACCTCTTCGTCGCGGGCGGGGTGGTGAGCGACAGCGAGCGCGATATCGACCTCGGCGGGGCGCGCGCCGTGCCCGTCTCCTGTCTGCCGGGGGAGGGCTACGTCGCCCTCGGGCATCTCCATAAAAAGCAAAAAGTGGGCGAAAATGCGCGTTACAGCGGTTCGCTTTTGCAATATTCCTTCGATGAGACGGCGGATAAGAGCGTGCTTCTTCTCAAAACGGAGGGGAAAGAGATCGTCGTCGCGGAGGAGATCCCCCTGCACGCGGGCAAAAAACTTGTGCGCCTCGAAACCACGGGCGCGGAGGAGGCGTTGCGCCTTCTGCCCATGTACGAAAATTGCTACGTGGAGCTCACCCTCCACCTCACCGAGCCGCTCACCTCATCGGCGACGCAGGCTCTGAGCGAGGCGAACGAGGGGCTTGTTTCGCTCATCGCGCTCATCCGTTCGGAGGAAGCCGTGCCCGTCGCCGCGCGCGCTTCGCTCTCGGCGGGCGAACTTTTCACCGAATTTTACCGCTCGCAGTACGGCGAAGAGCCATCGGACGAGTTAAAAACGGCCTTTCTCGCGCTGTTTGCGGAGGGGGAAGCATGAAGCCCGTCAAATTGGAATTCTGCGGCGTCAATTCCTTTTCCGAACCCGCCGTCATCGACTTTACCGACCTCTTGGAGTTCGGCATCTTCGGCATCTTCGGGGATACAGGCTCTGGCAAGAGCACCATTTTGGACTGCATCGGCTTTGCGCTGTACGGCGATGTGTTCCGTCTCGGCCAGCGTTCGAGCAGCATCGCCGATATCATCAACTACAAACTCGACAGGGCGTACGCCAACTACGAATTCGAGATCGTATTCGAGGGCAAACGCCGCACATTCCGCGTGGAGCGGGAAGTCAAGCGCAAGAACGCCGTGCAGAACGCGCGTGTCTACGAGAAAAAGGAGGGCGCGCTTGCCGCCCTTGCCGACGGCGTCAGGGAGAGCAACGCCCTCATCGAGCGCATTGTCGGGCTGGGGCAGCGGGACTTTGAAAAGTGCATCGCCCTGCCGCAGGGGGAATTTGCGCAGTTCGTCAAGTCTGCGCGGAGCGACAGATTGAAACTCGTCTCGCGGCTCTTCGACCTCGAAGCGTACGGCGAGGCGCTCACCAAGCGCGCCGGCGCGCGCTTCCACGCGGCAAAGGAGGAGGCCGACCTGCTTGCTGCGCGGCTCGAACCGTATGCGGAGGTCACGCAGGCGGATATCAAGCGGCGCAAGGAGGAAATTTCCGCCCTCGAGGGGGAGGAAAGGGCGCTCACGGAGGCGCTCCAAAGGGCGCGCAGCGAGGAAAAGCGGCTCGCGGCGCTGGCAGAGCGCAGGGCGGCGGCCGAGCGCGCAAGGGAGGCCTACGCGCAACTTTGCGCAAAGAAAGAGGAAATGGCGCAGTTGGAGCGCGAACTCATGCGCCTCGAACGGGCAAGCGAGGTGGTCTCGCTCGCCGAAGAGAGGGAGAGGGCGGAAGGCCGCTATCGGGAGGCAAAGGCGGCTTACGTCTCGTCACGCAAGGCGCGGGAGGAGGCAAACGCCGCCCTTCGCGCCCTCGCGGGGTACGACGAAGAGGGGGCGGAAGCGGAAATCGCGACCCTCACCGAGCGCGCCGCCCGCGCGGCAGAGGCGGAGGATCGCAAAAAGCGCCGCGCCATCGCCGAAAAAAACGCCGCCCGCGCCACGGAGGAATACGCGGCGGAGGCAAAACTCTTCGAGGGATTTTCCTACGAAAGGGAGCGCACGGCGATCGAGGAGCAACTCTCCGCGCTCGGCGAGGGCGATCTCGACGCCTTCATCACGGCGCGCGGGAAGGATGCGCTCTTCCGCGGCGAGTATAAGATCTTCCGCGAGGAACTTTTAACGCTGACAGAAAAGCATCCGGACATCGGCGAAGATACCGCGCCGCTCATCATCAAATACGCGCGGCTCTCCTCGGGCGATGAAGAGGACTACGCGGCGGTCAAACGGGCGTTCGACGCGCGCGAACAGCGGCGTGAAGCCCTCCGCAAACAACTCATCGATTTGGAGACCTATCGGGGGAAATACGCCCTGCATATGCAGCGGTTGCAGCAGTTGCAGTCGGATTTCCGCCGTTTCAAGGAGGAGATCGCCCTCTATCCCAAGGAGGAAGGGGGAGCGGAAACGCAGGAGAACCTGCGCAAACAGTTGGAGGAAAAGCGTCGCGAGCGGCGCGAATACGGGGCGAACAAGCGCAAGTCGGAGCAGTCGCTCTCCGAAGCGGAGGTCGCGCTTGCGGCGGCGGAAGTGAGCGGCAAGGCGGCGGCGCAGTCCCTTTCGGAGGCAGAAGCCCGCTGCAAGGCGGCTTGCGCGCGCGACGGGTTTCAAAACGCCGAAGAGGCGCGTACCCTTCTCCAAAAGTTCGGCGACGCGGCGGAGGCGAAGGCGCAACTCGAGGGCTACCGCAAGCAGTTTGCCGCGGCGGAGGCGCGCCAAAAGGAGTACGAGGGCGAAAACTTTTCCGAAGCGGAGGGCGCGGAGCGGGCAAAGGAAGCGGCGCGCGAGGCGGAGGAGAGGGAGCGCGAACTCGGAAAAAGGCTCGTTCTCCTTCGCGCGGAGTGCGCCCGCCTCGAAAAGGAACTCGAAGCAAAGCGCGCGTTGGAGTGCGCCTACCGGGAGAAGAAGAAGGAACTTGAAACGGCGGAGCGGCTGAAAAAACTGCTCGACGGAAATAAATTCATGGAATTTGTGGCGGAGGAGTGCCTGCAAAGCGTCGCGGCAAGCGCCGGCGCGCGGCTTCTTTCGCTTACGGGTGGCAGGTATTTTCTGCGCTACGACGGCGGATTTTGGGTGGGCGACAACTTCAACGGGGGGCAGACGCGCGGCGTCTACACCCTCTCGGGCGGGGAGACCTTCCTCGTTTCGCTCTCCCTCGCGCTTGCGCTCTCGGCGGAGATCTGCGCAAAATCCCTCCGTCCCATCGAATTTTTCTTCCTCGACGAGGGCTTCGGCACGCTTGACGAACATCTCGTGGACGTCGTTTTGGATAGTCTCGAAAAATTAAAGGGCGAACATTTCTCCATCGGGATCATCTCCCATGTGGAGGAGTTGAAACATCGAATCGATAAAAAACTGCTTGTAAAGAAGGCGACCGAAAAGTGCGGTTCGCGCATACAGGCGGAGTGAGGTGAACGCTTGGCAAACACAATTTTGACCCCCGTCACGCTCTGGCGTGATTTTAACGAGGGGCTGCCGCTCAACGAAGAGATCGTCGGCGAAAGGACGGAAAACGGCACGGTGTACCGCGACGTGTATTTTTACGGCCGCGAGACGGAAAAGGGCAGGGTAAAGATCTACGCACAGTACTGCTACCCCGAGGGGCAGGAAAGTTTCCCCGCCGTGCTCGTCATGTTCGAGGCGGGCTTGGGATTCGACGACCGCTTTGTGGAAGAGCTCATCGGGCGCGGCTACGGCGTCTTGTGCGTCGACTACTGCGGGGAAAACGGCACGGAAAGGCACACCGTCTATCCCGAGGATGTGGACTACGCCAACTTTATAAGGGCGGGGGAGCATCTCGACCGCGCCGATCCCTCCGCGCGCGAGACGAGCTGGTACGAGTGGGCGGCGGTCGCGCGCTATGCGGCGCGCTATCTTGCGCTCCGCCCCGAAGTGACGGCGTTCGGCGCAGTCGGGCTTCGCTCGGGCGGGGAAGTTCTCTTCAAAATTGCGCCCTATTCGCCGCTCGCGTGCTTCATCTCGGTATGCGCGGCGGGCTGGCTTGCCTACCGCGGGATGGAAAAGTTCGCTTCGGGCGAGGCGCACATCTTCGATGAAAACGAGCACCGCTTCATCGCGGGCGTCGATTCGCAGAGTTATGCGCCCTACGTCAAGTGCCCCGTCCTTCTCCTCTCCGCCATCAACGATAAAAAATACAACTACGACAGGGTGTACGATACCTTCCGCCAACTCAATCCCGAGGTGGAAAAGGCGCTCCTCTACTCCGCGCATGGGAACGGGCTGATCGGCTCGCACTCCAAGCACAACCTCAACCTCTTTCTCGATAAGTACTTGAAGGGGCACTCGGTGTACACCAGCGCGCAGATCGGGCTGGAAGTGGGGGAGGATGAAAACGGCGACCTTGTTGCAAATTGCTCCTTCGATGAGGAGGGGGAAGTCAGCGAGTACGGCGTATTCTACACCGAAAAGATCACAGGATCTACGGCGCGCGATTGGACGCGCGTCTACGGCACGGCGGAAAATTTGCACGGCGCAAAGGGCGTCGTTCCCCTCGAAGTCTTTGCAAGCGGCGGAAAGATGCTCGTCTACGCCTTTGCAAAGTACTCCAACAACTTCTCCGTCACCTCAAAAATTCTCGATGTCAGCCTCGATAAGACCTACCGCAACAGCAAGCCCGTCAGCAGAGTCATCTACTCCAACCTCGATGAGGTAAACGGCTTTGCCGCATTCCGCCGCCGCGCGAAGTCGGTCGCCGATTGCTTTATGGACGGCGCAAGTTCGTCGCTTCGTCTCGCCGCGGGGTACGGCGGCATCGCGGGGCTGGAAGTGGGCGACGGGCTGATCTCCTACCGCGTGAGCGAACCGGGCTACGATCCCCCCGAGGGGGCGTCCTTCCTCTTCGATGCGTACAGCGAGACGGGCGCCGACCTCAAAGTCATCTTCTACCTCGATGCCGATGAGCGGGAGGGGTACTCCGCCGATGTGCACATCGAAGCGGGCGGCAAGTGGAAGAGCACGATGCTCGCCTGCGGCGATCTCAAATCGGAGACGGGCGCGCCCCTTGCCGATTTTTCGGGCGTCGTCTCCGTCGTCTTTTTGGGCGAAGGCGGGAATGTTCTCATCAACAATTTGCTATGGATATGAGCGGATTGCGCCTCGGCACGGTCGTGCGCATGAAAAAACCCCACCCGTGCGGCGGGGATAGGTGGCAGGTCGTGCGCGTCGGCGCGGACTACAAGATCAAGTGCCTGACTTGCGGGCGCGTCGTCATGCTGACGCATGATGAACTCGCCAAGCGGGCGAAAGGGACGGAGGAAGCATAGCCGTGGGAAAGGGGAGACCCGAACTGCTGGGCGGAGCGCCCTGCAAGGACAACGCATTTTACCGTGCGGTCGCGGTCATCGCCGCGATCCTCGTCGTGTTGCTCTTTGTCGGCGCGTGGTTTCGCGGCAACTATACGGCGTACGAGATCGTCGGCAACTCCATGCAGAATACCCTCGACGAGGGGGATTGGGTCTACGGCAGGCGGGGGGTGAAGGCGGAGCGCGGCGATATCGTCATTCTTGATGTGAGCGCGCGGCCGCAGTTCGCCGCCGATACCATTATCAAGCGTCTCATCGCCGTTGAGGGCGATAGCGTCAAGTGCGAGAACGGCAAAATTTATCTCCGTACTGCGGGCGGGGAGAACTTCGAGCAACTCACAGAGCCGTACGCCGTGGGTTTTTGCAAGGATTTTCCCGTCTGCGAAGTGGGCAAGGGCGAAATTTTCGTGCTCGGCGATAACCGCGCGCCCAGCCACGATTCCTCGGAGGAGGGGGCGCTCAGGGCGAAGGAGATCGTCGCCGTCGTACCGCCGTGGTCGGTGACGTATAAGGGCGCAATCGGCGGCTGGGAGAACTTTCTCACAAATTTGCGAACATTTTTCCGCGGCGCACGCGCATAAGCGAGTGCACGAAGGGGGCATCATGATAAAACTTACAGCGGACAGCACTTGCGACCTCGGGAGCGAGGTCGAACGGCGCGGGGTGGGCATCATTCCGCTCAACGTCATTTTAGGCGGCGCGTCATTCAAGGACGGCGTGGATATCGCGCCGCAGGATATCTTCACGCACTTTACAAAAACGGGGCAGCTGCCCAAGACGGCCGCGCCGAGCATCTCCGAATACGAGGCGTTCTTCGCGCAATACGTCGATGCGGGCGATACCGTCATCCACTTCAACATCTCCGCCAAGGCGTCCTCATCCTATTCGTATGCGGAAACGGCGGCCAAAAAGTTCGGGAAAAAGGTCTACGTCGTCGATTCCATGGCGCTCTCCTCGGGGCAGGGTCTGCTCGTCGAGAAGGCGGCGGATATGCTGGAAGAGGGGGCAAGTGCCAGGGAGATCGTGGAAAGGGTAAATTCTCTCCGTCCAAAGGTGAACACCTCCTTTATCCCGGACAGGCTCGATTATCTCTTCATGGGCGGAAGATGCACCCGTATGCAGATGTACGGGGCGAACCTGCTCAAAATTCATCCCCTCATCGCGATGGAGGAGGGGCAGCTCGTGGCGGGCAAGAAGTACCGCGGCAGCATGGAAAAGTGCGTCGCGGGCTACATCAAGGATCTCGCCGCGCAATATCCCTCGTACGATAAAACGCGTTGCTTCGTCACGCACAGCAGTGCGGACGGCGCGCTCGTCGAATTTGCCAAAAAACTCGTCGCCGAAACGTTCGGATTCGATACGATCATCGAAACGGTCGCAGGCTCCGTCATCACGGGGCACTGCGGCAGAAACACGCTCGGCGTGCTTTTCATTGCGGAATAAGATATGTTCAAGGCGATCCTCGGCATCTTAAAGGCGGTGGCGACCGCGGTGGCGAACGCAGTGATCTTGGTCGTAAAACTTCTTTACGGCATCCTCAAATTCCTGCGTCTCCGCCTCTTGGCGCTCTATGTGCTCGTGTGTGCCGTGCTCTCCATCTTCTTTCCCGTGTTCGGCGCGGGCATCGTCTACTTTTGGGTGGGCTTTGCGCTCTGCTGCGTCCTGACCGTGGGGAGTTGGGTCTTCGCCTTCCGTCGGAAGATCGCCGCGCGGCCGCGCACCGTGAAGGAGGCGAGGGAAGAGAGCCAACCCCCGCCCGCCCAACAGCCCGCCCCGCAGTCCTACCAACAGCCCGCGCCGCAACCCGCGCCGTCGCCGTATCAACAGCCCGTGCCGCAGCCCGCGCCGTCGCCGTATCAACAGCCCGCGCCGCAACCCGCCCCGCAGTCCTACCAACAGCCCGCGCCGCAGCCATATCAGCAACCCGCCCCGCAGCCTGCGCCGTCGCCCTATCAACAGCCCGTGCCGCAGCCTGCGCCGTCGCCGTATCAACAGCCCGCACCGCCGCCGCGCGAGCGCTACCCCAAGTACTTCGATGTGGAGGGCGCGCCGCAGTACTTCTTTGCGGAGTACGCCGACCGCTATGTCCTGTACAGGCGGGATGAAGAGGGCGCGGTCTACATACGCACCGATTACAAACAATAAATGGGAGAAATCATGACGGATATCTATCAGGACAGCGATCTATTCAACGCGGTAAAACAGCAGAGGCGCATCCTCGCCGTATATTTTGCGGTGCTTGCGCTCTTTCTTGCGGGACTTGCGGCGATGCTTACCGTATACCTCTTATTGCCCTACGGCTCGCCCAACGGAACGTGGGTCATCGTGGCGACGGGGGTCTGGACGGCGCTCTTCATCGCCTTCTCCTTTCCCTATCTCGGCATCAGTTACAAACGTTGCCACGCCTATGTCAAAATGTTGCGCTTCATCTCCGTCGGGCTAAAGGAGTGCATGACTGCTCCTTTCGCGGGCATCGACGATTGGACGACGCACGACGGCGTGGATGTCAACGTGGCGCGTTTCAGCGTTCCCAACCGCAAGCGGGAGGAGGAGATGGAGCGTCAGGTATTTGTGGATGGCGAAAAGGACTTCCCGCCCTTCGAAGAGGGGCACAGCGTCAGGTTCATCACGCAGGGAAATCTCCTCGTCTCCTATGAAATTCTCGATTAAAAAAGGCAGGTACAGATATGCGTGCAGTGGTAACGGTGACGGGAACGGATAGAAGGGGCATCATCGCAAAGGTGAGCGCCCTGCTCTACGAGCGCAACGTGAACATCGAAGATATCTCGCAGACCATCTTGGGCGGGCAATTTGCGATGATCATGATGGTGGAGGCGGCGGAAAACGACGAAGATTTCATCGCCCTCGCCGCCGCGCTCGAAGAACTCGGCAAGAGCATCGGCATGAGTGTTCGCGTGCAGCACGCCGAAATTTTCGACGCCATGCACAACGTATAAGGGGCGGGGTATGTTCGGCAAAAACGAAGTTCTCGAAACCATCGACATGGTGGAAAAGGAGCATCTCGATATCCGCACGGTCACGATGGGGATCTCCCTCCTGCCGTGCATACGGGCTACGGCTGAGGAGACGGCGGCGGCAGTCTACGACCGCGTCATGCAGAAGGCGGAAAAACTCGTGCCCACGGCGGAGGCGCTCTCGCGCGAGTACGGGATCCCCATCGTCAACAAGCGCGTCTCGGTTACACCCGTCTCCCTGCTCACGGCGGCTTTTCCCGAAAAAAGTATTCTCGTCGGAAAAGCGCTCGACAGAGCCGCGCACGACCTCGGCGTCGACTTTTTGGGGGGCTATTCCGCGCTCGTGCACAAGGGCACGGCGGCGTATGAAGAAATTTTCCTGCGCACCATTCCGCAGACGCTCGCAGAGACGGAGCGGCTGTGCGCCTCGGTGAACGTCGGCTCTTCGCGCTCGGGCGTCAACATGGATGCCATCCGCCTCATGGGCGAGGTCGTCAAGGAGACAGCGCGCCTCACGGCCGATAAAAACGGGCTTGGCTGCTGCAAACTCGTCGTCTTTTGCAACGCGGTGGAGGATAATCCCTTCATGGCGGGGGCGTTCCACGGCGTGGGCGAAGCGGATACCGTCGTCAATGTGGGCGTCTCCGGGCCGGGCGTCGTGCAGCACGCGCTCTCGTTCGTGCCCGATGCCGACCTCACGGACGCGGCGGAAGTCGTCAAGCGCACCGCGTTCAAAATTACGCGGGCGGGGCAACTCATCGCAAGGGAGGCGGCAAAGCGGCTCGGCGCGCGCTTCGGCATCGTCGACCTGTCTCTTGCGCCCACCTCGGCGCAGGGCGATAGCGTCGCGCGCATCCTGGAGGAGCTGGGGCTATCCGTCGTCGGCAGTCACGGCACAACGGCGGCGCTCGCCATGCTCAACGACGCGGTGAAAAAGGGCGGCGTCATGGCTTCCTCGCGCGTCGGCGGGCTTTCGGGCGCGTTCATTCCCGTCTCGGAGGACATCGGCATGATCGAGGCGGCGGAAGCGGGGCAGATCTCTATCGAAAAACTCGAGGCGATGACCGCCGTCTGTTCGGTGGGGCTGGATATGATCGCCATCCCCGGCGATACGCCCGCCTCCACCATCTCCGCTATGATCGCGGACGAGGCGGCTATCGGCATGGTAAACAACAAGACGACGGCCGTTCGCGTCATTCCCGTTCCCGGTAAAACGGTGGGGGACGCGGTGGAATTCGGCGGGCTTTTGGGCAGAGCGCCCATCATGCCCGTGCACGGCGGCGATGCAAGCAAATTTATCGGGCGCGGCGGGCTGATCCCCGCACCCATCCACAGTTTCAAAAATTAAAAGGAGCAAACTATGCAGAGAACAGAAGTACCCAATGAGTACAAATGGAAACTCACCGATCTCTATCCCTCGGACGAGGCGTGGGAACAGGCGTTCGCCGCCCTCGAAAAAAAGGCGGACTTTTCCAAATTCCGCGGCACGCTCTCCACGGCGGAGGGGCTGGAAGCCTACTTCAAGGCGGATGAGGAGATCGCGGGCGAGGCGATGCGCCTCTTCCTCTACGCGCATTTGAAGCGCGATGAGGACGTCCGCGTCACCAAATACGGCTCGTATGTCGCCAAATTCATGAGTTTTTACACCAAAATTTCGGCGGAGACGGCGTTTGTCACCCCCGAACTCACCGCCTTGCCCGATGAAACGCTCGATGCGTTCATCTCCGATCCCCGCTTTAAGGCGCAGGACTATATGCTCTCCCGCATCAAGGCGAGCAAAAAATACACCCTCTCGGAAAAGGAGGAGATCATTTTGGCGCAGGCGGATGAGCCGTTGCAGACGGCGAGCCTCGCCTTCATGATGCTCGATAACGCCGAGGTGGACTTCCCCGAGATGGTGTACGAGGGGAAGAAGGTCAAACTCTCGCATGGGCTGTACTCCGTCATCATGAGCGGGAAGGACAGGGCAAAGCGCAAAGAGGCGTACAACAAGTACTATTCCGCCTACCGCAAACTCCTCGGCACCATCTCCACGACCTACTACGGCAACGTGCAGAAGGACATCTTCTACTGCCGCACCCGCGGGTATCAAAGTTGCCTGCAAATGGCGCTCTTTGAGGAGGACGTCGATGAGAGCGTCTACCGCACCCTCGTCGAAAGCGTGCACGCTGCGTTCCCGCTCATGCACCGCTACATCGCCCTCCGCAAGAAGGCGATGGGCTATAAAACGCAATATATGTACGATATTTACCCCTCGCTCGTGGAGGACGCCGAACTCAAACTCTCCTACGAGGAGGCGTATGAACTCTGCCTCAAAGGCCTCGCTCCCTTGGGGAAGGAATACCTCGCCCTCTTCGAAAAGGGGCGGAGCGAGGGCTGGATCGACGTCTGTGAAACGGAGGGCAAGCGTGGCGGTGCCTATTCGAGCGGCGCTTACGGCGCGCATCCGTATGTGCTTTTGAACTATCAAAAGACGACGCACGACGTGTTCACCATCGCCCACGAGATGGGGCACTCCATCCACACCTATTTCTCCAACCAAAGCCAGCCGTACGCCAAGGCGGACTACAAAATTTTCGTCGCGGAGGTCGCCTCCACCGTCAACGAGGTCTTGCTCCTCAAATATCTCTTAAAGACGACGGAGGATGAAAAACTCAAAAAATATCTCCTCAACTACTTCCTCGATATGATCCGCACCACCCTCTTCCGCCAGACGCAGTTCGCGGAATTCGAGGAAAAGGCGCACGCCATGGCGGAGGGGGGCGAGCCTCTCAACAAGGATAATCTCTCCGCCCTCTACAAAGAACTCAACGAGGAGTACTACGGGCGCGCCATCGTGCACGACGACAACATCGCCACCGAGTGGGCGCGCATCCCGCACTTCTACACCTCCTTCTATGTGTACAAGTACGCGACGGGCATCACGGCGGCCATCTGCATCGCCGATCGCATCTTAAAGGAGGGCGAGCCTGCCGTTCGGGACTACTTCAAGTTCCTCTCGGGCGGCTGCTCCACCGACCCTGTCTCCCTTTTGAAACTTGCGGGCGCGGATCTCACCAAAAAGGAGACCTTCTCGGCCGCTATGCGCGAATTTGAGGAGACGCTCGACCAATTCGAAAAAACAGTATAAACAGGGGATAAATTATGGCAACCAATCAAATGCCGCACAATTTGGATGCGGAAGCCGCGCTTCTTGGCTGTATTCTCATCGATGAAGAGATACAATCGGATGTCTTGGATGCGCTCCACGCCGAAGATTTCTATCAGGAGTCGCACAGGGAGATCTTCCTCGCGATGAAGTCTGTCTACGGCGACAGGAAGCCCGTCGACCTCGTCACGCTCACCGACCGTTTGGAACGCGAGGGCAAACTCGAACGGGTGGGGGGCTTGCAGTACATCACTGAACTCTCCCAGCTCGCGCCCTCGGCGGCCAATTACAAGCAATATTTTGCAATTGTGCGGCGGGATAGCGTCAACCGCACCCTCATCCGCGCCGCCAAGGACATCATCGAAAACAGCGCGAAGAGCGGCGATGAACGCGAGGCGCTCTCGTATGCCGAAAAACTCGTGTACGACATCTCGCAGAGCGAGGAGACCCATGCGCTTTCGGGGCTTGAAGACGGCGCGACCATTCAGGATGTCCTCCGCAAGTTCGAAAATTTGCAGAACGACCCCGATTCCTACCGCGGCGTGGAGACGGGCTTCCGCCATCTCGACCGCATCACCAACGGCCTGCAAAAATCCGACCTCATCATCATCGCGGCGCGCCCGGGCATGGGCAAGACGTCGTTCGCCATGAACATCGTGGAAAACGCCTGCCTCAAAAAGGACGGCGTCGCGGCGGTATTCTCCCTCGAAATGCCGCGCATCCAGATCGTGCAGAGGCTTCTCTGCGCCCACGCCAACGTCAGCATGGAAAAGGCGCTCGCGGGGCGGCTCAACCAGCAGGAGTGGAAGAACCTCATGCGCGCGAGCGATAAATTGCAGCACAGCAAAATTTACATCGACGACAGTTCCCGCATCACGCCCACCGAGATTCTCTCCAAGTGCCGCCGTCTCGCCTCGCGCGAGGGCAGGCTCGACCTCGTGATGATCGACTACATCCAGCTCATGGGCGGGGCGGAGACGAACCGCGGCGGCGAACTCAACCGCACGCAGGAGATCGCAAACATCACCCGCGACCTCAAGATCATGGCGAAGGAATTGAGCGTTCCCGTCATCGCGCTCTCGCAGCTTCGCCGCATCCAGACCAAGGAGGCGCAACTCTCCGACCTTCGCGAATCGGGCGCCATTGAGCAGGACGCCGATATCGTCATCTTCATTAACCGCCCCGATGTGGGCGCGACGGCGGATGAGATCGCCAAGGGCAACATCGTGAAGGGGGCGGCGGAACTCGTCATCGCCAAGCACAGGAACGGCGCGCTCGGGCGCATCCAGCTGCGCTTTTTGGGCGAGCAGACCAAGTTCATCGATGTCGAAGCGCAGGGTCAGCCGCAGGAAGAGCCGCAGTACGCGCGGCGCACGCCGGAGGGCGAAAATCCCACGGCGGCGGAGGCGTTCCCGCCGCAGGATGAGGGCGGCATCCCGCTTTGACCATGGAAACAGAGATCCTCGGGCGCTCGCGGGGCTCGCTTGCGCGCGCCAAACAATATATTGAAGAGGGGGAAGTCGTCGCCTTCCACACGGAGACGGTGTACGGCTTGGGCGCCAACGCCTTTTCGGACGAGGCGGTGCTCAAAATTTTCGCCTTGAAAGGCCGCCCCGCCGATAATCCCCTCATCGTGCACGTGCACAAGGACTACGATATCGCGCCCCTCATCGACGGCGAACCGCCTTACGCTGCGGCTTTGCGCCAAGCGTTTTTGCCCGGGCCGCTCACCATGGTGTACCCCTCGACGGGCAAGGTTTCCAGATACGTCTCGTGCGGCCTCAATACGCTCGCCATCCGCGTGCCGTCGTCGCCCACGGCGCAGGCATTTTTGCGCGAAGTAAACTTGCCCATCGCCGCGCCCAGCGCCAACATTTCCAAGCACGTCTCGCCCGTCACCGCGCGGCACGTCTACGACGATTTCAACGGCAAAATTCCGCTCATATTGGACGGCGGCGCGTGCACGGGCGGCATCGAGAGCACCGTCCTCGACTGTACGGGCGAAGTTCCGCAAGTTTTGCGGGAGGGTCTCGTCACGCGGGAGATGATAGCCTCCGTCGCGGGCGACTGCAAAGTGTATGTGCGCAAGGCGGGCGAGCAGCCCAAGAGTCCCGGTATGGCGTATAAGCACTACTCGCCGCGCTGCAAAACGGCGTTCTGCAACGCCGCGGAGGAGGCGATAGCACTCTACGACCGCGAGAGGGAAAGGGGCGGCAAGCCCTGCATCCTCGCGGAGAGCGGCATAATTCCCGCGCTCGGGGGGAGGGAGAGCCTCGATCTCGGCGGCACGGGCGAAGAGATGGCGCGTCGGCTCTATGCGCTTTTGCGCAGGGCGGAACAGACGGCGACCCTGCTCATCGGCGTCGAGCCCAAGGAGAAGGGCGGCGTCATGGCGGGGGTCATGAACAGACTTCATCGCGCCTTCGGAGGGGAGAATGAAACATAAAAAGATCATCTTTGTGTGCACGGGCAACACCTGCCGCTCGCCCATGGCTGAGGCGGTGATGAAGCAGGAACTCAAAAGG
Organism: uncultured Clostridia bacterium; assembly: GCA_947625095.1. GTDB lineage: Bacteria > Bacillota > Clostridia > Christensenellales > Borkfalkiaceae > Gallimonas. Next base: position 4,442 of record CANQMX010000008.1, on the reverse strand, counting down.
CAGAAGATCCGCTGGTTCACCGTGCAGTCCGCGGGGCTTCGCGCCGCCGCGGGGAGCAAGATGTCCGCAAACAGCGTGCAAGCGCTCACCGAGGCAAAAATTCCGTTTTCGGAAAAATTCGCCTCGCGCAGCCTCACGCCCAAGATGGTGGAGGAGGCGTACGCCGTCGTCTGCATGACGGAGGCGCAGCGCGCCTTGTTCGGCGGCAAGGAAAACGTCACAAGTTTTTACGAACTCTGCCGCGTGGAGATCCCCGATCCCTACGGGCAGCCCGTCGAAGTCTACCGCCGCACCCTGCAAACCATCCGCGCGTGTATGCCGCAGGTCGTCAAGGCGCTGCGGCTCGAAGAAAACCAAACGACCGAATAAAGGGGGAAATTGTATGAAAATTGCACTTGCCTGCGACCACGGCGGCCTCGCCTTGAAGAACGCCGTCGCAAAGTACCTCGCCGAACACGGCTACGAAATCGCCGACTTCGGCACGACCACAGAAAATTCCTGCGACTATCCCGACTTCGCCCTCGCCGCCGCGGAGGCGGTCGCTGCGGGAGAATGTGACATGGGAATTTTTGTCTGCACCACGGGGATCGGCATCTCGATCGCCGCCAATAAAGTGCCGAAGATCCGCTGCGCGCTGTGCACCGACGCGACCTGCGCCCGCCTCACCCGCGAGCACAACGATGCGAACGTCCTCGCCCTCGGCGGCGGAATTTTGGGAAAAAATCTCGCTCTCGACATTGTAGAGACCTTTTTGACGACAGAATTTTCGGGGCTTGAAAAGCACCAACGCCGCATCGATAAGATCACCGCCATCGAGCGCAAGTACATGAAATAAGCCCCAGGCATAAATTTACAAAGGAAACACAGGGGGAAAACGCCCATGATGACAAAGGCGCTCCGCGATAAAATCGTCGAATCGCTCACATCCATATTGCCCATCACGCTCATCGTCCTCGCGCTCGCGCTCACAATTACGCCGCTCGATACGGGCGTTTTCGTGCTGTTCTTCATCGGCGTGTTCCTGCTCATCGTCGGCATGGGGGCGTTTACGCAGGGCGCGGATATGTCCATGCTCGTCATCGGCGAACGCATGGGCGCCTCCATGACGAAGTCGCGCAAAATCTGGCTCATCGCCCTCCTGTCCTTCGTCATCGGCATCATCGTGACCATCGCCGAACCCGACTTGCAAATTCTCGCAAAGCAGGTGAGTTCCATCGCGGAAAAAACGCCGCTCGGCAGTTGGCTTCTCATTCTCACCGTCGCGGTGGGGGTGGGCGTCTTTCTCACCATCGCCATGCTCCGCATCGTGTTCCACATTCGTCTCTCCATTCTCCTCATCGTCTTTTACGTCGGGGCGTTTATTGCAAGCATCTTCGTCTCGCCCTCGTTCTGGGCGGTGGGGTTCGATTCGGGCGGCGTCACCACAGGACCGATGACCGTTCCCTTCATCATGTCGCTCGGCGTCGGCGTCGCCTCGCTTCGCGCGGGCAAGGAGGGCAGGGACGATTCCTTCGGCCTCGTCGCGCTTTCCAGCGTCGGGCCTGTCATCGCCGTGCTCGTCCTCGGGATCATCTTCAAGGTGAACGACCTCGATTACGCGGTGGCGGCCGCGCCCGTCGTGGGGGACACCCGCGATGTCCTCCTTCAATACGCGCACGGGTTTGCGGATTACGCGCAGGAAGTCGGCATCGCCATTGCGCCCATCGTCGTATTTTTCATTCTCTTCCAACTCATCACGCGCTCCTTCCGCAAGCGCCAACTCGTCAAGATCATCATCGGATTTTTGTACACGGCGGTGGGGCTTATGCTCTTTCTGACGGGCGCGAACACGGGCTTCATGCCCATCGGCAGGGCGATAGGAAATTCGCTCGCGGGCGTCTGGGGCGGGTGGCTGCTCATTCCCGTCGGTATGCTCATCGGCTATTTTGTCGTTGCCGCCGAGCCTGCCGTGCACGTTCTCAACAAGCAGGTGGAGCGTATGTCCGCGGGCGCGATCTCCGCAAAGAGCATGAAGAGGGGGCTGTGCGCGGGCGTGTGCATCGCGTTGGGGCTTGCCATGCTCCGCATTTTGACGGGCATCAACATTTTCTATATCCTCGTGCCGGGGTACGCCGTCGCGCTCGTGCTCACATTCTTCACGCCCGACCTCTTTACGGGCATCGCGTTTGACTCGGGCGGCGTTGCAAGCGGCGCGATGGTCTCCTCCTTCGTGCTGCCCCTCGCCATCGGCGCGTGCTGCGCCCTGCACGGCGGAAGCGCGGCGTTCGTCATGACGGATGCCTTTGGGTGCATCGCCTTTGTCGCGCTCGCCCCGCTCATCTCCATTCAGATCCTCGGCATCCTCTACAAGCAAAAGAAGAGCAAGATAAAGCGCCGCTTCCTCACGGTCGAGGAAAAATTCCTGCAATACGAGGTGGACTGATGGAGGAAAAGAAGAAGGGAAACACAGTCGTCACCGCGGCAAAAAGCGTCGCCTCCAAGTTGAAGAGCGTCGTTGTCCCCGCGCAAAAACAGGCGGCAAAGCAAGGGGCAAAGCAACTTGCGCCTGCGCGGACGAAACTTCTCATCAGCGTCGTCAACCGCAAGGACGAGCTCAAATTGAAGGAGATCATGGATGATTGCTCGGTCGCGCTCTCCTACACATTCAACGGCATGGGCACGGCGCGCTCGCAACTTTTGGACTATCTCGGCATCGGCGAAACGGAAAAGACCATTGTCCTCTCCATCATCCCCGAAACGGATGAGGAGGGTATCATGCGCAGGATCCGCCGCGAACTTTCGCTCTACCTCGCGGGGCGCGGCATCTCGTTTACCGTTCCGCTCACGGGCATTTCGCAAATCGTCGCAAACGGCATCACGGGCGCGGCAACCAACAAACAAACGGATTGGGGGAAAATTATGAAGAGCAGCGATCGGAAATTCGACCTTGTCATCGTCGCGGTGGCGGCAAATTATGTGGATGCGGCAATGGACGCGGCGCGCTCGGCGGGCGCGGCGGGCGGAACCATCATCCGCGCGCAGTCGATGAAGAACGACAAGGCCGAACAGTTCATCGGCATCACCCTTGTGCAGGAGCAGGAAATTTTGCTCGTGCTCACCAAAAAGGAAAACACCGTGCCCATCATGGAGGCGCTCTCTGCAAGCGTCGGCGCAAAGACGGAAGCGGGCGGCGTCATCTTCTCCGTTCCCGTCGACAGGACTGCGGGCATCTCCATGGCGGACGAGGAAAAAGAGGAAAAGCCCGAAGAGGAGAAAGGGGAGTGACGCGGCTTCTTCTCATCGGCGGCGGCGAACTCAAAAACCGCGAGACGCTGAAAATCGACGAGTACATCGCCGCGGAGGCGAAAAAAATCGCGGGCGGGCGGCGCGCGTGCGGGCTGTTCATTCCCACTGCCAGCCACGACTGTATGCCCTACTACAACACCTTCCACAAGGTCTACACGGGTATTTTCGACGTGAAAACCGACGTCGCGCTCACCGTCGGAAGAGAGATCGATCCCGCAAAGATGGCCGAGAAATTTTCCCGCGCCGATTTTTTGTACGTCGGCGGCGGCGACACCGTCTTTATGCTCGAGCATTGGAAAGAGAGCGGGCTTTTGAATTTTATCCGCGCGGCGTTCGAGGGCGGAAAATTTATCTGCGGGCTTTCCGCGGGCGCGATTTGTTGGTTCGAGGAGATGTACTCCGATTCCGTCGTCGAGGGCGAATACGCGATGTACCCCGGACTCGGATGGATAAAGGGCAAAATTTCTCCCCATTACAACGAAAGAATGCTTGACTTCGACGAGATCGTGCGCTATAATAAATATCGCGCTTGGGGCTTGGAGAACGCCGCCGCGCTCGAAATCGTGGACGGCGAACCCGTCAAATGCGTTTCGGGGGGCGGAAAAGTTTGGCTTCTCGACGGCACTTCGGGCGAAAAGGTCGTCAAAGTTGAATTTGACAGGCGGGTTTGACCTCCGCCTCGGCTTCCCCGCCGAGTAAAAATAGGGACGTATGCGGATGTGGCGAAATTGGCAGACGCGCAGGTTTCAGGTTCCTGTGGGAGACCATGCAGGTTCAAGTCCTGTCATCCGCACCAAAATGCGGGAGCGGGTTTATCCCTCTCCCGCATTTTGTATAGAACGAATTTATGACAGGACTTGAGGGTGGAGGCGACTGCGGGAGCAGTCGGTTTGCGGGCGAATAGCAGGGATACAAAAACGCTTGCCGCAAACTGCACAGCACAGTGCGCTGTGCACCGGGGCGCGCCGCCAAAGGCGCAAGTCCTGTCATCCGCACCAAAATGCGGGAGCGGGTTTATCCCTCTCCCGCATTTTGTATGGAACGAATTTATGACAGGACTTGAAGGTGGAGGCGACTGCGGGAGCAGTCGGTTTGCGGGCGAATTTTTGAGGGCATAATATTGATAAAATTTTGCTTTTTCCTTTCCCCCGCGCGCG
>CANQMX010000007.1 GCA_947625095.1 uncultured Clostridia bacterium | reverse complement strand
TCAGACTATCTCCATAACGGCGTTTTACACTGATCTTTTTTCGCTCTCATCCGTCTCATATGTTTGACAAACCTACAGCGATGCGCGACATGGGTGGCACTTCGGGCGGCATGGGCGATGCAAAACGCGGCAAAATGCGGATACGCAAAACCCCCCGAAACTCGCGCTCCGAGGGGTTTTACATATGATAAGGGGGAAAAGTATGGGCTAATTTGTTGTTTTTTGTTTGTGCCTTTATTATACAAACGACGGTTGCAAAAGTAAAATATTTGACAAAAAAATTTATAAAAATTTATTTTTTTAACATCATTTCAATCCGTGTGAAAAATTCACAATGCGCGGCGGGAATTTGTAAATTTGAAAAGTTTTAACATTTTTGTGGGGCGCGGCAGGGCTACATAATGCGGCACAAAATGCAGCCCAAAAGCACGCCCAAAAAATTGGCGACGAGGGAGACGGCGACGGGCTTTACGAGATTTTTGCGCCCCGTGCCCGCAAAGTAGACGGCGGAGATGTAAAAGACGGTCTCGCTCGAACCGTAGCACACCGCAGCGCATCGGGCGATGTAACTGTCCGCGCCGTACTCTGAAAAAATTTCCGAGAGAAGGGCGGTGGAGCCGCTCCCCGAAAAGGGCTTCAACAGGACGAGTTTGGAGATCTCGGGCGGGATGCCGAGGAAGCGGAAGGCGGGGGCTAGAAAGGAAGTGAGGGCGGCGGAGAGGCCGCTTCTTTCAAACAGTTCGGAGAGCATGAGCATCGCCGCGAGATAGGGAAAGACGGAAAGGACGAGGGGCACGGCCTCCTTTACGCCATCCGTGTAGCAGTCGTAGAGTTTGATTTTTTTGATGAGGGCAAAAAGAAAGAGGGCGAGAAAGAGCGCGGGAATGACGAGGGCAAAGTACTTCATCTTTTCATGAGGCGGGCGCGCTTGGGGGAGAAAAGGCGCAGAAAGATCACGCCGCACGCGGTGGAAAAGAGGGTGGCAAGCAAAGTCGGCAGCAGGATATCGGCGGCGGAGGCAGACCCCGCCGCAAGGCGCAGGACAATGACGGTGGTGGGGAGAAGTTGCAAGCTGGTCGCATTGAGCACGAAGAGCATATCCGAGGCGTAGCGGTTATGGTTTTTCTCGAAGGCGGCGGTCGCCTTGATGCCGAGGGGCGTGGGCGCGCCGGGAAGCCCCAAAAAGTTTGCCGAAAGATTTTGCGAGGCGTAGGTGAGCGCCTCCCTGTCGTCCGAGCGGAACAGGCGGCGGGCGGCGGGATAGACGAGGCGGGAAAGTTTCCCGGAAAGGCCGCTTCTTTCCAAAACCTTGAAAAAACCCAGCCACACGCAGTAGGCGGCAAGGAGGGATAGCGACAGCGTTGCGGCCTTTTCGCCCCCCGAAAGCAGAGCGGGCAAAAAGCCCTCGGGGTCTGTGAAGAGGAAGAGGGCGGCGGACAGAACAAACACCGCCGCAAACACGGCGTTCATGGTTGAATATATGCCTGTCCGGAAAGAGATATGATTTCGTTCAATTTCTTTTCTCGTCTCCGCCCCTTGATGGGGCGTATGCTCAAAAATAAATTGAACGCCCCGCCCGCACTATTGCTGACTAAGGGCGGCACGAGGAGCGTAGCGACGAAGTAAGAATGTAACTTATATGGGATATGGAGTTGCGGCTCGAAAACGCTTGCCCCGACATTAAGCCTACGGTAGTGTGGCAAATGGGGGCGTGCAGCAGCGGGAGACCCGCCTCGCACCGAGCGATGCCGTGCGGTAGCTCGGCATCGCACAGCGCCTCCCCACCACCACTTGCGGCGGAGCCCCCCGAGGGGGTAGGCCTTACCCCTCTACCTGCGCCCACCGCCACGTTTGCGTGAGAGGGGATTTTTGAACACTTTTTTTCAAAAAAATGAGGGAATTTTTATAAAATTTTCCCTATAAAGACCTCCGCTGCGGCGCGCGCTGCCGCCGCCCTCGCGGCTGCCGCGCTTGCCGCAGCGGAGGTCTTTTTTGCTCACGCGCCGCTCTTTTTTGTGGTGTATTCTCTTCTCTACATAGATATCGTACCACAAAATTTTCGCTCAATGTTTTATGTATGCCAAAAAATTTTTACTTTTCATAAAAAAATTTTACGCCCCGCGGCAATCGCCGCGGGGCGTAAAAAAATTTTTGTCAGTTCATTGTCACCGTGCCGTCTTTGGCGATTTTGCCATTCGTGCAGGTGACGGTGTAGTCGTCAATGTTATAATCCCAATAAGTTCCCTTTTCGATGGCTTTCCACTCTTCCACCGTTCCTTTGAATTGAATATCCGTCAATGCAGAGCACTGCCCGAATGCTTGGCTACCGATTGCTTTTACGCTCGCGGGAATGACGATACTTTCCAATGTTTGGCAACTCATAAATGTGCCGTTCTGAATCGCTTTTACGCCCGCGGGAATAACAGGACTCGCTATTCGGCAGCCTTGGAATGCGCCGTACCCGATAAAACGCACGGTATCCGGAATATCAATGTTTGCATTTATAGGGCAAAAGCAGAACGCGTAATTGCCGATTGCGGTCACGCCGTTCGGGATATTGATATTCGAAAGATTTTCACAGGCTAAAAACGCGCCATCGCCTATCTTGGTCACGCCGTCATGCAGGGTGACCTTCGTCAGAGAGTTTATGGAGGAGAAAGCATAATCGGGAATTTCTGTCACGGATGACGGAATGGTAATTTCGGTGGTTTCCTGTCCGCCGACGATCAATTTCTCTGTGCGCGGCGTAGCGCCGCGTCCGCCGCGGCGGATATTGAGCCACGCCTCGATGCTCGGGATGTGCAATTCACCAATGGTGCAATCTTCAAACGCGCCGCCGGCTATGGATTTCAGGTTGGGTTTTATTTCAAAAGACCGAGAAGATGTGTCTCTGCCGACACAAGAAATCAGGTGGTTTCCGATGTAAAGGCTACTTGAAGTATAATTTTCGGCGTTTTCTCCGTCAGGATATTCCCAATTTTCAGAATCCTCAAAGAACGGCGTATTAAGGAACGCATATGCTCCGATATAAATGGGTTTATCGGGCAGTGTGATGCTCGTAAGGTTGGATTCATAAAATGCGCCGTTTCCGATCTCCTCGATCCCGTTCCCCACTTCGATGCTTTCGAGTTCCGAATGTGAAAACGCCGAGTCGCCGATCACTTCCACGCTGTCGGGGACGATGACGTGCTTTGCGCCGCGGCACATAATGATCGCCTTTGTACCGTCCCGCACCGTAAAAGTTTCCACGGGTTCTTCAAGGTCGATGCCAAACAAATAATTCCCGATGTACAGTGCGCCGTTCTCGCGGTATTGGGGATCGTCATAGAGCGGACAGGTATCTAAGGTCATTCCGCCTATACCGGAGAACAAGGTGTCAATACACAAGGGGAACGCCGTATTGGCTGCGGCTTCATAATCGGCCGAAATTTCTTGGCGCGTCAATACGGGAAGCCCGTCGGGAAGATCGAGTTTTTCCAATGCGCTGCACCGAAATGCGCCGCGCGTACCGTTACCGTTGTAAGAGATTATGCCTTGCCCGAACGAGATAATTGACTTGGGAACGGTGATATGCTTGACTGTATCCGACATACAGGGATAAAACCGCCCGATGCTGATGACAGGTAGCCCGTTATAGCCGTAGGGGAATACGACTTCCGCGCCCTCGAATGGTTTGCCGATGACCGTCTCTTTAACAGTTCTATCCGTCTCATCATAGTAAAAGTTATGATATTCTCCGAAGCGGACATCGTAGCCCTCCACGCCGTCCAGCACGACTTTCGTGTAGTCGAGCGCATCCGATTTGGTATACTCCCATTCCTTGCCGCAGAACGAGCACTTGTTCTCCACGGTGTAGATATGCTCATGCCCGTCGTTTTCTTTGTTCTTGTTGTCATCCCCGCCACAGGCGGTGAGGCCGAGGCAGAGACAGAGCGCCGCGACAAGCGCGAGCAGCACGGTCAAAAGTTTGCGTTTCATGTTTTTTCTCCTTTTCGTTTTCTCGGCGGGTGTCGGTGGCTTATTTTTTGAGATTTCTCCGCTTCGTTCGCTTCGCTCACTTCGGTCGAAATGACATGGGGGTGGCTGTTGGAAAAAACCGCAAAAAATAAGGACGCCTCAATCCGAGGCGCCCGCTTCGAGTATCCCCGAATTGTTGCGACACAATAACTAACCATATAAGGCAAAAGGATACACCGATGCCGTTGTATCTTTATATGGTTAGTATTTAATTGTGTCGCAAGTTCATTCTATCACGGGGGCGGCAATTTTGCAAGTGATACGGGCAAATTTTTGGAAATCGGGAGAGATAGGGGCAACCCCCACCCGACGCGGCAAAGCCGCGTCTCCCGCCCCCTTCAAAGGGGGCAGGTCATTGCCCCTCCCCCTGCGTCCCCCTCCCCGCAAGCGGGGAGGGGGATAATATGGGGCGCTGACGAGCGGCGGGGCGGGATGACATGGTAGGAGCGGGGCAACACCCCTTCCGTCACGCGCTTTGCGCGTGCCACCCTGTCGCGGACAGGTAGAACCCTGTCCTACTTCGCGGCTGTGCCGCTCGTGCCGCCCTTGGTTGAAAATAGTGCGGGCGGGGCAGAATGACGCGTATCCCAGCACCGGCAAGATACGCTCACCCGCTGCGCGGGTTCGGTATGAGGAGAGCCCCACCTCCCTATCGCCCGCACGTATTATGTCGTCGAAGGGCGACATGAGGAGCACCTCCCCACCACCGCCTGCGGCGGAGCCTCCCATCCGCAGGAGGGTAGGCCTTGCCCCTCCCCCTGCGTCCCCCCTCCCCGCAAGCGGGGAGGGGGATAGGATACACTCCGCCCCTATGGGGCGTCGGTATGAGGGATACCTCCCCACCACCGCTTGCGGGCGGGATGAGGGAAAGAGGGCAAAATGATTTTACTTTTCCACCAAGTTGCGCTATAATGAAAAAAACGAGGTTAATTATGGCAAAGAAGTACTACATCACGACGCCCATCTACTACCCGAGCGGCAACTGGCACATCGGCCACTGCTACACGACCGTCATCTGCGATGCACTTGCGCGCTTCCACAAACTCTTGGGGGAGGACGTGTTTTTCCTCACGGGCACGGACGAGCACGGCCAGAAGGTGGAAAAGGAGGCCGCAAAGCGCGGCATCACCCCCCGCGAATTCATCGACCCGCTCGTGGCCGAACTCAAGGATATGTGGCGGCTTCTCGATGTAGAATATAACCGCTTTATCCGCACGACGGACGACGACCATGTGCGCGCGGTGCAGCACATCTACCAAAAACTCTATGAGAGCGGCGACATCTACAAGGCCGAATACGAGGGCTACTACTGCACGCCGTGCGAATCCTTTTGGACGGAGGCGCAACTCGTCGGCGGCAAGTGCCCCGACTGCGGCAGGGAGGTGACCCTCCAAAAGGAGGAGAGTTACTTCTTCCGCCTTTCAAAATACGCGCCCGCGCTCCTCAAACACTACGAGGAGCACCCCGAATTTTTGCAGCCCAAGTCGCGCGTCAACGAGATGGTGAATAACTTTTTGAAGGCGGGGCTTACAGACCTCTCCGTCTCCCGCACCACGGTGAAGTGGGGCGTGCCGCTGCCCTTCGATAAAAAGCACACGGCGTATGTGTGGATCGACGCGCTCTCCAACTATGTGACGGCGCTGGGGTACGGCGCGGAGGACAACCTCTATAAGACCTATTGGCCCGCCGACCTGCACATGGTGGGGAAGGAGATCGTGCGCTTCCATGCCATCATCTGGCCCGCCATTCTGATGGCGCTCGGAGAGCCTTTGCCGAGGCAGATCTACGGACATGGGTGGCTCCTCATCGGTGGAGAGAAGCTCTCCAAGTCCAAGGAGAACGCCCGCCCCGAACTCACCGACCCCTACGAACTCGTCAAGCGCTACGGCGCGGACGCGGTGCGCTATTACCTGTTGCGCGAGATCCCGTTCGGCAGCGACGGCGAATACACGACCGAGCGGTTTTTGCTCCGCGTGAACGCCGACCTCGCGAACGACCTCGGAAACCTCGTCTCCCGCACGGCGGCGATGATCGTGCAGAACTTCGGCGGCAAGTTGCCCGCGCGGGGAAAAGTTGAGGGCACGGACAAAGAACTTGTTGCGCTGGCGGACGGCGCGTTTGAAAAAGTGAAGGACGCAATGGCGCGGCTCAACGCCCCCGACGCGTTGGAGGCGGTGTTTGAAGTTGTCGCGCGCGCCAATAAATATATCGACGAGACGACGCCGTGGATCCTCGCCAAAGACCCCGAAAAGAGGGAGCGGCTGGGGGCGGTTTTATACAACCTTGCCGAGGTGTGCCGCATCTGTGCCATCCTGTTGAAGCCGTTTTTGACCAAAGCGCCCGCGCTCATTTTGAAGAGTTTTTCGTGCGACGAAAACGCGGGGTTCGAGACGCTGAAATTCGGCGCGCTGAAAGAGGGCGCGGAGGTCGTGAAACTGCCGCCCATCTTCCCGCGCATCGACATCAAGAGGGAACTCGCCGAAGTGGAGAAGGCGGTGAAGGAACAGAAAAAACCGCAGGACGCCGACAAGAAAGCGGAGGCGAAAAAGCCGGAAATTTCCATTGACGAGTTCGGTAAGGTGGAGTTAAAAGTGGGCGAAGTCATCGCGTGCGAAAAGGTCGCGAAGAGCGAAAAACTGCTGCACGAGACGGTGAAGATCGGCGGCGAAGTGCGGTCGGTCGTCTCGGGCATCGCCAAATTCTACACCCCCGAGGAGATGGTGGGAAAACGCGTGGTCGTCGTCACCAACTTGAAGCCCGTAAAACTGTGCGGCGTGCTCTCCGAGGGCATGATCCTGTGCGCCGACGACGGCAAGGGCGGGCTGGCGCTCGTTTCGCCCGAGAAGGCCGTGGAGAGCGGAGCGGAAGTCAGATGATCGACGTGCACGCCCATTTTGCGGACGAGGGATATGAATTTCCCGCCGAATGGGAGAGGATACGGGCGGCGGGCGTAAATACTGTCATTCTCGCCGCGGACACTGTGGAGCACGCCGCGTGGCACATGGCGTTTTGCGAGGCGCATGAGGGCGCGTTCTTCACCGTGGGCGTGCACCCCGAATTTGCGGAGCGCGAGATAGATTTTACGCGGTTTTACGCCCTCGCGGCGCACAAAAAGTGCGTCGGCGTGGGGGAGATCGGGCTGGATTACCACTACGGCACGGAGACGAAAGAGGCGCAGAGGAGAATGTTCGAAAGGCAACTCGAGGCGGCGGACGAACTAAAATTGCCCGTGCAGATCCACTCGCGCGACGCCTGCGCCGATACGCTGGAAATTTTGCGCGCACACAGGGAGTGGCTTTCGCACGGATTTGTGATGCACTGCTATGCGTACGGGGCGGAAAACCTTGCGGCGTTTGCGGAGCTGGGGGCGTATTTTTCCTTCGGCGGGACGGTGTGCTTCAAGAACGCCCGCCGCGCCGTGGGGGCCGCGGTGAATTGCCCTGCGGAGAGGCTTCTCACCGAGACGGACAGCCCCTATTTAAGCCCCTTCCGCGGGGAGAAAAACACGCCCGCGAATATCCCCCTCATCGTGCAGAGGCTTGCCGAAGTGCGGGGCGAAAATATCGATGCGCTGACTGCGCAAATTGAGAAGAACGCCAAAACGCTGTTCAAAAAGATGGAATAAGATGGATACTTACGCCTATCAAATCGGAGAAAATCTCTACATCAATCTCACCAACCGCTGCTCCAACCGCTGCACCTTCTGCGTGCGCAACGGCAAAAAGACCTACGAGGGCTACGCCCTGTGGTTGAAGAGCGGCGAACCGACGGTGGAGGCGGTGAAAAGCGCCGTCGGCGATCCCCAAAAGTACAGGGAGATCGTGTTTTGCGGCTTCGGCGAGCCGACGGAGCGGCTCAAAGAGATGCTGGAACTTTGCGATTTTGTGCACGCGCAGGGCGGCAAGACCCGCCTCAACACCAACGGGCACGGGTCGCTCCTCGCGGGCAGGAACATTGCGCCCGAACTGAAGGGCAAACTCGACGGCATCAATATTTCCCTCAACGCGCCGACGAGAGAGGAGTACGACGCGCTGTGCCTGCCGCAGGTGGAAGGGGCGTTCGAGGGGATGCTGCAATTTGCCCGCGATTGCAAGGCGGAAGGGCTGAACGCGTGGTTTTCTGTTGTGGACTGCATCGGCACGGAGAAGGTGGAAATGTGCAAAAAAATCGCGGAGGGGGTGGGAATCCCGCTCCGCGTCCGACCCATGATAGATTAAAAGGAGCCGCAAGGCTCCTTGCTTTTCCTCGGTGAGGAGGGTCGCTCCCTCGCTTGCAGTGTGTGCGGCGCGGGGCAAAATTTGTGAGGAAACAGATGGAATTTCGCTTCAAAAAGCGCTACGGGCAGAATTTTTTGACCGATGAAAATTTGCTCGACGCCATCGCGCGGGACGCGGGCGTGGATGAAACTGCGACCGTTCTGGAGATCGGCGCGGGCGCGGGGGCGCTCACAAGGGCGCTCGCAAGGAGGGCGAAGCGCGTCGTCGCGTACGAGATCGACGCCGAGTTGAAGCCCCTTCTTTCGCAGACGCTGGCGGGCTTGGAGAACGTGGAGGTCGTGTTCCGCGATTTCATGCGCGAGGATATGCGCAAACTTGAAGAGGAGTTGGGAGAGTACCGCGTCGTCGCAAATCTGCCCTACTACATCACGACGCCCGTTTTGATGCGCTTTTGCGAGGAGGCGAAGGGCTGCCTCGGCCTCACCGTGATGGTGCAGGAGGAGGTCGCGCGGCGGCTGTGCGCGCGGGAAAATACGCCCGACTACGGCGCGATCACGGCGGCGCTCGCCCTAAGAGGCACGGCGCATATCACGCGGAGCGTGCCGCGGACGATGTTCACCCCCCGCCCCAATGTGGATTCGGCGGTGGTGCGGGTGGATTTTTCGGGGGGCGTGCCCGTGAAGAGCGAAAAAGCCTACCGCTTTGCCGTGCGGCTGGCCTTTTCGAGCAGGCGAAAGACGCTCGAAAATAATCTGATGAACGCGGCGAACCTCGAACGGGGCGCGGCGCGGGAAATTTTGCGCGCGGCGAATGTTACCGAGGGGGCGCGCGGCGAGACGCTCTCCCCCGCGGCGTTTGCGCGGCTTGCCGATATTTTATTTGAAAGGGGGCTTGTGAAATGAAAAAGTTTATCTTATTTTATTTGGAGGATTGCCCGTACTGTCACTACGCGCGGCGGGCGCTCAAAGAACTTGTTTCCGAAGATAAAAAGTACGCGGCGGACATCGAGTGGGTGGAGGAGAGCAGAAAGCCCGAAGTTGCCGCAAAGTATGATTACTACTATGTGCCCACCCTCTTCTGCGGGGCGGAAAAGTTGTACGAGGCGCGCCCGGGGCAGAGCTTTGAAGAGGTGAAGGCGTGCCTCAAAGAGGCGCTCGACAGGGCGTTATAAAAAAATAAAAAGAGGGGCGCGCGGGTCTGCCGCGCGCCCCTCAAATTTTTCAGAATTCGACGGGGATATGTTTCCCGCAGACGGGCACGGTGATGTGCGTAAAGCCGATCTTTTTGAGCGCGGCGACGACTGTCTCCCGCTTTTCGAGGATGCGGGAAGTATCGTGCGCGTCGGAGGCAAAGGAGACCTTTCTTCCGCCGAGCGCAAAGTACCGTTCGAGGACGTCGCAGTCGGGCAAAAAGTCGCTCCCCGCGCCGCGGGAGGAGGTGTTCACCTCCAGAATCTTGTCCTTCGCAACGACCGTGCGGAGGATATCGTCGTAGAAGGCGGAAAAATCCTCGTAGCGCAGTTTGCGGTCGGGGTAGGGCGCGTTGCGCGAGACGTACCCGATGTGCCCCACGACGTCGTAGGGATAGGGCGCATCGAGGCTATCGCGCACCGCCTCGAAGTAGCGCGAGTAGGAGTACGCCTTGCTCTTGCCCGCAAAGTACGCGGGAAACCACGCGTCGACGTCGTCCACGATGTGCACGCTGTTGACGATGAAGTCGGGGCGGTAGGTTTGGGCAAGTTCGGAAAGATATGCGCGGGCGGCTGGCTCGGCGGTATAGCCGAATTCCGCGCCGACGAGAAAGGTGAACGATGCGCCGTTCTGCGCCGCTTGCAGTTCGCGCGCCGCCGCAAAATAGGCGGGAGAGGTCGTCGCGCCGTACAGCCTGCGCGAGGTTTCGTCGACGTCGAAGTGCTCGGAAATGCCGAAATAGCGCAGGCCTTTCGCCTTCGCCGCGGCTACCATGTCCGAGAGGGGGGATCTTCCGTCGGGGGAAAATGTGGAATGGTTGTGAACATCGGTGAGCATGGCAGTATTATATCACGCCCCGCAAAAAGGCGCAAGCTATGCGCGGAAAGAGTTTGCCGCGGAGGGTTGATTTTTTGCGGAGAAGTGCTATAATAGCGGTGGAGGGCAATATGCAACTTACAAGTTTTGAAGGAAAGAAAATTTTTGTCTATGAATGGTTGGAGGCGGAACGCCCCAAGGCCGTCGTGCAGATCGTGCACGGCATGACCGAGCACGCGGGCAGATACGCGGCGTTTGCGAAGTACCTCAACGGACATGGGTACCTCGTCGTCGCCGACGACCACCGCGGACACGGCAAGACCGACCCCGAGACGCTCGGCTACTGCAAGGGCAATATGTTTGCGGATACCGTGCGCGACGAGGCGGAGATCGCAAAATATTACCGCGCCAAATTCCCCGCACTCAAATATTTTATCTTCGGGTTTTCCTACGGCTCGTTCCTCACGCAGAGTTTTATCTCCAAGTACAGCGGTCTTGTGGATGGCGCAGTCATCGGCGGGAGCAACCACAAGAAGGATTTTGAGGTGTACCTCGGCGCGGTCGTCTCCCATCTGAAGGGGGAAAAGAAGCCCGCGAAACTCATCGAGAAACTCTCGTTCGGGGCGTACTCCAAGCAGTTTGAGGACGGGCAGTGGCTCTCCGCCGACGGCGACAACAACGCCGCCTACGACGCCGACCCGCTGTGCGGGTTCACCTGCTCCAACCGCTTCTACCGCGACTTTTTCAAGGGGCTGAAATCGCTGTACACGAAGAAGTACATCGCGGGGCTGAAAAAGGATATGCCCGTGCTGCTCGCCTCGGGCGAGAACGACCCCGTCGGCGACATGGGCAAGGGCGTGGAGAAACTGCGCCGCTTCTACACCGAGAAGGCGGGCATGACCAACGTGAAGATGGTGCTCTTTAAAAATTCCCGCCACGAGTTCCTGAACGAGACGACCGACCGCGACAAAAAGTGGAAAACGGTGCTGGATTTCTTTGAGGAAAATGTGTAAGAGGATAAACGAAGCCGCCCGCGCAAGTTTGCGCGGGCGGCTCAAATTTTGAAGGCGTGTTACCGTTCGTATTCCTCCACCGCGCCGTTGGGCTGGGAGTAGGAATAAAATTCCTCGTCGGACATTTCGAGAAAATAGGAGCGGATGACGCGGCACGCGCTGCCGTGGGAGACGAGGCATACGGTCTTTCCCGCAAAGCGCGCCGTGAGTTCGTCGAGAAGGGGATAGATGCGGGCGGCGACGTCGAGGTAGGATTCGCCGTTCGGGTATTTTAAGCCCATGTTGCGGCGGTACTGTTTGCCGTCGGGGCGGGCGCAGTCCGTGCCCTCGAAGTCGCCGAAGTCGCGCTCCCGCAGGCGCCCGTCGAGAAGAATGGGGATTTTACGCCCCGCGATCGCCTCCGCCGTCTGTCTTGCACGCAGAAGGGGGGAGGAGAGGATGACGTCGGGCGAAAGATGGAGCGAGGCAAGCGCCTTCGCCTCCTCTTCCCCGCGCGGGGAGAGCGGGATATCCGTGCTTCCGCAGAAGATCTTTTGTTCGCTGCGCACCGTGCTGCAATGGCGCACGACGTAAATTTTCACGTCAGTTGGTGAGAAGGAACATCGCAAGGAAGAGCGCTGCGACGATCCATGTGACGAAGGAGACCTCCTTCACCTTGCCCGTGAACAATTTAACGAGCGCACACGAGATGATGCCCACACCGATGCCGTAGGAGATGGAGTACCCGAACGCCATGACGGCGATGGTGAGGAAGGCGGGCAGCGCCACGGCGGGATCGGCCCAATCCACATCCTTCACGGAGGACATCATGAGGACGCCCACCCAGATGAGGGCAGCAGCCGTCGCACAGCCGGGGATGATCCGCGCGAGGGGCGAAAGGAACATCGCGAAGAAGAAGCAGATGGCGGTGATGATGGAGGTGAAGCCCGTCTTGCCGCCCGCCGCCACGCCCGAGGCGGATTCCACATAGGTAGTCACGGTCGTCGCGCCGAACACCGCGCCCGCGCAGGTCGCAATGGAGTCGGAGAGCATACACTGTCCCATGCGGTAGGGGTTGCCGTCTTTGTCGAGCAAGCCGCCCTTGGCGCAGGCGCCGTACATAGAGCCGAGGGTATCGAACATATCCACCATGCAGAGGGAGAGGGCGGCGGTGAGGATGAGAAGGACGAGCGCGCCCACGCCGTTCTTGCCGAGATAATCCGAGAAGTCGAAGCCGTGAACGAACACCTGCCCGATCGATTCCCTTCCCCATGCGCCGAACGCCTGGAAGGGATCTTCGAACTGCGCGGCGATGTCCGTAAACACCGCTCTGCACCCATCGGCATTCCATGCGCACCCGAGGCCGATGAGCGCGTAATACACGGCTGCAGAGCCGAGAATTCCCCACAAAATACAGCCGCTGACATTTTTCTTGGCGAGAACGGCGATGCCGATGACACCGAAGAGGGCAACGGCCGCGGCGATGGCGTCGCAGTAGCGCAGGGTGGCGCTGAGCAGGTTGAAGGAGGCGAAGCTGATGCTTCCCTCGTGGAGAGACACGACGCCCGCGTTGTTAAAGCCGATGAAGGCGATGAACATACCGATCCCGACGGGGACGGTCTGCTTGACCTCGGTGGGGATGGCTTCGAGGATCTTCTTGCGAAGCCCCGTCGCCGTGAGCAGTACGAAGATGATCCCGTCGAAGAGGACGAACACCATCGCGTTCGCATAGGAAAGCCCCATGCTGCCCCCGATGAGCGTACCCGTTACATATGCGGTCGCGCCAAGCCCCGAGGCCTGTGCGATCGGCATCTTGGCAAGGAGCGCCATGAGGATCGTTCCCAAGATCGCGCCGAGCGCCGTCGCAATGTACACCGCGCCGAAGGACACCGCGGCTTCGGGGTACATACCGGGCACTACGAGCAGGGCGTATACCATCGACATGAAAGTCGTGAGTCCCGCGATGACTTCGCGCTTGAACGAAGAGCCGCGTGCGGTGACGCCGAAATATGCGTCGAGCTTATTGGTAAACGCACCCCATGCACCCTTTCGGTTGGGCATGGCGGGCGCTTCTTCCCCCGAAGGCGGCGCGCTGTTTTGCGCGACTTCCTGCGGGGCGTCGTCCCGCAAAATTTCCTGCGGGGCGGGTTCGGGCATACCCTCTTGGGGCACGCCGTCTTGCTTTTGTTTTTTCATATTTTCTCCTTTATACTTTTATGTTATCTGTGTAATGTGTAAAACAAGCGCCCGTCGTTTGGCGGACGCAAAATGAATTTAGTTTACAACATCCGGGTCGACGTTGATCGAGAACTGTTTGGTGCCGCGGTCATCGGGGAAGATGGTCGCTCCCGATACGGCGGGGAGCGTCAGCGGATTGATGAGCGCATCCGCTGTGAGGTTTGTGATCGCCGCGCGCAGGTAGGGGAACATCGTCTCCGTCGCGTTCACGGCAAATGTGCGCCTGTCCTCCTCCGTCGTCATGTTTTCCACCTCGAACACGCCGACAAAGCGCGCAAGCAGGTTGAAGGGCTTGGGGCTTTCCTCCGTAGACTCTATCTTGCACTCCAAAATGACGAGGTTGATCTTGGGGTTTTCGTTCGCCTGCCGGATCTGGCGGGAGAAGAAGGGCTTTATCTCGAACTTAGCGTTGGGCTCTGCCTGGATACGGTTCACCTTGAAGGATAGCTCGTCGGCGGTAAGCGCTTTCATGGAATATTGTATCATAACGTTCTCCTCTTGAAAATATAGCAGAAGTTTAACACGTTTTTTGCAAGTTGTCAACAAAAATCCGTGCGATACGAACATTTTTTGCGGGGGCAAAATTGCGGGCGGCGGCGCGGGGTCTGCGGAATAGACGCGCCAACGCATTTTTGTGCAAAAAATGCGGCGGTTTGCCCATTTTTTCTCCGCGAAAGACTTGTCATTTTGATAAAATTGTTGTAAAATGAGAAACGGTCTAAAACGAATTTTTCAGGAGGAATTTTTGATGGCAAAGAAGTATTGTTACCTTTTCACCGAAGGCAACGCGAACATGAGAGAGCTTCTCGGCGGAAAGGGCGCGAACCTCGCGGAGATGACGAACATCGGTCTGCCCGTACCGCAGGGCTTCACGATCTCTACCGAGGCGTGCACGCAGTATTATGAGGACGGGAGACAGATCAATCCCGAGATCCAGGCCGAGATCATGGAGTACATCGACAAGATGGAAAAGATCACGGGTAAGAAGTTCGGCGATAAGGAAAATCCCCTTCTCGTCTCGGTGCGCTCGGGCGCGCGCGCTTCCATGCCCGGCATGATGGATACCATCCTCAACCTCGGGCTGAACGAGGAAGTGGTGGAGGTCATCGCCAAGAAGTCGAACAATCCCCGCTGGGCGTGGGACTGCTACCGCCGCTTCATCCAGATGTTCTCCGACGTCGTCATGGAAGTGGGCAAGAAGTACTTTGAAAAACTCATCGACGCGATGAAGGAAGCAAAGGGCGTGAAGCAGGACGTCGAACTCGACGCGAACGACCTCAAAACGCTCGCCAACCAATTCAAAGCGGAATATAAAAAGCAGCTCGGAAAGGATTTCCCGAGCGATCCCAAGGAGCAGCTCTTCGAAGCCATCAAGGCCGTGTTCCGTTCGTGGGACAACCCCCGCGCCAACGTGTACCGCATGGATCACGACATTCCCTATTCGTGGGGTACGGCGGTCAACGTGCAGATGATGGCGTTCGGCAACATGGGCGACAACTGCGGCACGGGCGTTGCGTTTACGCGCAATCCCGCCACGGGCGAGAAGGGGCTGATGGGCGAATTTCTCACCAACGCGCAGGGCGAGGATGTCGTCGCGGGCGTTCGCACCCCCATGCCCATCGCGCAGATGGCAAAGGTGTTCCCCAAGGTATACGAACAGTTCCAGGATGTCTGCAAGATCCTCGAAAATCACTACCGCGATATGCAGGATATGGAGTTCACCGTCGAAAACGAGAAACTCTATATGCTCCAGACCCGCAACGGCAAGCGCACGGCGGCTGCCGCCATCAAGATCGCGTGCGACCTCATCGACGAGGGCATGATCACAGAGCAGGAAGCCCTCATGCAGATCGACGCCAAGTCCCTCGATATGCTCCTGCACCCGCAGTTCGACCCCAAGGCTTTGAAGGAAGCCGATAAGAACAACGTCGTCGGCAAGGGCATTGCCGCCTCCCCCGGCGCGGCCGCGGGCTCTATCGTGTTCACCGCGGAGGACGCCGTCAAGGAGGGCAAGGCAGGCAAGAAAGTTGTGCTTGTCCGCCTCGAAACTTCCCCCGAGGACATCGAGGGCATGAAGTTTGCGCAGGGTATCCTCACCGTGCGCGGCGGGCAGACCTCCCACGCGGCCGTAGTTGCCCGCGGCATGGGCACCTGCTGCGTTTCCGGCTGCGGCGACATCAAGATGGATGAGGAGAACAAGTGCTTTACGTTGAAGGGCAAGACCTATCACGAGGGCGACGGCATCTCCCTTGACGGTTCTACCGGCAACATCTACGACTGCCTCATTCCCACCGTTCCCGCCGACCCCAACTCGGGCTACTTCGGCAGGATCATGGCGCTTGCCGATAAGTACAAGGCGCTGGGCGTCCGCACCAACGCGGATACCCCCAAGGACGCCAAGCAGGCGGCGGCGTTCGGCGCGCAGGGCATCGGCCTTTGCCGCACCGAGCATATGTTCTTCGATCCCGCCCGTATCGGCGCGTTCCGCGAAATGATCTGCTCCGACACCGTGGAGGAGAGAGAGAAGGCGCTCGCCAAGATCGAGCCGATGCAGCAGGCGGACTTTGAGGGTCTCTTCGAGGCGCTCGGCGGCCAGCCCGTCACCATTCGCTTCCTCGATCCCCCGCTCCATGAGTTCGTTCCCACCGAGGAGGAGGACATCGAAGCCCTCGCCAAGGCGCAGAAAAAGACGGTCGCCGAGATCAAACAGATCATCTCCGATCTGCACGAGTTCAACCCCATGATGGGTCACCGTGGCTGCCGCCTCTGCGTCACCTATCCCGAGATCGCCGTCATGCAGACGCGCGCCGTCATGAAGGCGGCCATCGCCGTTGCAAAGCGCCACAAGGATTGGAAGGTCGTACCCGAGATCATGATCCCGCTCACCGGCGAAGTCAAGGAACTCAAATTCGTCAAGGATATCGTCGTCAAGACGGCGGAAGAGGTCATCAAGTCCAAGCACAAGAAGATCAAATACGAAGTCGGTACGATGATCGAGATCCCGCGTGCCGCGCTCACCGCCGATGAGATCGGCAAAGAGGCGCAGTTCTTCTGCTTCGGCACGAACGATCTCACGCAGATGACCTTCGGATTCTCGCGCGACGACGCGGGCAAGTTCCTTCCCGCCTACTATCAGAACAAGATCTACGAGAGCGACCCGTTCGCGCGCCTCGATACGACGGGCGTCGGCAAACTCATGGAGATGGCGGTCAAGCTCGGCAAGAAGGCCAACAAGAAACTGCACTGCGGCATCTGCGGCGAACACGGCGGCGATCCCTCGTCCATCGAGTTCTGCCACAACATCGGCCTCAACTACGTGTCCTGCTCGCCGTTCCGCGTCCCCATTGCGAGACTTGCTGCGGCGCAGGCAAATATCAAGAACCCGAGGAAGTAAGATTGCGGCAAGCGCCGTGCGGAACGACCGAACGAATTGTAAAAGCGGTAGCCGACTTGCTTTTATGAGGGAGGACATCGCACGGCTCGCCGCCGCACAGGCAAACATCAAGAACCCTCGCAAATAAGGTGTAAATCACGCAACCGTTTCGCGGACAGAACCTTTGTCCGCGGGCGCTTGCGAAAAAAAAGAGTATTCAAGGATAGGAGGTAATTTACCATGGCTCAAAAATCAAACGAACCGAAAACCAATTACGCACTCATCAAGGTAACGGCGTTCTGGGGGATCATCATCTCCGGTATCGTCAGCCTCATCACGTTCATTCTCAAGATCTTGCAAAAGTGCGGCGTCTCCCTCGGCGGGGCAGGCGCTTTGCTCGGCATTTTTGGCTTGATCGCCAACCTCGCGCTGTTCGTCAGCGTGTTCCTTGCCGCCTACGCGCACTCCAAGGGCAAGTCCAAAACGTTCAGAATTCTCTTTTGGGTATTCTCCGTGATGGCGTTCCTGTCCATTTTGGGCTTCAACATTCTCGGAATGTTCTGATGACATTTATGTCTGTGTGAAAGAGCCGCCCTTCCCATGCGGGAGGGCGGCTTTTCTGTGCCGCGCAGGGCGAAAAGTCGCATATGGGGGTTGCTTTTTTCATGCGCGGGTGATATAATAAAGTTCCCAAAGGAAAATAAGACCCAAAGGAAAGGAGAAACAACATGAACACATTTAAGCAAATTTGCAAGGCGTTTGAAGAGATGGACGCAGTTTCCTATTCCGTTGTCCTCGCGGAAAAGGCGAAGGATATCCTCCCCGCCCTCCATGCGATCACGGGCGACGCTGTGAGCGGCGTCGGCGCGTTTGCCACCTTCATCATGGGCGCGATCGCCGCGGACGGACGTCTCGCGGAGGAGGAATACGCCATCTGCGAGCCGGCGCTCAAACTCTTCTTCGGCGACGAGGTCGACTACGAGACGTGCAGAAAGACGGTGCTTCAACTCTCCGCTGCGACGCGCGAACTCAAAAAATGCGTCGACGACATGGTGGATATTTTGGGCGAACTCTCCGACGAGTTGAAGAGCGACATCATTCTCGTATGCCTCATGATCTGCGCCGTGGACGGCAAGGTGAGCGCAAAGGAGAAGCGCTGGATCAAGCAACTCATCCGCGAATAATGCCGCTGCCCGCGGAAAGACTGAAAAAACCCAACAAAAAACCCGCCCGTCGGCGGGTTTTCGCATTTTAATTTTTCACCTTGTCCTTATCGGGTTCGAGCGGGTTCATGAGGTCGCCCAACTTTACGAGCGCGTTGGAGACGGGGAACGCCGCCAAGATGATGACGAGGACGTACAGCACCTGCTGGAAGTTAAAAGTCAGCGTGTCCCAATGGTCGTAAACGAGGTTGCCGAGCACGGGCACGGCGAGGACGAGCACGGTCACGCCGAGCGAAACGGCGAAGGTCGCAAGGCGCAGCAGGTTCATTGGCTGCAAGATGCGGTAGAGCATCACCATGCCGCCGAAGGTCACCGCGAGCATCATGAGCGGATTGATGAGCGCCTCCTCCTTGCCGTTTATCACCGTCTGCGTAGTGAGCGGGCCAAGCCCGAACGATTCGGGCATAAACCGCACGCCGAGGTACACCGCGAGCACGCACAGGATGAGGGTGATCGCCCCCGGAATACTTCGCGACAGAACGTAGGGGATAAATCGCCCCTTCACGCGCTCCTTGTTGGGTTGCAGGGTGATGATGAAGGAGGGCAGCGCCGCCACGAGCATCTCGAAGATGAGCATATTGTTGGTCTTGAAGAAGTACTGCGACTGAATGGCGACGCAGAAGATGGCGAGCAGGGTGATGAACAGCGTCTTCATGATGTAGAGGGACGCCGACGATTTGATGTTGTTGATGACCCGCCGCCCCTCGAACACGACGGAGGGAAGATTGAGGAAGTTGTTATCCATGAGCACGAGGTGGCTCACGTTTCTCGCCGCCTCGCTGCCCGAGGCAACGGAGATGGCGCAGTCCGCCTCCTTGAGGGCGAGGATATCGTTCACGCCGTCGCCCGTCATGGCAACGGTGTTGCCCTGTTTTTTGAGCGCCCGCACGAGGATGGCCTTCTGTTCGGGCGTGACTCTGCCGAACACCGTGTACTGCGTGGCCACGTTCTCCACTTCGGGGTCGGTCAGCCCGTCGAGGGAGATGAAGTTGGAGGCGTTCTCAACGCCCACCCGCCGCGCGACTTCGGAGACGGTGACGGGGTTGTCACCCGAGATTATCTTGACGGCAACGTCGTTCTCCTTGAACCATTTTATGGTGTCCATCGCGTCGGCGCGGATGTTGTCCGCAAGGGTGATGACCGCCTCGGGGCGGAGGAGGGAGGGAAGCCTGTCGCCGATGATCTGATTGGGCGAATAGGCGAGGATGAGCACACGCAAGCCCGCCTGTGCGTATTGCTTGACGATCTTATCGATCTTGGGCGGCATGGGGCGGAGCACAAATTCGGGCGCGCCCATGCAGAATGTGCCCGTCTCCCCGAAGGAGACCGCCGAAAGTTTGCGCTTGGAGGAGAAGGGGACGGTCGCCGTCGCCTGCAACTTTGCCGCCTGCCCGAACCGCTCTTTGAGGGCGATGGAAGTCTGGTTGTTGTCGTCGAGGGCGGCGAGCATACTTGACATGATGTCGTCGAGGGAGTAGTCGGTGTAGGTGTTCAGGATCATGCAGTCGTTCACCGTCATTCTCCCGTCGGTGATCGTGCCCGTCTTATCGAGGCACAGCACGTTGACGCGCGCGAGCATTTCGAGGGAGTAGAGGTCCTGCACGAGGGTGTGCTTTTTGGCGAGCCGCGTGACGCCGATCGCCATGGCGAGCGAAGTCAGAAGCAGCAGCCCCGAAGGGATCATGCCGATGATGACTGCGCCCGTGAGCTGAATGGATTGGTTGACGTTGTGCCCCGTCGCGCCCCAATTGATCCAGAACATCAAGGCGCCGATGACCACGATGAGCACGCCGATGACGCGGATGAAGAGGCGGATGGAGTTCATGATCTCCGACTTGGGCTTCTTGTACTTCTTCGCCTTGGAGGTGAGCGAATTGAGGTAGGTGCTTTTTCCCACCTTGTCGGCGCGGCAGCGGCATGCGCCGCTCGAAATGAACGAGCCGGCGTACAGAATATCCCCCTCGTTCTTTTTGACGGGCACGCTCTCGCCCGTGAGGAGGGATTCGTTCACTTCCACAATGCCGTCGGCAAGTTTGCAGTCGGCGGGCACCTGTTGCCCCGCTTCGAGCAGCACAACGTCGTCGAGGACGATCTCGCGGATGGGGATCTCCGTCTTTACGCCGCCGCGTATGACCTTTGCCGTGGCGGAGATGAGCACGGAGAGCCGATCGATCTGTTTTTTCGCCAAAATTTCCTGTACGATGCCGATGATGAGGTTGACGCCGAAGATGCCCACAAAGAGGAACTGCGAAAAGCTCGCCTGCGCAAAGATGAGCGCCACGGCGACGGCGAGGCACAGCAGGTTGAAGAAGGTGCAGATGTTGCCGATGAAGATGGCGGCGTACGATTTGGAATAGCGCCGGTTGACGTCGTTGAACAAAAATTGGTTGAGGCGGGTCTCCACCTGCTCGGGGGAAAGCCCCTCGTCGAGGGAGGGAGTGAACCGCTCTTCCGCGTCGGTGGGGATCTCCTTCGCCTTGCGAAACCGTTTCATGAGCGCGCGGCGCTTTTTCTTTTCGCTCACGACGCCGTTATCCAGAACGCGCGAAGAAAAGCTGCGCCGCTTTTTTGCAGGCGCCGCCTCCGTTTGCTCCGCCGCTTCGGGCGAACTCTTTTGCGGCTCTTCGACTTTTGTCTCTTCGCGCTGCTCCTCGCGGCGCTTTCTATGAAACATTTTGCTCCTTTCGCGCGTGCACGCGCGTTTTCAAATTTATTATACACGGGAAAACGCGAATTGTCAAAAGGATATTTCCGCCAAACGATAATTTTTTGAGGGAAGCTCGCCAAACGGCGGGCAAAGCGTTGCCTTTCTTTGCAAAATAGTGTATAATTGATGGGAAAACAAGGAGAGAACGGATATGATAGATATCGCACTCTTGCGCAGCGACCCCGAACTCGTGCGCGAGAACATTCGCAAAAAATTTCAGCATCAGAAGCTTCCCCTCGTGGACGAGGCGCTTTCTCTCGATAGCCGCCGCCGCGCCCTGCAACAGGAGGGGGACGCCCTCCGCGCCGCGCGCAACGCGCTTTCCAAGCAGATCGGCGCGCTCATGAAGGAGAAGAAGGTGGACGAGGCGAACGCCGTGCGCGCGCAGGTCACCGCCAATGCCGACCGCCTTTCCGCCATTGAGGCGGAGACGAACGAAGTCTCGGAAAAACTGAAAAATGTGATGATGCGCATCCCCAACATCATCTCCAAGGATACGCCCATCGGTAAGGACGATACGGAAAACGTTGAGCGCAAACGTTTTTTGCAGCCGAAAGTGCCCGATTTTGAAGTGCCCTACCACCTCGACATCCTCGAAAAATTGCAGGGGATCGATATCGACAGTGCGCGGCGCACCAGCGGGCAGGGCTTCTACTATCTGACGGGCGACGTCGCGCGGCTGCACTCCGCGGTGCTTGCATATGCGCGCGACTTCATGATAAATAAGGGGTTCACCTACTGTATCCCGCCCTTCATGATCCGTTCGGACGTCGTCTCGGGCGTTATGTCCTTTGAGGAGATGGACGGCATGATGTACAAGATCGAGGGCGAGGATCTCTACCTCATCGGCACATCCGAGCACTCCATGATCGGCCGCTTTATGGGGCAGACCCTCGATGAAAAGCAACTGCCCTTAACCCTCACGAGTTATTCCCCCTGCTTCCGCAAGGAGAAGGGCGCGCACGGCATCGAGGAGCGCGGCATCTACCGCATCCACCAATTCGAAAAGCAGGAGATGATCGTCATCTGCAAGCCCGAGGAGAGCGAGGATTGGTACGAGAAGATGTGGAATTACACCGTAGAACTCTTCGTCTCCATGGGCATCCCCGTGCGGCAGCTCGAATGCTGTTCGGGGGATCTTGCCGACCTCAAATACCGCAGCTGCGATGTGGAGGCATGGTCTCCCCGCCAAAAGAAATATTTTGAGGTGGGCAGTTGTTCCAACCTCACCGATGCGCAGGCGCGCAGGCTGAACATCCGCTACAAGACGGAAAAGGGCAGCGTCTATGCGCACACCCTCAACAACACCGTCGTAGCTCCCCCGCGTATGCTCATCGCGTTCCTTGAAAACCACCTCTCGGCCGACGGCAGCGTGGAGATCCCCGAAGTATTGCGCCCCTATATGGGCGGCCAAACCAAGATCGTAGTAAAGTGAAGTACGTTTTTTTCGATATCGAGTGCGCCTGCGTCTTTAAGAGCGTCGCCAAAATATGCGCCTTCGGGTACGTTGTCACGGATGAAAATTTCAACGTGCTCGTGCGCGAGGACATCCTCATGAACCCCAAGGGCAAGTTCCACCTCACCGACCGCAAGGGCGGCGAGGGGATCGTGCTCCCCTACGAGTACGAAGATTTCAAAAAATATCCGCCCTTCCCCGCCGCGTACAGGCGCATCAAGGCGCTCCTCGAAGATAGGGAGGCCATCGTCTTGGGGCACGCGACCCTCAACGACGTCAACTACCTCAACCTCGAAACAAAGCGCTACAAACTTCCCTCCTTCCGCTTCGATTGGCACGATACGCAGTTCTTCTGGATGAATACGGAAAAGAAGTTCGGCCAGCAGTTGGGGCTGGGTGCGATGGCGGAGGCTTTGGGCGTGGAATTTGTGCCCCACCGCGCGGTGGACGACGCCTACGCCACCATGCGCGTGTGCGAAGCCCTCTGCAAGCGCGAGGACGTCGGGCTTTCGGGGCTTATCGAAAAGTACCGCATCCGCCCGGGGCGGCTGGAAAATTATCAGATCCGCCAGCCCTATTCCATCGGGCTTAAAAATTTCATCGCGGAGCGGGAGGAACAGCGCGAGGCGCACCACCGCGCGCACGAACAGTTCTACCGCGTCGTCAACAAGTATATGCATCGCCGCAAAAAGGGCGGCACGCTCGAGGGAAAGACCTTCTGCTTTTCCAAGGACGTGGAGGACGACGTGGAAATTTCCGTCAAACTCGTGCAGGCCATCTTCGCCTCGGGCGGCAAGTACACCTCCCACCCCGCGGAGTGCAACGTGTACATCGCGCGCGACGAGGGCGGCGTCCGCTACGAAAACGCCGTGGCGGGCGGGGCGGCATTCGTGCCGCTGGACGCCGTCAAAGAGGCGCTCGGAACAGTATGAATTTGCCGCAGGCATTTTTGGATAGAATGAAGAAAAGGCTGGGAGAGGATTTCCCCGCCTTTTTGGCATCGTACGAAACGCCGCCTTGCAAAGGCCTCCGCGTCAACACGCTCAAAATTTCCGCCGCGGAATTTTCCCGCCGCGCGCCCTTCCCCCTCGGGGACAATGTCGGCGGAGACGCCGCCTGTTTTTATATCGAGGAGGAAAAGCCCGGCGCGGACGTCTACCACTTTGCGGGGCTGTATTATTTGCAAGAGCCGTCGGCTATGACGGCGGGTTGCATGGCGGCAGGTCTCAACAAGCGGCGCGTTCTCGATCTCTGCGCCGCGCCCGGCGGCAAGACGACGCATCTCGCCCAAGAGATGGCGGGGGAGGGGGTGCTCGTTGCAAACGAGGTGAACTACGCCCGCGCGAAAATTTTGTCGCAGAACGTAGAGCGCATGGGCATTGCAAACTGCGCCGTCGTGAGCGCCTCTCCCGAAACGCTCGCCGCGCGCTTTCCCGCCTACTTCGACCTCGTCCTCGCCGACGCCCCCTGCTCGGGAGAGGGGATGTTCAAAAAGGAGGCGAACGCCATTCCCGAATGGAGCGCAGAAAACGTCGCGATGTGCGCCGCGCGCCAGCGCGCCATTCTCGATGAGGCGGCTAAGATGGTGGCGGAGGGCGGGCGGCTGCTCTATTCCACCTGCACCTTCGCCGAGGAGGAGGACGAGTGGCAGGTCGAAAATTTCCTCTCCCGCCACCCCGAATTTTCCCTCGTCGGGATGAAAAAACTCTACCCACACACCTTCCGCGGCGAGGGGCACTTTTGCGCCCTCTTTGCGCGCGAAAACGGCGAAACACTGCCTAAAAAGCCCTTCCCCGCGCAGAAAAACGTGCAGGCCGAGCGCGCCTTTCACGCCTTTGCCGCGGACTTCTTCTCCGCGCCCCCCGAGGGCGAAATTACGACGCTCGCGGACGGCAGAATGTACCTCGTGCCCGCGGGGCTGCCCGACCTTTCGGGGGCGAGCCTCGTGCGCCTCGGCGTCGAACTCGGCGCGTGGGACGGAAAAATTTTCAAGCCCGCCCATGCCCTTGCAATGGCGTTCGGCGCAGGGGCAAACCGCAAACTCTCCCTCACCCGCGGGGAGGCAGTTGGGTATCTCCGCGGCGAGCCGCTGCAAAGGGACGTTCCAAACGGCTGGTGCGCCGTGTGCGTGGAGGAGTTCCCCATGGGCCTCGGCAAGTGCGTGGGGGGCACGGTAAAAAATCACCTGCCCAAGGGCTTGCGCCTCGTCAAAGCTCCGTAAAAATTCGGCGCATGAAATAACGGCATAAAAAAAGCGCAAAAAAAGACCTCCCGTGCGGGAGGTCTTCTCTTATGCCTTACTCGTTGTAAGGGTCGTTTTCATCCTTGGGTGTTTCCTTGGGCGCAGCGGCGGTCTCGTCGGTCTCGGCGGCCTTCTTGCGCTTCTTGGCGGGTTTGTCCTTCACCACCTTGATCTTGCCGCGCGCGTGCTTCTTATAGAGTTTGCGCACGATGATGGCAACGATCGCGAAGATGAGCACAAACGCGAGGAGGGAGGAGGAGAGGATGAGCCAGATGTTCGTTCCGCTATCCGTCGCCGTGGTATCGGTATCGCTGTCCGTATCGGTGTCGCTGTCCGTATCATAGACGTGTTCCGCAACCGTCACTTCGGAGACGGAGTAGTCGATGAACACCTCCGTGCCGAGCGAGCCATCGCCGTCCAGATCCTCATATTTGAGCCATGCGATGCCCTCTTTGTAGGCGGACTGCGCATAGTCGATCCACGGGCTGCCGATGTTGTTTTCGTCCTGCGATTTATCGTAGCGGACATAGCGGTCGGAATCGTAGAAGGTGTAGGTGTAGTAGAGGGCAAAGTCGGATTTGAGATTGCTGTCCTCTTTATCGGGGTCGATAAGTTTGGTTGTATCATCGGAGAGGGTGCTCACGCGCTCCTCGCGGATGGCCTCGAAGTTCGAGGTGCTCTCGTTCTTGTAGCAATCCACAAAGAGGTAGCCGTCCGCAGGAATTTCGGTGTTCTCTGCGCCCGTCTCCTTGGAGGGGTTGCCCGCCCAGATCGCAAGGCTGTACGTCTTGGCCTCGCTGCCCGTGCGCACATAGAAGGCAACTTCCACCCACGTTGCGGCGGTCTTTTCCGTTCCCGTGATCTCGATGATGGAGGTATACGCGCCAAGGGCGCTTGCGTCATATGTGTAGCGCACCGGCTCGCCTTCGGTGGGCAGGGGCTTTACCACCTGCGTATAAGTGTAACTGCCCTCTTTGCCCTCGCGGTATGCGTAGTAGTTGGTATCGGTCTTGTCGTTCTCGTTGCGGTAGAACACGATCTGCGAGTTGTCGCCGCCCGTCACAAGGTTGCCGTTTCCGTCCGTCTTGTAGTTTGCAAGGTTGGCGTAGTATGTGCCGTTCGTCTCGCCCGCCTTGGTGTAGAGGCCGTTCTCCTGCAAGTAGTAGAGGATATCCGTCCTCTTGTTGAAGCCGTCCGCTGCGGGGTCGCCCTTCACGATGTTTCCGTCGTCATCGTACCAATAGGTGATATAGGGCACGGTGGGCGCAAAACTGTTCGTGAGGCTCTCCTTGGGGTTGGAGAGGTCGTAGAGGCAGATGTACGCGTGCAGCCCCTCGGAAACTTTGAGGCGGAGCGAAATGCGCTGAGAGGAGTTTGCGGAGACGGTGCTGTTGCTGCGGAGCGAGTAGCCGTAGGCGGGAACCGCCGCCTTGCCCTTGTTGTAGATGACAAGGGGCTGCGTCGCCACGCGGCTTGCGATCTTGTTGTCGCCGAAGAGGCCGTTCCACCAATTGCCGTTACCGCCGCCGCGCGTAACAAGGGGTTGGATATCGGTGTTGCCTTCATACGCGCTCACATATTCCTTGTTGAGAAGCCCCGTCACGATGTTCGCGGTCGCGTTCTCGTCCTCGCCTGCCGTTCTGCCGCGGAAGTTTGCGGGCGCGGCGAGCGCCTCTTCGATGTTGTAGGAATTCGCCGCGTCGTCGAACTTCGTCGTGTCCTTCACGGAGGCGGTCAGCGAAACGCTCTTCGCGTACGTGCCCGTCGAGGCGTAGTTCGCCTGCGCCTTGGTGAGCGCCATCATCTCAAAGTTCGCAAACGCCGCATAGCCGTCGGCGTAGTCGCTCACCGTGGAACTCACGATCGAGGTCGGGCCGTAGTTGAATTCAAGGGAGAATTTCTTTTCGGTCGCGTCCTCCGTCTCGTTCTTCACGATGAAGAAGCATTGCACCCAGCCGCTGTAAATATCCTTCGTGTCTTTATCGATGTCCACGGTGTCCACCGTCGTGGAGTCGAAGGCGGAGATGGTCGTCTTGTTCTCGCCGTCCACAAGGGTGATGGAAGCGCCCGTCTTGCCCGTCCTTATCGTGCTCGTCTTGACGAAGAAGGAGATGAGCATATATTTGTCCTTGCCAAGGGAGAAGCCATTGCTCGTCAACTTTGCGGTGTACGCCGCGCCGTTGGTGGAGAGGAGCATGATGACGCCTACGTCATCCTTCGTCTGGGCGTCGCCGAAGGGGAACTTGCCCTCGAAGTCGTTTTCAAAGATGGTTTTGAGGTAGCCGTTGGCGTCGTTCGCGGTCGCGCTCGTTTTGAGTTTGCCGTACGTCGTCGCTTGGGCAATGCTCTTTCTATAGGTGGGCGTATTGTCGTCCTCTCGGTTGTCGCCCACCTTGGATTTCACGGTGAGCGAGCCGGAAGTCTCCTCGGTGAGGGCAACGCTTGCGGAACCCACATTGATCGTCTCAAATTTGCTCTCGCCCTTCAGATCGAGCGCAAACGTGCGGGTGTATTCCGTGCCCCCGTCTTTTGCAAGCGTGGTCGCGTCCTTGGTGCGATCCTTCGCCGAAGAGTTGAGGTCGGCCGTCACGTTCACGTTGCTTGAAGTAGGCAAATTTGCCGTCGCCGTCTCATAGGCGGTCTCCGTAATGGTCTCGGCGACAACGTCGTCAAAGAATGCGTAGCCGTTCACCGCTTCAAGGCGGTTATCGGAGGAGGTGTTGCGCCCAAGCCCCAGTACAAGGCGGTAGGTGGTCGTCGCAAAGGTGTTGGCGCGGATGTACACGGTGTACTGTTCCCATGCGCCCGCGGTGTTGATGTTCTTGATGATGAACTGAGGGCTTGAACTGTTGCTGCCCACGGTATTGGTGACGGCGATGTACGCGCCGCCGTCTTGCGTCACTTTCTGCGCGTCCTCGCCCTCTCCGGGTTCGTAGTAGTGGGTAAGTTTATCGGTGTACACCCACAGCGATACCTTCGCCGCCGTGCCGCCCTTCAGGGTGATGGTGGTGGAGGAGGTCGCATAGGTCGCCGTGCCGAGCACGCCGTCCGAGGTCTCGTAGTTGTGCAGCATCAGAACATTGGTCTCGCCCTCTTTTACTTTGTCATGCAGTTCAATGCCGGTGGGGAAGTCGTTGTGGAGGTCTTTCACATCCTCGTAGTCGATGGAATAGGCCTCCGCGCCGCCCGAGCGGTAGGTGTCAAAGAAGACGCGCTGGGTGGAATTGGCGTCGAGGTCGTCGATCTCCTCGTCGTAGTCGTCAAGGAATTTCAGCCTGTCGTAGGCGGTCACGTTCTCGTTGTCCCAGTTGGCGTAGGCGTCGTCGAGGCCGGTAAACGGTCTGCCCGATTTTGCAAGGTAATCCCAGCCCGACTTGGCGTCGCCCTTTTTGGTATCGATGATGCCCGACTTCGTATCGGAGGCGGGGGAGACGGTCGTGATCGTCCAGCTCGTGGGCGAATTGATGAGGTCGCGCCGTTTGGCCATCTCATCCTCCGTCATCTCCGAGAAAAATTCAAAGTTGCCGTTCTTGATCGTCTGCGTATCGGTGGGGGTAGATACGGTCTCCTCCGTATCGTCGGAAGGGGTCTCGCTTCCGCCGCACGCGGCGAACACGCCGAGAGAGAGGGTGACGGAGAGGGCGACCGCAGTGAGTGCGATCCAGCGCTTCCGTTTTCCTTTCGTGATAAACTTTGCCATAGATAGTTCCTTTTTCGAACGGGGCGCGCAGCGCGGCGCGCTCTCCGAGATTTTTGCAATACGACACTATTTTAATATAAATCGCATTTTGACGCAAGCATTTCCGCATAAAAACGCGCAAAAAACGGGAAATTTTTTTTGGTTTTACACAAACTTTTGCTGTCTCGCGGCGGTCGGCGGGGAAGGAGGGCGGTATGCGGGGGAAGAGATGGCGGTATTTTGCGGGCGGCGGCGCGGTGGGCGCGGCGAACGGCCTCTTCGGCGGCGGGGGCGGCATGATAGCCGTTCCCCTTTTGGAGCGGGCGGGGCTGGAAGCGCGTCGGGCGCACGCAACGGCCATCGCCGTCATTTTGCCCACCTCGCTTGCGAGCGGCGCCGTGTATGCGATAAGCGGCCTCGTACCCGTCGCGGTGCTCGTTCCCGTCGCGCTCGGGGTGACGCTTGGCGGCTATTTGGGGGCAAAACTTCTGCCCCTTCTGCCCGTCCGCGTCGTCGAAATCCTCTTCGGTCTCCTCATGCTCGCGGCGGGGGTGAGGATGGCGCTGTGAGTTTCGTCGTCTTTCTCCTCTGCGGCGTTGCGGGCGGGCTTCTCGGCGGAATGGGCATGGGGGGAGGAACGGCGCTCATCCCCCTTTTGACCCTCTTCTGCGGGGTGGAGCAGGCGGCGGCGCAGGGGGTGAATCTTTTGTCCTTTCTGCCCATGTCGGCGGCGGCGCTTCTTGTCCACAAAAAGAGCGGCCTTCTCGCGCGGGAAAATATCGCGTCCTTCGCCCTGCCCGCCCTTTTCGTGTCCGCGGCGGCGTCCCTTCTTGCGGCGCGCCTGCCCTCGCGGGTGCTCCGCACGGGGTTCGGCTGCTTTTTGATCGTTCTCTCGCTTTTCCGTCTCGGGAAGTCGTTTTTTGTGTTAAAAAATAACAAATGAACAAAAACGGCATGAAAATTTTTCAAAAATAACATAAATATTTTAAAAAAGGGTATAGACAAAACGCATTTCATGTGTTAGAATGTGGGCAAGCTATAATAATAGGGTAATATCGTGTTCTACCGAACGGACGGGTATCCGTACACATTTCGTTAAGGACGTGACCGCATGGAAAAAATCGGTATCATCGATCTCGGCTCCAATTCCGCCCGCCTCGTGATCGTCGAATTGTTCGACGAAAATCACTTCATGGTCGTCGATGAACTCAAAGAGAGCGTGCGTCTCGGTCAGGATATGGATCGGGACGGCTTCTTAAAGCCTCAACGGGTCGCCGAGACCATCAAGGCGCTCAAAATGTTCAAAAAACTCTGCGATAGTTACGGCGTGGAGCGCATCATCGCGGTCGCCACGGCGGCCGTTCGCCGCGCCAAGAACCAGCGCTCCTTCCTCGATGAAATTCAGGCGACGTGCGGGATCCGCGTCACCGTTCTCTCGCAGGAAGCGGAGGCCGAACTCGTCTATCGCGGCGTCATCAATTCGATGGATGTCCCCAAGGGCATCATTCTGGAGATCGGCGGCGGCAGCACCAAGATCATCTACTACAACCGCCGCGCCGTGTTGCAGTTTGTCACCCTTCCCTTCGGCGCGGTGACGCTCACCGACCTCTTCTCGGGCGACGGTCTCACCCCCAAGGAGCAGACCGAGCGCATCGAGGAATTTTTCACCGAGCAATTCAAAAAGATCGATTGGCTGTCGGAGATCGAGCCGGATACGCAGATGATCGGCGTGGGCGGCTCCTTCCGCAACCTCTACAAGATCAACCGCATCGTGCGCAAGTACCCCATGAACACGGTGCATAACTACCAGTTCACCACCGAAGATTTCCGCTCCATCTACGAGATGGTGCGCGTTCTCGATGTGGAAAAGCGCAAGCGCATCCGCGGTCTTTCGCCCGCACGGGCGGACATCATGCCCGCCGCGCTCGCCATCATCAAGGCGTTTACCGACTATCTCCACGTCGAAAACTTCATCACAAGCGGGTGCGGCCTCAGGGAAGGCATCATGTTCAACACCGCCATTCCGCTTACCTTGGAGCGGCCTATCTCCGATGTCCTCTCCTACTCGCTCAACACCCTCGTAAAGTACTACGGGTGCGATGAAAAGCACGTCGAACACGTCGTGCACCTCTCCATCCAACTCTTCAAGCAACTGCGCGTTCTGCACAAATTCCCGCGCATCTACCTGAAAGTTCTCAAAATCGCGGCAAGCCTGCACGATTGCGGCGTGCGCGTCCGCTACTACCACAACCAGAGCCACAGCCGCTACATGATCCTCAACAGCGGCATCTACGGCGCGACCCACCGCGAAATCGTCCTCGCCGCGTTCGTCGCGGGGTGTCACCGCAAGGAGGATATCAACCCCGCCGAATGGGCGCGCTTCAAGGATATCGTCACCGATGAGGACCTCGATATCGTCAGAAAATTGGGCGTGCTGTTGCGCATTGCGGAGTGCCTCGACAGGAGCGGTCAGGGCATGGTGACGGGGGTCAATTGCGACGTCTTGGGCGATTCCGTCATCATGAAGACCGAACTTGCGGGCGACGCCGCCCTCGAACTAAGGCAGGCCACGCTCGCAGGGCCCGATTTCAAGCGTTGCTTCCGCAAAAATCTCGAAATTCTTTAAGTGGAAAAACTCATCTTGGCGAGCGCTTCCCCCCGCAGGCGGGAACTTCTCGCCCAACTCGGATATCCCTTTGAAGTGGCCCCCTCCCGCTTTGAGGAACGCGCGGAGGGGCTTTCCGCGTATCAAACGGCGCTCGCGTTCGCCCGCGGCAAGGCGCGGGAGGTCTTTTCCCGCCATCCGGAGGCTATCGTGCTCGGCGCGGATACCGTCGTCGCCCTCGGGGACGAAATTTTCGGCAAGCCCGCGGACGGCGAGGATGCAAGGCGGATGCTGCGGAAATTGAGCGGCAAAACGCACAGCGTATTCACGGGCGTATGCGTCTGTTCGCCGCGCGGGACAAGGGAGAGCGTCGTGGAGACGCGGGTGGAATTTTACCCGCTCGCGGAGGAACTGATAGAACGCTATGTAAAAAGCGGGCTTCCCATGGATAAGGCGGGGGGCTACGGCATACAGGACGGCTACCCGCTCGTCAAGGGGGTGAAGGGGAGTTTCACCAACGTCGTGGGGCTGCCCGTGGAAGAAGTCGGCGCGCTGATTGCGGCGCTCGGAGGAGAAAAATGCTGAAACTTGCCATCGATTTCGGAACTTCGGCAACCAAAATTTACAAACTCGGGAGCGGGATCGTGCTCTCCGAACCGACGTGCGTCTCCGTGGCGCGCGAAACGGGCGAGATCCGCGCATTCGGCAGCGACGCCAAGCGCCTCCTCGGCAAGACGGGGGAATTCGGCGACGTGCTCTTCCCCGTCTACGAGGGGGAGATCGTCGATGTGACGCAGGCGGGTGCGCTGCTCGAATATTTTTTGAATAAGGTCGTTGGGCGGAGCATCTCTGTCGAGGCGCTCTTCTGCGTGCCCTGCGGTTGCAGCGAAAGCGCGCGCGAAAAGTACTACCGCGTCGCAAAGGCGGCGGGCATCTCCCGCGTGCACTTTGCGGAAACGCCCTATCTCGCCGCCCTCGGGCACGATGTGCCCCTGTCGGAGAGCAACCCCGTGTTCGCCATCGATGTCGGCGCGGGCAAAACGTCGCTCGCCACCTTCTCCTTGGAGGGCGTCATCGCGGGTCTCACGATGAGCGTGGGCGGCAACAACATGGATATCCACATCATCGATCACATCGCCGAGACGTACAACCTCAAAATCGGCGCGCTCTCGGCGGAAAAACTGAAAAACACGGTGGGCAGCCTCATCGAGCACGACCATCAGAGTATGCTCGTCAACGGGCGGGATATCACCACGGGCCGCCCGCGCTCGGTCACCGTCTCGTCGGAGGATGTGCTCTTTCCCATCCGCGTGTATGTCGATAAAATTGTCGAATATGCGGAAATTTTGCTGCGCAAACTGCCTGCGGAGGTCTCGGCGGCCATGTGCAAGAACGGCATCTTTTTGACGGGCGGCGTGTGCAACATCGCGGGCTTTTCGGACTACGTCGCGGACAAATTGCAGATGGAAGCGCATATGCCTACGGATGCGCAAATGGCAGTCGTGCTCGGCGGCGGAAGGGCGATCGGCAACCGCGCCCTCCGCGACCGCATCTGCATGGAATAGCGCCTTCTTCCTCGCCCTATCTTTTGCGTCATTCTGAACCCCCCTTGTGGGGGTGAAGAATCCCGAAAAACGAAGTCCAATCTCGCCCCCTCCTCGGGGGCTTTTTTCTTTGCTTTCGCCTTGAGAGAAGGTACTTTTTCGCTACGTTCCTACTGCGCGACGTTGCTGCTTGTGACGCCCTTCGATAACAAAATGCGTGCAGGCGGTAGGGTTGAATCCTTTACCCCTCATACCGAGGCGTAGCCGAGTATATCTTTTCCCCTCCTCGGGAGGGCATCTAAACATATCCCCCTCCCCGTTTGCGGGGAGGAGGATACAGAGGGAGGGGCTTTGCCTATTTTATCAAATAACTCACAGCGTTTTGCTGTTTTTGAAGAAAACCGCCCATCACGGGCGGTTTTTTCATGTCGCTTTTTCCGTCCCCCCGCAGGGCCTACCCTCCTGTGGAGGGGAGGCTCCGCCGTAGGCGGTGGTGGGGAGGCGACCCTCATATCGCCACCCGTGTCATTCTTCACCCGCCGCCCGAGCGCAACGCGCCCGGGCGGCGGGTGAAGAATCCCGATCAACGGAGTTCGTCCCGCCGTCCCTCATACCGAATTGCCGCCCGCCCGTTTTTACGGGCGGGCGGCAATGAGTGCATCTTCCCCGAACGTAGTTCGCTTTCCATTCCCCCGCCTTTTCAAGGAGGGGGATACAGGGGGAGGTTTCTTATTCCTGTTTTACTTCCCGCACTCCGTCTTTCGCCCCAAAGTGTAAGATATATTTTACGTTTGGATTTTAACGTAAACTTTATCTTACAATAGGGGTGTGAAAAATCTTTTTTCTGTCCGTTTCAGCGAATTATTGAAGGAATGCGGCGTCTCAAAGCGCGCGTTTGCCGCGGCGATCGGGGTCTCGGCGATGAGCGTGTGCGATTGGTCGAACGGCAATGTGCAGCCGACCGCCGAAAACATCTATCTCGTCGCGGAGTATTTCGACGTCTCCGCCGACTATCTTCTCGGTTTGGAGGATGAAAGCGGCGCAAAATTGTACCGTTGACGACGATGGAAAACTCGGTATTTCAACAGCGTTTACGCGAATTGAGGGCGGAACAGGGGCTTGCGCAGAGCGCGCTCGCCGCGCTTTTGCGCACGACGGACGATAGCGTATATTCGTGGGAAAAGGGCAGGAGCGAGCCGTCGCTTTCCATGCTCACGGAGATCTGCCGTGTATTCCGCGTCTCCGCCGATTATCTTCTCGGTTTGGAGGATGAAAGCGGCGCAAAATTGTACCGCTGACGGCATTTTGGCACAGATCATGCGTTTTTTCAAGAAGATAGGGGAATGGGTGCGCAGGTACGACGACGCCCACAACTTCACCTGCGATATCTGCGGGCGGGAAGTGTTCGCGGGCGAGCGCGTCTGTGCGGCGTGCCGCAAGTCGCTCCCGTGGAACGGCGGCGCGATTTGTCCCCTCTGCGGCAGGCGGGTGAAGGAGGAGGGGGTGTGCCTGGAATGTAAACAGCAGCCCCTTTCGGTGGAGAGAGCGCGCTCGTCGTTGCTCTATGAGGGCGAGGCCTCCCGCCTCATTTTGCGCTTCAAGCGGGGCGAAAAATATCTCTACCGCGCCGTCACCGAACTCTGTTTATCGACAATAAAGGAGCAATTTCCCGAGGCGGAGGGGCTTGTTCCCGTGCCCATGACCGCCCGCGCAAAGCGCAAGCGCGGCTACAATCAGTCCCTTCTCTTGTGCGAAGAATTTTCCCGCAAACTCTCCCTTCCCGTCGTCGACGCAGCGGAAAAGCGGCACGAGACAAAGCCGCAAAAGACGCTGGGCCGGCGGGAGCGGCAGGAGAACCTCGCGGGGTGCTTTCATGTCGCCGACCGCGCCGCCGTCAAGGGTAAGGCGCTGCTCATCGTCGATGATACCCTCACCACGGGCGCTACCGTCAGCGAACTTTCCGAGGCGCTCAAAAGGGCGGGCGCGGCGCGGGTATTCGCCTTCACGGCGACGAGCGTGGAACAAAAAGAGCCGTTCGGCAAACGGTAAAAATCACAAAAAACAGTCAGGCGGGCGCAATGCCCGCCCTTTTTATAACCTGCGCTTATACTTTGTATAACAAACAAATATATTCGCATAAATGGAAACTATTTGACCGTTTTTTTGAATACGTTTATACTATTGAAGCAAACAAAATGAATTTATGCAGGAGAGCAGTATGTTGGAAGGTCAGTTCCGCAACCCCTCGGGGTGCGCCATTTCGGGCGTCATCGACCGCAGCGGCAGGCGGATGAGCGGCGAGTGCATGATCCGCTCCATCTCCACGATGCACGATAGGAGCAACGGCCTCGGCGGGGGCTTTGCGGGCTACGGC
Organism: uncultured Clostridia bacterium; assembly: GCA_947625095.1. GTDB lineage: Bacteria > Bacillota > Clostridia > Christensenellales > Borkfalkiaceae > Gallimonas. Next base: position 36,720 of record CANQMX010000007.1, on the reverse strand, counting down.
ATCTATCCCGAGTACAAGGATTACTACGCGTTCCATCTCTTTTACGATGGCGCCGCCTCCAAAAAGGAGACGGAAGATTTCATCGGCAGTCACTTTGACGTCGCCTTTCAGTCGGCGATCTCCACGCGTAAGACGGCGGGTGTCACCGATGCGCCCGTCATTTTCCGCTATTTTGTGCTGCCCGATTCCCGCAAGTTGGAGACGCGCAAACTCGACGAGGAGGAGTACGTCGTCCGCGCCGTCAACAAGATAAACACGGAGATCAAGGGCGCTTACGTCTTTTCCTGCGGCAAAAACATGGGCATCTTCAAGGGCGTAGGCTTTCCCGAAGATATCGGCAGGTTCTACCGCCTCGATGAGTACGAGGGCTACGCGTGGACTTGCCACGGCAGATATCCCACCAACACGCCGGGCTGGTGGGGCGGCGCGCACCCCTTCGGGCTTCTCGACTACTCCGTCGTGCACAACGGCGAAATTTCGAGTTACGATGCCAACCGCCGCTGGATCGAGATGTACGGCTACAAGTGCAACTTGCAGACGGATACCGAGGTCATCACCTACATCGTGGACTTCCTCCTCCGCAAGAAAAAACTCACCCTCGGGGAGGTCGCCAAAGTCATCGCGGCGTCGTTCTGGACGACCATCGACAGCAAGCCCGAGGAAGACCGTGAGCAGGAAATTTTGCTCCGTAAAATGTTCCCGTCCCTCCTCATCAACGGGCCTTTTTCCATCATTTTCGGCTATACGGGCGGCCTCATGGCGCTCAACGACAGGCTGAAACTCCGCTCCATGGTGGTGGCGGAGCGCGGCGAGCGGGCGTACATCGCGAGCGAGGAATGTGCTATCCGCGCCATCGAACCCGAACTCGACTATGTCCGCGCGCCCCGCGGCGGCGAACCCGTCATCTTCGAACTCAACGGGGGTGTAAAATAATGGAACCTCTCTTTGTCTACCCCGAATATGAGATCGTGCGCGACAGGGAAAGTTGTATTACCTGCCGCGTGTGCGAAAGGCAGTGCGCCAACGAAGCGCACCGCTACGACGAATTCAATCGCAAAATGCTCTCGGACAGCACCAAGTGCGTCAACTGCCACCGCTGCGTCGCGCTGTGCCCCACGCACGCCCTCAAGATCAAAAAATCCGAAGATACCTACAAACTCAACGCCAATTGGACGGGCGACGCCCTCAACGAGATCTACCGTCAGGCGGGCACGGGGGGCGTGCTTCTCTCGTCGATGGGCAACCCCAAGCCCTACCCCGTCTATTGGGATAGGCTACTTGTCAACGCCTCGCAGGTCACCAATCCCTCCATCGACCCCCTCCGCGAGCCGATGGAGACGACCGTCTACCTCGGCAGCAAGCACGCGGAGATCGTCCGCGACGAGAGGGGTCGCATCAAGGATACCCTCGCGCCGCAGTTGAAACTCAAAACGCCCATTCTTTTTTCGGCGATGAGTTACGGTTCCATCTCCTACAACGCCCACGCGAGCCTCGCCCGCGCCGCGGAGCAACTCGGCATCTACTACAACACAGGCGAGGGCGGCCTCCACCGCGACTTCTATAAATACGGCAAGAACACCATTGTGCAGGTCGCAAGCGGCAGGTTCGGCGTGCACCCCGAGTATTTGGAAGCGGCGGCGGCCATCGAGATCAAGATGGGGCAGGGGGCGAAACCGGGCATCGGCGGGCATCTTCCCGGGGCGAAAATTACAGACGCCGTCTCCACGACCCGCATGATCCCAAAGGGCGTGGACGCCATCTCGCCCGCCCCGCACCACGACATCTATTCCATCGAGGATCTTCGCCAGCTCATCTTCTCGTTGAAGGAGGCCACGGCGTACAAAAAGCCCGTCATCGTCAAAATTGCGGCGGTGCACAACGTCGCCGCCATCGCGAGCGGCATCGCGCGGAGCGGGGCGGATATCATCGCCATCGACGGTTTCCGCGGCGGCACGGGGGCTGCCCCCACCCGCATCCGCGACAATGTGGGTATCCCCATCGAGCTTGCCCTCGCGGCCGTCGATACGCGCCTGCGCGAAGAGGGCATCCGCGATAACGTCAGCATCCTCGCGGCGGGGTCGATCCGTTCGAGCTCCGATCTCGTCAAGGCCATCGCGCTGGGCGCGGACGCCTGCTACATCGGCACGGCGGCGCTCGTCGCCCTCGGCTGCCATCTCTGCCGCAGCTGCCACACAGGCAAGTGCAATTGGGGCATCGCCACCCAGCGCCCCGAACTCGTCAAGCGTCTCAATCCCGAAATGGGCGTGGAGCGCCTCGTAAACCTCGTCACGGCGTGGACGCACGAGTTGCAGGAGATGATGGGCGGCATGGGTCTGAACTCCATCGAAGCCCTCCGCGGCAACCGCCTGATGCTGCGCGGCGTGGGACTTACAGAAAAGGAGTTGGAAATTCTCGGCGTCAAGCACGCGGGCGAGTGAGGAGGAAGCATGAAAGTCGTCTATGTCAACGAGGAGTGGTGTCTCGGCTGCCACCTCTGCGAATACGAGTGCGCGTTCGCCAATTCGGGCGATACCGATATGGTGCGCGCTTTGAAGGATAGAGAAATTTTCCCCCGCATCCGCGTGGAGGACGGGGAGAACGACGTGCACTTCGCGGTCAACTGCCGCCACTGCCGCGACGCCCTCTGCGTCAAGAGCTGCATCGCGGGGGCGCTCTCCAAGACGGAGGAGGGCGCGGTCGTCATTGACAGGGAGAAGTGCGTCGGGTGTTTCACCTGCGTCGCGGTGTGTCCCTATGGGGCGATCATGCCCGATGCCGAGGGCAAGGCGGCGCAAAAGTGCGCCCTCTGCACCGATAATCTCATGGGCGAGCCGCAGTGCGTCAAGCACTGCCCCAACCGCGCCATCGTCTTTGAGGATAGGGGGTGAATATGCGCTACGTCATCATCGGAAATTCCACAGCCGCCACCTTCGCCATCGAGGGCGTCCGCTCCGTCGACGGGGAGGGCGCGATCACCGTCATTTCGGAAGAAAACCGCCCCGCCTACGGTAGGCCGCTCATCTCCTATTATCTCTACGGAAAGATCCCCGCCGCGCGCATGAACTACCGCCCCGCCTCGTTCTACGAGGAGAACAGGGTGGAAGTTTTGCTCGGCGCGCGGGCGGAGAGGATAGACCCCGCGGCGAAAAAAGTCGTGCTCGCGGACAAAAGGGAAATTTTCTACGATAAACTGCTCGTCGCCACGGGTTCGCGCCCCTTCACGCCCCCCGTCGAGGGGCTGGAAACGGTGACCGAAAAGTTCAACTTTATGACGATGGACGATGCCCTCGCCCTCGAACAGGCGCTCGCGCCCCAAACGCGCGCCCTCATTCTCGGCGCGGGTCTCATCGGGCTGAAATGTGCGGAGGGCATCCTGCACCGCGTAAAGGAGTTGACCGTCGTCGACCTCGCTCCCCGCGTCCTTCCCAGCATCTTGGATGAAGAGGGCGCTTCGCTCGTCCAAAGACAGTTGGAAAACGAGGGCGTCAAATTTGCGTTGAACGACAGCGTCTTGCGCTTTTCGCAAAACGTCGCCCACCTCAAAAGCGGGAAAAAGGTCGCCTTCGATGTCCTCGTCGTCGCCGTCGGCGTGCGCCCCAATGTGGAACTCGTCAGGGATGCGGGCGGGGAAGTCCGCCGCGGGATCGTGGTCAATGAAAGACAGCAGACGAGCATCCCCGACGTTTACGCCGCGGGCGACAACTGCGAAAGTTTCGATTTTTCCACCAAGCAGAACAGAGTTCTCGCCATCCTGCCCAACGCCGCGTTGCAGGGCGAGTGCGCGGGCAAGAACATGGCGGGAGGCAAGGCGGCGTATCTCGGCGGCGCTATGTTCAACGCCATCGGCTTTTTCGGCTCGCACATCGCAACGGCGGGGGTGTACGAGGGCGAAAGTTATGTGGAGCGCGGCGAAAACACCTACAAAAAACTCTTCTATAAGGACAACGTGTTAAAGGGGTTCATTCTCATCAACAACATCGAGCGCGCAGGCATTTACACGTCGCTCATCCGCGACATGGTACCCCTCGATTCCGTCGACTTCGATGTCATAAAGCGTGCGCCGGGGCTTATGGCGTTCGCGAGCAAGGTGCGCGGGGAAAAACTCGGCACGAGGAGGGAGAGATGAAAATAGAGGCAAACAATCTGGACTACCGCGCCCTCAACGAGATCGTGCGCTCCTCCCAAGATAGGGAGGTGGAGATCACGGGCTGCCTCGGTCAGAGGTACTTGGGCGCGGGGCTTTCGGGCAAGCATATTTATATTGAGGGCACGCCGGGCAACGCGCTTGCGGCGTACCTCGACGGGTGCGAAATTGAGGTGCACGGCAACGCGCAGGACGCGGTGGGCGATACGATGAACGCGGGCAGAGTGTGCATCTTCGGCAACGCGGGCGACGCCGTGGGCTACGCCATGCGCGGCGGAAAAATTTTCATCCGCGGCGATGCGGGCTACCGCGTCGGCATCCACATGAAGGCGTACAAGGAGCACCGCCCCGTCATCGTGGTGGGCGGCGTCGTCGGCTCGTTTTTGGGCGAATATCAGGCGGGCGGCGTCATCGTCGTTTTGGATCTGAACCGTGATCCCATGGGCATTGTCGGCAACTTCTGCGGCACGGGGATGCACGGCGGCGAGATGTATTTGCGGTGCGAAGAAGTGTCCCACCCCCTGCCCGCGCAGGTCAAGGCGGAGCGCGTGGAGCGCCTCGAAGATGAGGAAATTCTGCACATCATAAAGGAGTACGCCGCGGCGTTCTCCCTTCCCGTCAAGGAGATCCTCTCCTCCCCCTTCCTAAAGCTCACCCCCAACACCGATAACCCCTACAAGCAGCTCTACACCAACAATTAGCTCTTCTTGCTTGCCCCGTTATAACGCTTCCCCCGTTATAATACTCCCCCCGTTATAATGCTTCCCCCGTTATAAAATGTCATTTCGAGCGTAGTCGAGAAATCTCACCTTATTTCCTCATACCGCCCCGCGCCCCACTCCTCATACCACCCCGCGCGTACCACTTCCTCATACGTTCACGCCCTGCCGTCCACTACTTCCTCATACCGACGCCCCATAGGGGGCGGAGTGTATCTTATCCCCCTCCCCGCGGCTTTGCCGCAGCGGGACGTGAGTGAGTGTATCTTTCCCCGAACGCAGTCCTCTTTCCTATCCCCCTCCCCGCGGCGAAGCCGCGGGGAGGGGGACACAGGGGGAGGGGCACGCAATCTCTCGTTCCCCAACGGGAAGCGTATCTTGCCCACCCCTCAAAGGGGTGGGTGTCACCGTAGGTGACGGAAGGGGTGTCCCTCTCACTCGCGCGGTAATGCGTCATTCTGAGCCGCTGCCCGTGCCGCCCCCCGCCTGTGCGGGGGCGGAGCGCGGGCGGCGAGTCGAAGAATCCCGAACAACGAAGTCTGCCCCACTCCTCATACCGCCCCGCGCGTACCACTTCCTCATACCGAACGCCCCGCCGCGGCTTTGCCGCGGCGGAGCGTGAGCGTATCTTGTCCACCCCTTGCCCCGCCCGCACTATTTTCAACCAAGGGCGGCACGAGCCGTAGGCGAAGTAGGAGCATAGCGACAAAGTAGCGCATCGGTAGGCGCGAACGGCGACCACCCCGCCCGCACTATTTTCAACCAAGGGCGGCACGAGCGGAACAGCCGCGAAGTAGGGCAGGGTTCTACCTGCCCGCGACAGGTGTCACCGTAGGTGACGGAAGGGGTGTCCCTCTCACTCGCGCGGTAATGCGTCATTCTGAGCCGCTGCCCGCGCTCCGCCCCGCCTGTGCGGGGGCGGAGCGCGGGCAGCGAGTCGAAGAATCCCGAACAACGAAGTCCACCCCACTCCTCATACCGAGCCACCGCCCGTCCGCTTTTGCGGACGGGCGGTGGGCGAGTGTATCTAAAAATTTTTTTCAAATTTTCCAAAAAAAATATGGCATACATCCCCCAAAAAGGCAAAAAAATGCGGTACAATCATTATGGAGAAAGGAAAAAAGCGCCACAAAGGAAGCGGGCGGCAAGTGTGAAAGCCCTCCGCCGCGCCCCCAAAAAAAGAAAGCGCGCCGCGCTTTCTTTTTTTGGGGGCGCGGCGGAGGGCTTTTTTATAAAAAAATTCAAAATTTTGCGCGAAAAAATCGTTTGACAACGCCGCGGAATTTTTCTATAATGTCCTTACAAAGGCAATCAAGCGGAAGAGACGCGCCAAAAATTTTCCGTCCAGAGAGAAGAGCCCGCGGCTGAGAGGTTCTTCGGGAAAGGAGCGCGGTATTCCCCCGCGAGCCGCCCGCCGAAAGGAAATTCAAGCGGAGCCGTCTCCCGCGTTAAGGGGCAACGAGGCGCGTAAATTTTTGCGCGCGAAGATAGGTGGTACAGCGGATTTTTTTCGCCCTATGCAATGGCATGGGGTTTTATTTTTTTGGAGGCAGACATGGATCTCGAGGAGAATTTGGAAGAGAACATCGAGGAAGAAAAGATCGTGGCCGAGGCGGCGCGCGCCGCCGAAACGGCCGAGGACAGCCGCGCCCTGTACGAGGTGAAGATGCAGTACCTCGGAAGATCGGGCAAGGTGACTTCGCTCATGCAGCACATGAAAAAACTCGCGCAGGAACTTCGCCCCACATTCGGGAAAAGGGTGAACGACCTTCGCGCGCGGCTGGAGGCGATGTTCGCGGAACTCGACGCGCGCGCAAAGGAGCGCGAGATGGCAAAAAAACTCGCGGCGGAGAGCGTGGACGTCACCATGCCCGGGCGCAAACTTTCCCACGGCGCGCTTCACCCCGTGACCATCGTGAAGAACCGCCTCATCGATATCTTCGCGGGCATGGGCTTTGAAGTGTTCGAAGGGCCGGAGATCGAGAACGACTACTACAACTTTACGGCGCTCAACACGCCCGCCGACCACCCCGCCCGCGATATGCAGGATACCTTTTATGTACAGGGCGGGCTTCTGCGCACGCAGACGAGCGCGGGGCAAATTCGCCTCATGGAAAAGAAGAAGCCGCCCATCAAGATGCTCTCGCCGGGGCGGGTGTTCCGCTCGGACGACGACGCGACCCACTCGCCCATGTTCCACCAGATGGAGGGGCTTGTCGTGGATCGCGGCATCACCTTGTGCGACCTTCAGGGGATGCTCGACGAATTTGTCAAGGCGATGTTCTCCGAGACGAGCAAGACCCGCCTCCGTCCCTCCTACTTCCCGTTCACCGAGCCGTCGGTCGAAGTGGACGTGAGCTGCCACGCCTGCGGCGGCAAGGGGTGCGCCCTTTGTAAGGGCACGGGCTGGATCGAGGTCCTGGGCGCGGGCGTCGTCAACCGCCGCGTGCTCGAAAACTGCGGCGTCGATCCCGACGAGTATTCGGGCTTCGCCTTCGGCATGGGCATCGAGCGCATCGCAATGCTCAAATACGGCATCAACAACATTAAACTTCTCACCGAAAACGACGTGCGGTTTTTGGAGCAATTCAAGGATTAAGGGGGGACGAAGATGAAAGTACCGTTTTCTTGGCTCAAAGAATTTGTGGATATCGATATTTCCGCCGAACAGTTGCAGGATAAACTCTTCTCCTGCGGCTTCGAGGTGGAGGAACTCGTCTACCTCGGCAGGGACGTTGAAAACGTCGCCGTCGGGCGCGTCCTCTCCTGCGAAAAGCACCCCGACGCGGACAGGCTCACCGTCTGCGAGGTGGACTGCGGCGAGCGCGGCAAAAAGCAGATCGTCACCGCGGCGACCAACGTGTTCGCGGGCGCGCTCGTGCCCGTCGCCTTGGACGGCGCGACCGTTCTCCACGAGGGCGGCGTGCAGAAAATCAAGACGGGAAAACTGCGCGGCGTCGTCTCCGAGGGGATGTTCTGTTCGGGCGCGGAACTCGGCATCACCGAGGACTTCTACCCCGGCGCGGAGGTGGACGGCATCCTCATCCTGAAGGAGGAGGACGCAAAAGAGGGCGGGGACATCCGCCCCGTCGTCGGCATCGACGACTACATTTTCGATATCGCCGTCACCGCCAACCGCCCCGACTGCCAGAGCGTATTCGGCATGGCGCGCGAGGTCGCCGCCGTGCTCCAAAAGCCGCTCAAAGCGCCGAGTTTTTCCCACGGCGCAGCAAAGACGGCGGTGAAAATCCCCGTCGAAGTGAAAGAACCCGCCCTCTGCCCCCGCTACATCGGGCACTATGTAAAGGATGTGAAGGTGGGCACATCTCCCCTGTGGATGAGGCGGCGGCTCGCCCTCTGCGGCATCCGCGGCATCTCCGATATTGTGGATATCACCAACTACGTCCTCCTCGAACTCGGCCAGCCCATGCACGCCTTCGACAGAAATTATCTGCACGGCGATAAAATAATCGTCCGCAGGGCGGAGGAGGGCGAGAAGATCACGACCCTCGACGAGAAGGAGTTTACCCTGCACAGAGAGAACTTGCTCATCTGCGACGCCGAGCGCCCCGTTGCGCTCGCGGGCGTGATGGGCGGCCTCAACAGCGAGATAAAGCCCGAGACGACGGAGGTCTTTTTCGAGGCGGCGAGTTTCGCGCGGGACAGCGTGAGAAAGACGGCGCGCGCCCTCGGCCAGCGTTCGGATTCCTCCGCCCGCTTCGAAAAGGGCGTGGAGCCGATCTGGTCGCCCGAACACGGCATGGAGCGCGCCCTGCACCTTGTGGAGGAACTCGGCTGCGGCACTGTTACCGCCTACGGCGCGGACGTTATGAGCGCGCCCGCCGAGAAAAAAATCGTAAAAACTTCGTATGCCGCGCTCGACGGCGTGCTGGGCATCTCCGTTCCCAAAGAGGAGACGAGGGGCATCCTCACCCGCCTCGGGTTTGAAGTGGAAGAGAAGGGGGAGGAATTTTCCGCCGCCGTGCCCGCGTGGAGAAACGACGTAGAGGGCTTCCCCGACCTCGCCGAGGAAGTCATCCGTATGTACGGCTACGAGCACATCGTGCCCACCTTCTTGAAGCGCGCGGCGGTGACCCGCGGCGGCCTGACCCCCGCGCAGAAGCAGGAACTCAAATTCAAGCAAACGCTGTCAAATGAGGGCTATTTTGAGGCGTGCAATTACTCCTTCTACTCGCCCAAGGACTTCGACCTTCTGCGCCTGCCCGAGGGCGCGCCCGAGCGCAACGCCGTCAAAATTTTGAACCCCATCAGCGAGGAACTCTCGGTGATGCGCACCGTCCTCGCACCCTCCATGCTCGCCAACATCGTGCGCAACGTGCGGCGGGGCAACGAGAGCGGGCGGCTCTTCGAACTTGCCAACGTCTACTCCCCCGCCGTGGGCGAGCAGCTCCCCGCCGAGCGCAAAAAGGTCGTGCTCGGGCTGTGGGGCGAGGGGGACTTCTTCGACTTGAAGGGCGCGGTGGAGGCCGCGGGCGAGGCGTTCGGGCTGAAATTCGGCTTTGCGCGCGGGGAATATCCCTTCCTGCACCCCGGCATCTCGGCTACCGTCACGCTGGGTGATGCAGAGGTGGGCTTCATCGGCGAACTGCACCCCGCCATTGCCGCCGAACTCGCCCTCGAGAGGAGAGCCTGCCTTGCCGAACTCGACTACGCGGCGATTTCCGCACAATTTGCGGCGGAGATCGACTATCAGGGGCTGCCCAAGTTCCCCGACGCCTCGCGCGACCTCGCCGTGGTCGTTTCGGAGGAGACGACGTGCGCGGCGGTCGAGGCGTGCATCCTGCACGCCTGCAAGGCGGTGAAAAGGGCGGAACTTTTCGACGTCTACCGCGACGCGCGCCTCGGGGCGGGCAAGAAGAGCATGGCCTTCCGCCTCACCTTCGCCGCGGGAGAAAAGGCGCTCGACGCAAACGCACTCGACGGGTATTTCAATAAGATCGTGGGCAATTTGAAGCACAACCTCGGCGCGGAATTGCGGTGAAAATGCCCGCGTTGAATGGCGCGGGTTATGAAAAATGGGAAGATACACTCGCCGCCCGCCACGCTCTGCGCGGCGGGCGGCTCGGTATGAGGAAACAAAACTAGAGGCGGTATGAGGGGATAAGGTGAGGCGGTATGAGGGAACAAAATATGGGGCGGAATGAAGGGATAAAATATGGGACGGTATGAGGAGCATCCCTCCCCACCACCGCCTGCGGCGGAGCCTCCCCTCCTCAGGAGGGTAGGCCTTGCGGGGCGAAAAACATGAAAGATACACTCGCCGCCCGCCACGCTCTGCGCGGCGGGCGGCTCGGTATGAGGAAACAAAACTAGAGGCGGGCGGCGTATTTTTGCATTTGCATCTGCATACAAAAATGTATAAAATAATGCATAAACAAATTTCGTGCGTATAATTTCAACTTTCGGTTGTTTTGTCCGTTGCGCGGCGTGTATGGGATAAGCGCGGGCGCATTTTTTTACTTTACAATATAATAGAATAGAATTACCCGTTGCGGTGGGGCTTTTCGGCGGGAATGGAAAATAATAACATTTTTTGTAAAAAAGGATAAAACTATTGGAATAACTTATACTTTCCCCCTTGGATTTTTATAAAAAAATACGTATTTTTATAAATTTTTTTTGAAAAAGTACTCAAGAACGATTGACGTGGGGGGGGGTAGCGGTGTTATAATGGTAACAAATTTCTTCATAACGGATGGTGAAATTTATGAAGCGTAAATTTTTATTGGTACTCGGATTGCTCTTTTCCGTTGTCACCACGCTCGGCGTGCTCGCCGCGTGCGGTAGCTGGACGAAAAGAGGCAACAACAAGGAGCCCGGAGCGGAAGCGGGCGAATATTACTGCGACTACCAAGACGCAGAGTATTCCCTCACGCTCGGCGACGGCGAGGTGTGCACCTTCAAACTTACGATGGGCACGACCGAGTTGAAGGGTGACTACGCACTTGAAAATGACGCGTTGACGCTCACGCCCGAAAATGCGGGCGCGATTTCCGCGACCTATAAGAACGACAGAGTCACGCTGACCTATTCCAACGTCACCTACACCTTCTTGAGAAAGATCGATTACACCGTGACGTTCGATACGAACGGCGGAACGACGATCGACGCCGTGACCGTCCGCAACGGCAGAACGGTGGCAAAGCCCGCCGTCGCGCCCACCAAGGGCGAGCTGGTCTTTGTCGGCTGGTACAACGATAATACCACCTTCAAAAACCCGTTCTACTTCTCGCAGCCCATTACGGGGAACAAGACGCTCTACGCGCGCTTTGTTGAGGTCGCCGACCCCGAATTTACGGTGTCCTTCGACCTCGGATACGAGAATGCCGTCGCTCCCGCGGCCGCAACGACCGTCAACCACAGGATCTACGCCGGCACGCTGGATACTCCCGTGCACCCCGAGGGCAAAGAATTCCTCGGGTGGTATGTGAGCGACTTCGAAAATAGGGAGAAACTTACATATGAATATACGGAAGATTTGGAGATCACGCAGAACTTGACGCTGTTTGCCGTTTGGGCGGACGGCACGCCCGAGGTTTCCGTCTCCGCGGAAGGCGTAAAAATCAACGCGGAGGGGACGAACCTTACCTATGACCTGCGCATTACGCCGCCCGCTCCCGCAACCCAAGTCACACATACGGGCACGCTCACCACGGGCGCTGCGACCGTCGATACGAGTTTCAACTTCGCGACGGCCGCCGAGGGGGAATACAAGATTGAAGTCGACGTCAACAACAAGACTACGACCCGCTATTTCAATAACAAGGCGCTCGCGCGCGTTTCGGTGTTCAAAGTCGATGACGCGACGAACAGGATCCTCCTCTTCAACAAAGTTGCAAACGCGACGAGCTACGCCATCTCCTATGAGTGCGGCTCGGCGGGACACGAACACGTTGACGACGTGATCCTCAACGATACCAGCGCAAATAAATACATCTCCTACGATTTCTCGGGGTGCGATATGCGCGCAGAGGGCATTACGTTTACCGTAAAGGCTCTTGCAGATGGCTATGTCACGAGCGTTTCGCAAACCGACTCTTATAACTATATTCTTAAGAAAATAGAAAATTCGCAAATCGAACTCGACAGCGCGATGGGCACTATCTCGTGGCCCGAGGTGGAGCACGCCACCGCTTACCGCGTGAGCGTCACGCTGGACGGGACGCCTGTTGTTGAGGATGAGGACGTCGCCGTGTGCAACTATTCCATCACGCGTTTCGGCAAGGGCGAACTCACCATAAGCGTTGTTCCCCGTGCATTCGGGTGGAATTCCCCCGAAGCGGCGGAATATACCTATACGAAGCAGACGCTTGCCGCGCCGCAAAACGTGCATATGGACGGCATTACGCTCAAGTGGGATTCGGTGACGGGAGCTACGGGTTATGAATTGCACATTGGCGACAAAATGGTTCCCGTTACGGGCGAGAACACAACAACCTATACGATAGAAGAAGAGGATCTCGGCAGCGAGGGGTCGGCAGAAGTCACCCTGTATGCTGTAAGCGCCGTAGAAGCCGAAAAATCGTATGTTTCGGATACACTTACCGTAACAAACGTAGGCGTTGTCAGCGGTCTTACCTATCACGCAGGCAAGGCGACTTGGAACGCTATCCTCGGTGCGGATGGCTATCAATGGAAAATCGGTGAAGATGGCGTTATCCACACTATTACAGATCAAGAAGCAGAGATTACGTTTACCGCGGGCGGCACGCAAACTATTTATGTGCGCGCGCTGAAGAACGGCGGCGGCTTTGATTGGGCGCACATCGATGTTACGGTCGACACGATCGACTTTGGCATCAATACGGCGGAGATCGACGACGTTCCCAGCATATATCTCGCGGAGGGCGACCCCATCGAACTTCCTCAGCCCGAGTGGGTCGGCTACGACTTCGACGGCTGGTATCGTGATGGCTACAACGGAACAAATAAATACGAAGAAACCACCTTTGCGGGCGGGGCGCTTACCCTTTACGCGAAGTTTACCCCCAAGACCTTTACCATCACGTTGGTTACCGGGCCGGAGGGCAAATGCGACGAGGATACGTTTACCGTATCTTACCGTCAGTCGAACTTCACGCTTCCCGTTCCCACGCCCACCTCGGTGGAGTATACCTTCCAAGGCTGGTACCGCGGCGTAGGCGGCACGGGCGCGCAGTTTGCGGACCTCAGCGGCGGCAACACGGGTACATATACGCTTCTCAAAGACCTCACGGTCTATGCGAAGTGGACGACGCCGTTTGTGTATACGGAGGTGGAAGGCGGGTTGTCTATCTCCGCGGGGTCCTCGATCGGAGCAGTGAAGGAGATCACCATTCCCGCCACGCACAATGGGAAGACGGTCATCACGGTGGAAGATTTCAACGCGGGTACATCGCTTGAAGTCATCAATATTCCCGATACCGTGAAAGATATTTCGCTCGGTTCAGTTGGTAAAGCTTTTGAAAGCCTTACCAAATTGAAAGCGGTGAATATCATTCAAGTGCCCAACAATAATGTCCCCAAGTATGCCTCAAAGGATGGTATGGTGTACGAGAAAGAAACGAATAGGCTTATCTATGTGCCGTTGGCATACAAGACAAGCGCAGGGAGCACGGAAGTAACTCTTCCCGATAATATTACGTCTATTCGTACGGGTGCGATTTACAAAAATACTACGATTACAAAGTTGACGATCCCCGCATCTGTGTATGAATTGCAAACGGAAGCGATACGCGAAGCGAAAGCATTGGAGTCGATCATCTTTACGGCCAGCGCAGAAGATGCGACACTTACGATTGCGGATAAGGCATTCCATACGCTTGCAAAACTTACAACACTTTCAGTGCCCAAGTACACAGTGGGATTCTCCATTGCAAAATTGGAGGGTTGCGACGCGATTACCGACATCAACATTTTGGATTCCAAAGCGGGGGATGATATCTTCTCGGTGAACGGCGTGCTTTGCAGGACGATCAAAGACACGACAACGTCGACGCAGGAGATTATTTACTATCCCAAAGCAAGGACCGCTACCCAATATGACATTCCCGATGGTATCACCTCCATCGGCGAAGCGGCGTTTAAGAACGTGACAAGCCTTACGTCGATCACGATTCCTGTGGGGATCACGTACATCGGCAAGCAGGCGTTTTACGGGTGCAGCGGGGTTACAGAACTTACCTTTGATGCGACCAAAGACTCCAACGACCTTACCATCGATGAAGAGGCGTTTTCCGGTACACAAGTCACAACGTTGAGCGTTCCCGCCAATGTTGTAAAAGCCGCTCGGAGAGCTTTCTATATTTCGTCTTTAACGAAAATCACGCTGAACGGACGCCCCAATATGTCTGTTGAGTATGCTCCCACCGGCGTATTTGCCACGGTAGCGGCCGATCTTATCATCGGTGCGGATTTCCCGGTCATCGACATTGCTTCCGTATTTGCTGTTCTGGGGACGACCGGTAATAAACCCACGGTTGATTCGTTGAAGAGCATCAATATCGATGGCAATAAAAATTATGTGCGCGTGGAGGGCGAGGAGACGCCCGGTTACGGCGGCATCTATAATGCAGCCAAGACGAAACTCCTTTATGTGGAAAGCGGCAAGGCCAGTGTTAATTTCGTTGTTCCCGAAGGCGTCACGGAAATCGGCCCTGTAGTATTCAAGGGTAAGGGAGTGAACTCAATCAAAATTCCCGCAAGTGTTACGACAATCGGCGATTACGCATTCCAAAGCCTGTCGTCGCTTACAAAGGTGGAATTTACGACAGGAACGCGCAGCGAATTGAATATCGGGAAATATGCATTCCATGAGTGCGGCAACCTTTCCGACATCACACTTCCTGCGGAGACAGTTTCCATCGGTGCTCATGCGTTTGCTTCCTGCACTTCGTTGAAAGCGATAACCGTGCCCAGCAAAGTTAGGGAAGTGGGGGACGATGCATTCAATTCGGCCGGACTCACAACAATCACCTTTGAGGAAGGTGTGCAGACGTTGGGCGAGAGCGTGCTCCAAGCTTGCACTGCTCTTCAGACGGTCAAGATCCCCGCGAGCATGACGATAATCGGCGCGGAAACGTTCTTAGGGTGCACGGATTTGACGACGATCACCGTTGCCGACGGGAGCGAATATTTCAAATCGGTGGAAGGCGCGTTGTATGCCGCGCAGAAAAATGCGAAGGGCGAAGTATATGCCGTAACGTTGCTTGCCGTTCCCATCGCTTGCACGGGGACGGAAGGAACGCTCAATATTCCCGAAACCGTTTCGCGCGTCGCTTCGAGGGCGATGCACTACAACGAAGGAATCCAGACAGTTCAATTTGCCGATAAGGTCGTCGCTTACGATGAGTCGGGCGAGAAGATCGACGGGACGCTGGTCATCGAAGAATATGCATTCAACGGCAACAGCAACGGCAGTTCAAAGTTGCAGACCGTCAGTTTGCCCGACGGACTTACGACGATCGGGGAAAATGCCTTCAACAATTGCGACGAACTTACGACCATCAATATTCCCTATACTGTTACATCCATCGCCAAGATGGCATTCTATAATTGTGATAAGATTACGACGGGATTGACGTTCGAGGCGACGCCGCAAGACGCAACGGGAGTTGAATTGAAGTTTGCGCAGAGTGCGCTCTCCGGGATGCAGGGGCTTACCACGCTCACTTTGCCCGAGCGCCCGAGCGTCGAGATGTACGGAAATACACTTACATTGGATACTGCACTTGAAACCGTAACGCTTCCTTCCACCTTCCAGTGGCCGAGCGTGTCGACGGGAGGCAGTGGCGCCTATGTCGGTCTCTTCCAAGACTTCACCAATTTGAAGACTGTAAATCTGCCAGAGGAGGTACCCGATGGATTTGTGATCGGTTGGCACGCCTTCTACGGTTGCACGAACCTCGCTACGATCGGTACCGTGCAGAATGTATCGATCGACGGAAAAGATACGCCGGTACAATTCCTGCCGGAAGGCATTACGACCATCGGCGTATGCGCATTTACCAACACGGCGCTCAAGACGATCGGGATCCCCTCCACCTTCAAGGAATTCGCGGAGCACAATGATAGCAACCACTATCTGTTCAGCGGTTGCACGAAACTCGAAACCATCGCTTTTGCGGACAACTGCGAATTGGAGAGCTTGCCGAAGGGCTTTGTGACCAACGCCTCTGCGTTGAAGAACGTCGTCTTCGGCAAGAATATGAAGCTCAAAACGATCGGTGAGGAGGGCAAGACCAGCGATGCATCGACGGGCGTATTTAACGGTGCGGCTGCGCTCACATCCATCACGATCCCAAAATCGGTGGAAATCATCAAGGACGGCGCTTTCCAAAACCTTACGCAACTCACCGAGGTGAACTTTGAAACGGGCAGCAAACTCGCCGAAATCGAAACTTCGGCATTCAAGAGCACGGGGCTTACCTCGTTCACATTCCCGACCGTTACCGATGAAAACGGCGAGGTCCAAGAGATTATCGTAGCGTCCGGCGTATTCTCGGGATGCGTCGACCTTGCGACGATGCACCTTTCGGCGTCGGTTCAGAGCGTTACGGGACTTTTTGCGGGAGTCACGGGGCTTGAAACCGTTACGGCCGATGATGAAACTTACTATTCGATCGACGCAGATGCGCACGCAATCTATGGACTCAACGCCGAAGGCGAAAAGGATACCTTGATCTATGCGTATGGCGTTGTGGAAGGCCGGATCGTCATCGACGACGGTACCCTTGAAATTGCTGAGGGCACATATAAAGGGCAGGTGGACATTGAGGAAGTCGTACTTCCCGCCTCGCTCATCAAGATCGGCGCGGGTGCGTTTGAAAACTGCGTGAGCTTGCAAAAAGTAAGCTTTATGATCGGCTCGGGAAGCGTAAGTTCACTCAGCCTTATCGACAGTACCGCATTCAAGAACTGCTGGGCGCTGGATGACTTCGAATTCTCGGCTGCAGTCAACCTCAGCTACATCGGAACGGAGGCGTTCTATGCATCCGGCCTCAAAACGCTTGACCTCAGCAAGTGTGTCATGCTCGGCAGCAACGCTGCGGGCACCGCACTTAACGGCATCGGCGAGGGCGCATTCGAGAATGCCAACCTGCTCGGCACAGAGATGATCAATCCAGAGGCTGACGCGAACGACCAGTATTCCGTTCTGTTCCCTGCGTCGTTGAAAACGATCGGTATGTCGGCGTTCAGGAATACGGCGATAACAAAAGTCGATTTGAGCAAGACGCAAATCACGTCCCTTCCCGGGAAGGCTACGGGGAATGCCGGTATCTTTATGGGCTGTGCACAACTCAAAGAAGTGAAGTTGCCCGTCGCCTTGAAGCAGATACAGGCAACAACGTTCAAGGATTCCGGTCTTGAAACGATCAACCTCGAAGAATTGGTCAACCTGACCAATATCAATGCGAGTGCGTTCAACAATACGCAGCTCACGCGCGTCGTGTTCCCCGCGGCAAAATTTACGGCGAGTTCGTCGCAGGGTAACGTATTTGCAAACAACACGAAGTTGGAATATGTGGATATGTCGAAAGCGACCACGATCAAGACGTTGGGCAGCAGCTATTTCTCGGGTTGCTCCGCACTTGAAACGGTGATCTTGCCGAGCAGCCTCACCGAGATCGGCAGCAGCATGTTTAAGGATTGTATTTCGCTTACGGAGATCGATATCCCCGAAAATGTGACAAAGATCGGCAGCAGTGCGTTTGCGGGATGCACGGCGCTCAGACGCTTCGATATTCCAGAGGGCGTAGAAGGGCTGGGGACGAGCGCATTCGACGGCTGTTCCAACCTTGAAGAAGTGACATTCCCTACTACGTTGGTTTATATTGGCCGTGAGTTTTTGAAGTACAAGCAGAGCTCCACGTGGAAAGATAGCGATGATTTTACTTTCCGCGGAACGAAATTGACGAGGGTCGATCTCTCCAAGACGAAGGTCAAGTCGATCAGCGGTCACTCATTCCAAAATGTCACCACATTGACGGAGGTCATACTTCCCGCCACGTTTGCCACGACCGGAAGCAACGGAACGCTCACCGGTATCGGCAAAGAAGCGTTTTCGGGCTCTGGACTTACATCGATCACGCTTCCCGCGACGTATACGACGATCAACGACAGTGCATTCAAAGGCGCCGCGAATCTTACCTCGGTGACGATCCAAGCGGATCAAATTACAGTGGGTGCAAGTTCCTTCCAGGATTGCACGGGCCTCGCCTCGTTCGACTTCTCCAAAGTATCGAAGACCGGAAGCAATGCATTCCAGAACACCGGATTTACACAAATCACGGTTAACGGAGGCATTACATGGGGGGACAACACATTCCAGGGTTCGCTTTCGCTCGGTTCGGTGACGATCGCGAGCGACGTGACCAAGATCCCCAAAAGTATGTTCCAGGCTTGCACGGCGCTCAAGAGCGTGACGGTTCAAGCAACGGGGCTTACCGAGATCGGCAACAGTGCGTTCAGCGGCTGCACGATGCTCGATACCATTACTTGGCCCGCAACGCTTTCCGATCTCAAGACGCTCGGCACGAGTCTGTTCAAGGGAACGGCGGTCACCACGATGGATCTCTCCAAGATGACGAATGTAAACCTCGTCAAGCTGGGCAACAACTTCTTCCAGGATTGTGAGAATCTGAAAACCGTTACGCTTCCGGCAAACATCACGCAACTCGGCAATTATGCATTCGCAGGGTGCAGCGCGTTGCAGAGCATCGACCTGAGCACAATGACCTCGATCGGAACATACGTTCTGCAAAATTGCACAGAGATCACATCGGTCACGCTCAATAACAGCATCACGTCGATCCCGAACTATGCCTTTGACGGTTGCACGAGCCTTTCCTCCATCACGATGAATGAAAACGCGGTGACAACCATTGGCCAGTATTCGTTCCGCAATACCGACTTTACAACGTTCAAGATCGGTAAGGCGATCACCACGGTCAATAAAGGCGCGTTCCATTTGTGCGATTCGTTGACGGCGTTTACCGTGGACGATCAAAATACGAATTTTGCGGTGGGAACGCACGGAGAACTCTATAAGAAGGATGCAGATACGAAGGTATTGGTCGCCTATCCCACCGGCTCCACGACGTTTGCGCTCGCAGACGACGTTACGGAACTCACCGATGAAGTGCTTGCGGAATTGCAGGCTCGTACGATCGGTACGTTCACGATCCCTTCCAAGATCACGAAGATCGGTCAGTACGCCTTCAAGAATACCGCGATGAACAAACTCATCGTTCCCAATGGGATCGAAACATTCTTGAACTACGCCTTTGCCGAAAGCGCAATCAAGGAGATCGAATTCCAAGGCAGCGCGGAAGCGCTCAATACCGCGGCGGGTAGTGTTTCGTATCTATTCCAAAAGAACAGTGCGCTCACCAAGGTTACTTTCCCCGCGGAATTTACTAAGATCGGCGCCAACTGGTTCCTGGATTGCACGGGACTCACCTCGTTCACCATCCCCGCGAGCGTTACGACCGTCAGGGGCGGTGCGTTCAAGAATACAGGCATCACCTCGATCTCGATCCCCTCGACCGTAACGACGCTCGAAGCAAGCGCATTCGGCGATATGCCCGTACTCACGGAGGCGACCATCGATACGACCTTTGAGGAGGCATCCATAACTAATATGTTCCAGAACGACGCGGCCCTTGCTACGGTCAAGTTCGGAACGCACATAACCGTGATCGGTGACGCATGGTTCAAGGGTCTTGCGAGCCTCACCAAAGTCGTTGCGGTTGCGGCAGATGGCAAGGAGACGGAAAACAAACTTCCCGATCAAATCACAACGATCGGCGGCGGAGCATTCAACGGAACGGGAATAACGACGATCACACTTCCGAGCGGGCTCACTACAATTCGCGGTGGCAATAACGGCGGCGCATTCGCGGATTGCGCAAATCTCAAAAATCTTACGCTCCCTGACAGTTTAACGGAGACTCCTGCCTCCATGTGCACGAACGATCCCGCGCTCGAATGGGTCAAACTCGGCGAAAATGTAGCGACCATCGGCTCTTACGCGTTCCAGAATTGTGCATCGCTGAAATTCGTGAATCTGCCCGAAAGAGTCAGCACACAGGTATATTCTCTCTTCAATGCAAATACGCCCAATATCCATGTTTTCGTCCCTCGTACATGGGTGAGCTTTTCGGCAGGGAAGTGGTGGTATCCGACGGAAACGAACCACATCTATTTCGGTGCATCCAAATATGAGACATTTGCGACCCGCGGTTTGGCGTGGATCCAAGGAACCAGCGATGGGGCAATGGATTTGAGCGGCGTTTCCTTCGATGCAACGTACGCACAAGCATTGAAGGCTTCGGGCGCGACGGACTTCCCCGGGTATAGCGATATCGTAAAGGATTAGGGCAAATTTTCGCAAACTTGCGAAATAAATTGAACAAACGCAGCAAGACCTCAGCGGTTTTCTTCGGAAATACCGCTGAGGCATACGCGTTTCAAAGAAACTGTGAAAAATCACCTTTGAAAGGAGGATACTATGAAGGACAGCATGAAAAGATTTCAGCGGAGGATCGTCCGCGGAGCTATCTTGAAATCGGCGCTCGCCGCGCTCATCATCGCCTGCGGCGTGCTCCTTGTGACTGCGCTCGCCTCGTGGATCGCAGGCTTCCGCGCGGGTATTTGGCTCGCGCTCGGGCTGTTTGCCGTCTCGTTTGCGGGAAGCGCCCTCCTCTTCTATTTCCTCAAATACCGCCCCTCCGCAAGGGAAGTGGCGCGCGAGATCGACGCGATCGGCCTCGAAGAGCGCCTCATCACGATGATGGAACTCGAGGGGGATACTTCCTACCTCGCAAAATTGCAGCGCGAGGACACCGAAAAGGCACTGAGAACCGCCGACCATACCCTCATCAAGGTGGCCGCCTCGGTCGCGCTGTGCGTTGCCGTAGGCGCCTCCGCCATCCTCGGCGTGGGCGCGCTCACCGTCGATTCCCTCTATGTGGCGGGCGTCATTCCCAGCGGCGTTGCGTATGCCGCCTCCCTTGAAGAGGAACGGGAGTTCTCCTGCGGTTATACCGTTGAAAAGAAGGGCGGTAAAATTTACTTTTTGACGGAGGAGGGCATCGGCGACGAGGTAAAGGAGAGCATTTCCGTAACCAAGGGGGAGAACGCTCCCGCCGTGATCGCCGTGCCCGACGAGGGCTATGTGTTTACGGGCTGGTCGGACGGCCTGTACGATCCCGTTCGCCAAGATGAAGGCGTGGCGAAAAATATCCGCGTGCGCGCTACGTTTGCGGAAGTCGACGCACTCGGCGATTTGCTGGACGACGGCCAAGACGGAGACGGCGGCGATAGCGACAATTCACTCCCAGTCGACTCCGAAGATGCGCCGCCCCAAGACCCACAACGCCCGACTAACCCCGCAAACGGTAGCGGCGACGCCCACGACAATAGCAACCAGCAGGTCAATGACGGGCAGACCTATTACGGCGATCAGTACGGCGACGCCTACGACGACGCGATGGGACGCCTCGGCGACGGGAGCAATATTCCAGGAGACCTGCAGGGCGGCGTTTCTGGCTACCTCGATTCCATCGGGAAGGGCGGCTCGGAAGGCGGCGAGAGCGGCGGCGGCAATTAAAGCGACAAAAATTCTTACAAAGAGAGAGATACAATGGTAACAGAACAAGACATCAAGCAATTCAGCGAAATCTGCACGCAGATCTTCAAACAGATCTCGCGCGACGTCATCGGACAGGAAAAGGTCGTGCGGGGCACGGTCATTGCCATGATCGCCGGCGGCAACGTGCTCCTCGAGGGCGTGCCCGGCGTCGGCAAGACGAGGCTCGTCAGAACGCTCGGAAGAGTGTTCGATCTGCCCTTCTCGCGTATTCAGTTCACCCCCGACCTCATGCCCGCGGACGTGACGGGCACCAATATCATCGTCAAGGATGAAAAGGGCAACTCGCAGTTCAACTTCCAGCCCGGGCCTATTTTCAGCAACATCATCCTCGCCGATGAGATCAACCGCGCCACCCCCAAGACGCAGTCGGCGCTCCTCGAAGCTATGCAGGAGCACACGGTAACAGTCATGGGCGTTTCGCGCAAACTCAACGAGCCGTTCTTCGTGCTCGCCACGCAGAACCCCATCGAACAGGACGGCACATATCCTCTGCCCGAAGCGCAGATGGACCGCTTTATGTTCAAACTGCTCGTGCCAGATCCCTCGCTGGATGAACTCATGCAGATCGTCAGCCTCACGCAAAAGACGATGGACGAAGTGGCGGAACGGGCGTGCACGGGCGAACAGCTGCTCGCTATGCGCAAGACCGCCAACCAGATCCCCATCGCGGAGGACGTGCTGAAATATGCGATGGTGCTCGTCGCGGCGACAAGACCCGACGGCGAGTGCGCGACGGAGGCGGCAAAGAAGTATATCCGCGTCGGCGCAAGCCCGCGTGCGGGACAGGCGATCGTCTCGGCGGCGAAGGTGCTCGCCCTCATCAAAGGCAGGTATAATGTCTCCTACTACGATTTGTTCGAGATGGCCTATCCCGTGTTCCGCCACCGTTTGAAGCTCAACTTCGAAGCGGTCGCGGAGCGCATCACTGCAGACGACGTCATCACCATGATCCTCGACGAGGTGGAGAAAAAGTACCACAAACGCCCCGTGACGGGCAAACCGCTTGTCTCCCCCGCGGAGGAAAAGAAGGGCGCGGAAGCGCCCGCAAAGCCCGCGGAGAGCGCAAAGCCCGCGGAGGCCGCAGCGCCCGCGGAGCAGGAGGGGGCGGAGACCGCCGAGGACGCAGAAAAAAAGAAGAAGCGCGGCTTGTTCGGCAGAAAATAAACGGGCGTATAAGTGAATGAAGGTAACGCAACTCGATGACGCGTTTTTCAGTCGTTTGGAGACGCTGTCGTTAAATTTAAGATCCAATCTCGCGGGGTATTTCGGCGGGAAACATCTGGTGAAGACGTACGGACAGACCGTTGAATTTGCCGATTTCCGCGAATACCAACTCGGAGACGATATCCGCCGCATCGACTGGAATTTGTTTAGCCGATTCGAAAAATATTTCCTGCGCCTGTTTACGGACGAAAGGCAGATGCAGGTGCAGGTATTTTTGGATCTATCCGCTTCGGTCGGGAAGAACGACGAGCAAAAAGGCGCTTACGCCATAGGCGCCGCGGCTGCGCTCGGCTTTTTGGCTGTCCAGAATATGGACAAGTTGACGTTCCATCTCATGCGCGGCAATGTTTCGGACAACCCGTTCGGCACGCTCGTGGGGAAAAACGCGTTCTTTCGCGCGATGAGTTCTATCCGCGAGCTCGAATTCGAGGGAAGCACCGATCTCGAAGCGTGCGTCACGGGATGTCGTGAAACGGGAAACAACAACGGTCTCACCGTTATCGTATCCGATTTTCTCACCGAAAGCGATTGGAAGAAAGCGGTCGACTTTTTGTGCTATAAAAAGAGGCAGGTTCTGCTTGTGCAAGTTCTCTCGCCGGAGGAGATCGAACCGTCCTACGACGGCAGGGTGTTCCTCGTGGATGCTGAAGCCGAGGATCTTGAAGATCCGAGGAATATGCGTTTGAGAATCAATCCCGCAATGCAACAGGCGTATCAGGAAGCGCTGCGCGACTTGCGCGAAGATATACGCTCCTATACCGCCAAGCGCGGCGCGGGCTATATTTCCGTCTCTTCGGAGACTCCCATCGAGCGCGTACTCTTCGGGGAGCTTCTGAAATCTGGGATCATGTCATGATGTCATTGCTTTTACCTTTGGGCTTATTGGGGCTTTTGGGCGTTTTGGCGCTCATTCTCATCTACGTGATCAAGCCCAATTATCAGACAAAGCACGTTTCCACGACATACGTCTGGAAATTGAGCTTGAAATACAGAAAGAAACGGCTTCCGACCAGTAGGGTGCGGAACATTATTCTGTTTATCTGTCAACTCCTCATTTTGATCGCCATGGCGCTCATTCTCGCGCAACCCGCCATCGTGCACAGCAACGATACGGGCGAACTCGATACGATCGCGATCATCGATTCATCCGCGAGTATGTATGCGGGCACGGAAAACGAGACCCGCTTCGACCGCGCCGTGGAGGGGGCGAGAAAGCTCTCCGAGGAGACCATACAAAAGGGCGGCAACGCTTCGGTCATATTGGCGGACGCATCGCCCACATTTTTGGCACAGCGCGTCAAGCAGGAAAACAGTCGGATCCTCTATGATGAGTTTGACGCCCTTGAAAACGGAGAGGTAACGTGCTCGTACGGATCGAGTGATATCAACGCCGCTCTGACACTGTCGGAGGATGTGCTTGCGGTGAATCCCTCGGCAAAGATCTATCTTTACACCGACGTCCAATACAGCTATATTCCCGAAAATGTGACGGTCGTCTCCGTCGCCGAAACGGGCGAGTGGAACGCCGCCGTGCTCTCCGCTACTTCGGAACTGGTGGATGGCTTTTATGTCATAACGGTTGAGGTGGCAAATTACGGGAACAATAGGGAATTGGAAGTGCAGCTCAACATATCAGGCGCAGACGCGCAGGATTCCACTGCGAGCGGGCGTTCGATTTCGGTTTCTCAAAGCGTCTATTGCGACGGAGATGCGGTAAAGACGGTCGTCTTTTGCGACGGTGGCGGCGCGGACACCGAAAATATCATATATTACGATCTCGGGACTTCCGATAGGTTTTATTCCTATCGATCCATCCGTGTGTCCGTGGATGAGGACGATTATTTCCGTACGGACAATAATTTTTCCCTCTATGACGGACAGAAGGAGCTTATCAAAGTGCTCTATGCGAGTACCGATCCAAACCCCTTCTTTACAAGCGCGCTCGACTCGTTGAAGGCGCTTTTTGCCAATCGTTGGCAGTTGCAGGTGGATGAAGTTCCCAAGGGGCAGGAATTCCCGCAGAGCGGGTACGATTTCTATGTGTATGAGCACACCGCGCCCGATGTGCTTCCGCTGGACGGAGCGGTATTGCTTGCCGACCCCGACCGCGCGCCCGCAGGAACGGGATTGCGGCTTCGCACCATAAAGGCGACGGCGAACGGTTCATTGATTCCGTGCGACGGGATGACGGCGCACTCCGTGACGCAATATCTCGTACCCGAATACATCCAGGTCAGCCGCTATACCGTGTTTGATTTCGAGTCCGATTATGAGGCATTGCTCACGATCGGCTCCGATCCCCTTCTTCTCGTCGAAAACCAAAAAAATATCAAGATTGCCGTTCTTCCGTTCAGCGTGCACTATTCCAATATCGCGCTGCAGCCCGAATGGATCATCTTGCTCTACAATATATTTAACTATTTCCTGCCCACGACGGTCAACGGCACCGCGTTTGAAGTAAACGAGGATGTTGTGCTTAACGCGCGGGGTCCGCGGGTCACCTATTCGGATACCGCCGATCCCGTCGAGGAGTTCCCCGCGACGCTGAAATTTTCCATCCCGGGCACATATATCTTGCGGCAGGAACTGTATTTTACCGACAAAGACCCCGTCAACGTCAGCATTTTTGTGCGTGCGCCGAGAGCGGAAAGCAACCTGTGGGCGGTGGAGGATACGCTGGAAGATCCCTACAAGGAAAATTACAGCGGTTTCTCTTACGACGATCTGCTCATTTACCTTGCCGCCGCGCTCGTGGCATTGCTCTTCTTGGAGTGGATCTTACATTCAAGGGAGGGTAGGTAGAGCTCATGCGTAATTTTTCCATCCAATTTACCTATCCTTGGCTGTTGCTTCTTCTGATCCCCGCTGCGGCGCTCACGGTATTTTTGTATCTTCGCCTCAACAAGAAGTTCAGAAAGAACAGAAACCGCGTCGTCTCCGTCATCCTGCACTCGCTCGTCATGGTGCTGTGCATCTTTGCGCTCTCCGGAATGACCTTCCACTACGATGTGGGGAATTCCGAGAACGAGCTCGTCCTTTTGGTGGATGTATCGGATACGACGGAGGAGAACAGGGAGGAAAAAGAGGACTTCGTAAGATCCGTTTTGCGGGAGAGCGAGTACGAAAGTTGTCGCGCCGCCGTCGTGACGTTCGGCTTCACACAGGAGACCGCGTCTCCGTTTATGTATGATGCGGTTAAAGCATACGATCTGTTTTTGCAATCGGATCTGCCCGATACGAGCGCGACGGATATCGCCGCCGCCCTGCAGTATGCGCACGGGCTGTTTGAGCATCCCGAAACGGGAAAGATCGTGCTCGTCTCCGACGGCAAACAGACGGATGAGGACGCGATCTCCGTCATCCGTTCCATCGCCGCGCAGGGCATCACCGTGGATACGGTGTATTTCCCGAGCGATTATTCCGATGAAGTCGTGCAGATCACCGGGATCGAACTTCCCGACCGTAACGTCAGGACTGGGGAGATCTGTCCCATCGACGTGATCATCGAGAGTCGCGAAAACATCGAGGAGGCGGAGATCGAACTGTTCGATAACGGTTCGCCGGTGGGAGAAGACAGTTCGCGGACCGTTGGAGTGTCGGTCGGGACGCAGACGGTGCGGTTCAACTATGCATTCCGCGAACAGGGCCTGCATGAACTGTTCGCTCGCGTGCGTTACCAAAACGAGAAGTTGCAGATCAACAACGAGTACTATGCGTACCGTTGGCTTCAAGTCCACAACAGGTTGCTCATTCTCGAACAGGCGGATGAGTCGGAGCGTCTCGTCCAACTTTTGGAAGAGGATGAGGTGAACTATGAGATCGACGTCGTAAACCTCAAAACTTCGACAAATATTCCCACCGATGTGGATGGGCTGCGGGCATACGACCAGGTCATTCTCAACAATATCGCAAGCCGCGACCTCGAAGAGAAGGGGCTTGACGTCATGCTGTATGACTATGTCAACACCTACGGCGGCGGCGTCTTTACGACGGGCGGCATGGAGGCGGACGGCGAGACCGCACACGCCTATAACCGCTCGGACATGAACAATTCACTGTATCAGCAGATACTGCCCGTGCAGGCGATCGACTATACGCCGCCCGTGGGCGTGATGGTCGTCATCGATATTTCCGGCAGTATGTCGACTCCGGGCGCGCAGGGAAGGAGCAATTTGGAATGGGCGAAGCAGGGCGCACTCGAATGTCTCAATGCGCTCACCGAGCGTGACTATATCGGCATCATGACGATGGATACGGAGTACGGTATGGTACTCGATCTCACGCCGTGCACGCAGGACGCGCTCATTCGTGAAAAGATCCTCGGCATCGGAAAGGGGCAGACCACTGTCTTTTCCACGGCGATCGACCGCGCGACGCAGCGGCTCGCGAATTTGCAAAATGTGGATAAGCGGCACATCATCCTCGTCACGGATGGTCAGCCCACAGAGGATGCAGCAGTT
The DNA here is from genome assembly GCA_947625095.1 of uncultured Clostridia bacterium. Classification (GTDB taxonomy): domain Bacteria; phylum Bacillota; class Clostridia; order Christensenellales; family Borkfalkiaceae; genus Gallimonas. The sequence goes on along the minus strand of CANQMX010000007.1, from coordinate 9,519 downwards.
TATCTCGGGAGCGCGGCAAACGCGAATAAAAACCACGGGATCACGATTTCCGTCGTCGGGATCGGGATCTCGGAGGGTTCAGGCGCCGCCGCAAACACGATGAGGGTTCTCGTGGATGAGGACCACGGCAACGGCAGGTTGCACCTCGCGCAAGGCAACCAGCTTCTCGAAGAGATGCGCGCCGACGTCAACGCCCCCGCGATCAAAGAGGTAACGTACGGCGAATTCAATCCCAGTATTTACGACGCGCTCTCTCCGCTTTTGAGCGGCGTCGGGCACGGTACAGACCTCGAAAACAGATATGTCATTGATACGACTCTCGGCGGGTTCTTCGGCGTAAAGGCACGTTCGGGCGCCGAGATCGTGCTCGTCGGCGAGTACGAGGTACCCATTTATGCGCAAAAAAAGTTCGGCGAAGGCATGGTCGGCAGTTTCATGTGCGACGTCTACAGCGATTGGTCCGCCGATTTCATGGCAAGCGATAGCGGGAAGCGTTTTTTGCAGAACGTGGTCGCCAACCTGATGCCGGTGGAGAATATCCGCCCCAGCAGCGTGCGCCTCGACTTGAAGGAAGATAACTACATGAACCGTTTGAGCGTCTACGCGTCTCTGGAGGACGGGGAATATATCGACGGAAAGATCATCATGCAGTCGGATGACGGCGAAATCTCCTACTCCCTCAACGCCCTTCCCGAAACGCAGGACGGCGACGTCTATGTGACGACAACGCTCGGGGCGGAGAACAATTATTCGCGCGCCAATTTCGTCATCAAAAAGAGTGGCATATATAAAATCTCCGTCGATCTGTGCGCCGCGGACGGCACGGTGTTGGAGACGGTGGAGATCTACAAGGCGTTTTCCTATTCCCAAGAATTCAACTATTCGGCGGCGCAGGACGACGCGCCCGAAAAGTTGATGGCGGAAATTGCGCAGCGCGGAAACGGCAACGCCGTTAAAGCGGACGAATTTTGGCAAATCTTCTCCACATTTATAACGTCGCTCGGGAGGGTATTCGACCCGCGGTGGCTGTTTATCGGCCTTGCGATGGCGTTCTTCCTTCTCGACATCGCCGTCAGAAAATTCAAATTCAAATGGCCGCACGAGATCGTGCGCGAGCATAAAGAGAAAAAGGCAGGTAAGAAATGAAGATCGGAAAGAGATTATTCTGTTTGATCCTTGCCCTGTGCCTTTCGCTCCCGCTCGCCGCGTGCGGCGGAACGAAATTGGAAGCGCCAACGGGGATCGATTTGAATGAAGAGTATATGCTCTCGTGGGATGAAATGCGGGGCGCGCGTTCGTATGAGGTGGAGATCACCTATGTTGCGAACGGGCAGACGGACGTCAATCCCAGCCGTCGCGCCTATTACGACCTCTCGGGGCTCGCCGAGGGAGATTATTCCGTGCGCCTGCGCTCGGTCGGCGGGCAGAACAACGGTAGCTTTTCCGATTGGACGGAGAAGTTGGATTTTCACAGGGAATATGAGTCCGGGCTGATCTACTCGCTCATCAACAGCAATACGGAATATTCCGTAACCAAAGTGGGGAACGCCGAGGGCGACGTCGTGATAGAGGATACTTACCGCGGGAAGCCCGTCACAGCCATCGGCGACGCAGCGTTCCGTTCGGCGGGCAGCCGTGTGACAAGCATCACGCTCGGTAAAAACGTCAGGACGATCGGCGACAGCGCGTTTTACAACTGCACGGGGCTGACAAAAGTGACGATGGGCGATTCCGTCGTCTCCATCGGCAAGTCGGCGTTCCAGAACTGCGGCGCGCTCAATGAGGTGACGCTCTCCGCTTCGCTCACGGCGATACCCGAGTATGTGTTCGCCTATTGCAAGTCGTTGCAGACCTTGGAACTCGGGGAAGGGCTTGCCTCGATCGGCGAATCGGCATTTACGAATTGTACGGGTCTCACACGGATCGTTTTCCCCGACTCCGTCGCCTCGATCGGCGAATATGCGTTCAACGAGAACGACGCGCTTGCCGAAGTCACGTTCGGCACGGGCATCCAAACGATCAACGGGCGCGCCTTTTACGGGTGCGACGCGTTGCGCTCCGTCCAATTTCCCGATGAACTCGCGGAGGGGGTTTCCCTTTCGCTTGGCGTGTATGCGTTTTCCAACTGCGACGCACTTGAAACGGTAGAGCTTCCTGAAGGCACGGCTTCCATCGGGGAGGGGTGCTTCTCGTATTCCGAGCAGTTCAACAGTATCGAAATTCCGGCAAGCGTCGAATCCGTCGGGGTGGCGGCGTTTACGGAGACGGCGCTCGTAGCGGCGCAGGCAGAGGAGGATGCGGTGTATGCCGATGATTGGCTATTGTCCGTTTCCGATTCGCTCTATCTTACTTGTAGCACCCTTGATGACAGAGTTCTGCATCCCGGTACAGTCGGGATCGCCGACCGCGCGTTTATCCGGTTGAACGGAACGAGCTATGTCGGTGCGCCGGAATTGAGCATCATCGATTTTCCCGCCTCCGTAAAATATATCGGCGAGTATGCGTTTTATCAATCTCCGAGATTGAGTCAAGTGACTGCGACGACGCGGAACAGTCTTGTCAAAGTGGGCGCCTATGCGTTTGCATATTGCGGAGTGCTTAATAATGTACGGTTCAGCGACGGACTGCTTGAAATCGGGCAGGATGCGTTCTTGCAGTGTACGCAACTGTATAATAATTCCAATAATCCCAACTGGTTGGTTCCGAGCACGGTGACGAGGATCGGCTCGTATGCCTTTTTGAATTCCGGTTTATGGACGAGGGCGGCCGACGACGGCGTGATCTATGCGGGGCATTGGGCGGTAGGATATCAAGGGACGGAGGTCAACGTGACGCTGGAAAGCGGCACGGTGGGGGTTGCGGACTATGCATTTTACAATGCTTCGAGCCTTGAAAGTGTAGTCGGTTTGAACGGTGCGACCCATGTGGGAGTCGGCGCGTTTTACGGATGTGAATCTCTTACTTCCGCAAGCCTGAACAGAAATTTGGAGAGGATCGGGGCTTATACATTTTATGGGTGCACATCTCTTTGGTATATCACGCTCCCTTCCAATCTCACTGCGATAGACCACCATGCTTTTTATAACTGTTCCGCGCTTTCGGGGCTGGATCTTTCGGGAAGCCGCGTACGCACCATCGCCAACCGCGCGTTTTACGGGTGCTCGGCTCTCGCAAGGATCGATTTGGGTTCATCGCTCGAATATATTGGGACGCGTGCGTTTTACGGGTGCGCAGCGTTGACTGTGGCGCAAGTTCCGTTTGCGGTGACGATTCCGGGAACGGTGAAGGAGATCGGCGATGCCGCCTTTGCCAAGAGTGCAATTTCCTCCCTCACGTTACAGGACGGGATACAAAAGATCGGAAAGGATGCGTTCCGCTTGACGCAGGTCACCGCAGTTCGCATCCCGGACAGCGTCAAAGAGATCGGAGAAGCGGCATTTTACGACGCCTCCAAAAATATGACCATCGACCTCGGGAAGGGGGTAGAGTACATCGGCGATTACGCCTTCGGGCGCAACGTCAGTGTCGTCGGGAACGTTACGATCCCCGCAAGCGTAAAGGAAATCGGGCGGTATGCATTTGCCGAATGTACAAGCCTCGGCAGCGTCACCTTCTGCGGCAACGTTTCCGCAATCGGATTGCATACGTTTTATCTTTGCTCCCGTCTCACGATCTATGTGGCGGAAGGGGTGGAACTTCCCGACGAGGGATGGAATTCTTCCTTCCGTCCCGAAGTCTATGGATGCAAACTTTCCGACGACGGGACGTTTATCGATTCCGTTGTGGCGGGAAATATCCGTTACGGTACGGCTCTCGGCGGCTTGACTGCTCCTGCGCGAGAGGGTTTTGATTTTGTCGGCTGGACTACGGATTTGGGCGGTTCGGTCGAATACGATGCGAACGGCCTTGCGTCGGCGCCGGAGGGCGTCACGCTGTACGCCGTCTATCGTTTCCATGTAGAGGAGACACCCGAGGGCGATCCCTCGCAAGAATAAATGAGTTATCAAAGAGGAGTGAAGATTATGAAGCGAATCGGAAAAAGGCTGTTGACGGGGATCCTGATGGCGCTGTGTGCGCTCTGTCTCGTGCTTGCCGCCTGCGGCAAGGGGGAAAAAATCGAATTTTCCTTCGAGACGAACGGCGGTTCACCCATCGAAACGGTCTATTTGGAAAAGGGCGAAACATACACGTTGCCGATCCCGCAGCGGGAGGGCTATGACTTCGAGGGCTGGTACAGGAATATGGAGTTTTCGGGAACGCCCGAAACCGAAGTCGTCGCGGAGGTTTCCGTCAAATTCTATGCGAAGTGGGAACAACTCTATGAGATCAAGCTGGAATTGGATGGCGGCACGCTTGCAACGGGAAAACTCTACGCAAAGGCAGGCGATGCCATTTACGATTCCGTCAAAGATCTCGTGCCCGAAAAGACGGGCTGGCAGTTCGGCGCATGGTTTATGGGGGACAGCGAACTCTCCCGCGCCGCGCAAGTGCAGGCGGCGGATGTGACCCTCACCGCGCACTATAAAGTCGGCTATACGGTGGAGATCTACAAGCAGAACACCGATCTGGAAGGCTATACGAAAGAGCAAGAAGATCATATCGGCTACGAGTATATTACGGCGACGGCGTTCACGCCCACCGTTGATGTGACGGGCTTTGAGCTTGCCGCCACGCAGCCCGCGGATGCAATTACCTCCAAAGTCCTGACGGCGACCCCTTCGCAAAACGTGTTCCGCCTGTATTACGACAGAAAGTTGCTGGAAGTGACCTTTTCTCCCGCATATCCCGATGGGCAAGAGGGAACGCCCATCCAGCGGCAGGTTTACTATGGCTGCGAAACCCAACTTCCCGCTGCGGAATTTTCAGCGGACGGCTATTTCCTGTACGCGTGGTCGGCGATGAACGCCGAAGGCAATACAACGACGATCGAAAGCGATTATATTCGCAGTTTGCTTGAAAATTCCGACGATAACGACTACTCGGGAACGGTGACGATCGGCGAATATATTTCCTTTACCGCCCTTTGGAGCAAGGGCTACACCGATATGATGCACGGCGTAGACCTCATCTATCTGTTCCATGAGGACGATACGGTCTGCTATCTCGAACGCTACGGAAAATACTTTGAGGGCGAATACACGCCGAATAACCGTTCCGCGCTCTTCTATGACACCCCCTCGCATATCAAGTTGGAAGCGCGGCTCAAAGCCGACGGCACCTTTATCTATGCCGTCGATACGCGTTCCGAGCAAACATTTAAGCTCTATACAGTCGAAGGCGGTATTCATGATTCCATTCAAATCGGTTTGGATCCGTTCGATGGCATAATCTATCAAAACGGGACTTTGCAGTCGAGAGGGACGTACACCATCGATGAGGAGAACAATTATCATGTCACGTTCACGTCGGGTGAACTGCAGGATCAAATGCGCGTTCTGCGCTTTATTCAGGCGACGGTAGACGGAGGCCTTAGAACGCTCTTTCAGTTCCGCAACGAGGAAGAGTACGCGATGCCCGTTTTGCAGCGCGCGCTCGTCGCCGAGCAAAGCGGGACAAATGTCGTCACCTATCTCACGAACGATCTTTTGTCCATCGACCTCGATGGCTATGGCGGCGTGGTCATGAATACCGGCGACGGCGAAACTTCCAATTATTACTATTCATACGAGGGCGACGATCTCACCCTCTACAACACCAACGGCAGGGTGTATGGCGTATGCAAGATCATCACGGTACAAACGCTCAACGGCGATGTCCGCTGCTACATTCCTTACGAGGAAGCCATGGCCGTCACCTACACCGCGTCGGATAACTCCACGCTCCGTCTCGACGGCGTCTCCGAGGCGGTCTACACGCCCGCAAACGGCACGCCCGTTCAAGGCAAATACACCTACACCACCTCGATTTTCGGCGGCAACATCATCACCGTTGCGCTCAACAGCAACACGCGCTATGTATTCCTTGCGCAGTCCGAGACGGTGCAGAACGGCGAAGAGAGCACGACGACGCACACCTTTGAATTGAAGGGAAATGGGTACGCCGAATATTACCACACGGACGGCAACTACATCAACTTTACCCCGATCATTGTGATAGAGGAAATGAACGGGGATAGCGGCAGAGCCTCTGTCTATGGTGCCTCCGGTACATCTTCGCAACACGTGTTCCACAAGGTTGCGGAGGGCGCGTTTACCTATAATAAGAACCAAAAAACCTACGCCCTCACCATCGACAAAAATACGGCGATCGAATATCCCGAGGGCATTTTGGAGACGCCCATCGATCTTCATAACCTTGATACCATCGTGTTCGGTGTGAACAGTACGCGCACGAATACCGCGACCTATCGGGTCTCCTATTGGATGAGCGTAAAGCGCACAAGTGACGGCGACGGAAGCGGAACTGACCTCACAACGACGTATACAGGCGAAGTGACGCGCGGCAAAGAAAAGGTAAATGCGCAACTTACCCTTGTGGGCGGCTTTGCCATTCTGAAGATCGGCACGGAGGATTGGAAAGTCGGCTCGTATTCCACCTCCCGCGACGGCGTCACGACGGTCAACATCGGGCTTACGGATACGACTTCGCGGTTCTATGTCGAACTCACCGATGGCGGCGACAGCAAGACGTTCACCCACCTCGATCAACTTCTCGGCAGCGCGCGGGAGCGCAACGCCAACGGTACGGCCAATAGCGACGTCACGTTCGAGTTTGACGGCAAGGGCGGCGCTATCCTCGTCACACAGCAGACGGAAGGAGACCCGACGCGCGTTGAGGGCACGCTCGAAAGGTTGGAGAACGTGGATGGCGTCGAGGGCGTCGTCTATCGCTTCACACCGAAGGAAACCGGCGACACGGCAGCGTTCCGCTTTGTGCTCCTCACCTCCGGCTCTTCCACTTACTTCACCCGCGAGACCACGGGCTATTCGGGCGAGTACACATTGGAGGGCGGCACGGATAAATTGACGCTCGATGGCTTCGGATTCCGTGCGACCTTCATGGCGAACGGCGAAACCGTCGAGGGCGTCTATGCCATCGTGGATGACGATGAGCACATCGTCCGTGTGGCGGTCGGCGACGAAAATTATTTCTTCGATATCAAAGACAGAACTTACGGTGTCCGCGGTTCGGAATACGGCACGTATCTCTTCGTCGTAAACTACGCCAACGATGGCTATCTTCTCCGCCTCGACGGCCACGGGAAAGGTACGTTGCAGAAGGGTGACGACGGCGCGGTTATCGATGTCGTTTACACCTCGCAAAACGGCGTCTATACGCTCACGCTCACCATTCCTACCGAGGTCACGGGGATCAATGCGAAGTACACGGGAAGCCTCGGGGAAGTCATACAAAACAACAAGGGATACAACGCGTTCCTCGTGGAGTATTCCAACGCGCGCAACATCTATGTCGACCGCACCGAATGGAACGTGCTTGTGCTCGACGGCTTCGGCAACGCGGTGCGCTACGGGGAATACGGCGCGGGCGAGCGGGGAACGTACATCGTCCTCACCGATGACCTTCTCTACTATGTGAACCGGGCGGCCACCAGCGCCTGCATCTATGAATACGACAGCACAAAGGGCGAAATCGTCATGCGGGAATACGAGGCGCAGAGCTACTATACCGAAAGTCTCGATGCCCTTCTCTTCACGCAATATGGCTTCATGGAGTTCAACGACCAAACGAGGTATTATTACGACATCGATGGTGAGGGAAATGTCACCATCTACCGCCGAGCCTTCGGCGAGGCGAACGCCAACGAGTACGGCTTCCTCGCGATCGATATCGGCAAATTCGGGAAGGAGTTGAAACTCTCCCAATTCGATTCGGAAGGCTTCGGCGATGAAACGTATTACAGCGCAGATGGCTACGCCATCACCTTTGCGCGCGATACGACCGACAAGTACGACGCCGAGCATTTCACATATCCCGTCAGAGTGGAAGGGGAGGATGAAACCCTCTACGCGCTCGAAAACCTCGTGTTCGCGCCTACGGGCGGCGATACGTTCTCCGTGACGGCGACCATCACCATCAACGGGAAAAACTACACGGGCGTTGTCCACCGCGCCGTCATCGAAGGGGATGGCACAGAGGAACAGACCGTCGAATGGTATCTCACAAACGGCAATTTCCGCTTTGACCTCGAACTGTCCTATCATGGCGCGGATCATGCCACCTATAAGATCACGCGGATGCGGACCATACAGACCTATCAGTCGAATATGTACCTCGATGTATACCTCATGTTGCTTCTCATGCTCGGCTACCAGATGCCCGATTCGTACGGCACGCTCTCCCTCGTCACGGAGTACGAAACGAATGGGACTTCCGGGGAAGAGTATATCACGTCGGAATTCGGCAGAAACTCTGTATTAAACGGATACAATTTGGAACACTGCACTTACGAATATGATGAGAAGACGGGCGTCTACACCGTTATCTTGCCGCAGCGGGTGCTCCCGGATGAGGATACGGATTCGGGCGAAGCAAGTGTGACCGATGAAACGCCCGCCGATACGCACGAATACCGCCTGCACTTCGCCTTGCAGTACAACAGCACCTTCATGCAGCTCGGCTATCGTTACGCGGGGTACACCATTCTCGGCTACACGCGCGTGGAGACGCTCGAAACGGATGAAGGCAATACCCATTACACCGTCTCGGCGGAGCGCGTGATCTACGGCGAGACCAATAATTACAGGGTCGGCGACTACTATTCCGTCACCCTCGAAACGGGCACGGAAACGAAGGTGAAAATCGCTTCGCCCGACCATCTGCTTCCGGTCGGCGATAAGTTGTACTATGTGGTATATACGCGCGCGCAGGACGAGGAAAAGAAGATCACCGCGGCAAAATACTACGAACTTGCATTCACCGAGGAGGACGGCGGCTCCATCGCGGAGGGCGAAGTCAAACTGTTGAAGAGCGTCGCAGTCCGCGAACTCGCGGCGGAAGTTTACTACACCGACCTCGGTTCGTATGTGGAAGTACTCACGGACGGCACGGAAAAGAAGATCGTCCACGTCTATTACTCGCAGGATTACACCGTTACGGAGTGCTCTTACGATGCTACGAGCAAGACGTTCACCGTCACGACCTCCACGGGCAGGAGACTCTCGATCAAGATCACGGACGAAACGAACAAGAAGATCGAGATCACCGAGATTACAGAAGAACAAGCATAACACGGCATATCGCCGCAAGAAATTCTGCGCGGGAGGGCATTTGCCCTCCCGCTTGCATATTCTCCCCGCAAGGCGCGGGAATGATCTCTTCTTTGAGGAGGGATGGCAAGGGGGTGCGGATCGAGCGCCCCTATTTATCCCCTCCCCGCGCTTCGCGCGGGGGGCACAGAGGGCGTCGCTTCATACCTCCTGCGCCCGCAAAAGCGGACGTTGCGCAGGACGAACGTATCTTCCGAAAAATTTTTCAAGAAATTCAAAAAAATGTGGCATACATCGCCACGGGGCAAAAATTTTTGCGGTACAATATCTATGGAAGCAGGAAAGTGAACGA
>CANQMX010000006.1 GCA_947625095.1 uncultured Clostridia bacterium | reverse complement strand
GTTTTACGCGATTATTTCATTCTATCCAAGATATCGAGGATCTCGGAGATGCGGTCGAGATCGTCGCGCGTGTAGTAATCGATGTAGATCCTGCCCTTCTTATCCGTGCCGATGAGCGAGACCTTGGTTTTGAGCGTCTCGCGGAGGCGCTCGACGAGCCGCTTCAACTCCGCGCCCGCGAGGGTGTTCTTCTGCGCCTTCTCCCGCGCCAAGAGTTCGGGGGGATTGAGGTGCTGCTTGACGGCGCGCTCGGCCTCGCGCACAGACCAGCCCTCCTTGACACATTCGGCGGCGAGCGCGGCCTGCTCCTCCCGCGGTACGGGAACGAGGGTGCGCGCGTGCCCCGCCGAGAGTTTGCCGTCGCGCACGAGGGCGATGACCTCGTCGGAGAGGGTCAAAAGTCGCAATGTATTGGCAATTGCGGGGCGGGATTTGCCCAGCCGCTCGGCGAGGACTTCCTGCGTGAGTTTGTATTCCTCCATCAATTTCTTCATGCCGTAGGCGGCTTCGATGGGGTTGAGATCCTCGCGCTGCAAGTTCTCGATGAGGGAAATTTCCTGAATTTCCTTCTCGCTGTACTCCTTGACGATGGCGGGCACGGAGGTAAGCCCCGCCATCTTTGCGGCGCGATACCTTCTCTCGCCCGCGATGATCATGTATTTGCCGCCCGCCTCGCGGTTGACTACGATGGGGCTGATGACGCCGTGTTCTCGAATGGAATTGGCGAGGTCGTTCATCGCGTTTTGATCGAACGCCTTGCGCGGCTGGTCGGGATTGGGATAGATATCCTCGAGCGCGACCTCCGCCGTCTGACGGCGTTCGCCGTCCGTCTGCGCGTTTTCGTATGCCTCTTCCGTATCGCTGAACAGCGCGGATAGCCCTCTCCCCAGTCCTTTCACCATGGTTTATTCTCCTTTTTTTCCTGTTTTTTCAAAAATTCTTCTGTGAGCGCGTTGTATGCCCGCGCGCCCGCGCACTTGGGATCGTGCAACAAAATGGGCTTGCCGTGGCTGGGCGCCTCCGAGAGGCGGATGTTGCGCGGAATGACGATCTCGTACAGTTTTTTGGTGAAATATTTTTTGATTTCCGCCGCGATCTGCTTGGAGATGGTGGATCTGCCGTCGTACATCGTGAGCACGACGCCCTCCACCTGCAACTTGCCGTTGAGGTGCTGGCGCACGAGCGAGATGGTATTCATGAGTTGCGAAAGCCCCTCGAGCGCGTAGTATTCGCTTTGGATGGGGATGATGGCGCTATCCGCCGCGGCGAGCGCGTTGATGGTGAGAAGCCCCAAGGAGGGCGGGCAATCGATAAAGATGAAGTCGTACTGCGCCTTCACCCTGTCGAGCGCCGCCCGCAAGACCTTTTCGCGGCTCTTTTTGTAGACGAGTTCCACCTCCGCGCCCGCAAGATCGATGTTCGCGGGCAGCAGCACAAGGTTTTCGAGTTCGGTGGGGAGGACGTTGTCCTTGACCTCTTCCTCCTCGATGAGCACATTATAGACCGACTTTTTGAGTTGGCTCTTGGTGAATCCCAGCCCCGTCGTCGCGTTGCCCTGCGGGTCGAGGTCGACGAGGAGCACTTTTTTCCCGTAGGAGGCGAGGTACGCCGCCATGTTGACGCAGGTGGTCGTCTTGCCCACGCCGCCCTTTTGGTTGGAAAAGGAATAGATCTTGCCCATAAATTTGCCCCTCTTGCTTTATTCGCCGTCTTTTTCGTCTTTGTCGTGCCCTTCTTCCGCCGCGTCTGCGCCGTTTTCTTCCGCGCTCTGTCCCTCTTCTCCCTCTTTGGGGGCGGGGGCGGGAATGGGCGCAGGAACGGGAGCGGGGGCGGGCGCAGGCGCAGGGGCGTTGGACCCGCTTTGCGCCGACCCGGACGTGCCGAAGGGCGCATCGGGAACGTTTTGATCGTGCGTTTCCATGTACGCGAGCACTTCCTTATAGGTCGCGCCGTTCATGAGCATATCCACTTCGGGCGTGTAAATGGTCTCGCGCTCCACGAGCACGCGCGCCATGTTATCGAGAATGAAGCGGCACTCCAACAGCATCTTCTTCGCGCGCCCGTATGCGCGCTCCACGATGGCCTTGACTTCCTCATCGATGATGCCCGCCGTCTCCTCCGAATAGGTGTTGCGCTGCTCAAAATCTCTGCCGAGGAACACAGGCCCGTCGTTGCCGTAGGCGATCGGCCCGAGGCGGTCGCTCATGCCCCACTCCGTGACCATCTTGCGCGCCATCTGCGTGACCTTCTGAATATCGTTGGAGGCGCCCGCCGAGACATCCTGTATGACGATCTCCTCCGCGACCCTGCCGCCAAGCGCCATGCAGATGAAATCGTTAAGTTTGTTGACAGTCATGTCGTTGTCGTCGGTATCGGGGCGGGTGAGCGTGTACCCTGCCGCCATTCCGCGCGGAATGATGGAGACCTCCTGCACGTTGTCGCAGTGGGGCAGAAGTTTGGCGAGGATGGCGTGGCCGGCCTCGTGATACGCCGTGCACTTCTTATCCGCCTCGGTGATGACGCGGCTCTTCTTCTGCGGCCCCATGATGACCTTGTTGATGCCCTCGTAGAGTTCGAGGTTGCCGATGATGGTCTTTCCGTTGCGCGCCGCCAAAATGGCCGCCTCGTTGAGGAGGTTGGCGAGATCAGCGCCCGAAAATCCGCTCGTCATGCGCGCGATGACCTTAAAGTTGACGTCGGGCGCAAGCGGTTTGTTGCGCGCGTGCACCTTCAAAATGGCCTCGCGCCCCTTGACGTCGGGCAGGTGCACATAGATCTGCCTGTCGAACCGCCCGGGGCGGAGAAGGGCGCTGTCGAGGATATCGGCGCGGTTGGTCGCCGCCATCACGATGATGCCCTCGTTGGTCTCGAAGCCGTCCATCTGCACGAGGATCTGGTTGAGGGTCTGCTCGCGTTCGTCGTGCCCACCGCCGAGACCCGCGCCGCGTTGACGGCCGACGGCGTCGATCTCATCGATGAAAATGATGCAGGGCTGGTTGCGCTTTGCCATATCGAAAAGGTCGCGCACACGCGACGCACCGACGCCGACGTACATCTCGACGAAATCCGAACCGCTCGCCGAGAAGAAGGGCACGCCCGCCTCGCCCGCGACGGCGCGTGCGAAGAGCGTCTTACCCGTTCCGGGAGGCCCCACAAGGAGCACGCCCTTGGGGATCTTCGCGCCGAGGTCGGCGAACTTCTTGGGGTTTTTCAGGAACTCGACGACTTCGGCGAGTTCCTCCTTCTCCTCCTCTGCGCCCGCTACATCGGTGAAGCGCACCTTGATGTTGGAGGTAACGCGCGCCTTGGTCTTGCCGAAGTTCGCAATCTTTCCGCCACCCGCGCTCGTTGCGCGCAGGATGAGGAAGAAGGCGACGACGCCGACAACGAGAATGGCGATATAGATGAAGTCGCCCCACCAATTGCCCGAATTGGGATTGGCAGCGCTTTGAAGCGTTGCGCCCGCATTATTCCACTCGTCGGTCACCTCTTTGAGAGGTGCGCTGTTCTGCCCCCACGGGCTGTACGTCCAATATTCCGAACCGCTACCCGTCGTGCCCGTGATCGTGTAGCCGTCGATGCGGTAGCGTACGATCTGCTGAGCGTTGGTGTAACTGCCGACCCGCGTTGCCTCGGTAGACTCATCCGTGCCATCGGGGGCGCGCGCATCCGTGATCCTTGCGTTAAATTCGGCCCAATCGAGTTGGCGGCTGTTGTGCTCGAGGGTGGTGATCAGAAAGTATGCCCCGATCCCGAGAGCAAGAGCAACCAACGCGATGATGATCGCCTTTGCTGTTTTACTCAACTTTTATCTCCTTTTTATCTGTTTTGATTTTTGTCCGTTCGCTCCATTTCAGTATGGGCGAAGCGAACGCAATCATTGTATCACACACGCGGGTTTTTTTCAAGTGTTTGAAACCCAAATGTTTCCACAATTTCTAAAATATCACACCTCTTTTGTATATGCCATATTTTTTTCATTATGCGCTTGCGGAAATTTTCCGAAAATTGTTTCATGTGAAACATCTCCCAAATTTTTTCGCCGATTTTTGTGTTTCACGTGAAACAATGGGTGCATAAAAAATTGTGGGGGCGCGAATTCCAGCCCACAAAATGTAGAGCAACAAAAAAGCGCCCGCAAAATGCGGACGCGCACTTTCAAATTTACGATTGTAGGAAGGCGAAGCGGGCGGCGTAGCGGAAGTATTCCCAATCGTAGATCGCGCTGACGACCTTGCTTTCCGCGATGAAGGCGTTTGCGCCCTCCACATTGATCCAGAACATGATGGCGAGGAGCAGGAAGATGAGTGCGAGCGCCAACACGCACCCGATCAGCCCGCCCAAAAGACGGTTCAGTCCGCCCAGCCCCTTGCTCTTATTCGCAAGACCTGTTCCGATCTGCCCCAAAAACCACGCAAGCATATAGATGATGGAAAAGAGCGCAATGAAGGAGATGACGGTGGAAATGGCGCTTGCGGCGATCTCGGAGTGGATGGCGTTATAAAGCGCCGTCTGCAAGCCAAACCAACTTTCGAGGTTGTTCTTGAAGGCGACGCAGAATGCCGCCGCGAGGACACCCGCGAGGATGCTCCCTACGACCTTGGAGACGCACTTCAAAAATCCCGCGGACACGCCCGCCAAGATGCCGATAAAGATGATGACAAAAAAGGCGACGTCAAGCGCCCATGCGTTGGTTGCGAGTAAGTTCATTGCGATCCTCCGAACCGTATTGTATCATAAATTTTGGAAAATGTCGACGGTTTCCGCACAACTCGGTTATAATTTTTGCCCCGCACGGCAACAAACATACGGAATGGGGGAACCTGCCATGGAATATGCCTTTCACTTTTATAATACGCTGGCGGAGACGGGGGCGATGATGGCGCTGACGCGCTGCCTCGGCCCTCTGACTGCGCCGCCCGTTGTGCTGTGCATCGGGAGCGACCTCGCCGTGGGGGACAGCCTCGGGCCGATCGTGGGGACGATGCTCAAACGCCGCGCCTCGGGCTTCTACGGCTATGTGTACGGCACACTGAAAAGCCCCGTGACGGCCAAGGAAGTCAAATACCTCTCGGATTTTCTGCGCAAAACGCACCCCGGGAGCAAGATCATCGCCGTAGACGCCGCGGTAGGGGAGGAGGGCGACGTGGGGCTTATCAAGGTCGTGCCCGGGGCTTTGCGCCCCGGCGCAGGCGCAAACAAGCGGCTGAAACGAGTGGGCGACGTCTCCGTGCTCGGCATCGTGGCGCGGCGCTCCGCCTTCTCCTACTCCCTCTTGAACCTCACGCGGCTCAACATGATCTACTCGATGGGGGAGATCATCTCGGGCGCGCTCGCTTCGCTCTCCGTCAAGGAGTTGCAGGCGAAAAAAGTTGGTAATTTTTAACAAATTTTTTGTGAAATTGTTAATAATTATCAAAATGAACTATTTTTGAAAAATTTTTTGAGATTGTTGACGAAAACTTTGCGGAAGTGTAAAATATAGACAAGTTCAACAGGAGGAAACAACTATGGTAAAGACCACGAAAACCAAAACCTATAACACCGAAACCGCTACCGTCGTAAAGAAGGTCACGAGCGGCGTGTATGGCGATCCCGCGGGCTACGAGGAGACGATGTTCATCACCCCCGAGGGAGACTACTTCCTCTACACCTACGGCGGCGAGGCCTCGGCCTACAAGACCGAGAAGATCACCGCGTACACCAAGGCGAAAGCGGAAGAGTGGATCAAGAAGAACTGAAAAAATCGTCGGCAAACGCCGACGGTTTTTTTATCGAAATCGGGTAAGAAAAACACGGGGGCTTTTTCGGCGACCCGTGTTTTTTTGACAGCGTTTTGCCCTTTTTACTCTTCCTTGGGTTCGGTCGCGGGGGTGGTTTCCTCCTCGTTGGAATTGCCGAGGAACGTGCCGAAAAAACCGGTGAAGCCGCCCTTTTTGTAGCCCGTCGAACTGCCGCCGCGGTTGATGCTCGTTCCGCTCGTTTCGGGCGTGGCCTCGGAGGGGAGTTCGCGGTGCTCGTACTGCCGCTTGCGCTCGCCGCCGTAGCGCGGCTTGTCGCCGTACTTCTTCCCTCCCCTGCCGCGGTCGTTCCTGCCCCGTCCGCCGCGGCCGTCTCTCTCGCCGCGATCGTAGGGCTTTGCGTTCTTGGGAATGATGACGACGAACCGCGCGGGCTCTTTGCCCTCGCTCTTCGTGTACACCTCGGTGCTGTCCGCAAGGGCGGAGTGGATGATGCGGCGCTCGTAGGGGTTCATGGGTTCGAGGCGCACGCGCTTACCCGTGCGCACCGCCTTCGCCGCAAGTTTTTCCGCGACGCGCTTCAGCGTCTCTTCCCGCTCCTCGCGGTAGTTGCCGCAATCCACGACGACGCGCTTATATTCCTTTCTGCCCGTGTTGGCGACGGCGCCCGCGAGCGCCTGAATGGCGTCGATGACTTCGCCGCGCCGCCCGATGACGCCCTTTGCGGCCTCCGCTTTGAGTTGGATGACGATTTTTTCGCCCTCATCGGCGAGGGTCGGCTGGGCATCCGAGCCGAGCAGGGGCAACAGCCCCGCCAAAAAGCGCACCGTCCTCTCCCCGTCCGTCAGATCTCTTACCGTTATTTTGACCTTTGCGGGGGAAGAGCCAAACAGTTTCTTCTTTCCCTCTTCGAGAATTTCAACCGTAGCGTCCTCGCGCGCGACTCCGAGTTCGCGAAGCCCCGCTTCGATCGCCTCTTCGGATGTTTTCCCTGTAAAAATTTGTTCCATTTCCGCTCCTTCCGTTTCGCGTTATTTTTTCTTTTTTTCCTTCTTTTTTCCGTCTTTTGCGCCGTTTGCGCCCTTCTTGCCGTAACCGCCGTCCATCCACGGCAACTTGCGCGTGTGCTCTTCTTTGAACTGCGCCTCTTCCTTTTTGTTGAAGATATGCCCGATGATGAGGTTGGAGAGGAGGGTGACGAGGATGGAGATGATGCTGCTGACGATCATGTAGATGGAGAACGCCGCGCTCATCATGAAGGCGAACATACCGTAGATGAGGGGCATGACGACAAGCATCACTTTCTGCGTCGTCCTGCCGCGGCCGTCCACCGTCTGGTATTGGTCGCTCTCCTTGCTGCTCTTCATGGAGATGAGTTGGGAGACCACCATCAGCCCGACGGAGAGGATGATGAGGATAAAGTAGCCGTTGGCGGCCGTCTGCTCGCCCGCAAGTTCGGAGACGAGGATGTTGTATTGATCGGCGTTCAGAACGTTGCCGAGGGAGGCCGTGCCGCCGCCCGCAAGGTTGACGTCGCCCATCTTCTGCACGAGTTCGTTGTGGTTGGGCACGGGGTGATTGTAGGAGACGTCGGGATACCACACGTTCCCGATCCACAAAAAGCGAGGGCCTTCTTTGCTGCGGAAAAAGTTTGCCGCCTCGAGTGCGCCGATGCGCTCGACGACCGAGACGATGCGCCCCGTCCTTGCTTCGCCCTCTAAGCCCGCAATTTCTTGCCTTATCTCCTCCTCCAATACTTTATCATCCGGGTTCTCTTTCTTCCCCGTATAATAGTCGGAGGCGAGGAATCTCTCTTCGTCCACAAAATATGCGCGCTTGGCTTCCGTCTCGTTGCAATCATATTCATAGTAGATGAACTTCTGCGTGTCCGCCGCTTCGACGCGCAGCGTCTTGCCGTCACCCTGCACGGTGTATACGACGCCGTCCTCCGTCCACGTTGTGCCCGCAGACAAATCGCGGGTCAAGTCGTCGTCCTCGACGCCTTCCTGATGATTGCGGTAGTTCTTGCCCTCGACGCCTTTCTCCAAAATGGCGGTGTTGTAGTGCTCCGCCATGATCTCGAAGGTCTGCAAGTTGGCGTAGTCCGCATAGACGCGGAAGCCCTGAAACGCGACGATGAGGATGACGAGGGAGACGATCATGGGCAGGCACGCGCCGAGGATGCTGTAACCGTTCTTTTTTTGCAGTTCCAACATCTTTTGGTTGTACATCTGCTTGTCGCCCGCGTACTGCTTTTGCAGTTTCTCCAGATCGTCCTTCATGTTGCGCATGATGAGGGTCTGCTTGCGCATCTTGAACCGCTGGTAGATATCGAAGGGCAGGGTGATGGCTTTGAGCACCAGCGTGAACACGATAATGCCGAGGCCGACGATACCCACCCCCTCGATGATGACGCGCGCAAACTGCCCCAAGACGTCAAGCCCGTTATCGAAGCCCGTCGTCATGAGGACGATTTCGTTTACCGCGTTGAGAAGTGACTGAAGTTGCATGGTTCGCTCCGCTCTAAATGAGCCACTTTTTCTTCCAAAATACCTCGGGCGCGGGGTCTATCCCGCCCTTGGAGAGAGGATTGCAGCGCAAAATGCGCCACATCCCGAGTAAGATCCCCACCAATACGCCGCAATTGTTGATACATTGCTTGGTGTATTCCGAACAGGAGGGAGTATAGAGACAGGTATGGCGGGAAAGCCGATTTTGATAAAAACAAATCATGCGGATACAGGCGCCCGCAAAGATGCGCGGAAAGCGCCGCTTTTTCAAATAGCGGGCGTTTTCACGGCATATTTGTTTCAATTCTATCTTCAAGGAGGCGCTCCCTCTTGCAAATTTTCCCGATGTCCCGTTCAAATTCGCCGAACGTATACGTTTCGCGGATCTTCGGCAGCAGTAGAACTGCGCACGGCGAAAGGCGGCCTGCATATCTTGCGAACGCTTCGCGGAGCAGGCGCTTGATGCGGTTTCTCTGTACGCTCTTGCCGTACTTCTTCCCCACGCATACCGCCATTTTCAACTCCGCGTCGGGCAGATAGATGACGGTCACCGTCTCCGAATAGGCGCGTTTGCCCATTTTCAAAATACGGGCAAACTCCTTTTTGTTTTTCAGCCGCCGATAGCGCATACGCTCTTTTCTTTACTTGGAGATGTGCTTTCTTCCCTTGTTTCTTCTTCTCTTCAGCGTCTGTCTGCCGCCCTGCGAGGCCATTCTCTTGCGAAAGCCGTGCACTTTGCTCCGCTGTCTCTTTTTGGGCTGGTACGTTCTTTTCATAATATTACTCCTTACGCAATGGGTTTTTTCTGATTATACGTTATTTCTCTTGCCGCCGTCAAGCGATTATTGAACGTTTCTCACGGGCAAGATCAAATACAAACTGTCCTTTTTTTCGCAGTTTTGCAGAATAAAGGGGGAGATGGGACCGTTGAAGGAGATGGTCACCCTCTCTTCGTCGAGGGCGCGGAGGCTATCCAACAGGTACTTCGCGTTCATGGAGATGGTGAGGTCGACACCCTCGGTGGAGGAGGCGACGGTCTCCGCCACGTTCCCCGCCTCGGATGCCGAGGAGACCTTTACGGTGTCCCCCGAAATATCGAGGGTGATGAGGTTGTTCTTGTCCGTGCGGTTCAAAATGGCGGCGCGCTCCGCGCTCGCGATGAGTTCGGTGCGGGGGATCGCGATCACCGTCGTGAACCGCGAGGGGATGACGTTCTCCTTCCGGATGAAGTCGCCCTGGTAGAGGCGGGAGACGATCACCATATCCTCCGAGCCGACCATGAGCATGCCGCCCTGCGTGTAGAGGGTGATCTCCGCCTCGTCCTCCGTCAGCATACGGGCGATCTCCGTGAGGGTGCGCGCGGGGCAGATGATGCTGTTCTCCCCGCTCTTTGCTAGGATATCCACATGGGCGAGGGCGAGGCGGTAGCCGTCGAGCGCGGTCATTTCCAATACGTCGCCGAATTCCATGAGGCAGCCTTTGAGCACGGGGCGGGAATCATCCTGCGCGCAGCAAAACGTCGTGCCCGCGATGATCTTTTTGAGGTCGCCCTGCTTGATGACAAAACTCTTTTCCCCGATCTCGAGGTTGATCTTGGGAAAATCTTCCGCGCCCATCGCCTGGATAAACGACGCGGAATCGCGGTATCTTATCTCCGCGCCGCGGTCGCCCGAGGAGATCATCACCTCCTCCTCGACGAGTTTTCCCAAAAAGTCGGCGAGAAGTTTGCCGGGGATGCAGATATCTCCCTCTTCGAGGACATCCGCCTTCACCGTCTTGCGGATGGAGATCTCGCCGTCCGTCGCGAGGAGGGTCACCTCCTCTGCGTGCGCGCTCACGAGGATGCACTCCATGATGGGCGCGGTCGTCCTCACCGCGCACGCCTTGCTCACTTTCAGGACCGCCTCCGAAAGGGTCAGTCCGTTGCAAACGAATTTCATCGCCATGTCCTCCCTTTGATGATTGTTAAAAATATATTTATATAATAGTAGTAATAGTGTCTGTGGAAAAGTGGATAAATCCTTCCGCTTCCCGCACCCGAGTTCCATTATAGCGAAAAAGCGGGAAAATTTCAAGTAAAAAACCCCCTTTTAAGAAAATCGGGGAAGAAATTATTTTGCGCGCGGGCTGTGGAAGGCGGGTGGAAAGAATGTGGAAAAAACGAGGCGTGTGAATAACCCAAAAGATGGGGAAGAGGAAAAAACGGGCGGAAGGGAGGGTTGTCCACAAAAAATTCCACAATGTGAAAAAAGATATTCCCCTTTCCACAAACACGTTGATAAATGGGAAAATGTGTGCTATAATTGCGGTATGCAGTCCCCCGATTTGGAACGCGTCAACGGTATATTAAAGGAAAAGGCGGAAAAATTTGCGATTTTTGCCCGCCTTCTTTCGGAATACAATCAAAAATTCAACCTCACCGCCATCACGGACGGGGTGGAGGTGGAGATAAAGCACTTTTTCGATTCGCTCGCGGGGGAGGGATACATTCCCGCGGGGGCTAGGGCGGCAGAAGTCGGCTCGGGCGCGGGTTTTCCCTCCGTTCCCATCCTGATCGCGCGGGAGGATGTGCACTTCACCCTCATCGAGAGCACGGGCAAGAAGTGCAACTTTTTGCGTATCGTGAAGGAGGAACTCGGCCTCAACGCCGACATCGTGTGCGGCAGGGCGGAGGAACTTGCGAGGACGGCGCAGTTCCGCGAGGCGTTCGACGTCGTCGTGGCGCGGGCGGTGGCGCCGCTCAATACGCTCGCCGAATACTGCCTGCCCCTCGTCAGAGTCGGGGGCGAGATGATCGCCTACAAGGCGGGCGAAGAGGAGATCGCGGGGGCGCAGCGGGCGATCGCCCTCCTTGGCGGGGGAAACGTGCGCGCCGCTACCTACGAACTTCCGCGCGGCATGGGCGCGCGCGCCCTCATCTTTGCGGAGAAGAGAAAGAGGACGCCGCAACAATATCCCCGCGGCCACGGGAAGGAAAGGAGCGCCCCTCTCGCATGAAGAATTGCTCTCTCACGGGACACCGCGAACTTCCCGCCGCGTTCGACGATAACGCCCTCTACGACGCCCTCGAAGCCCTCATAAAGGAGGGGTACGACCGCTTTTACTGCGGTATGGCGGAGGGATTCGACCTACACGCCCTCACCTGCCTCGTCGCGCTCAAACAAAAATACCGTTTTTCCATCGTCGCGTGCATCCCCTTCGAGGGGCAGGAGCGGGGCTTTTCCCGCGAGAGCAGGCAGGTCTACCGCAGTCTGCTGCCGTGGTGCGACGTCGTCTCCGTGCTCTTTCCCGCCTACCGCAACGGGTGCTACCTCGCGCGGAACAGATACATGGTGGATAGGTCGGATCTCCTTCTCGCCTATTGTACCAAGGAAAAGGGCGGCACGGCGTACACCGTGCGCTACGCGAAGGAGAAGGGCGTTCCCGTGCAATATTTCGGAATTTAGCGGCGCGGAGGGCGGCAAAACTGCCCCATTCCGCGCTTTTTCGTAAGTGTTTCCCATAATTTTCAAGCGCAGTTCCGCTATACTTTGGAAAAGGAGAAAAAAGTATGGCATATGAAAGGCGCGTTTGCGTATTGAAGCAGGTAAAAAAGGGATTTTCGGCGGACGGCGGCGACCTCACGGGCGCCGTCTACTGCGAGCGGCTGGGGGAGACGCTCACAATAACGCCGCGCATCCTGGGGCTTGCGCCCGTCAAGGAGGGCAGGTACGCGCTTGCCCTCGGCGTGGGGGAGAGGACGTATTGCCTTGAACTTGCGGGCAACGAGCGCCTCACGGTGGAAAGAGCGCCTACGCTCAAACGGGGGGTCGCCGTCCTCGTCTTCTTTGTGCGCGGCGAGGCAGAGCCGGTGGCGTTCGGTGCGTGCGGCGAAGCGCCGCAATCCTACGCCCGCCTGTTGGCGGCGGCGAGCGGGGAGAAAAGGCCGCTCGTAAACCCCCTTCCGCCCACCGAAGTGCCCTTCCCCGCCCAGCCCAACGCCCCCCGCGCGCCCGGCGTGCCCCTGCCCGGGGAAGAACCCCAACCCGAACCCGAAAAGGAGGAAAAGGGCGGCGCGCCCTTTCGGCAAAAAAGTTACGACGACGAGGCGATCGCCGCAAGCGATTACTACCGCGCCGAGACTCATGAAGATGAAGGCGCTCCGCATTTCGGCAAAGAAGAAGAGGGAGCGGTCGCGGGCGGCGGCCATCCTGTGGCGCATGAAGTTCCTCTCGATCCCCGCGGGTCGCTTACATACTACAACGCCGTGCGCGAACGCCTCGAAGCGGCCATGAAAAAATTTCCGCCCGACGACAGGTTGAAGGGGACGTTTCCGCTCTCGGAATGGGTGAAGGCGGAAAGCGGCGCCCTCCTCGGCGTCGTGTACGAAAGCGGCGCGCCGCGCTACCTCTGCGTCGCCGTGGAGAGGACGGGCGACCCGCCCGAGGAGATGAAGGAGATCTGCTCGTTCGTGCCCCGCTCGCCCTATACCGAGACGGAGGGATTCTGGGTGGTCTTTCAGGACGCCGACACGGGGGAATACGTCAAGGTCTACGACGAATGACAGCCCCCTCTTCCCGCTCCGCGTGAAAATTCACGCGGATTTTGTTTACTTTCGGGGGAAAAGATGGTATAATAAAAAGTAGGGACGCAAACGGCGTTCCGCAAAGCGCCTTACAGGAGGTTAAACATGGCACTTACAAACAACAAAAAGGTTCTCGCGTTTGTGGAAGAGAGCGCACGCCTCGCCCAGCCCGACAACATCGTGTGGATCGATGGCAGCGAAAAGCAACTCGCCGCGCTCCGCGAAGAGGGCGTCAGAACGGGGGAGATGATAAAACTCAACCAGGAAAAACTCCCCGGCTGCTACTATCACCGCACCGCGGAAAACGACGTCGCGCGCGTGGAGGACCGCACCTTTATCTGCTGCAAAAAGGAGGAGGACGCAGGGCCTATCAACAATTGGATGGAACCTTCCGAGGCATACGCCATGTGCCGCGAGATCGCCCGCGGGAAGATGAAGGGGCGTACCATGTACGTCATTCCCTATTCGATGGGCGTTGTCGGCTCGCCTTTTTCCAAGATCGGCATCGAGGTGACGGATAGCATCTACGTCGTTCTCAACATGGCGATCATGACGCGCGTCGGCACGGAATGTTACGACTATCTGGGCGAGGACGGCGACTTTATCAAGGGCTTCCACTGCAAGTGCGATGTCGACCCCGAAAAGCGCTACATCATGCACTTCCCCGAGGACGATACCATCATCTCGGTCAACTCCGCCTACGGCGGCAACGTGCTGCTCGGCAAAAAGTGCTTTGCCCTGCGCATCGCTTCCTACCTCGGCAAGCAAGAGGGCTGGATGGCGGAGCATATGCTCATCTTGGGCGTCACCTTCCCGAACGGCGAAAAGCACTACGTCGCGGCGGCGTTCCCTTCGGCGTGCGGCAAGACCAACCTCGCCATGCTCATTCCGCCCAAGCACTACCTCGAAAAGGGCTACAAGGTGGAATGTGTGGGCGATGATATCGCGTGGATCAGAGTGGGCGCGGACGGCAGGCTGTGGGCGGTCAACCCCGAAAACGGCTTCTTCGGCGTCGCGCCGGGCACAAACCAAAAGAGCAACCCCAACGCCCTCGCCGCAACGAGGAAGGGCACGATCTTTACCAACGTCGCCATCGACCCCGCGGATAACACCGTGTGGTGGGAGGGGCTGACGAAGCCCGCGCCCGAGCACCTTATCGATTGGCTCGGCAAGCCGTGGACGCCCGATATGGGCACCAAGGCGGCGCACCCCAACTCGCGCTTTACCGCTCCCGCAACGGGCTGTCCCTGCCTCTCGCCCGCGTTCAACTCCAAGGAGGGCGTGCCGCTCGACGCCATCATCTTCGGCGGCAGAAGGGCGACGACGACCCCGCTCGTCTATCAGTCCCGTGATTGGGATCACGGCGTGTTCGTCGGTTCAATCATGAGTTCGGAGACGACGGCTGCCGCAACGGGCGCGGTGGGCGTATTGCGTCACGACCCCATGGCGATGAAGCCGTTTTGCGGCTACCACATGGCGGACTACTTCGGGCATTGGATCGAGATGGGAAAGAAGATCAAAAATCCGCCCAAGATCTTCAACGTCAATTGGTTCAGGCAGGATGAGAACGGCGACTTTATCTGGCCGGGCTTCGGCGACAATATGCGCGTCTTGGAATGGATCTTGAAGCGCTGCAACGGCACGGTCGGCGCGCAGGAGACGGCCATCGGCTATGTGCCCCACGCCGAGGATATCGACCTCGAAGGGCTGGATCTTTCCCGCGAGACGCTTGAAAGCATTTTGTATGTGGATAAGAAGCGCTGGTCTGCCGAGGCGGATGAGATCGCCGAATACTACAAGCAGTTCGGCGACCGCCTCCCTGCGGAACTCAAAGAAAGCCTCGCGACTTTGAAGAAGAACTGCGCGGAATAAATTTGGAGCGGAATGACCGCCACGCAACAGCGCGGCGGCCATTTTCGGAAGAAAAACATGAGACAAAAAAAGAAAGTTTTTCTGCAAACGGCGCTTCTCTTGTCCCTGTCGCTTGTCCTTTCTGGTTGCGGCTTTTTTTCGGGCGGCGATCCTGCGGGGTCTTCCGCCGAGACGGCGCTGAAAGAGGTATGCGCGGATATTGAGAGCGGCGATACCCTCTACGCATCGCTGGAGCGCGGCGTTTACGAGGAGGGGGAGTTCCGCGGAAGCGCGACGAGTGAATTCAAAACATCGGAGACGGCGATCTGCCTCCGCGACTTTGCCCATGAAGGCGGCGCGCGGCTCTCCCTCGGCGTCAACAAAAAGACGGGCAACGTCGCAGTCTATTACATCATGGCAGAGGGGACGCTGTACGAGTACACCCCCGACGGGCAAAATTACACGCGAAGGGCACTCCCCACGGATGGAGACGGGAGGGCGCAGATCCGCGCTCTCGTCAAGGAGAGAGACCCCGCGGCGATCTTCTCCTCCCTCCGCTTCTTCCCCGATGCGGACGGCGCGGGCGTTCCCTTTAAGCAACTCTTTGCAAGTTTTTCTCGGGACGAAAAGACAGGGCGCTATACGGCGGAGATGCCCGCCGAACTCGACGGCGAGAAAAAACAGGCGATTTTGCGCCTTGAAAGCCTCGGCTGGAAGGAGGACCTCTTCTCGCTCACGGTCTTGACAAGTCCCCGCGCGATCGGCGAGGGGGAGATGGCTTCGACCCAATACGACGCCTTAAAGTTCGTTTTCCGCCCCGCTGCCTCGGTGTCGATCCCGTAGAGCACAGCGAGTGCCTCGCGGCGTCAAACAATTGCGAGGAATAAAAGAGGAATGAAAACAGTTACAACTCCCCCGTTCCGCTCGCGGAACGGGGGAGTTTCGTTTTCTATGCCTTCCCTCATGGGAACATCCCCGCGAGGGAAAAAACAAACAACCCTCATACCGAGCCGCCCGCCGCGCGTTGCGCGGCGGGCGGCGAGTGTATCTTCTCCCAAAAGATACGCTCGCCCCGCTGGGGCTCGGTATGAGGATCCCATCAAACGCAGTCCGCTTACACCGCCCCCTCCGCGGAAGCCTCCCTTTTGCCCCACGCGGTATATCAGATATTCCCCTCCCCGCGCACAAAGCGCGCGGGGAGGGGGGACACAGGGGGAGGGGTACCTCTTCAAACCCCGACCGATTTTATAACAATATTCGTTATAACCCATGTGAAGCACAAAAAATTGTTTTACAATTGAGGCAGACGGCAACCAAACAAGAGGAAAAACAATGGATTTGGACGGCATGGGGGCGCGCATCGAGGCGCGGATCAAGGAAAGGGGCTACATACGCTTTGATTTCGCAAAGCGCCTCGGCGTCCGCGTTTCCACCCTCTATCAAATCTGCCGTCGCCGCCGCCTGCCCACCATGCAGGTATTTCTGAAACTCATCGACCTTTTGGATATCTCCGCCGACGTTCTCCTCGGCATACTCCCGACTTCTCCCCAATAGCCAACATTTTTATTGCGCACCCCGCGGCAAAGCCGCGGGGCGCGCCCTTCTCCCCCTTCAAAAAAAATGCAAAAATTTCGAAAAAAATAGACAAACGTGCGAGGGCGTGATATAATATGGTAAAAAAATTGCAAGGAGTTTTGCAGAACATGGATCCCAAGTATCTCAACCTGCTCATGATCGTCGTGATGTTCGCGGTGGTTCTGGGTCTCGGTTATGCGGCGCTCAACTTCTACCTCACCAAAAAACTCAAAGAGGGGAACGAGCGGATGCAAAACATTGCGGCGAAGATCCGCGAGGGCGCAAACGCCTTCATCTTCTACGAGTACAAGATCGTCGCCATCATCGCGGCGTGCGTCGCCGTCGTTTTGGCGCTCTTCATCGCATGGGAGGCGGGCATCGCCTTTCTTCTCGGCGCGGTGATGTCGGCAACGGCGGGCTTCATCGGAATGAAGATCGCCACCTACGCCAACGTGCGCGTCACCAACGCCGCCAACGAGAGCCGCAACATCGGCAAGACCTTGAAGGTCGCCTTCCGCGGCGGTTCGGTCATGGGGCTGTGCGTGGCGGGCTTTGCCCTTCTCGGCGCGATCATCGTCTACTGCTGCTTCGGCTGGGCGGAGGGCATGGTGAACGTCGGCGGCACGACCCTTTCCGAGGTCATCGTCGAAAACATCAACCCCATCACCAAGCAGAGTTACAACCTCTCCATCGTGCTTTCGGGGTATGCCCTCGGCTGCTCCATCATCGCGCTCTTCAACCGCGTGGGCGGCGGCATCTACACCAAGGCCGCCGATATGGGCGCAGACCTCGTCGGCAAGACGGAGGCGCACATCCCCGAGGACGACCCCCGCAACCCCGCGACCATCGCGGATAACGTGGGCGACAATGTGGGCGACGTCGCAGGCCTCGGCGCCGACCTTCTCGAAAGTTACATCGGCGCTATTATGGCTACCGTCATTCTCGCCATCGAAGTGTTCGCGCACACCACCAATTTCAATTCGCCGACCCTCCTTCAAAAGATGATCCTCTTCCCCATGATCTTCGCGGGGATCGGGCTTATCGGGTGCGTCGTCGGCATCTCCTATCCGCTTTTGAAGCCAAAACTTTCGGATAATCCGCACATGGAACTCAACCTCGCCACATGGATTTCGGCGGGCGTCACACTCATAGGCGGGTGTATCCTCTCCATCTTCCTCTTCAAGGACGAGGCGGCGGAACAGCTCAAGGCCGCCAAGTTTGCGATAGGGCCTATCTCGCCTTGGGTATGCGCTGCCATCGGCGTCGTCGCGGGAATCCTCATCGGCATCGTCTCCGAGTACTACACGAGTTACGATTACAAGCCCACCAAGGGCATCGCGAACGCCAGCAAAGAGGGTGCGGCGCTCACCATCACGCAGGGCATGGCAACGGGCATGATCTCGTGCCTCATCCCCGTCGTCATCTTGGGCGTTGCCATCTTCGCGAGTTTCGCGCTCGGCGGAATGTTCGGCGTCGGGTGCGGCGCAATGGGGATGCTCTCCTTCGTCGCGGCTACCGTCTCCGTCGACACTTACGGGCCGATCTCGGACAATGCGGGCGGCATCGCGGAAATGAGCGGCCTCGATGAGGACGTGCGCGCCATCACCGATAAACTCGATAGCGTCGGCAACACCACGGCCGCCATCGGCAAGGGCTTTGCCATCGGTTCGGCGGCGCTAGCCACCCTCTCCATGATGTCGAGTTACCTCTTCGCGGGCGGGCTGGTGCAGGAGATCCAGAACGGTTCGCTCGATATCTTCCTCAATATCGTCCGCGGCGATATCATCGTCGGCGCGATTTTGGGCGCGGCGATCCCCTTCATGTTCTCGGGGATGCTCATCAACGCCGTCGCCAAGGCGGCGCGCAAGATGGTCGAAGAAGTCCGCCGCCAATTCCGTGAAAACCCCAAGATCCTGACGGGCGAAGAAGACCCCGATAGCAAGCAGTGCATCACCATCTCCTCGCAAGGCGCACTCCGTCAGATGATCGTTCCCGCCGTCGTTGCCATCGCCATTCCCGTCGTGTGCGGGTTCATCTTCGGCGCGGGCTTCGTGGGCGGTATCCTCATCGGCGCAACGCTCTCCGCCATCATGCTCGCCATCTACACGGGCAACGCGGGCGGCGCATGGGACAACGCCAAGAAATATATCGAAAGCGGCGGTGTCGAGGGCGTCAAGAAGGGCGAAGAGGGGTACGACGCGGTGCACGATGCGGCCGTCGTCGGCGACACCGTGGGCGACCCCCTCAAAGATACCGTCGGGCCTTCCCTCGATATTCTCATCAAGATCATGTCCACCGTCTCGCTCGTGTGCGTCGTGGTGTTCCAGAACTTCAACCTCATGGGCGCGATCCCCGGGCTTGCGGGCATCTTCGGGATCTAAATAAAAACTTCAAGCGCCCTCTCTTCGGAGGGGGCGTTTTTACGGAAAGACAAAAAGGAGAGACAAAAAAATGAGCGCAGTCGACGTCATATTGGTACTTGCCTTCCTGTTCTTTGTGGGGAGCATGGGGGGCTGGTGTCTCGAAGTACTGTTCCGCCGCTTCTTTTCGGCGAAAAAGTGGATCAACCCCGGCTTTTTGACCGGCCCTTGCCTTCCCCTCTACGGGTTCGGCGTCGCGGGGCTGTTCGGCATCTCGCGCATCCCCATCCACACGGGCTACGCTTGGCTCGATGCCACCCTCATCATCCTCATCATGGGCGTTGCCATGACGGTCATCGAGTACATCGCGGGGCTCATCTTCATCAAGGGGATGAAGATCAAACTTTGGGATTATTCCAACAGGTGGGGGAACATTCAGGGTATCATCTGCCCGCTGTTTTCCCTCTTTTGGCTGCTCGTCTCGGCGTTTTTCTACTTCGTCATGCAGGGCGCGGTCGTCGAGGCGGTCACGTGGTTCGTGAGCAACATCGAATTCGCCTTCGTCGTCGGTATCTTTTTCGGCGTGTTCTTTGTCGACTTCGGGCACTCCATGCACCTCGCAACGCGCATGAGGAAGTTCGCCGATGAGCACGGCATCATCGTGCACTACGAAAAACTCAAGGAGACGCTGCGCGAAAAGCGGGAGGCCGCCAAGGAGAAGGTGGGCTTCGTCTTCCCGTTTGAAAAACTCACGGAGTTCAAGGAACAACTCGCCGAGACCAAGGAAAGGTTCACCGCCCGCATGGGCAAGGGCAAGAAGGGCGCGCCCGCCGCAGAGGAGATCGCGGCAACCGAAGCGCCCGCCGAACCCCAAGCGCCCGCCGAAGCCGAACCCCCCGTTGAAGCAGAGGCAACTCCCGCCGAAGCCGAAGCGCCCGAAAGCGAAGAGAAACAATAATATTGTTCCTTCCCAAAAGATCAAAAGTCGCCTCCAAAGCACAATTTGGGGGCTGTTTTTTGCAAAAAAATAACATGAAATGTCCCTTTCGGGGCGCAATCTTTTGCATTTTTCAATAAGTTATGATATAATCAATGTATGGAACGCCCGATCCCGAAATTGAATACGCGGCGCCTCGTCTCCCATACCAGAGGGATCCTCGCGTGGATCTCGTTTGCGATCACGCTTGCGATCATGGTCGTGCTGTGCGCCTCCGCGCTCATGCCGCGGACGGATTCCGCCGCGTTGAGCGGGAGCGTGGGCGATAAGATCGATGATTTCCTCACGGAAACCGGGTCGGACACCATCAAGCACGTCGAGCCGGAGAGCATCAAAATTTTGGACGGCAAAAAGCAGATACAGGCGCTGGAACTCGCCTGCGGCGCAAGCAAGCAGTTGTCGTGCACATTCATCCCCACGGATACGTCGGTGGAATTCCGCTCCCTCGAATGGGCGAGCGGAGACGCGAAGATCGCCACCGTGCAGGGCGGAAAGGTGACGGCGCGCACCGTCGGCACGACGACGGTGACGGCGACGGTGGCGGGGAAGAAGAGCGTTACGGCGTCGGTGAAGATCACGGTCAAGGAGGTCGCCGCAACCTCCGTTACGCTCGCCTTTTCCAACGGCGCGAAGAAGGCGACGCTCGAAAAGAACAGGCACATTTCATTGGATGCCGCCGTGCTTCCCTCCAACGCAACGAATAAATCGCTCACCTACCGCAGCGAAAATTCCGCCATCGCCACGGTGGATAAAAACGGCCTCATCACGGCCGTCGCCCCCGGGACGGTAAAACTCTTTGCCGAACACGCCGTTTCGGGAAAAACGCTTTCCGCGTCGGTGGAACTCAAAGTCATCGAAGAGGAGACGGAATACGTCGCGCTCCGATCGATTGCGTTTCCGGAGACGGGGATCTCGTATGTCGGCGACAAGGGCAAACTTTCCGTGAACTTCTCCCCCGCGGACTCGACGGAGAAGACGCTCGTCTACAAGAGTTCGGATAGTTCTGTCCTGCGCGTCAATAGCGCGACGGGGGAATATGAAATGTTGAAGCGCGGCGATGCGACGGTGACGGCGACCTACGCCCTCGACAAAACGATCGCTGCGACGGCGCAATTCCATGTGCGCAACCGCGCGCTGAACGCGACGCTCACCTTCGAGGGCACGAAAAACGCGGCGGAGAGCGGTTACAGCCTCACCCTTTCCGCGGGGCAGCGGAACGTGAAACTCAATGCCAAGGCGGCTATCTCCCCCGTCTATGTCCGCTATGAAACGTCGGATGCCGAAGTCGCCGAAGTTTTCGAGGACGGAACGATCGCCACCTACCGCTCCTCGCAGCAATCGGAGGGGGGCATCGTGCGCCTCCGCGTTCTCGTCTCCGATAATCCCGATTTTTCGGGGGAAAACGGCGATCTGTGCACGGCGATCGAGGTGAAACTTACCGTCTCGCGGCAGCCGTTCAGCGATGGCATCAAGCGGTGGGGAACAATGATAAGAAAGGCGCTCGGGCACTTCGGCGCATTCAGCATCCTCGGCTTCTTTGCGGCGCTCACCGCCATCCTCTTCGATAACGGTTCGGATAAACGGCGCATTATCTTTGCCATCATTCTCATCGTGGGCGGGTTCGCCTTTGCGGGGCTTACGGAATTTTTCCAGACGGGAATTTTCACCGTGGGGCGGAACGCTACGATGAGCGACGTCGTGCTCGACTATTGCGGGTATCTGCCCGTGGCGGCGGGAATGTACTTTATATTCGTCATCGCCCAGGCGGTCGTGCTCTACATAAAAAAACGGCGCAGGGAAAGGCCGCGCGAATAAAAAAACAACAATAAGAATAAAAAAATAAAAGAAGAACGCCTCGCGGCAAAGCGGGGCGTTCTTTGGGTCAGTGACCCTATGAGGAGGAAAAAATAGTGAGCGGTTACATGACGACGATGTTTTTCTCGCGGAACTTCTCCTTGAGCTCCTCGGGGAAATTGTCGTCGGTGATGAGCACGTCGATGTCGTCGATGCCCGCAAAGGAATAGGGCATGATCTTGCCGATCTTGGAACTATCCAGCATCATGTACAGTTGCTTTGCCTTTTTGCGCACCATCTTCAAGAGGTCCGCCTCCACCATGGAGTTGCAGGAGAACCCGTTTTCGAGGGTGAATGCCGAGGCGGAGATGATGGCAAGTTCAAAGTTGGTCGTGTCGAAGTAGGCCCTTGCAACGGGGGAAGCGGTGGAGAGGTTCTCCTTCAACAGCTGCCCGCCGAGGAGGGTGACGTCGACGTTCTTTTTCTGCGCAAGCTCGATGGCGACCGCAAGCCCGTTCGTGAGAACGTGCAGATCGATATCGGGCATCTCCTTTGCAAAGGAGAGCGCGGTCGTGCCGCCGTCCATAAACAGCGCGCAGTTCTCTGTGATAAGGCTCGCCGCCTTCTGGGCGATCATCAGTTTCTCGTCCGAATGGCACGTGGTCTTTTTCACATACGGTTCTCCCGAAACTTTCTGCACTTCCTTCACCGACATTGCGCCGCCGCGCACACGGATGATGCGCCCCTGCTGTTCGAGTTGGAAAAGGTCGCGGCGAAGCGTCATCTGGGATACGTTGGGGAAGAAGTCATCGAGTTGGTCGAGGGTAAGTTTGCCGCGCTTATCTAAAAGTTCGGCGATTTCTTCGATGCGGTCCCTTTTCATGCGTGATGTAGTCTCCTTATTTTTATCATCTCTGTGTGCAAAATTTTAACACACTTTTTTGCATTTGTAAAGCGTTTTTGTGCAAATTTTCCACAAATTTTATTAAAAAACCGAACAATCCTGTGATTACACAACAATTCGTTCATAAAGTGATACAATTTTTTGTTAATTTTTAACATTTTCGCGCGCAGAGAGGGGTGTGTCGCCCGTCGGGCAAAAATTTTTCCGCTCACCCGACTTCGCCCCGTTTTGCGCTATAACTTGCCGTATGGCGCAAAAATCGATTGCCTTTTTGCGCGCATAATGGTAAAATGTCGGTATGGATACGCTGTATTTGCAGGCGCTTGACGAATATTTTTGCGCAAACTATTCCGACTATGTGCGGCTTGCCGCGCTGGAAGGGTACGAACGCCCCGACCTTTTGTACATCGCCAAGGATGGGAATATCGAGCGGCGCGACTCCTCCGCCCTTCGTCTCTCCGAGCAAAAGGGGAAGGAGGAAATTTTGGCGCGCTTCAAAACAGAACTTGCGGATACCGACTACACCTTCCGCTTTTCCGTCGCCTCCTATTTTTCCCGCTTTCGGGATCTCTTTCACAAGCACACCTTTGCAAAGACGCTCTCCGCGATCCTCCCCAAATACAAGGAAACGTGGGAGAGCGCGGGGGAGAAGTTGGCGATAGAGCCGCGCTTTTGGAAGATGATAAAGCGGGGCAAACTGTATCCCGAAAAGTGTACGGTGCTCGCGCTTGCGCTCGTCTGTCGTATGCGCGCCGCGGATCTTACCAGCCTTCTCAACGTCTGCGGGTTCGAACTCAAAAAGGAGAGCGTGCGCGATGTCGTGGTGAGTTACCTCATCGAGCAAAAGATCTTCAACGAGGAGATGCGTGACGCCTGTCTTGCGGAGTACCGCATCACCACCATTCCCATCAAAAAGCAGTAATTTCCCCGCCGCGGTGCGGCGCATACAATAGAGCAAGGAGAAAAAACCGTGTTCTTTCGCAAACTCAACATGGATATCGCGGCGGCAAAGCGCAACGATCCCGCCGCGCGCAACCGCTTTGAGATCTGGCTGACCTATTCGGGCGTGCGTGCGCTCATCTGGCATCGCCGTGCCGCCGTGCTCTGGAAGATCCACTTCAAATTCCTCGCGCGCTGGGCTTCGCAGTGGGCGAAGTTCCGCACGGGCATCGAAATTCACCCCGCGGCGAAGATCGCCCCCGGCGTGTTCATCGACCACGGTTCGGGCGTCGTCATCGGCGAGACGGCGGAAGTCGAAGAGGGCGTCGTCATCTATCAGGGCGTCACTTTGGGCGGCACGGGCAAGGAGAAGGGCAAGCGCCACCCCACCATCAAAAAGAACGCCGTCATCGCGTGCGGGGCAAAGGTCTTGGGCGGGTTCACCGTCGGCGAGGGCGCGCGCATCGGCGCGGGGGCGGTCGTCTTGAAGGAAGTCCCGCCCTATGCCACCGTCGTGGGCGTGCCCGGGCGGGTCGTGCGCATCAACGGCGAAAAGCCGCAGGATCTCATCCCCGAACAGGGCGACCCCATCGTGCAGGAACTGTGCGCCCTTCGCGAGCGCGTCTTTGCGCTCGAAGAGATGCTCGCGGCACGCGCGGCGGAGGAAAGGGCGGAACAAGAGGAGCAAAAAGATGAAAATTTATAATTCCCTCACGCGCAGAAAGGAGGAGTTCATCCCCCTCGAAGCGGGCAAAGTCAAAATGTACGCGTGCGGTATCACCGTCTCGGGCGAGGCGCACGTCGGCCACGGTTTTCAGGCCATTCTCTACGATATTTTCCGCAAATTTTTGGAAAAGCAGGGCTACAACGTCACCTACGCCCGCAACTACACCGACGTAGACGATAAAATCATTGCAAAGAGCAAGGAGACGGGCATCCCCGCCGACAAGTACGCCGCGATGATGATCAAAAAGATCGACGCGGTGATGGAGGAACTCGACGTCGGCGAGCCGACTGTCTGGCTCAAAGCGACGGAAAACATCGGCAACATCATTTCCTTTATCCAAGAACTCATCGCCAAGGGACACGCCTACCCCGCGTCAAACGGCGACGTGTACTTCGACGTCGATACCTTCCCCGCCTATGGGCAACTCTCGGGCAGAAATAAAGAGGAGATGCTCGACGGCGTGCGCGTCGAAAACGACGAGGAGAAGAAGAACCCCTACGACTTCGCGCTGTGGAAGGCGGCAAAAGCGGGAGAAATTTGCTGGGATTCCCCTTGGGGCAGGGGCAGGCCGGGCTGGCACATCGAGTGCTCGGCGATGAACCGCGCCGCGTTCGGCGACCAAATCGATATCCACGGCGGCGGAAGGGATCTCATCTTCCCCCACCACGAAAACGAGATCGCGCAGACGGAGGCGCTCACAGGCAAGCGCTTTGCAAAATATTGGACGCACAACGGCCTCATCAAAGTCAACGGGCAGAAAATGAGCAAGTCCCTCGGCAACAGCCTGCTTCTCGAAGATCTGCTCGCCAAATATTCCAACGAGGCGATCAAATTCGCGCTGCTCTCCACGGGCTACCGCGGCGACGTCAACATCACCGACGACCTCTTTCCCAACGCCGAAGCCCACCTCGTGCGGTTCTACACCCTCATCGATAGGGCGGAGAGGGCGTTCCCCGGGGAGGACGGGCTGTATCCCGCCATCGATGAAAGGTTCGACGCCGCGATGAGCGACGACTTCAACACCGCCCTCGCGCTCTCCGACCTCTACGGGCACTTCAAGGACGTCTCAAAATTGCTTTCAGAGAACGACCCCGCCGCTCGCCGCATGACCAACCAGATCCGCGCGACCTATTCGCTCTTGGGGCTGTTCAAAAAGAACGCCGCGGAGTATCTTGCAAAGTACGCCACCGAGGAGGAAGCCCCCGCCGAAGTGAAGCAAATCGCCGAGGAGCGCTTCCGTGCCCGCCAAAACAAGGATTGGGCTACCTCCGATGCCCTCCGCGAAAAACTCAAACAAATGGGTTACGCCGTCAAAGACGCCAAAGACGGCTACACCCTGTCGAAACTCTGATTTTTGCCCCCGTTCCCGCGTCATCCTGAGCGGAGCGTAGCGTAGTCGAAGGATCCCGAACAACGCAGTCCGACTCGCCCCCATTCGGGGAAAGGCTCCACATATCATACGGTCGCCTTTTCCGAAAACCCCAAGGAAGGCTCCCCGGAAGGGGGTGCCCCAACGGGGCGGGGTGGGACGCCCACAAAACACGTCATCCTGAGCCGCCGCTGTCCTTGCGGCGTGTCGAAGGATGTCCTTTTCTCCCCTAACAACAGCAGTAAATCCAAATAAGGAACACACCAATATGAAAATCACAGGCAAACAACTTCGTCAAAAGTGGCTCGACTTCTACAAATCCCATGGGCACGTCGATATCGGCGCGGTGTCTCTCATCGGCGACGGCGCAACGGGTGTCATGTTCAACGTGGCGGGGATGCAGCCCCTCATGCCCTATCTTCTCGGCAAGCCCCACCCCGCGGGCAAGCGGCTGTGCAACGTGCAGGGGTGTATGCGCACGGTGGATATTGATAGCGTGGGCGACGCCTCCCACTTCACCTTTTTCGAGATGATGGGCAATTGGTCGCTCGGCGACTACTTCAAAAAGGAAAAGACGGCGTGGACGTTCGAACTCCTCACCTCGGTGTTCGGCCTCGATAAGGATAAACTCTGCACCACCGTCTTTGCGGGCAATTCGGCAGCCCCGCGCGATGAGGAGACGGCAAACCTCCTCATCGGCCTCGGCATCAAGCCCGAGCACGTCTTTTATCTTCCCAAGGAGGACAATTGGTGGGAGCTCGAGGGCACGGTGGGCACGCCCTGCGGGCCGGACAACGAGTGGTTCTACCCCATCGACGCCGAAAAGGCAGACCCCGTCTTTCCCGACGACTATGTGGAGATCGGGAACGACGTCTATATGCAGTACAAAAAGACGGAGACGGGCTACGAGCCGCTCGCAAACAAGAACGTGGATACGGGCTTCGGGTTCGATCGGATGCTGCTCTTTCTGAACGGCCTGCACGATGCATACAAGACCGACCTCTTCACCTCCGTTCTTGCAAAACTCGAAGAACTTTCGGGCAAGAAGTACGACGACGGCGGCGAAGATCAACGCGCCATGCGCATCATCGCCGACCACACCCGCACCACCGTCATGCTCATCGGCGATAAGGTGGGCGTGCTCCCCTCCAACGTGGGGGCGGGCTACATTCTCCGCCGCATCATGCGCCGCGCCATCCGCTGGTGCAGAAAGCTGGGCGTGCCCTCCGAAGCCATGCAGGCCGTCGCCAAAATTTATATTCACGAAGTCTACAACGAGGCCTATCCCCTCCTTCTCGAGAAGGAGGAGTACATTCTTGCCGAGATGAAGAAGGAGGCCGACCGCTTCGAAGCGACCCTCGCGCAGGGCATGAAGGAGTTTGAAAAGACGGTGCAGGGTCTGAACCGCAAAAACGAATTCATGGCGAAGAGCAACCCCGCCTACGTCCCCGAAACGGTCATCGGCGGCAAGGCGGCGTTCCGCCTCTACGATACCTACGGCTTCCCCTTGGAACTCACCGAAGAACTCGCCGCGGAGGCTGGTCTCACGGTGGATAGGGAGGGCTTCGAGGCGGCTTTTAAGGAGCATCAGGAAAAGAGCCGCGCCCTCGAAAAGGGACAGGCCAAGGGCGGCCTCGAAAGCCACAGCGAGATGGCGGTAAAGTACCACACCGCCACCCACCTTCTCAACGCGGCGCTCAAAGCGGTGCTCTCGCCCGACTGCAACCAAAAGGGGAGCAACATCACGGACGAGCGGATGCGCTTTGATTTCAACTTCGAGCGCGCCATGACGCCCGAGGAGATCGCGGCGGTGGAGAGCCTCGTCAACGAGAAGATCAAGGAGGATATCCCCGTTATATATAAGGAAATGAGCCTCGAAGAGGCGCGGGCGGAAAACTTCGTTGGCGTGTTCGACAGCAAGTACGGCGAGGTCGTCAAAACGTACTCCATCGGCGATTTTTCGCGCGAGATGTGCGGCGGGCCTCACGTGGAGCGCACGGGCGTTCTCGGCCATTTCCGCATCGTCAAGGAGCAATCCTCCTCCGCCGGCGTCCGCCGCATCAAAGCAGTCTTGGAGTAACAGTCTCACCCCCCCCCGCCCGTCCATATCAAGGCAGTCTTGGAGTAACCCTCCCTCCCGACCTGCCCCCTTTTTAAGGGGGCGGGTGGCGCGGCTTTGCCGCGTCAGGTGGGGGTTGATTGCTCTCCGCCCCGCGCCCGCGGCGTGGGTTGAAGGCCTACCCTCCTTGGGAGGGGAGGCTCCGCCGTAGGCGGTGGTGGGGAGGCTGATCCTTCTCGCCTCATTCCGAGTTCTGTGCGCCGCCGCGCAACGCGCGGCGGCGCACAGAGCGAGTGAATCTGAATTTCCCCCCAAAAGGAGTTTTACATGACCGAAAAACAAAAAATGCTCGCAGGCGAACTGTACACCGCCTATGTTCCCGAACTCATGGAGGGTCTCGCCCGTGCCAAGCGCCTCTGCGAGGAGTACAACCGCACCTCCCGCGACGAAAAGGAGAAGCGCCGCGCCCTCATGCACCAACTTTTGGGCAAGCACGGCGAAAACTTCAACATCGAGAGCAACGTCTGGTTCGACTACGGCTACAACACCGAAGTCGGCGAAAACTTCTATTGCAATCACGACTGCGTGTTCGTCGACTGCAACAAGATCATCTTCGGCAATAACGTGTTCATCGCGCCGCAGTGCGGCTTCTACGCGGCAGGTCACCCGCTCGATGCTATGGTGCGCCGCCAAGAGTTGGAATTCGCCCTTCCCATCACGGTGGGTTCGGATGTATGGTTCGGCGGCGGGGTAAAGGTTCTGCCCGGCGTCACTATCGGTTCGAACGTCGTCATCGGCGCGGGTTCTGTCGTCGTCCACGACATTCCAAGTAATTCCGTCGCGGTCGGCAACCCCGCCCGCGTCATAAAGACCCTTCCTGCGCTCGAAGATCCCCAATAACTCCGCCCCTTGCTCCTCGTGGGGGAAGTACCCGCGCAGCGGGGGATAGGGGTTTCCCCTGTCCTTACCGCGCTTGTATCCACGTCATTCTTCTCTGCCATCCGAGCGCATCGCGCTCGGGCGGCGGTGAAGAATGACGTATAACGAAGTCCATCCCTCATACCGACGCCCCATAGGGGCGGAGTGTATCTTCCCCCCAACGCAGTCCGTCTTTCTTGGCTGCCCCTTTTTAAGGGGGGCGGTTCCGCCGTAGGCGGTGGTAGCGGTTTATTTCCCTCGGCACACGCCGTCCCCCTCCTCATTCCGAACCCATGCGCCGACCGCGCGATGCGCGGTCGGCGCATGGGTGAGCGAATCCCCCGCTCAACGGGTAGTGCTGCGCGGACAAAACCCCACGAAATATGCAAAAAATATTTTCCTTTTTTCAAAAAAAACCGGATTTCTCAATTCAAAACCGCTTGACGGAACTTTTTATACGCCCTATAATAAAGAGGTAAACGGGCAAAAGGCGCACAGGCGCACCTGTCCGCGTGTCACGGCACTTGGCAAAATAGGTAAGGAGACAGTTATGAAAACGTATATGGCAAACTCTCAAACGGTTGAGAGAAAGTGGTACGTTGTAGATGCAACGGGCGTTCCTCTCGGAAGGCTCGCTTCCAAGGTTGCGGCCATTTTGCGCGGCAAAAACAAGCCCACCTTCACCCCCAACGTCGATACGGGCGATTTCGTCATTATCATCAACAGCGATAAGGCGGTGCTCACGGGCAAGAAGTTGGAAACAAAATTTTATCGCTATCACACGGGCTACATCGGCGGTCTCAAAGAGGTCTCCTACGGCAAGATGATGGCGGAGCGCAGCGACCTCGCCGTATACGAAGCGGTCAAGGGTATGCTCCCCAAGAATTCTCTCGGGCGGCAGATGATCAAAAAACTCCGCGTTTACAAGGGTGCGGAGCACAATCATCAGGCGCAGAAGCCGGAACCTTTGAAATTATTTTAAGGAGAGCACGTCATGGCTAAGGCGAATTTGAAGAAAAAATTGCAATTCTGGGGCACGGGGAGAAGAAAGAAGGCGATCGCCCGTGTGCGTCTCCTTCCCGCGGGCAGCGGAAACATCGTCATCAACGATCGTCCGCTCGAAGATTACTTCCCGCAGGGCACCACGCAATATGTCGTCAAGCAGCCCCTCGTCG
Source organism: uncultured Clostridia bacterium (assembly GCA_947625095.1). Lineage (GTDB taxonomy): Bacteria > Bacillota > Clostridia > Christensenellales > Borkfalkiaceae > Gallimonas. The sequence continues at coordinate 49,800 of CANQMX010000006.1, read as the reverse complement.
AAGTCGGTGCGGAAGGCAAATACGATATCTATGTCAACGTCATCGGCGGCGGCTATACGGGTCAGGCGGGGGCTATCCGCCTCGGCATCGCAAGGGCGCTTCTCGAAGCAGAACCCGAAACGCGCCCCGCGCTCAAAAAGGCGGGCTTCCTCACAAGAGACCCCCGCGTCAAGGAACGCAAAAAGTACGGTCTCAAAAAGGCGCGCCGCGCACCCCAATTCTCCAAGAGATGATGCAAAAAGAGGTACTACTGCGTACCTCTTTTTTCACGCGAAAAACCGCAATACCGCACAGCGTTTTGCATTTTTCGTGAAAACGCGCCCGCCCCAAAAGTCACCTTTTCCCGCCCTCGGAGGGGTTTATCCTCTTCACCGTACTGTCGTGTTTTTCCAGAAAGGAGGAGAGCGCGCTCGCGGCAGGCGGGGTAGCGGGCGGCTCGGCGCTCTCGCCGTTGTAGGCGGGCGGCGCAAACGCCCTGTCCTCTGCGCGCGGGGGCTGGGGCGTGCTCTGCGGCCTCTTCTCGGCGGCTTCCGCCTGTCCGTCGGGTAAAATCAGCGCGGAGAGGGTGTCCAGCAACTCGAAAATTCCGAATTTTTCCAAAAAAGTGCCTCCTTTCTCGCAAAAATTTTTAAGAAAAGTCCAACTTTCACAACTTTTTGATTGCCAAAAGTCCCGATATAGTATATAATAAGGTTTGTATCGTTAGAACGAAAAATCTCTCTTTTTGATAAGGACGACTCCTATGAGAAAAGGTTTGAAAAAACTCCTCTGCATTGCGACTGCGGCGACGCTTGTATGCGGCGCAATGTCATTCAGCGCGTGCGGCTATACGTTCACTCCGCCACAGGGCGGGCCGGAGGCCGCGGCGGAAGTCCAATCCAACGGCGGCTTTGCCGTAAAGAAGGGCGACTATATCTACTTCATCAACGGCGTGGATACCTACGCCTCGGATAACGAGTACGGCGCGCCCGTTAAGGGTTCGCTCATGCGCGTCAAGGCGTCGGATGCCGATGCGGGCAAGAACAATGCGGAAACGGTCATCCCCTCCCTCATGGTGGCGGGCGATTACACCGCAGGTCTCTTCATCTACGGCGACCGCGTCTATTACGCCACGCCCAACAACATGAAGAACACCTCGGGCGTCGTCGAAAACACCTATCTCGATTTTAAGAGCGCCAAACTCGACGGTACGGATATCAAGAGTTACTTCTATCTGGCGGATAACACCACGCAGTACCGCTATGTGGAAGCGGGCGAGGGCGCAAACAAGGCGGTCTACCTCATGTACGCGGGCGAGGATGAGGACGGCAACTCCGCTCTCCTCTCCTACAACACGGCGACGGGCGCGGAGACTGTGCTCGCAAGCGAGTATCTCGCCTTCGCCTTCAACAGCACGGATAAGACCGATCCTTGGATCTACTACACCATGCCCGTTCCCAACGAGGCAGGCTCGCAGGACGGCACAAGCACCCTGCAATTCAGTTACCAGCAAATTTACCGCGTGCGCGCCGATGCGACAAAAGCGCCCTACAAATACGAGTGGACGGATAAATTCCTCGAAGCGACGGATGGCAAAGCGCCGTACACCAACCTCGGCGAGATCGTGCTCGACGGCCGCGGCGTCATATCGGATAAGTCACAGTACAACCACGTCGACTCCGAGCCGATTTCCAAGAGTTACGGCTACACCTATACCCTCCGCTCGTACACCAACGAGGGGATCTACTTCACCCGCGGCGACGGCGACACGACCGCCGACTACCTCTACTATCTTCCCGAAAGCAAACTCGTATCGGGCTGGGATTCCGTCACGGGCAACGGCGGTCTCGATAAGATCTCCGTCGCCTCGCAGACGACGGGCGCGGAGATCTACTTCACCGAAGGGGAAGCCCACCACTATCTCATCGTCAAGAACAGCGAGATCCACAACATCACGGTGGATGCGACCAAGGGCGATATCGAAAAGGATGTCACCATCGCCTACGATGTCAGCGGCGCGACCCTCAAATTCATCGACAGCACCTCCGACGAAACGTACAAATACGTCTATTTCACCAAGTCCAACGGCAGCGGCACCTCGGTGGAGCGCGCCGTCTACAACGGCACGGAGGACAATTACAAGAACCTCTCCTTTGCGGGCGAGGACAACAAGGCGTACCAGTCGGTCAAACTTCTCGATGTCCAGCACGCCACAAGTTGGTACGATTACGAGGTCATCGGCGGAACGGTGTTCTTTGCGGATGCCGCCACGGTGGGGGCGACTTCCTACAACTACATCACCGCCGTCAACATCAAGAATACGAACGGCACGTTGAAGAACAACGCCGAACTTGCGGCGTTCAACGATAAGTATAACGAGATTATGGGTACGAAGGGTCTCGTGCAGACGCTCTCGTCCAACAGCAATTCCAAACTTTCCGCCCTCATCTCCTATTATTTCAAGACGGGCGAAACCGTCGCCTATGAGGAGAACCTCGCGGAGGCAAAGGACAACGGTCGTTCGGATACCTACCTCTTCACCGAGGCGGAAAAGGCAGCGTTCAAGGCATTTACCGAGGGCAAGGGCGACGAATCCGAGGCCGCGCTCTTTGGCGCAAACGACTATAAGGACGGCGACAAGTCCTACCGCACCTATTCCTACTTTGCAACAAAGTTGGGCACGGTGAACGAGGCAGATGAGGAGGCGATCGCGCTCGCATGGCGCGGCGCCATCCAGCGCGACGTCACGCCCGAGGAGGCGGAAGATACCTCGCTTGCGGGCTGGGAGATCGCGCTCATCGTCATCGCGTGCGTGCTCTTTGCGGGCGGCGCGGCAGGCCTCACCGTGTGGCTTGTTTTGAGGAAGCGCCACAAGGAGAACGCTCCCGCACCCGACCGCATGAAGGTGGATACGACGGACGACCGCAACGTCGACGTCTATACCCCCGAACCCGAGCAGACCTCCGCAGAAACGGCTGCGGAAGAACCCGAAGCGGCAACCGAACCCGCTGAACCAGCGGAAACTTCCACGGAAACCCCCGCTGAATCTGCGGCAACGCCCGCGGAAGCACCCGCGGCAACTCCCACGGAAACACCTGCGGAAATGCCCGAAGCCCCCACCCAAGAATAATCAAACGACCAAACCTCAAAAGCGCTCCCCTCGGGAGCGCTTTTCCATTATCATTTTTTTGCCCCGCCCCTCCTATTCTCCCTCATACCGAACGCGCCGCCGCGGCTTTGCCGCGGCGGCGCGTGAGTGTATCTTCCTCCTCCCCCCCGAACGCCCTCCATCCGCCCCTCTCTGCATATATGCGCCCATTCGCGCAAATTCGCGCAAAAAGTTGAAAAAGCGCGATAATTTTTTCGCAAATCTATAAGAAAACAGTTTACAAAAAAAATAAATCTTAATATAATTTATTAGCCTATGGGTCGAGGGTTTTTACCGACGATACGGGAGGATGTTACATGGTTCGTTATATGAAGTGTCCGCGCTGCGAACTCAACTATATCGACGCGGAAAAGCAGGAATACTGCGATGTCTGTCTCAAAGAGATGAAGGGCATCGCCGATGATGTGGATGAGATCGAAGAGGAAGAGGGGGAGGAACTCCCCACCGAACTCTGCCCCGTCTGCGGGGAGAATATGATGCGCCCGGGCGAAAAGATGTGTGAGGAGTGCCGCAAGAAGGCGGAACTCGAAGAGGAAGAGCCTGATCCCGAGGAGGACGATGAGTGGCGCGAATATCTCGATGACGACACCGACTCCGACCTCGATGAGGAGATGGGCGACATCGGCGAAAGTTTCGATGAAGAGCCGGACATCGAAGAGGAAGAAGAGGAGTACGAGGGCGAAGAGGAAGAGGATCTCGAATACGTCACGGGCGACGAGATCTATGAACTCGCGGGCGACGACGATGACGACGATGACGATGACGACAAGTCCGACGACGATTTTTGATCGTCACCGCTGCCGAAACAACGCTTTACCCGCCGACGTAAAACCTTCCGATAGCGACAGATAGTCTTGATCGCGATGTCAGTGTTTCGATGGCAGACAGCCTTGATTACGATGTCTGTGTTTCGATGACGGATCGCCTTGATTGTAACTTTACAGTTTGGTCAACGCCAAAAATTACCGCCAACAACATAATGGAATAATGGAAAGTAATATAAATGGAAAAGAGCGCTCCCCCCGGAGCGCTCTTTCGCGTCCCTCTCCTCATACCGAGCGAAGCGAGTGTATCTTATCCCCCGCCCCGCAAAACGGGGAGCCTTCCTTGAGGCTATCGGGAAAGGCGACCTATGATATGTGGAGCCTTTTTCCGCAATGGGGGACGCAGGGGGAGGGGCAAGACCTGGCCCCTTTGAAGGGGGCGGGAGGTGCGGCTTTGCCGCGCGGGGTGGGGGTTGTCCCATGCCACTCGCTCGCCCTCCTCATACCAAACGCGCCCCGCGGCTGTGCCGCGGGGCGCGAACGAGTGTATCTTCCCCATTTCTTGCCCACCCCTTCAAGGGGTGGGTGTCACCGCAGGTGACAGAAGGGGTGTCCTCATACCGAACCCGCGTAGCGGGTGAGCGTATCTTCCCATGAACGCAGTCCGATATGTCCCGCGCGCAGGCGCAACACACTTTCCCCCTCACACCAAATTCGTCTTATTCAGAACAACCCCACTCACCGCGCCAAGCCCCACGGCAAACATCGCGCCACCCGCAGCGCACATCACGGCGTTCAGCGCGCCCGCGTTGAGGGGAGCGGCGATCGCAAGCGTCATAAACAGGAGCATCCCCGCGGCAAGCGAGCAGGCCACCGAGATCCACACCCGCTGTTTCCCCACGGCGGCGAGGGTGAGCGCGATGGAGATGAACACGGGTGCAAGGAATATCTTACATACCACGCAGGCCACGATCCCGCCCGCGCTCGTGCCCGCTTCCGCCGCGCTGAACGATAGTCCCGCGATCTTCCCGCCGATCATCGCGCCCACAAAGTACAGCGCGATCATTCCCACCGCGGCCGCAAACAGCGCCACCGTTTTGGAGGCGACATAATCCGTCTTTTTCGCGCGCACGGCAAACAGGTTCTTCACATACCCGCTCCTGAAATCCTCGCCCACGAACAGGCAAACGAAGATTGCGATGAGGAAAAAGAGGAGGTCCATGTTGCACATCGTGGTGATATCCATGGACATGGTACCCCCGTTTGCGCTCGCCGAGCCAATCGCCTGCCAAACATTGGTAAACGTCGCCGCCGAAGCCCCACCCTCGGACATACCCCCCACGGACGCTGTCATCACGAGGATGAGAACGGGGATCGCAAAACTGATGCCGAACATGATGTACACCGTCGGCGTCGCAAACATTCTCAAAAGATCCACTTTGAGCATGGTTCTCAGCCGCCCGAAAAATTCCCGTAAATTTCTCGCTGCGTTCATCTATCTGCCCTCCTTCATGCAGTCGGCGTAGTACTCTTCAAGGCTTATCTTTCTCGTCGTCACTTCGCTCACGGCGATGCCCGCGCTGCGGTAGAGGTACGTTGTCACCGCGCTTGCGTCCGCGCCGTAAACGCGCACCTCGCCGCGCTCGCCGTCCGACTGCACGCGCGCAAATTTTTCGCGGAGCGCCGCCTCCGCCCTCTGCGTCTCGCCCGCTTTCAGGGCGACGTAGGTCGGGCAGTCCGCGCTCAGTTCCTCCGCCGTCATCTCCTTTATCATCTTCCCGCCGCGGATGATGCCGTAGTGCGTCGCAATTTTTTCGAGTTCGCCGAGGATGTGCGAGGAGATGAGCACGGTCACGCCGCTATGCGAAAGTTCCGTCAAAATCTCCCGCATGATGCGCATCCCGTCCGCGTCCAGCCCGTTGATGGGTTCGTCCAACACGAGCAGTTCGGGTCGGCCGAGCAGGGCAAAGGCAATGCCGATGCGCTGCCGCATCCCCAGCGAGCAGTTCTTGAATTTGTTGCTCGCCGACCCCTCCATGCGCACCAGCCGCAGCACGCGGCGGATCTCCTCGTCCTCGTTCTTGATGCCGAGGTTGGCGGCCTGCAACTTCATATTGCTCCACACGCTTAAATTGGGGAAGCACCCGGGCGCTTCGATGAGCACCCCGATCTTTTTCCGCACTTCGGGGTCTTTGTAACTTTTCCCGAAGAGTTTGATCTCCCCGCCGCTCGGCACAAGCAGCCCGCAGATGCACTTTTCGGTGGTCGATTTCCCGCTCCCGTTCTCACCGATAAAGCCGTAGATCGCCCCCTGCGGCACGGTCATATCGAGGCCGTCCACCGCCCGCTTCTCGCGGAAATTTTTTGTAAGATTTCTGATTTCTATCCCATTCATCGCCGCACCTCCTTTAGTACACGTCTCTATGGTACAAAACGACCGCACCGAGCACGTTATAGATAGCAGTCCACGCCGCCGAACAGGCAAGGCACACGAGCACGGATAAAAAGTTCGCCGAGAGGCAGGCATACACCGAAGAACCGTAGAGGAAGATGTTGAGCGCGGGGGAATTGCCCACGACGGCGGCCGCGCCGATGACGGGGATCCCCGTTCCCAGCACAAAGCAGAGGGCAATGGAGATGCCGAACTTGCGGCGGAAGACGATATTGATAAAGGTATACAGACTCGCCCAGCCGAGGCACATGATAAGTTTCCCCAAAATGGCGCAGATGAGAGACCCCGCGTTCACGGCAAAGGATAGCCCGCCTGCCGCCCCCGCGATCGTGCCGCCCACAAAGTACGTCCCGCACATACACGCCATGGAGAAGGCGGAGAGCGCCGTCTTTGAGATCATGTAATCCTCTTTCTTGGCGTGGGTCGTAAACAGTTGTTTCACATATCCGCTCGTGTAGTCGTGCCCGATGAAGATGGAGACCATGATGCCGCCGAAGATGAACACCATGTCCATGTTGGCGTATTCGCCCATATCGTGCACCACATAGAGGGGGCTGTCCGCGGCGATGATCTGCCACGCCGTGGAAAACATCCCCGCGTTCGCGCCGCTGCCCGCGCCCATCGTGACGAGGGCGGGGATGATGGCGGCGATCCCCAAAAAGATATAGAAGAGGGGGGTATGGAACAGGCGGTAAAAGTCCACGCCCAGCATCCCCTTCAGCCTCGTCAAAAAACTCGGCCTTTCAAATCGCAACGCCTTCGCGCTCTCCATCACATTGCCTCCTTTCCGCTCATGAGGGAAACGTAGTACTCCTCCAGCCCGATTTTGTGCTTTTTCAACTCGCTCACCGCAAAGCCGTTCTGCATGAGGAGGGCGGCAAGCCCCGCGGTATCCTCCACGCCGTACACGCGCAAAAATTCCCCGTCGGACTCCACCCGCGCAAGGGGGGAGATGATGCCCGCCGCGCCCCGCACGTCGTCGGTTTTCAGGGTGACGTACACCTGCGCGCGCCCCTCCATCTCGGCGGCGGAGATCTCCTTTATCATCTTTCCGCGGCGGATGATGCCGTAGTGCGTCGCAATTTTTTCAAGTTCGCCCAAGATGTGCGAGGAGATGAGCACGGTTCGCCCGTAATTTTTGGTGATGTCCACCAAAATTTCGCGCATCATCTTCATGCCCTCCGCGTCCAACCCGTTGATGGGTTCGTCCAAAATGAGAAGGGCGGGGTCGCCGAGTAGCGCCATCGCAATGCCGATGCGCTGCTTCATGCCAAGCGAGCAACTCTTGAACCTCATCTGCGCGTTGTTTTCCATGCGCACGATCTTCAACACCCGCTTTATCTCCTCGGCGCGGTCTCTTATCCCCAAATTGATGGCCTGCATCATGAGGTTCGCCCATACGGTAGAGGCGGGGAAGCATCCCGCGTTCTCGATGAGCGCGCCCACCCGCGCCCGCACGCCCGCGTCGGTGTAGGGTTTTCCGAAGAGGGCAATTTCGCCGCTGTCGGGCACAAGGTGTCCGCAGATGCATTTTTCGGTGGTCGACTTCCCGCTCCCGTTCTCGCCGATAAAGCCGTAAATGGCGCCCTGCGGCACGGTCATGTCAAGCCCGTCAAGGGCGTACATTCCGCGGAAACTCTTGGTAAGCCCGCGTATCTCAATGGCGTTCATATCTGCCTCCCGTTTTGATATTTCTATTATAATGTCCCTCTTGCCCAAACACCACAACACATATTCCGAAAACTGTCGGTTTCAGAAAAGTTTTAGCAATCGCTTTCGTTGTCGGGCGTTGCTTTGTGTCTTGCAAGGAACGCTTTTTTGAGGAACAGCACCGCAAAAAACAGCACTGCGCCCGCAATCGCGATCAGGATATCGGTAATGGTATCGGTGAGCGGGGAAATTCCACTCGCCAGCGCGTCCTCTACGCACTGCATATCGCTGTGAAGAAGAAGGTCGGCGACGAACTCGTAAATCTCCCAAATGCCCGCAAGCGAAATGGTCAGAAGCACAAACACGATATAATGAAGGGGTTTCGGAGGTTGCTTTTCAAAGCGGAAATAGAGGTAGTAGAAAAACGCGCACCCCAAAAATCCGAAGAACCCGTGGATCATGAGATCCCACCACGAAAGAAGCGTATACAGTCCCATCGCCGTGCCCGCGTCCGCCGATAAAACAAGGTGCAAACACACTAAAACAATGAGATACCGCGGCACGCCCATGTTCCAACGGCGGTTGATGAAGGTCAGCGCAAGCGGCACAAGAGGCACCAAGCAAATCACAACGTAGTCGCTTGCCGCGTGTTCGGGAACGACCGTCGCATAGAGGATGAGCGTGACGATCGCGAGCAGCGCAGTTATCGCCGTCGGCAGGTAATCTAAAAGCGCGCGAAAAATTTTCTTTTGCATTTGCTTCTCCTTTTTACAGGTGTGATAAATTTACCCGGCTTTGGAAAAATTACAAGAGCGGGGCGAAGATCTTTACGACCGCCCCCACAAACCGCCGCCATATCGTTTGTTTGAGCATATCGCTGCGATATTCGATGGATTGTTTCTGCGTGGCAATAAAGTCTTTCTCCATATCGGCGATCGCCGCGTTCCCGCACATCCACACGCCGTTTTCAAAGTGGTGGACAAGGGAGCGGTAGTCAAGATTGACCGTGCCCACAATGGCAACTTCGCCGTCCGCCGAATAGGTCTTTGCGTGGATAAATCCCTTTTCATACTCGAAAATTTTGACGCCCGCCGCCATGAGGCGGGGATAGTAACTCCTCGTCATCAAAAACACGAGTTTTTTATCGGGAATGTGCGGCGTGATGATGCGCACGTCCACGCCGCGCAAGGCGGTATTTTCGATCGCCGAGGCAAGTTCGTTGTCGATGATGAGGTATGGCGTTGTGATATAGACATACCGTTTCGCGCCGCACAGCAGATTGATGATCGCCGTCTTGGAGACCTGCCTGTCGTAGATGGGCTTTGGGCCGTCGCCGAACGGGATGCAGTAGCCCTCCCCCTCGCACACGGTATGCCCGTAATAATCCCAGAAATTGTCCGCCGCCTTCTTCACGTTTTGGTTGTAGTCGATAAGGAACAGCCTCGTCATCTCGTTCACGGCTTCGCCCTCGAGCCGTATCCCCACATCCTTCCAATGCCCGTGTTTTACAATGCGGTTGATGTATTCGTCGGCAAGGTTTACGCCGCCCGTGTAGCCCACCTTCCCGTCGATCACGGTGATTTTGCGGTGGCTTCGGTTGTTGAATTTGTTATTCGCCTGCCCGCCGAGTTTGGAAAAGGGCACGCATTTTATCCCCGCCTTTGCAAGTTGTTTGTAGTAATTGCCGGGGAGGGTCATCATGCACCCGATGTCGTCATAGACGACGCGCACTTCCACCCCCGCCGCTGCTTTTTCTTTCAAGACGCATAAAATGGAATCCCAAAACAGTCCGCCCTCTATGATGAAGTATTCCATAAAGATGAACTTTTCGGCCTTTTTCAGATCCTCGATCATCGCGGGGAACAGTTCGTCGCCGATGGAAAAATACTTGATCCGCGTATTCGCATACAGGTGGGACGAGGAGAGTTTTGTAAGAGAGACCGCCTGTAAGTACTCGAGTTCGTCCCGCTCTTTCAAGGCGAGAAATTCTTTGCCGTCGTCTTTTTCGGTTTTTTCCGATTTTGCCCGTTCTACGTTTTTCTGCTGTTTGCGGTTGAGTTTTCTGTCATAGAACATGAAGTAGAGCATGAACCCGACGATGGGGATGAGCAGCACAAAAAACAGCCACGGCAGTTTGTAATCGGGGTTATCGTTCCTTGCGATGATGCTCACGGCAACGCCCACCTGCGTCGCCAGCACCGCAAAATAGAAGTAGGGGACGTAGATGGTGATAAGGCTCAAAACCGCGATCACGGCGGCAATTTCCAAGAAGATGAGAAGGATATTCAGGATATAACGGAGAGGGATGTACGATACGACCCTCTCCTTTTTCACTCCGTTCTCCACGATCTCTATCGTCTTTTTCATCCGTTTCCCCTCGTTTCCGGCTATTCCATAACGGGAATCTCTTTTACGACCCTGCAAGGATTTCCGACCGCCACAACGTTTGCGGGGATGTCCTTGGTGACGACCGAGCCTGCGCCGATCACGGCGTTTTCACCGATGGTCACGCCCGGTAGGATGGTCACGTTCGCGCCCAGCCAAACGTTGTTCCCGATTTTTATGGGCTTGTCGCAAAACACGCCCTTCAAGCGTTCGGCGGGATCGATGGAATGGTTGGTGCAAATGAGATTGCAGCCGGGGCCTATCAGCGCGCAACTTCCGATGTCGATAAAATTAGTGTCGAGGAAGGTGCAGTCGTAATTTATCATCGCCATTCCGTGAAAGCGGATATTTTTACCGAAACTGCAACGGAAGCCATCCTCGATAAAGACGTATTCGTTGTACCCCGTCACAAGTTCTTTGATGATCTCCGTTCTCTTGGGGTCGGAAGGTTTGAGGGAATGGAGTTCATGGAGCATATCCTTTACCCTGCTCTGGAAGAGGTACACTTCCCTGTCCCTTCGGTCGAACTGCTCGCCCGAAAGCGCTTTTTCAAGTTCTGCCATACTCATTCCTCCACGATTTGAACGGAATACTTTTCGTCCAGGCCCCGCTCCTTCAAAAAGGCGTTGAACTCGGCGGAAAGTTGTTCGGCGGAATATTCTGCGCTCTTTGCGGCGGGCACGCCGTGCGCGCGGATGTTCGCCTGCGTCTTTTTGTGCAGTTCGTCAAGTTTTCTTGCCGTGTCCGCGTTCGCGTTTGCCGCGCCCCTTTTGATGTTCTCAATGACGAGGCGGCATTTCGCCTTAAAGCCCTTGGTGTGCAAAAACTCGCGGAATTCCTTGTTTTCTTCGGAGTTTTTCACGGCCTCGATGTTCGCCCTGTCCTGCTCCTTTTGGCGGCGGGCATTTTCGCCCATCTGCTCAAAGGCCACCTTGAATTTTGCGACGATGCCCTTGGTCTTGCAAAATTCTTCAAATTGCTTCGCGATCTCTTCCCCGCCGACTGCGTAGCCCGCATTGTAGTTTTCCATCTTCTTTTTTCTCCTTATTTCTATGATTTTTTGGTTTTTTTCGGAATGTTTCAGGAGTATCTCAAATTGTTCCCCGTAGGTCTTCGCCGACAAAAATTCGTTCAGATCCTCGATGGTGAACGCATCCTCTGCATCTTCCATGTCGACCTCCTCGTTTGTTACTTTAAGTATAAAACCGTTCGGGGCAAAACACCACAACACATATTCCGAAAAATGTCGGTTTCAAAAAAATTTCCGCCTTTTAACCGAACAACGGTTGATTTTTATGCGCCGAACCCGTATAATAGTCGCGAGGCACAAAAATGAACAAATCGGAAGCCAAATTTTACAACACCGCGGTGAAGATGGATGATGCCCTCGTCGCCCTATTGGAGGAAAAGGAATTTTCCGATATCACCATCATGGATGTCTGCGGAAAGGCGGGTGTCAACCGCTCCACCTTCTACGCGCACTACGAAAATCTTTACGACCTTCTCAAGGAGACGCACGAGCGCGCCATCTCGGAATTTTTCCGCTCCTTCGGCTCTCCCTTCGGCGCGGGGGATTTTTCCAAAATGTCGGCGGAAGAACTCATCTTCATCTCCCCGCAATATCTCGTGCCCTACCTCACCTTTATCAAAAAGAACAGGCGTCTCTACGAAGTCTACAACAATTCCAACGCCTTCCCCATCGGGGATATGGATAAGATGCTCATCGAAAACATCTTTGTTCCCATCTATGCGAAAAACGGCGTCACGGATAAAAAAATTGTGGAGTATATGTCCCGCTACTTCATCAGCGGTGTAAACGCCATCACCATGGAGTGGGTCAGGCGTGGGTGCGAGGATGATATCCTCTTCATGTGCGAAGTCATCGCCGTCTGCGTGCGCCCCTCCATGAAGGCGCGGAACGGGGAAGCATGAAAAAATTTTTTGAATTTTTCAAAACGCCGCCGCTGTGGTTTCTGTGCGTTCTTGCCGTCATCGGGATCGGCGCAATGGTGGGCGGAACGCTCTTTCTGACGCAAGCGAGCCTGTCCGCATACGTCATAGTGGGGTATGTCTTTCTCGGCGTCATGGCGGCGAGCGTGGGCTACTGCGTCTACGGCTTTATCAATACGCTGCCCGCCATCTCCGCCCGCGCCTTAAAGTGGTCGGAGGGCAAGCCGTTCTGGGAGCGGCTGTTCCGCGAATACGGCTTCCGCGCCATCCTCTTCTCCGTCGGCGCATTTCTGCTCAACATCGCATTTGCGGTGTACAACGGCGTCGTCGGCGTCCTCAACTCCTCAATTTGGTTCGGCGCGCTCGCCGCGTACTATATCCTGCTCATCGTCCTGCGCGGCACCGTTCTTATCTATCACATCTTTCGCAGGAGGGCGGTAAAGGCGGGGCAGGCGGCGGAGAGGACGCAGAAAAAGGATACCTATATCTACGGCGTCTGCGGGGTCGTTCTCGTTTTAATGCCCGCCGCGCTCTCGGCGGCCATTGCGCAGATGGTGGGGGCGAACGAGGCGTTCGTCCACACGGGCATCACCATTTACGTCTACGCGATCTATGCCTTTTATAAGATCATCGTGTCCGTTTACAATTTTGTCAAAACATGGCGCACGGATGAAATGACGGTGCGGGCGGCAAAGAACATCAACCTCGCCGATGCCATGGTCTCCATTCTCGCCTTGCAGACGGCGATGCTTCGGGAATTCGATATGGGCGACTCGCTCAACGTCGCCACAATGAATGGCGTCACGGGCGCGGTCGTCTGCGCCCTGACGGCCGCGCTCGGCATTTTCATGCTCGCCATCGCCATCAAGCGCATCCACTCCTCCTTGCTTCCCCCTTGAGGGGGAAGTGCCCCGCAGGGGCGATAGGGGTGTCCCTCCTCCCCCTCATACCGCCCCGCCCCCTCATACCGGCCCTCCTCCTCATACCGACCGAGCGTAGCGAGGGAGTGTATCTTTCTCCATTTCTCACTCCCCTTGCTTCCCCCTTGAGGGGGAAGTGCCCCGCAGGGGCGATAGGGGTGTCCCTCCTCTCGCCCGCGCCTCTTCATCGCGTCATTCTGAACCCCCGCCCGCGCCTGCCCCGTTGGGGGCAGGCGCGGGCGGGGGTGAAGAATCCCGCTCAACGAAGTCCACCTCGCAACGCCGCGAGGGAGTGTATCTTTCTCCATTTCTCATTCCCCTTGCTTCCCCCTTGAGGGGGAAGTGCCCCGCAGGGGCGATAGGGGTGTCCCTCATCCCTCCCTCCCCCTCATACCGCCCCGCCCGCACTATTGTCTACTAAGGGCGGCACGAGCCGCAGGCGAAGTCCCGAGCGTAGCGAACGAGTGTATCTTCCCCCATCCCGATCGCGTCGCGCATAACCCACGCCGCGCATAAAAAAAGAGCGAAGCCCGCAGGCTTCGCTTCTTCATATTTTATTATTTATTGTGTTTTTTCTCGGCGGCGTAGGTGCGTCTGTCCTTGCCGAGGAAGAAGAGTGCAAGCGTCCCCGGGCCGACGTGCGCCGCGGTGCAGATGTCGTAGTACTCGATGATCACCTCTTTCACGCCGCGCTCTTTGAGTTGCGCCTCCAAGGCGTGTGCGTCCTCCTCGCAGTCGGCGTGGGCGATCGCAACGGTCTCCTGCGGCAGGTCGGCGTACTCGTCAAACGCCTTCATAATAGAGGCAAGCGAGCGGCGGCGGCCGCGCTCCTTATCGTACATCACAAGGCTGGCGGGCACATCGCCGCTGGCGCGGATGAGGGGCTTGATGCCGAGCAAATTCCCCGCGAACGCGAGAATGGCGTTTACTCTCCCGCTCTTTCTCAAATATTTCAGGTCGTCCACGGTGAGGTAACTGTTCAATTTGTAGCAATTCTCGTCGAACCACGCCTCGCACGCCGCAATGTCCGCGCCGCCCTCGCGGAGGCGGGCAACGTGCAAAACAAGCAGCCCCTGCCCGAGCGAAGCGTTCTCACTGTCCTTCACAATGATTTTTCGGTCGGGGTAGAGGGCGGCAAGTTTTGCCTGCGCCTTTTTGGCCTCGGCGAACGTGCCGCTGATGTTGGAGGCGATGGTGATGAGAAAGACGTCCCGCCCCGCCTTCAACGAGGGTTCAATAGCCTCGCGGAAGGTCTCCTCGCCCACGAGCGAGGTCTTGGCCTCGTTTCCCGCGCGCAGCGAATCGTAAAACTTGCGCGCCAGCGTATCAAAGGGCACTGCGGGGTCGTAGGTCGTGTACACCTCGCCGTTCATCACGTAGGAATAGGGGATCACGCCGATGCCGTACTGCTTCACCAACCCGTCGGGAAGGTTTACGGAAGAATCGGAAAAAATATCAAACATGGTTGCGCCTCCTTGCGCTCCTCTTATATACCCAAATAGTTTACCATCTGAACGGTAAAAATACAATAAATTTTTTTCGTTCGGCGCGATACCCTTTTTCAAACCCGCTCTACTACAAAAAATATGAACTCTACTGTGAGTAGAATTGCCCAAACGCATATTTGTTTTGCCCCTTTCATACAATACAGCGCGGAACAAAAAAGGCAAAAAGCGGTTTCGCGGAAATTCGACAAAACGCGGCGGTACTCCCCAAATTTTTCGGATTTTCCTGTGATATGATACGGGTGTTGCAATGCGGTTTATGATTTTTCGGCTGAAAACCGTGCTCATGGCGGCGGCGCTTGCCGTGGTGTTCGCGGGCGCGGCGCTCGTCGCGGGTGCAACGGATGCCGCGGAGGTCTACGGCAGCGCGGCGCGGTCGCTTCCCATCTACAACGTGGAGCGCACCGACAACAAAATTTCCATCTCTTTCGACTGCGCTTGGGGGGTCGACTACACGGACAGCCTCCTACAAACGCTGGAAAAGTACAACGTGCGCGCCACATTTTTCGCCGTGCAGTTCTGGGTGGAAAAGTACCCCGGCTACGTCAAAAAGATCTCGGCGGCGGGGCACGAAGTGGGCACGCACAGCGCGACCCATCCCTATATGTCCCGCCTCTCGGAGACGGAGATCAAGGCGGAGATGACAAGTTCGGTCGCCGCCATCGAAAAGTTGACGGGCAAAAAGGTGGAACTCTTCCGCCCGCCCTACGGCGACTATGATAACCTGCTCATCGATACGGTCAACGCGATGGGGATCTACCCCATCCAGTGGGACGTCGACTCCCTCGATTGGAAGGATCTCTCCGCCTCGGATATCCTGGCGCGCGTCACGGAGCGGGTGAAGAGCGGCTCCATCATTCTCTGCCACAACAACGGCCTGCACACGGCGGAGGCGCTTCCCCTCGTCATCGAGGCGCTCACGGCGCGCGGCTTCACGTTCGTGCCCATCGGCGAGCTCATCTACCGCGAAAATTACCGCATCGACGCAGCGGGCAAGCAAATTTCCAACGCAACATAGCATTAAAATCTTAAATCACGCAATGAAACACACGGAGGTTTTTATGGACTACAATACGGAAAAAAACAACAGGGTCTATCTGATGGGGGAGATCGTCTCCGAGGCGACCTTTTCCCACGAAGTGTACGGCGAGGGCTTCTACGAATTTTATGTGCAAGTCCTTCGCCTCTCGGGACAGGCGGATATTCTGCCCGTCACCGTCTCGGAGCGGCTGATCCGCGGGCACGACCTCAAAGTGGGGAGCACGCTCTGCGCGTTGGGGCAGTTCCGCAGTTACAACAAATTGGAGGGCGGCAGATCCCGCCTCATGCTCACCGTGTTCGTGCGGGAGATCGTGGAGGCGGGCAGGGCGAAAAACCCCAACAGCATCGTCCTCTCGGGGTATGTGTGCAAGCCGCCCGTCTACCGCACCACGCCCTTCAACCGCGAGATCGCCGACTTGCTTCTCGCCGTCAACCGCGCCTATAATAAGTCGGACTACATCCCCTGCATCGCGTGGGGCAGAAACGCCCGCTTCGTGCAAAACCTGAAGGTGGGCGACCGTCTCGCGCTCTCGGGCAGGATCCAGAGCCGCGAATACCAGAAGCGCCTCTCCGACGAGGAGACGGTCACGATGACGGCGTACGAGGTATCCGTCTCCAAACTCGCGGCGTTCGACGACGGCGACAACTTCGACCTGGACGGCGAATTCGAGTTGTACACCGCGCAGACTTCGGCGGAATAGGCGGCCAAGCCCCATAAAAAGCGGGCGCACCCCCACAACAGGCGGCAGAAGCAGAACCCCACAATGGGCGGCCGAACCCCAAATCGATTTTTCTCTTTTTCCTTTCCCGCCCGCGCGGTTGCCCCTTTGGGGCAACCGCGCGGGCGGGAATCAAACTTTTTGGGCAATATATGTCATATTTTTTCAAAAATATTTGCGCCCGCGAACGCTTGACAAGGGGGCGGCGGAATGATAAAATATTGAACAAAATACGGAGGTAAAAATTATGGAGAAAAACAAAACGGCCGTTCTCGTTGTGGATATGCTCAACGACTTTGTGACGGGCGCATTGAAGTGCGACAGGGGGCTTGCGATCGTGCCCAAGACGGCGGAACTTGTAAAGGGCGCAAGGCGCGCGGGCGTGCCCGTCGTGTTTTGCAACGATGCGCACATCAAGGGCGTCGACCATGAACTGAAACTTTGGGGCGACCACGCCATCGCGGGCACGAAGGGGGCGGAGGTCATTCCCGAACTCGAACTCTGCGAAACCGACTACGTTGTGCCCAAGCGCAGGTACTCGGGCTTTTTCCACACCGACCTCGACCTTCTCTTGAAGGAACTCGGCGTGGAGACGGTGGTCGTGTGCGGGCTTCACGCGCATATGTGCGTGCGGCACACCTCGGCGGACGCCTACCAACTCGGGTACGAGGTCGTGGCGGCCATCGACGCGATGGATAGTTTCACCAAGGAGGACTATGAGTACGGCATCAAGTACCTGCACGATACCTACGGCGCGGAACTTTTGAAAACGGACGAGATCCTCGCCCGCTGGAATACAAAGTGAGCGCATACGGCGAAAAAACCGTGTAGACGACGGAAAAATATGAAATTTGTGACCGCCCGCCGCGGCTCTGCCGCGGCGGGCGGTTTTTATGGGCGCACAGCCCGTTTACTTTCTGTAATCCGTTCTGCCTAAGAGGTAGTCGACGGAGACATCGAAATATTCGGCAAGAGCGCGCAAATAATCAAGGGAGGGGAGTGTTTTTACGCGTTGCCACTCGTAAAAGAAATTTTTAGAAAAGGGCATTTTGTGCGCGATCTGCGAGTATTTGACATTGCTTTCTTTGGCGAGGCCATCGAGCCGCGCGTGGAAGCCGACTTGCGGCTCGGCGGGATAGAACGCCGCGTCGTCCGATTCTCCCAACAAATACGGGAGCGAAACATTCAAAAAGTCGGCGATCCGCACCAAAATTTTCAAACTCGGGACGATGCCGTAAATAACGGCGCGCGTAATGACGGCCTCGCTCACAGGCACTCTCCGCGCAAACTCGATTTTTGTGACTTCGAGTTCGTCGATGAGTTCCGAAAGGCGCGCTTGAAATTCGGGCGATATTCTTTTTTCGGCTTCGGTCGGGATTTTCGGCATACTTTATTTCCGCAAAAGGTCAGATAAGTTGCTTTTCTTTGCTTTTTATGATATCCTTTTCATGCGCGCAAAAGGACAGATAAATGCTTATCTTTCCAATTTGGAGGAAAATTATGTCGGTCGTTGCATTTTTCGGGCACAGGGATTTCGATTACTCGCAATATGAGGAAAAAATAAGAGGAAAGATCGTCTCCCTCATCGGAGAGGGGGCGGCAACGTTCTATAACGGGATGCGGGGCAATTTCGATGTTCTCTGCGCGGAGATCGTGCACGGGCTGAAACCGCGCTATCCGCATATCGAAAATATCAACGTCCTTTCCTACCTGCCGCGGGCGGGGTGGCGGCCTCCGCGCGAGTTCGACGGCTCGGTGTATCTTTTGGAACGTTCCGTACCGCCGCGGTTTGCAATTTACTACACCGACCGCGCCATGGTGGAGCGGGCGGACTTCATCATCTCGGGCATTGTATTGAAGAGCGGGGGCGCGTGGGCGGCCTGCCGCTATGCGCTGGCATACGGGAAGCCCGTGTGGAACGTGGTGGAATAAGGTAAGCCGCCCGAGGCGTTCGCCTCGGGCGGCTTTTCGGTTGGGAGGTAAAGGGGCGGCGGATTGCGTTTATTGTTAATAAAAAGCACAAAAAAACGTGAAAAAACGAAAAATTTTTGGGCTTGACATATTGACGGGGGGGGGTAAGCGTGTGCTATAATAGGTGCGCGCGAAGCAGCCCCAAAGATGCGCGCGAGCGGGGGAGTACATAAAAGCGGGGCTGCGCGGCAAAATAAAAAAAAGTCAGGAGGGAACAATGAAGAAGCACATTTTGCGCACACTTGTAGTCATGCTGATGGCGTGCCTCGGTGTCGGCATTTTGGCAGCCTGCGGCGGTAAGGCCACGGATCCCATTGAGGGCGTTTGGACGGGTACGACCGGCGAAGCGGCAAATGTCACCATTACGATCGATGTAGAAGGCGACTCGGCGCACATGGTACAGAAGGTAGAGGGTGGTTATTATTACATTGCTCTTACCCAAGCCGCGGACGGCGGATACTCTTATACGCAAGGCGACTCCGTAATTACGGTTAAGTTGAGTGAGGAAAACAAACTTGAAATCAAAAACGGCACAACGACGGCTGTTTTTGAGACCAAGGCGTCGCTTCCTTCCGCGCCCAATATTACGGGCACGAAGTATGCGACGTTCAACGATGAAGATGTAGAGATCACCTTCGGCAATACGCCCGCGATCAAGTTGGGTGATACGTCGCTCACCGAGGTAAAACTCATCAACGTCGGCGCATATAAAGTGTTCACGGCGAAGAATGGGCAGAACAGCGTGCAGGTCGTTGCCTATCAGGAGCAATCCAAGAACTACGCGTTTTTCGGCGGTGAAAGTTATGAGCTCAGCGATACCGCGCCCACGCCTCCGCCCGCAACCGCTACCATCGAGGGCTATTGGACGGGCGCAACCGCCGGCAACATAGCCTATACGGCGTCTGTCAAGGTGGTGGACGACGAAGCGTATGCTGTGGTCGAAGCAAAGTCCGGCAACAGCTCTTACTACTTCGCCAAGATCCTCAGCAAGCAGACCGACGGCAGTTATAAACTTGAGGAAGCGGTGTCCGGTTCAAGTTCCGGCGACGGTACGCATACGACGACCACGGTAAATACCTATACCTATACGGGCAAACTCGACGCCAACGGAAAGTTGGTCGTCACCATTCCCGGTGCGCTCGTGAGTTCGACGGCAGGCGAAGAAGTGACGCTCACCTTCACGACCAAGGCCGACCTCCCCGCTGGGATCTCGCCGACGGGTACGCTCTACCCCACCACCGTGCACTTCCCCATCACGCTCGACTTTACCAACAAGAAAGTGATCGAGGGGACCACGGAATTGACGGGGCCGAAGTTCGTCAACGTCGGCAGTTATGTGGTGATCGGCGGAAAGATCTCCATGCAGGGCGTTCCCGAGCAGACGCTGTGCTTTGCCGTTTTGCAAAAGCAAACGAAGTACTACCTCGTGGGGCTTGACCGCTACGGCTATACGTGGGAACTGACGGACACGAAGCCCGTGGGGTACTCGGTCGTGTTCAGTTTTGGCGATCCTTCTCACGCCGCCTCGGAAGTAGAAGTGCCCGAGGGCTATTCTAACAGAGACGTCGGCGAAACTATCGATCTTCCCGAGGCCTGGGCAGAAGAAGGTTGGAAGTTCGACGGCTGGTTCACCAAGAACAACACCAAAGTGGAGGGGGAGAGGGGCTACACCATAAACCCCGCGGACGCGGAGGGAACGACGATCACCCTCACCGCGCATTGGAGTGAGAACGACGAGCCCGGGCCTACGCCCACAACTACCATCGAGGGCGTTTGGACGGGCGCAACGGCATCGGGCATATTTGGAGACGGTAGTTTTGATATTACCGCAGTTATAGAGCTCGCCGCGGATGGCAACAGCGGTTATATGGTAGTGCTGGCTAAGGCGGCCGAGGCGGCTACGGCGGATGCGACAGCGCCCGCAGATTATGCGCTTGCGTGTGCCATTACAAAGACCGATGACCACTACACAGGTACGCTGGAAATTTTCGGAGGGGACACGTTCAATCTTACGATTACGCTTGAAGAAAACACGTTGAGCGTGGCAGATTTTGGTGACGATACGCTCAACTTTGCGACAACAGAAGAGCTTTCCGAGCCAATCGATATGCCCACGGGCACGCTGTATGCAGATATGGGAGATAATGTTGCGCTTGTATTTAATTTCACGGATAAAATGTTTACCGCTCCCGAAGCACAACCGGTTCAAGCCACCTATGTAAATGTTGGCGAGTATATCGTTGTAATTGCACCTATGGGCGGTATTGAAATCAGTTGCGTTATTTACAAGGATGGCAGCACCTATTATTATTTCGGCGGCGAAGAACCCCTTGAATTGACGGAAACAAATCCTATGAGTTACACCGTGAATTTTGACCTCGGAGAGCCGGCCGAGGCTTACGGCGATACGCAAACGCCTACCCCCGTGCCGGAAAAAGCGGACGGCGAACAAGTTACGTTGCCCACCGATATTACGCCGGCAGCCGATTGGGTGTTGGAAGGCTGGTATACGAAGAGCGGCCGCAAAGTAGAGGGCACTTCCTATGCCGTTGACCCCGCAGACGCGGCCGGCGGTGTAATTACCCTCACGGCAAGATGGGCTGTTCCGATCGCTTCGTTCACGGGCAACGGTTGGAACGGTGACGTTAAGAAATATCCCAATCATTTGAAAGTCGGCGACGTATTGACGCTTACGGGCGGAGTGGAATTGCTTGGGCAAGCAGGAGACCCCGCTCCGAAAAAAGACAGGTGGGACGGTGTGCAAATTGCGCTCTCCACCAACGACTTCGTAACCGACCGTATTGCATTTGCTTACGATTGGCGCGTAAACGGTGCAGAGGCTTATACCCAAAAAGCTGCGATGGGCTATCTCAACATTACTCTTAATCCCGGAGATTGGGTGGTAGGACTTGATACAATTGCGGCAAGTGGAACAAATTTGACTGTAAAGGCAGTTATTACCCGCACGGTTGAAACGCTTGTGCAAGTCGTCTATACCATTAAAGGTACGGTGAATAGCAAAGAAGAGACCTTCACAATCACCTACAATGTGCCGGTGGCGGCGGATGCGGAAGTTGCGATTGGCGTTGTGTGTGACGATGCTACCTTGACCGACGGGAAATTTGTATGTACTAACGAGGTGCTTCCCGCGATTGCGGATACGATGGACAAGACCAATATTACCGTTGGCACTTCTAATGCTTCCGCTTACAATACGGACACTCATTCTGTGACGCTTAAACCTGGCCAGACTCTTACCGTGAAAGGTAATTTGCAGACTTCCGGTACGGAGAATTACTCTGGTTTTGGCGTTGAAATGACGCCCTATGGTGTAGCAAATCTCATTGAGGCGAATGGGCCGTTCAATTTCCGGCTTGATAACTGCTGTACCCGTTCGGACGGCTGGGCGTTTGATGTCGAAAACTGCACGAAGTATAATTTGCATATTGCAAAGCATTACGAGTACAACGGTTCGCCCGATATTGCCGATAAAGATTGGGCGGCGTTTGTTGCGGCGAAGGCGAATATCGAAGTCACCGCTACGATTGCGTGGACGGAGGCCGATCAAATTGTTGTTACGTTCGCCTTCTCGAATTGCAAGGTAGCGGGCTACGAAGCATATTCAAGAACGCAGACGTATACCGTAACGCCCATGAACGACGGCACGCATTTGGCAAATGCTTATACGTTTACGTTCTCTCCCGACCTCGGTTATATTGCAAATGCAACGGCGCAGATAACGTACAACGAGATTGTCTGACTAACCTGCAAATAGAGCGGTAAAAAAATCTCACGGTTTCCCGTGAGATTTTTTTGTGCCGTCCTCATCCCCCCCTCATTCCGAGGGCGTAGCCCGAGTGAATCTTCCCCCGAACGCAGTCCGCTCCATAAGGCCTACCCTCCTCGGGAGGGGAGGCTCCGCCGTAGGCGGTGGTGGGGAGGTATTCCTCATTCCGCCCCGTCCGCCTCCTCATTCCGAGCCGCGCGCCCGCCGCACATTGTGCGGCGGGCGCGCGGCGAGAGAATCTTTCCACGAAGTGCCCGCCCCCGCCCCTCCCTCAGGTCTACGTGTCATTCTGAGCCGCCTTCCTCGCCCCGTCCCCCGCTTGTGCGGGGGACGGGGCGAGGAAGGCGAGTCGAAGAATCCCGAAAAACGAAGTCCGATATGTCCTCCTACCACCCCAAAAAATTTCTCAAAAAATCATGAAAAAATGTTGTCATACATAACCCAAAAGTCGCAAGCACTATGCTACAATAAAATCGGGAAGTGTGCCGTGCGGGAGAGGGAAGCGGCGTTCACCCCATGTCATTTCGTCCGACGCGTAGCGGCGCACGCAGTACCAAGCCGCGTAAGCGGCGCCCTTATGTCATTTCGACCAAGCCGCGTAAGCGGTGCGTGGAGAAATCTCTACCATTCTCCGAATGAGGGACAAAAAAGGGGCGAGCCGCGCCGAAAAAAATTATCCCTTCCCGCGCGCGCCGTTCCCCCCAAAGGGGGGAACGGCGCGCGCGGGAAGGGATAAAAAGGAAAAACATAATATTTGAAATCAAAAATAAGCCCCGCCCAAAGCCGAATTTCCGCAAAACGCGCGGGGCGGCATTGGAGTGAAGGAACAACGCGAAAAGACTTGACTTTCTCCCCGCAAAACGCTATTATAATTCGGAACAAAACATCGAGGTGGATCATGGCAGAAGTCACAATGGAAAAACTCGTCGCGCTCTGCAAGGCGCGCGGCATCATCTTTCCAGGCAGCGAAATTTACGGCGGCATGGGCAACACGTGGGACTACGGCCCCATCGGCGTGGAGATCAAAAACAACATCAAGCGCGCGTGGTGGAAGCGCTTTGTGCAGGAGAGCGATAATTCCTTCGGGGTGGACGCCGCCATTTTGATGAACTCTCGCGTGTGGGAGGCAAGCGGCCACACCACATCCTTTTCCGACCCCAAAATGGACTGCAAAAAATGCAAGACCCGCCACCGCGCCGATAACCTCATCGAGGCACACTCCAAGGGCAAAGTCAACCCCGACCTCATGACGAATGAGGAAATGCAGGCGTACATTCAGGAGCATGAAGTCCACTGCCCCGTCTGCGGCGGGTTCGATTGGACGCCCATCCGCACCTTCAATCTGATGTTCGAGACCAGCCGCGGCGTCACCGACGAGAGTCAGAACAAAATTTACCTCCGCCCCGAGACGGCGCAGGGAGAATTTGTCAACTTCCTCAACGTGCAGCGCACCATGCGCGCCAAAGTGCCCTTCGGCGTGGCGCAGATAGGAAAGGCGTTCCGCAATGAAATTACCCCCGGCAACTTCATTTTCCGCACCATCGAATTCGAGCAGATGGAGCACCAATGGTTCTGCAAGGAGGGCACGGACGGGCAGTATTATGAAGAATTCAAGCAAAAGGCGCTGCAATTTTTGCTCGATCTGGGCTTCAAAAAGGAACACCTCCGCTTCCACGATCACGATAAGCTCGCCCACTACGCCAAGGCGGCGTGCGATATCCAATACCTCTACCCCATGGGCTGGCAGGAGTTGAACGGCATCCACAACCGCACCGACTACGATTTGACCCGCCATCAGGAATATTCGGGGAAGTCGCTCATGTACGTCGACCCCGTGAACGGCGAAAGGTACATTCCCTACGTCATCGAGTACTCGATCGGCGCGGACAGGTTGATGCTCGCGGTGCTCTCCGAGGCGTACGAGGAGGAGACGCTCGAGGGCGGCGAAACGCGCAGCGTTTTGCATTTCCACCCCGCGATCGCGGCGTACAAGGCGGCAATTTTGCCCCTGCAAAAGAATTTGGCAGCGCCCGCACGGGAACTTTGGCAGTCGCTCAAAAAGCAATTTTCCGTCGCGTACGACGAGGCGGGTTCGATCGGCAAGCGCTATCGGCGGCAGGACGAGGTGGGCACGCCCTACTGCGTGACGGTGGACTTCGATACGCTCGAAAACGGCACGGTGACGGTGCGCGATCGGGACAGCATGGAGCAGATCCGCCTTCCGATGGCGGAAGTCGCCGCCTATCTTTCGGAGAAGTGCGCCTTCTGAAAGTGAATTTTTATGCCGCCCGACCGCGCTTGCAGTCGGGCGGCTTTTCGGCTGAAGATCCCAACCTTCGCCTGCGGAGAAGCCGCCCTCTCACAAAGGGGCGGCCGAGGGCGGGAGATTTTCGGTAAAATCGTAAAAAGTGGTGCGAAAGTGTATCATTTTCGGGCGGAATATGCTATAATTAACGGGAACATTGCAAAAGACAGGGCTTGGGGAGGCAGATCTATGGCGGAAGCGACCAATTTCATCGAACAAATCGTGGAGGACGACCTCGCGGCGGGCAAAATTTCCGCCGTGCAGACGCGCTTTCCCCCTGAGCCGAACGGATACCTTCACATCGGCCACGCAAAGGCGATGTTCGTCGACTTCGGCACAGCCCAAAAATACGGCGGCAAGTGCAATCTCTTCTTCGACGACACCAACCCCTCCAAGGAAAAGACGGAGTTCGTGGAGGCCATCCGCGCCGACATCCGCTGGATGGGCTACGAGTGGGCAAGGGAGGTGTACGCCTCCGACTTCTTCGATACCATCTACGAGTACGCCGAAAAACTCATTTTGATGGGCAAGGCGTTTGTGTGCGACCTCTCCGCCGAGGAAATCAAAAATACGCGGGGCACGCTCACCGAGCCGGGGCGGGAAAGCCCGTACAGAAACAGGACGCCCGAGGAAAATTTGCGCCTCTTCCGCGAGATGAAGGCGGGAAAATTTGCCGACGGCGAAAAGTGCCTGCGCGCGAAGATCGACATGGCGTCGCCCAACGTCAATTTGCGCGACCCCGTCATCTACCGCATTTTGCACGCCGAGCACCACCGCACGGGCAGCAAGTGGTGCATCTACCCCATGTACGACTACGCCCACCCCATCTGCGACTATTTGCAGGGGGTGACGCACTCCCTGTGCACCCTCGAATTTGAGGATCACCGCCCGCTGTACGATTGGGTAGGCATCACCTTGGGCTTCGACCCCAAGCCGCGGCAGATCGAGTTCGCCCGCCTCAACCTCACCAACCTCGTGATGAGCAAGCGCTACCTCAAAAAACTCGTGGAGGAGGGTTCGGTGCACGGGTGGGACGACCCGCGGATGCCCACATTGGCGGGACTTCGCGCCCGCGGCATCCCCGCCGAAGCCATCAAGGACTTCTGCGAGCGGGCGGGCGTCGCCAAGGCGCAGTCGGAGTGCGAAATAAGTTACTTCGAGGCCGTCGTCCGGGAATACCTCAACGCCCATGTGCCCCGCGCGATGGCGGTCGTCGACCCCATCAAACTCACCCTCACCAACTACGAGGGGAGCGAGGATGTGGACTTCGAGGTAAACCAGATGCAGGAGGGCGCGGGCACGAGAAAAATCAAATTCGGCAAGACGCTGTACATCGAGCGCGCCGATTTCTCCCTCGACCCGCCGCCCAAGTACTACCGCCTGAAACTCGGCGGCTATGCGCGCCTCAAAAACGCCTACATCGTGCGCGCCGACGAGGCGGTGGCGGACGAAAACGGCAACGTCGTGGAAGTCAAGTGCACCTACTTCCCCGAGAGCAGGAGCGGAAACGACACGAGCGGGATAAAGGCGAAGGGCGTTCTGCATTGGGTGAATGCGGAGACGTGCGTGGACGCCACATTGAAACAGTACGATCATCTTCTGCGCGACGCGGACTACGCGGGGCAGGATTTTTCCGAGCGGATGAACCTCGACAGCGAGCACATCTTTTCCGCCAAGGCCGAACCCCACCTCATGGAGGCGGAGGGCAGTTACCAACTGATGCGCACGGGTTACTACCGCGCCTTTTCGGAGGGGGGAAAGTTAGTGCTCTCCGAGATCGTTTCGCTCAAAGATAATTTCAACAAATAACGGAGGCTTGAACGCGTGAGTACAATAGAAATCATCCTCATTTCCGCCTCGGCGGGCGTCGGCGGTTTGTCGCTCCTGTACGGATTTTTCCGCAAGGCTTCGCGCGTGTCGTGGGTCGGCTGGCAGGTCTTTGCGCTCTTTGCCCTGACCTTCCTCTTCGACGTCATCACACCTCCGGAGATCGAAGAGGGCGGCTGGTATTTTTGGACGGTCGCGGGCGTGTTCGCGGGCGCGCTCGGCCTCGATCTCATGCTCGGCGGGATCATCCGCGCGCGCATGATAAATTGCGAACTGCCGTATAAGTCCATGGTGTGGTGGAGCCGCATTTTGGGCGCGCTGTGCGCGCTCATGAACGCCGCCCTCCTATTTTCGGTGATCGCAAGTTTCGCGCTCGCCATATTCGGCGTAACGCCTGCCTATCCCGAATTTCTCCAACCCGTCTACGAGAGCAGCGTGTGGACGGACTTCCTCTCCAAGCACATCTACGATCTCTTCATCATCACGGTCTGCTTCCTGTTCGTGCGCGCGGGGCTGCGCATCGGGTTTATCCACGCCGTCTACTATCTTCTGATGGCGGCGCTCACCTTTGCAAGTTTCTTCGGCGCGATTTTGCTCGTCACCAAGGTGGGCTTCTTCGCGAATTGGGGGGCGGCGCTCTCGGCGCAGTTCGGCTCCCTTCCGCCCACCGCGGCCTCCGTGCTGGGGTACGGCCTCTTTGCCCTCCTCTTCTTTGCGATATTCTTCGCCGTCGTTCTCGTCATCGGCTGGTTCTTGCATAAGGGGCTGCGCCGCGCGCTCGATAGCCGCACGCTCGGCATCATCTCCTCCGTCATCCTCTTCCTCATCTTCCTCGCGGTGTTCTTTGCCGCGATGTGCGGCCTCTACTACGGCGTCGCATACCTCGTGCAGACAGTGACGAGCCAATTCGAGTTCATGGGCGAATTCGCGATCGGCGAGATGATAGAGGGCCTCTTCACCTCCTCGCCGCTCTCGGCGGCGTTCTATTGGTATAATCCCTTCCTGCCGATTTTGGGCTGATCTCGCATGGCCTTCCGCCGAAACGGGAATACTTGTTGCGGGGGCTATGTTAGACGAAAAGACGGGCGCGCTTCTTGCCGCCATCAACGAACGCTGTGGCGAAGGCTATAAGATCATCGAGGAGCGGGAGCTTGAAGAAAGGCTCGCTCCCCGCGGCGGCGCGGAGAGGGGAGAGATCCGCGCCATGCTCTCCTTTCTGGAGGCCGAGCGGTTCATCGAGATCCGCTACGCCGAGGACGGGCTGTACTGCGTGAGGCCGCTCGCCGAGGGGAAAAAGTACTTCGAACAGGAGCGCCTGCGCGAAAGGAACTTCCGCGTGCGGAGGAGGGATGAATTTTTGCTCTCCTTTTCGGGCGCGCTCCTCGGCGGATTTTTGGGGGCGCTCTTCTTTTGGGCGGTATCGCTTTTATGGGCGTGACCATGCCCACCGACCGCCTCTCCCGCCGCGAAAACGCCGTGATGAACGCCATGTTCACCCTCGCGCACGGCAAGGAGCGCTTTCTCGTCTGCCCCTACGAAATTCTTGCGCTGCTCCCCGAAAAGGGATACGATGAGGAGGGCGTGGAGCGCATTTTGCGCTCGTTGGAACTCGACGGCTACCTCGAAATTTTGCCCACCGAGCGCAAGGGGGAAAAGACGTACGTCGTCTGTATGCACGAGGCGGGGCTTGCCTACCGCCGCTATGACGCGGTGCGCCGCAGAAAACTCGCCTTCAAACTCGCCCTCACCGTGGCGTGCGGGCTTCTCTCCGCCGCCGTGGGCATCTTGCTTCGGGCGCTTCTTTCTTAAATCGCTTGACAAACAGACGCAAATGCGATAAGATAGGCACAAACGTTTGTTTGTGCTATTTTACGATATGGAACACTTCGATTTCAAACTTCATGCGCCCTTTCAGCCGACGGGGGATCAGCCCGAGGCGATCGAGGCGCTCACCGAGGGGGTGCTGGACGGCATCCGCACGCAGGTGTTGGTGGGCGTAACGGGCAGCGGCAAGACGTTTACGATGGCAAACGTCATCAAAAACGTGGGGCGGCCCGCCCTCGTCATCGCGCACAACAAGACGCTTGCCGCCCAACTCTGCAACGAATTCCGCGAATTTTTCCCCGAAAACCGCGTGGAATTTTTCGTCTCGTACTACGACTATTACCAGCCAGAAAGTTACATCCCCTCCACCGACACCTACATCGAAAAGGATATGTCGATGAACGATGAGATCGATAAACTCCGCAACGCCGCGACGTGCTCTCTTGGAGAGCGGGACGATGTCATCGTCGTCTCCTCCGTCTCCTGCATTTACGGGCTGGGCGCGCCCGAGGAATTTTTCCGCCTCGGCGTCTCCCTCCGCCCCGGGGACAGGTTGGAGCGGGACGAACTTTTATCCCGCCTCGTCGGCATCCAATATTCGCGCAACGATATGGACTTCAAGCGCACTACCTTCCGCGTGCGCGGCGACGTCGTCGAGATCTTCCCCGCCTCCAATTCCGAGGTGGCGATCCGCGTCGAATTTTTCGGCGACGAGATCGACCGCCTCTCGGAGGAGGACGTGACGACGGGCAAAATTCTTGCTGAGCTCAAACACGCCGTCATCTTCCCCGCTTCCCACTACGCGGTGGGCAGCGAGCGGCTTGAATGGGCTCTTTCGATGATTGCCGAGGATCTGGAGGGCGAGGTGAAGGCGTTTGAGGACGAGGGGAAACTCTTGGAAGCCCAGCGCCTCCGCCAGCGCACCGAGCACGACCTTGAAATGATGCGCGAGATCGGGTACTGTTCGGGCATCGAAAATTATTCGCGCTACTTCGACGGGCGCGCGCCGGGACAGCCCTCGTTCACCCTCCTCGATTACTTCCCCAAAAATTTCCTCGTCTTTATCGACGAGAGCCACATGACCATCCCGCAGATCCGCGCCATGTACAACGGCGACAGGGCGAGGAAGATCAATCTCGTCGAGTACGGCTTCCGCATGAAGTCGGCGTACGACAATCGCCCGCTCACCTTCGAGGAATTCGACGCGCGCGTGCCCCAGCTCATCTGCGTCTCGGCGACGCCCGCGCCCTACGAACTTGGGGAGGCGGGGCAGGTCGTCGAACAGCTCATCCGCCCGACGGGGCTGCTCGATCCCCCCGTCACCGTCAAGCCGACGAGGGGGCAGATCGACGACCTCCTCTCCGAGGTGCACGAGGTAGTCAAAAGCGGCGGGCGGGTGCTCGTGACGACGCTCACCAAGCGCATGGCGGAGAGCCTTACCGACTACATGAAGGAGAACGGCGTCAAGGTGCGCTATATGCACTCGGATATCGATACGTTGGAGCGCATCGACATCGTCAACGGGCTGCGTGCGGGCGATTTCGACGTGCTGTGCGGCATCAATCTTTTGCGCGAGGGGCTGGACTTGCCCGAAGTCAAACTCGTCGCCATTCTCGACGCCGATAAGGAGGGGTTTTTGAGGAGCGAGACCTCCCTCGTGCAGACCATAGGCAGGGCGGCGAGAAACGCGGAGGGGCGGGTCGTGATGTACGCCGACGAGATGACGGGTTCGATGGAGCGCGCCATCGGCGAGACCAACCGCCGCCGCGCCAAGCAGCAGGCGTACAACGAGGCGCACGGCATTGTGCCGAGGACCATCATCAAAGAGGTGAAGTCCACGCTCAACATCACGGGCAAGGCAAAGAAGGGTGCGGAGATCGCCGCAAAGGACATCCCCGACGAGATCGAAAAGTTAAAGACGCTGATGCGGGTGGCATCAAACGCCCTCGATTTTGAAAGAGCAATTGAGATACGCGAACAAATCAATGAACTTCGTAAACGCATGAGAAAATAAATTCACGAAAAATCTTTTGCTGCGCAAAATATTTTTCCGTGAGGAATGTAACGCGTATGGGATATTGAGTTGCGGCTCGAAAACGCTTGCCCCGACATTAAGCCTACGGTAGTGTGGCAAATGGGGGCGTGCAGCGGCGGGAGACCCGCCTCGCACCGAGTTCCGCCGTGCAGTAGCTCGGCGGAGCGGTAGCACCCCACCCCCCTACCCCCTCCCGAGGAGGGGGTGACAGAGAAAATGAAATCAGTAAAACAAAGCAGGTGTTTTATGAAGATTGCCATAGATCTTGACGATACCCTCTCCGTTGTCGACCGCGTCACGCGGGCGCAGGGGTACATCGCACGCATGGGTCTCCCCTTCAAACTCGTCGACGCGGACGCGCACGGCCTCACGGAGACCTTCAATTGGAGTTTGGACGACGTTCTGAAATTCGTGCACGAGGGCGGCGTCACCGTCTTTACCGAAGCCCCCGCAAGGAAGGGCGCGCGCGAGGCGCTCACGGCGCTGCGCCAAGAGGGGCACACCGTCACCGTGCTCACGGCGCGCACCAAGGAGTGGTTCGTGAACCCCGAAAAGATCACCCGCGATTGGCTGGAAAAGCGGCGCATCCCCTACGATAACATCGTCGCGGGCGTCTCCGACAAGGGGACGTGGTGCGCGGAAAACGACCACAAGGTGCTCATCGACGACTGCGTGGAGACCTGCCTCGCCGCGCAGGCGCAGGGGGTGAAGGCCGTGCTGTTTGTGGATAAAAGCAACCTCGCCCGCGCCATGGAAGTGCACTACGGCGGCGCAAATTGGGCGCAGGTCTTGGCCGTCCTCCGCAGAATTTTTACCGAACAGGCTACATAATATGTTGGAAGAAATTTTCGTAAAGGGTGCAAAGGAAAACAACTTAAAAAATATCGATGTGCGAATTCCGCGCAACAGCCTCACCGTGTTTACGGGGCTGTCGGGCAGCGGGAAGTCTACGCTCGCCTTCGATACCATCTATGCGGAGGGGCAGAGGCGGTACATGGAGAGCCTCTCCTCCTACGCGCGGCAGTTCCTCGGCATGATGGAAAAGCCCGACGTGGAGCGCATCGACGGCCTCTCGCCCGCCATCTCCATCGACCAAAAGACGACCTCGCACAACCCCCGCTCCACGGTGGGCACGGTGACGGAGATCTACGATTACCTCCGCCTCTTCTACGCGCGGGCGGGCACGCCGCACTGCCCGGGCTGCGGGCGGGAAATTCGCCGCCAGACGGTGGATGAGATCGCGGACAGGGTCATGGAACTGCCCGCGGGCAGCAAAATTCTCGTCTCCGCGCCCGTCATCCGCGGCAAGAAGGGGGAGTACAAGAAGGAACTTGCCGCCTACCGCAAGAGCGGCTATGCGCGCGTCAAGGTGGACGGCATCGTCTACGACTTGCAGGAGGAGATCTCCCTCGATAAAAACGTCAAACACAACATCTCGGTCGTCATCGACCGCCTCGTCGTCAAGGAGGGGGTGTTGAAGCGCCTCACCGAGAGTTTGGAGACGGCGCTAAAACTCGCCGACGGCCTCGTCGTCATCGACTGCGAGGGGGAGGAGACGCTCTATTCCTCCCGCTACGCCTGCCCCGACTGCGGGATCTCCATCGAGGAGATCGAACCCCGCCTCTTCTCCTTCAACACGCCGTGGGGAGCGTGCCCCGAGTGCATGGGGCTGGGCTTCAAGCAGGCGGTCGACCCCGACCTCATCTGCCCCGACCGCACCAAGACCCTCCGCGAGGGCGCCATTCGCATCAGCGGGTGGATGCTCGATTCCCCGAGCGTCACGCAGGCATATGTGGAGGCGCTCGCGCGGCACTACCGTTTCTCCCTCGATGTGCCCGTCAAGGATCTGCCCGAGGGCGTATTTCAACTTCTGATGTACGGCAACGGCGGCGAAAAAATAAATTTGGACTTCCGCAGCCGCACCTATCAATCCACCGTTCAGGTGGGCTGGGAGGGCTTCGTCAACAATTTGGAGCGCCGTTACAGCTCGACGAGTTCGGTGGGCGTGAAGTGGGATATCGAGCGCTATATGCGCACTTCGGATTGCCCCGCCTGCCACGGGAAACGGCTCAAAAAGGAGGCACTCGCGGTCATGGTGGGGGGGAAGAACATCGCCGAGGTGTGCGATCTCTCCGTCTCCGCCCTCCAGACCTTCCTTTCAGATCTCGTGCTCACGCCCACTCAGCACGCCATTGCCGACGTCGTGTTGAAGGAGATAAGAAGCCGCCTCAACTTCCTCACCGACGTGGGGCTGGAATATCTGACCCTCTCGCGCTCGGCGGCGACCCTCTCGGGCGGCGAGAGCCAGCGCATCCGCCTTGCAACGCAGATAGGAAGTGCGCTTTCGGGCGTTCTCTACATCCTGGACGAGCCGTCCATCGGCCTCCACCAAAGGGATAACGCCCGCCTTTTGCAATCGCTCAAAGAACTGCGCGACCTCGGGAACACCCTCATCGTCGTCGAGCACGACGAGGAGACCATGCGCGCCGCGGACTACATCGTGGATATCGGCCCGAAGGCGGGGGTGCACGGCGGCGAGGTCGTCGCCTGCGGCACGCTGGAGGACATCATGAACGAGCCGCGCTCCATCACGGGGGACTTCCTCGCGGGGCGGCGGAAAATTCCCGTGCCCGCCGTGCGCAAGCCAAAGGACGGCCGCTGTTTCCGCGTGGAAAACTGCCGCCAGAACAACTTAAAGGGCTTCACGGCGGAGATCCCCGCGGGGCTTCTGACCCTCGTCACGGGGGTGAGCGGTTCGGGCAAATCGTCGCTCGTCAACGAGATCATCCTGCCCATCCTCGCCAATAACCTCAACGGTTCGCGCCTGCCCATCGGCAAGAGCGGCGGCTATACCGGTCTCGAATGGTTCGATAAAGTCATCGCCATCGACCAATCCCCGATAGGCAGAACGCCGCGCTCCAACCCCGCCACCTACACGGGGGTATTTTCCGCCATCCGCGAACTCTTCGCCGCCACGCCCGACGCCAAGGCGCTCGGCTTCAAGGCGGGCAGGTTCTCCTTCAACGTCGCGGGCGGGCGGTGCGAGAACTGCGAGGGCGACGGCATCATGAAGATCGAGATGCACTTCCTGCCCGATATCTATGTCCCCTGCGAGGTATGCGGCGGCAAGCGCTACAACCGCGAGACCTTGGAAGTCAAGTACAAGGGGAAGACCATCTCCGATGTCCTCGATATGACGGTGGAGGAGGCGTGCGAATTTTTCAGGAGCATCCCCTCCGTCTACAATAAAATTTCCACCCTCAACGCGGTGGGGCTGGGCTACATCAAGTTGGGGCAGAGTTCCACCACCCTCTCGGGCGGCGAGGCGCAGCGCGTCAAACTTGCGACGGAACTGAGCAAGCGCTCCACGGGCAAGACGTTTTACATTTTGGACGAGCCGACGACGGGGCTTTCGAGTTACGATGTGGAAAAACTCATCAACATCCTGCTGCGCCTTCGCGACGGCGGAAATACCGTGCTCGTCATCGAGCACAACCTCGACGTCATCAAGGTCGCCGACCACATCATCGACCTCGGCCCGGAGGGCGGCGACGGCGGCGGTACGATCGTCACCACCGGCACGCCCGAAGAGGTCGCGAATTGCGATTTTTCGTACACGGGCGAATTCTTAAAAAAAGTCCTATAAAATTTCGTTCAATTTCTTTTCTCGTCCGTGCCTTTGGGGCGCGTGCTCAAAAATAAATTGAACGAGGAATGTAACGCGTATGGGATATCGAGTTGCGGCTCGAATACGCTTGCCCCGACATTAAGCCTACGGTAGTGTGGCAAATGGGGGCGTGCAGCGGCGGGAGACCCGCCTCGCACCGAGCGCCGCCGTGCAGTAGCTCGGCGTCGCACAGCACCTTCCGCGGAATAAATGCGTCATTCTGCCCCGCCCCACTATATCTTGCCCTCCCCCTGCGTAAGGGGGAGGGGTAGGGGAGGGGGTACGCCCCCAACACACCAAGGAGTTTTTATGTTCAACAAACGTATGCAAAAATTGGGCGAAGAGCGGTCGGTCATCCGCGAACTCTTCGAGTACGGCAACCGCCGCAAACAGGAGATCGGCGCGGAAAACGTGTTCGATTTTTCCCTCGGCAATCCCAATATCCCCGCGCCCGCCGCGGTGAACGGGGAGATCGCCCGCCTCCTTCGCGAGACGCCCGAAGAGACCCTCCACGGCTATTCCTCGGCGCAGGGGCTGTATGAAGCGCGCGCCGCCATCGCAAAATATATCCGCGTAAAGTTCGGCGTGCCCGCCGAACCCGACCTCATCTACATGACGTGCGGGGCGGCGGCGTCTCTCACCGTCACCCTCTCGGCGCTCTTCGAGGAGGGCGACGAATGTGTCGTGCTCGCGCCCTTCTTCCCCGAATACCGCGTGTTTGCGGAGGGGGCGGGTTACCGCCTCGTCGTCGCGGAGACGGACAAAAACTTCCGCCCCGACCTCGCCGCGCTGGAAAATGCCATCACGCCGAAGACAAAGGCTGTCATCGTCAACTCGCCCAACAACCCCACGGGCGCGGTGTACACCGAGGGGGAGATGCGCGCCCTCGCCGCCCTTCTCGAAAAAAAGAGCAAGGAATACGGCACGCCCGTCTTTCTCCTCGCCGACGAGCCGTACCGCGAACTCACCTACGGGGCAGAGCCGCCCTATCTTCCCGCCCTCTACAAGAACACCGTCGTCTGCTATTCGTGGTCGAAATCGCTGTCCCTCGCGGGCGAGCGCATCGGGTACGTCTTTATCCCGTCGGCGTGCGAAAACGCGCAGACGCTGTTTCATGCGGTGTGCGGCGCGGGCAGAAGTCTGGGCTTTGTGTGCGCGCCCGTGCTCTTCCAGCGCGTCGTCGCAAAGTGCGTGGGGCAGACCTCCGATCTCGCCGAATACAAAAAGAACCGCGACCTTCTCTACGGCGCGCTCACCTCGTTCGGCTACGAGTGCGTCCCGCCCGAGGGCGCGTTCTACCTCTTTGTAAGGTCGCCCGAAGCGAGCGCGGCCGCGTTCTGCGAGCGGGCGAAAAAATACGAACTGCTCCTCGTCCCATCCGAAAGTTTCGGCGTCGGGGGGTATGTCCGCGTCTCCTACTGCGTCCCCCGCGCCGTCATCGAAAAAAGCCTTCCCGCCTTTCGGGCGCTCCTCGGCGAATACAAAAAATAAGAGAGCACAAAAAAACGGCGCCGCGCGGGCGCCGTTTTCGTATGCGTTCAGTCTGCGTAGGTGAGGTCGGTGAGCGGGGTAAGGTACTTGGTCGTGTCGTCGTCGACGATCTCGTTGAGCACGCCGATGGTGAAATCTTCCAGCGAATTCTCGGTGACGCAGGGGCAGTTGCACGAGAGCGTCAGAACGCCGTCGCCCATTTCCGCTTTCAGGAAGAGCACGTTTTCGTTGAACTCCTCCACAAGTTGCAGCGATTCCTCGTCGATGTCGATGTTGTCGAACAGGAAACTGAAGAATGCAAAACCGTTCTCATAGACTTGGAAGGATGCCAAAACGCCGTCGTCATGCCCCGCGATGGAGAGTTCGGCCTTGGCGTTGACGTGGTCGTTCTCGATAGTGATCTCAAACCCGAGATCGTTGTTGTTGAAGCTGTCGATTGCGGCGCGCAAAATCTTTTTTACGTTGATAAGATTCATAATTTTCCCTTCTTTTGTTTATTTGCCGAGCGGCTTATGTACAGTGTAGCATATTTTCCGCGCGCTGTCAAGGGGGAAATTTTATTGTATAGAAATCGCAACTTTCCGCATATTGAAAGTATACGGAGGTTTTTTATGAAAGCAACGGGAATCGTAAGGCGCATCGATGAACTCGGTAGAGTCGTCATTCCCAAGGAGATACGGCGGACGCTGCGCATCCGCGAGGGCGACCCCTTGGAACTCTTCACCGACCGCGACGAGTTGATGCTCAAAAAATATTCGCCCATCGCCTCGGTGGAGCGCTTTGCGGAGGGCACAGCCAAGTCTCTTTCCGAACAGAGCGGCTATCTTGCCGCCATCTGCGATACGGACGCGGTGCTTGCGGCAAGCGGCGCGGGCAAGCGCGCCCTCGTCGGCAAGACGGTTTCGGATAAGGTGACGGAGATCATGGCGTCCCGCCGCGGCTATTTTGCGAGCGCCAAGGAGGGGGGCGACATCGTCCCCATCGCCACAGAGAGCGACTTTGTGTGCACGGCGCAGGTGATCGTGCCCATCGTGGCAAACGGCGACTGTTTGGGCGCGGTGATGCTCCTCTCTGCGGATGAGGGCGCAGTCATGGACTCTCCCGCCGTCAAACTCGCCCGCCTCACCGCAGATATCATCGCAAATCAATTCGAATAAGTTTCGCGCGATTTCTTTTTTCGTCCGCGCCTTGTCGCTTAGCGGCGGCGCACAGCACCCGTCCCTCATACCGAACGCCCCATAGGGGCGTGAGTGTATCTTCCCCCGAACGAAGTCCGAAAGCCCACTCCCCGGGAGCCTTCCTTGTGGCTTTCGGGAAAGGCGACCATATGATATGTGGAGCTTTTCTCCGCAATGGGGGAGAAAGGGGGGCTTTACATAATGTTTCACTCCACCTTTTTGAAGAGCGTCGCCGTCATTTCGCTCGGCGGGTTTATCGCCAAGGGCGTGGGGGCGCTGTACCGCTTTCCGCTGAACGCCATGCTCGGCGGCTACGGCATGGGGCTGTACTCCATGGCGTACCCCTTTTTTTGCGTCCTGTTGACGTTCTCCTCCGCGGGCATCCCCTCGGCGTTTTCGCGCATCGTGGCGCGGGAGACGGCGCGCGGGGGCGACGCGCACCGCAGCGTCTCGGCGGCATTAAAACTCTTTGCCCTGCTCGGCGCGCTGGGCACGATTCTGATGTGCCTCTTTGCGCCCGTCATGAGTAGGTTGCAGGGGGATGAAGGCCTCGTCCCGTGCTATTTCGCCCTCGCGCCGTCGGTGTTTTTCGTCGCGCTCATCGCCGTCTTTCGCGGCTATTTTCAGGGTAGAAACAATATGCTCCCCACGGCGGCGAGCGAAGTCGTCGAACAGCTCGTCAAGGCTTCGGCGGGTCTCATTCTCGTCATGCAGTGCAATGGCGACCCCGCCCGCGCAGCCTTCTACGCGCTCTCGGCGGTGACCATGTCCGAGGCGGCGGCGCTTTTTTGCCTTGTCATGCGCTACCGCGGCGAACCCAAGCGCCGTCTCATGGCGGCACGCCCGGTGGGGGGAGGGAGCATCCTTTTTTCCGCGCTCCCCGTCATGGCGGCGTCCGCGCTTCTGCCCCTCTCGCAGATGGCGGACAGCGTCTTTGTGGTGCGCCTGCTCGCGGGGAAAACGGCGCGCGCCGTCGCTGAATACGGGCTTTTCTCGGGCGGCGCGGCGGGGCTTGTCAATCTTCCCGCCACGGTGACTTACGGCCTCGTCGCAGCGACCGTCACCGCCGTCTCATATAGCGTCGCGCGGGGCGATCCCGAGGAGGGAAAACGGCGCGCCGTCTATGCCCTCGCCCTCACGCTCGCCCTCTCCGTGCCCTGCGCGGTGGGGCTGTTTTTGTTCGCCTCGCCCATCGCGCGCCTGCTCTATCCCGCCCTTTCCGCGGAGGATAGCGCCCTCCTTGTCCGCCTTCTGCGCCTTTCCGCCGTGTCTGCCGCCACGCTCGCGGCGGTGGATACCCTCTCCGCCTGCCTCACGGGCATGGGTAGGGCGGGGCGCGCCGCCATCAATATGCTCGTCGCCATCGCCGTAAAGCACGCCCTGCAATTCGCGCTCATCCCCGCCATGGGGGTGGCGGGCGCGGCGATCGCGGCAAATGCGTGCTATCTGGTTGCTTTTTCTCTCGATTTGATTTATACTGTTACGCGAAGAAAAAAGGAGAACAGGCATGGTAACGATCATCGGACTCGGAACGGAAGCAGGCGCTCTCTCGGGGCGCGCAGTGCAGGCGATGAGGGGGGCGAAGGTAATTTTGAACACCGCATTTCAGCCCGCCGCAGAGGACTTGAAGGAGGCGGGCGTCCCCTTTGAGGCGCTGGACTTCCTCTATGAAAAGAGCCGCAACTACGATACGCTCGCAAAGAACATCGCGCGCGAAATAAAAAAACGCGCCAAGGCGGAAAATATTTGCTACTGCGTGTACGGCGCAGTCACCGAGGACAGGGCGGCGCAGTCTCTCCTCGGCAAAAATACAGTCGTCATCGAGGGCGTCGGCAAGGCGGCGTCGGCGGCGGCCAAGGCGGGTCTCTTCGGCAAGTACACCGCCATTTCTGCATATGAATTGGAGGGGAGCAAACTCGCCCTGCCCCTCGTCGTCTACGACATTGCGGACAGGCAACTTATGGGCGACGTTAAACTTCTCCTCGCCGAAAAATTCGGCGACGAAGCCCCCTGCACCTACATAAACGGGCAAACGCTGTGCAAAATTCCCCTCTACGAGGCGGACAGGCAAAAGGAGTACGGCATGGCGTGCGCCCTCGTCGTGTATGATACGCCGCTTTTAGAAAAAAAGCGGTTCGACCTTGACGATTTCCTCGCCATTCTGCGCCTTCTGCGCGCCCCCGACGGCTGCCCGTGGGACAGGGTGCAGACGCATGAGAGCATCCGCATCAACTGCATCGAGGAGGCGTATGAACTCGTCGACGCCATCGATAAAAAAGATCCCGAAAAGATGCGCGAGGAGGCGGGCGACGTTTTGATGCAGGCCGCTTTCCATACCCTCATGGAGGAGGAAAAGGGCAACTTCGATATGACCGACGTCCTCTCCGAAGTGTGCTTAAAACTCATCTCCCGCCACACGCACGTATTCGGGCAGGACAGGGCGCAGGGGGCGGACGGCGCGCTTTCCGTGTGGGAGAAGAACAAGATGACGGAGAAACACCAGAATACCTATTCGGACGCCGTCAACGACGTGCCAGAGGGCTTCCCCGCCCTCCTTCGCGCGCAGAAGATCGCAAAGCGCATGGGAAAGGGCGGCTGGGACGCCGCCACCGTGGAGAACTTCGAGAGGAAATTCCGCGAGGAGTACGCGGAGTTCAAATTTGCGCTCGCCTCGGGCGATAAGGCGCACATCGCGGAGGAGTTGGGCGACGTGCTCTTCTGCACCGTCGAACTCGGGCGGGCGGCGGGCGTCGACTGCGA
The DNA here is from genome assembly GCA_947625095.1 of uncultured Clostridia bacterium. GTDB lineage: Bacteria > Bacillota > Clostridia > Christensenellales > Borkfalkiaceae > Gallimonas. The sequence continues at coordinate 10,421 of CANQMX010000006.1, read as the reverse complement.
GCAGGCGCTCCTCGATACGGTGAAAAAATGCGCCGCGCGCTACAACGCCTACGAGGCGCTCGTGCTCGCCGACGGCAAGGATGTGCACGCCCTTTCCGAGGCGGAAAAGGACGAATATTACAGGAAGGCGAAGGATGCTGCACGAACTTGATATCGCGGGCATGGTATGCCCCAACAACGTGCTTTTAGCCCCCATGGCGGGCTACACCAACTACCCGTACCGCAAGTTGTGCGAACAGCTCGGCGCGGGTCTCACGTTCACGGAGATGGTCAGCGCCAAAGGTCTCCACTACGCCAACGAGGAGACGAACCTCCTCCTCTACCACGCCGCCTCCTCCTCGAATACATACAACCCCGCCCCCGCAGAGAGTTGCACCCCCGCGGCTTTTTCAACTTGCTGCCCCCTTGAGGGGGAAGTGCCCCCGCAGGGGGCAAAGGGGGTGTTTCCCCCCCGTCCCCTCGCCGCGCAACTCTTCGGTTCGGAGCCCGACATCCTCCGCGAGGCGTGCGAGAGCGAGGCGCTCAAAGACTTCGACCTCATCGATCTCAACATGGGCTGCCCCATGCCCAAAATCGTCAAGAACGGCGACGGGAACGCCCTCATGGAGAACTTCCCGCTCGCCGAAAGGATCATTAAGGAGTGTGTCAAAAGCGGAAAGCGTATCTCCGTCAAGTTCCGCACGGGGGTGGATGAAGCCCACAAGTGCACGGCGGAATTTGCGCGGCTGTGCGCGGGGGCGGGGGCGTGCCTCATCACGGTGCACGGCAGAACGCGGGAGAAGGTCTACACAGGCGCGCCCGATTATGCCGAGATCGCGGCGGCCAAGGCGGCGGTGGATATCCCCGTCATCGCCAACGGCGGCGTGTGGAACGAAAAGGACGCGCAGAAGATGTTGGAAAGGACGGGCGCGGACGGCGTCATGGTGGCGCGGGCGGCAATGTACGATCCGCGCGTCTTTTGCGCCCTCCGCGGCGAGGAGCGCCCGCCCCTTCTGCCCCTCTTTTTGCGCCTCCTGGAGGAGGAGCGGGAAATCTACGGCGAACGCTTCGCCCTCGTCTTTTGCCGCAAGATGGCGGCGTTCTGGCTGAAGGGGACAAAGGGCGCGGCGCGGGGCAAACAGCGCCTCTTTGCGGCGGAGACGACGGAGGAAGTCGCCTCTCTCGCCCGCGAACTCTTCGCCGCGGAAAGGGCGTAAATCGGGCGCAGGGCGGCTGCTGCCACGGGGGCGCGCTCCCACACAAAACAGGGTACAAAAGGGCGTGTAGGGCAACCTACGCGCCTTTTTTCATACTCTGCGGACAAAAGGGCAAAAATTTTCCGTCAAAACGTTTGCCATTTGCCCCGCGGCGTGCTATAATGACGTTGTCACGCGCGCACGCGCGCGAGTTTAACGTAAAATGTGAGGATAATATGTCGGAAAAAGTTGAGGGCGCATACGGCGCGGAGCAAATTCAGGTTCTCGACGGTTTGGAGCACATCCGCAAACGCCCGGGTATGTACATCAGCTCCACGGATGAAAAGGGGCTACACCACCTCGTCAGCGAGGTCGTCGATAACTCCATCGACGAAGCGCTCGCGGGCTACTGCGACCGCGTGGATGTCACGGTGAACGCCGACGGCAGCTGCACGGTCATCGATAACGGCCGCGGCATCCCCACCGAGATCCACCCCAAGGAGGGCATCTCCACCGTCGAAGTCGTCTTTACCAAGGTCAACGCGGGCGGCAAGTTCGGGGGCGATTCGGGCTACAAGGTATCGAGCGGTCTGCACGGCGTGGGCGTCAAGGCGGTCAACGCCCTCTCGGAGTGGCTGGAAGTGGAGGTCTACCAAAACGGCCACATCTACAAGCAGGTCTACAACCGCGGCGTGCCCCAGCGCGAACTTACCATCATCGGCGATACGGATAAGACGGGGACAAAGGTCACCTTCTATCCCGACGCGGAAATTTTCGAGACCACCGTGTTCCGCTATGAAATTTTGCGCGTGCGCTTAAAGGAGCTCGCCTTCCTCAATAAGGGTCTCACCATCACCCTCACCGACCTCCGCGGCGAAAAGCCCAGGACGGATAGTTTCTGCTACGAGGGCGGCATCAAGGAACTTGTGGAGGAATTGAACCGCGCCAACGAGACGCTCTTTGCCGAGCCGCTCTACTTCGAGGCGCAGGACGGCACCACGGTGTGCGAGATCGCCCTGCAATACAACGACGGCTATTCGGAGGTCATCTACTCCTACGCCAACAACGTCAACACCATCGATGGCGGCACCCATGTGGACGGGTTGAAACTCGCCCTCACCAAAGTCATCAACGATGCGGGCAAAAAGTTAAATATCTTGAAGGACAGCGATAAACTCACGGGCGAGGACGTCCGCGAGGGCATCACGGCGGTCGTCTCGGTGAAGCTCGAAAACGCGCAGTTCGAATCGCAGACCAAGGATAAACTCAACAATTCCTTCATCCGCCCCTTCGTCAACAAGGCGGTCGCCGACGAACTCGGCGAATATCTGGAAGAACACCCCAGCGAGGCGCGCGAGTTGGTGCTCCGCTGCATCACGGCGCAGAAGGCGCGCGACGCCGCCCGCAACGCCCGCGAACTGACGCGCAGAAAGGGCGTCTTGGAGAGCACAACCCTCCCCGGCAAACTCGCGGACTGTTCGGATAAGCGCCCCGAACTGTGCGAAATTTACATCGTCGAGGGCGACTCCGCAGGCGGCACTGCCAAGCAGGGGAGGGACAGGCGCTTTCAGGCCATTCTGCCCCTCCGCGGCAAGATCCTGAATGTGGAGAAGGTGCGCCTCAACCGCGCCCTCGAAAACGCGGAAATAAAAGCGATGATCACCGCCTTCGGCTGCGGCATTCTGGATGACTTCGACGAGAGCAAACTGCGCTACGACCGCATCATCTCCATGACCGATGCCGATGTCGACGGCGCGCACATCCGCATCCTGCTCCTCACGTTTTTGTTCCGCTATATGCGCCCGCTCATCGAGCACGGCCACGTCTACTCGGCAAAGCCGCCCCTCTACAAGGCGACCGTCAAGGGCAAGACGGAGGACGTTTACCTCTATTCGGAGGAGGAAAAGACGCTCTTCGACGCGGCGAACGGCAACCGTGTGGAGTACCAGCGCTACAAGGGTCTCGGCGAAATGAGCACCGAGCAACTTTGGGAGACGACCATGAACCCCGCCACGCGCACGCTCATCAAGGTCTCGATGCAGGACGCGGTGGAAGCGGATAAGATGTTCAATCTTCTGATGGGCGAAAGCCCCGCCCTCCGCCGCAAATTCATCGAAGAAAACGCAACGCTTGTTACCGACCTCGACATCTAACCGCATTGCACTTGCCCACCCCTCGAGGGGTGGGTGGCACGCGCAAAGCGCGTGACGGAAGGGGTGTTTACAACACCGAATGAAAGGAGATATTATGCCAAAACGAGAAACGAGCCCCGAGCTCACCGAAGAATTCAAAAAGACGCTGGAAATGACGAAGATCCTCGACGTTGAAGTCAACGACGAGTTAAAGCGTTCCTTCATCGCCTATGCAATGGCGGTCAACAAGTCGCGCGCCATTCCCGATGTGCGCGACGGCTTAAAGCCCGTGCACCGCCGCATCCTCTACGCCATGCACGAGATGGGTCTCTACAACGATAAGGCCTACCGCAAGTGCGCGCGTATCGTCGGCGACGTCATGGGTAAATTCCACCCCCACGGCGACAGTTCTGTCTACGATGCCCTCGTGCGCCTCGCGCAGGACTTCTCCATCAACTTCCCGCTTGTCGATGGCCACGGCAACTTCGGTTCGGTGGACGGAGACCCGCCCGCAGCCATGCGTTACACCGAAGCGCGCCTTACCAAACTCGCCGCCGAGATGCTCCGCGACCTCGATAAGGAGACGGTGGACTTCTTCCCCAACTTCGACGGCATCGAAATGGAACCCGCCGTTCTCCCCGCCCGCTTCCCCAATCTCCTCGTGAACGGGTCGGACGGCATCGCCGTGGGCATGGCGACCAACATTCCGCCGCACAACCTCGCCGAGGTCATCGACGGCACGATTGCCATGATCGACAACCCCGAGATCACGGCCGACGACCTCATGCAGTACATCCCCGCGCCCGACTTCCCCACGGGCGGCGTCATCATGGGCAGGGGGGGCATCCGCAAGGCGTACCGCACGGGGCAGGGGAACATCGTCATCCGCTCCAAGTGCGAAATTGAGGAGCACGGCACGGGCGCAAATGCCCGTTCGCGCATCGTCGTCACGGAGATCCCCTATCAGGTCAACAAAGCGCAGCTCGTGGTGCAGATCGCGGACATGGTCAAGGATAAACGCGTCGAAGGCATCGCGGATATCCGTGACGAGAGCGGCCGCGAGGGTCTTCGAATCGTCATCGAATGTAAGAAGGATGCCAACGCGCAGGTCGTTCTCAACACCCTCTACAAGCACACCAATCTGCAGGTCTCGGACGGCATCATCTTGCTCGCCCTCGTCGAAAACGGCACCGAACCCAAGTACCTCTCCATCCGCGACATTCTCTATTATTATTTGGAGCACCAGAAGGAAGTCATCGTCCGCCGCACCAAGTTCGACCTCGCCAAGACGGAGGAGCGCGCCCACATCGTCGAAGGCCTCGTCCTCGCGCTTGCCAACATCGATGAGGTCATCCGCATCATCAAGGAGAGCACGGATAAGAACGACGCCAACTTAAAGCTCACCACCGCCTTCGAACTTTCGGAAAAGCAGGCCAACGCCATTTTGGAAATGCGCCTCCAACGCCTCACCTCTTTGGAAGTCGAAAAACTCAAGGAGGAACTCGAAGGCCTCCACGCCACCATCGCCGACCTCAAGGATATCTTGGGGAGCGAGGCGCGCGTTCTCGAGATCATCAAAAACGACCTCATCGCCATCAAGGGCAAGTACCCGAGCGAGAGAAAGACGGAGATCTCCGTCGACTACGGCGACATCGAGGACGCCGACCTCATCGACGAGGAGGACGTCGTCATCTCCATGACGCACGGCGGCTATGTCAAGCGCTTCCCCGTCGCCGAATACAGGGCGCAGAACCGCGGCGGCGTGGGCATCACCGGCCACCGCCCCAAGGAGGACGACTTTGTGGAGCAGATGTTCGTCTGTTCCACCCACAATGATATTTTGTTCTTCTCCAACTTCGGCAAGGTGTACTCCATCAAGGGCTACAACATTCCCGAGGCCAACCGCACCGCGCGTGGCAGGGCAATTGTCAACCTCATGCAACTTTCGGCGGGCGAAAAGATCGCCGCAATTTTGCCCGTCTATGAAAACGGCACGGGGTATCTCGTCATGGCGACAAAGAAGGGACTCATCAAAAAGACGGCGACGAGCGAGTTCGAGCACATCTTGAAGAGCGGAAAGATCGCCATTAAAATCAACGACGACGATGAACTCATCTCGGTGCAGTTCGCGGGCGGCGAGGATGAGGTAATGGTCGCTTCCCGCTTCGGCAAGTGTATTCGCTTCAAGGAGACGGACGTCCGCCCGATGGGGCGCGATACGATGGGCGTTCGCGCCATCGACGTCGCGGAGGGCGACGCCGTCGTCGATATGTTGGTGCTCCGCGAGGGGTACGATATCCTGACGGTCTCGGAGAACGGCTACGGAAAAAGGACGAACCCCGAGGACTACCGCCTGCAATCGCGCGCGGGGAAGGGCATCAAGGCGGGCATTTTCAACGAAAAGACGGGGCTTCTCGTCAACATGAAACTCGTCTCGGATAGCGATGATATCATGCTCGTCACCAGCGCCGGCATCGTCATACGGATGCACGCGGAGAGCGTGTCGCAAATCGGCAGGAACACCCGCGGGGTGCGCCTCATGAACGTCAGAGACGGCGTGGTCGCCACGGTCGCCGTCACGGAAAAGGACGACTCGGCGGAGGTAGAAGCCCCCGAAGAGACCGCCGCCGACCTCTCCCCCGAGGACCTCTCTCCTGAGGATCTCTCTTCCGAGGACCCCACCTCCACCGAAGAGTAATTTTTCCACTCCCTCATAGCACTCATCTCCTCATACCGAACGCGCCGCCGCGCATAAAATCTACTCCTCATACCGAGGCCGCCGCCCGTCCGCAAAAGCGGACGGGCGGCGGCCGAGTGTATCTTCCCCTCAACGCAGTCCTACTTGCCCACCCCTTGGAGGGGTGGGTGGCACGAGCAACGCGAGTGACGGAAGGGGTGTCATCTTTCCGTCCGCTCTCCTCATTCTGACACCCCCCCCCTCTCACACACCCGCGCCGCCGCGGGTTTGCCGCGGCGGGGCGGCGAGTGTATCTTCTCCCCCTCAAAAAAATTTCACTCAAAATAGTGAAAAAGTGGCACAACCCCCCTTGACAAGATTTTGCCGTGATATAATAAAAGTGTGGGGGAAAGCCGAGGCGGCGAACTCCCGAAGGGAGGCGGCGCAAGAAAAAATTTGCTTCCCCCGCCCGCAGCGCGGTTCCCCCAATGGGGGAACCGCGCTGCGGGCGGGAGAAGCAAAAAGAGGAAAAACAAATCATTACTCAGCCTTTTCGCGCGGCTTCACTTTCACGTTCCCGCACAGAACTTCGGCGTAGGAGTAGGAGGTCTTGCCCAAAAAATTTTTATCGTTGGGCTGAACGGTAAACAGGGCGGGGTACACGCCGGAAAGTTCGCCGCAGTAGCGCAAAACCTTGTTCCGCCCGAGGTTGACCGTCACATCCACCTGCCGCTTAAAGTATTCGGCGATCGTCTTTTTCACGCTTGTAAGGTCGCTCTTCGGCTTTATCATACGACGATATTTCCCACATTTTCCGAAAATTATACTCCGCCTCGGCGCAGCCGCCGCGCATATCGGCGTTTTTCGGGGCATACAATGGAGGGAAACCAAAATCGGGGAGAATGTGCAATGGCCATCCAAACGCAAACGGAAACATACCGCGGTTACAAAAAGAAGAAGGAACTCACCTCGCAGACGGCGGTGGAGTGCCGCTTTGGGAGCGAGGTGGAAACGGTGCTCTCGGTGCACTGCGCGGCGGCCTTGACGGGCGCGGAGGCGGGCAGCGGCGAGGCGCGCTACTTCGGCAAGGCGCACTTTTCCATCGTCTATGAGGATGCGGAGAAAAAGGTCTGCCGCGCGGAAAAAGGCGTGGAGTTCACCGCAACGTGCAAGGACGAGGAAGTCGTGCCCGCATATGCGGCGCGGGCGCAGGTCGCCGTCGAAAACGTCGCGGTGCGGCGGGAGGGCGCAAGCGTGTTTGTCACGGCGCTTTTGGGCGCGGACATCGCCCTCTACGGCGACGAAAGTTTTGAATATCTGGCGGGCGGCGACCTCGTGTTGAAGCGCGAACCCGTCGTCACCATCACGGCGCACCTCTGCGGCGGCGCGCAGGAGGTGGAAGATGAGTTCGAGACCGAACTTTTGGGCGACATCTTGCAGCACGCGGAGACGGCGTGCGTCACCGACGTCGTGTGCGAGACGGGCTCGGTGCGCGTGGAGGGGGAGGTAAACCTCTGCGTGCTCGCCTTGAAAGGGGAGAGCGCGCTCGTCTCCTTCGAGCGGCTGGTGCCCTTCGCGATAGAGATCCCGTGCGAGGCGGCGGCGTTCGGCTGCCACGCGGAGGCGAATGTGAATGTGCTCGCCGCGAACATCCGCGCGACGGCGGACGAGGAGCGCGGCAAGTGCACGCTCACCGCGGAGTTCACCCTCTCGGCGGAGTGTTGCGTGTACGAAGATGTGGCGGTGGACGGCGTGACCGACGCCTTCTCCTGCGTGTGCGATACAAAGCCCGCCTTCCATGAATGTGAATTTACGGGCGCGGGGGAAATAAGCCGCGTCACCGAGCGCGTCTCGGGCAGGGCGGCGCTCTCCTCTCCCATCGACTTTTCCGATGTGTTGCAGGCCGTCACCTTGCAGAGGGCGGAAGCCAACATCGCCTCGGAGGGCGGCACGAAAAAGGTGGAGGGCGTGGCCATGGCGACCCTGCTCGTTTTGGGCGCGGACGGTTCGCACCGCGGCGTGGAAATGAGCCTGCCCTTCTCCGTTCCCATGAGCGCGGAAAACTGCACGGCGGATGTGCTCGTGTGCGGGATGTCGGCGCGGCAGCGGCAGGAGGGGGAGATCGACGCCGAGGCGACCCTCAAAATCACCCTGCGTGGCAAGCGCACCGTAAAGACCAAACTCGTCTCCTCGGTGCAGGAGGGCGAAAAATTTGCGGAGAACGACTGCGCGGTGAGCGTCTACATTCCCCGCGCGGGCGACGGACTTTGGGAACTTGCCAAGAGCCTCAAAAAGCCGCCCGAGGAGGTGGAGGCCGCCAACCCCGACATCGTGTTCCCCGTAAAAGAGGGACAGCGCGTAGTCATCTACCGTAAAAAAAGTTTTGCGTAAAAAAGGTTTGTATAAAAAAGGTTTTGTATAAAAAACCTTGCATAAATCATAAAAATTCCGCCCGCGATGTTCTCGCGGGCGGTTCGGTATTAGGGAAGAGACAGCGTTGAGGGAAAACGGTTGTATTGCGGGTGCGAAAATGCAGCAAGTCGCTTGCTCCTCGCGCGCTCCCGCTTGCGGCCCTCCGCATTGCGTGAGGCTTCAAAGGGCGAAACCTCACGCAACACGGAGGCTATTCCGCTCCGCGGGCGGGTGTGTGGCAAAATAGGCGATGATGATAGAATTTTGCCGTCGGTAGAGTAAAAAAGGGGCAGCTGCAAATAGGCGCGAGATTAGTTGCCCCTCCCCCTGTGTCCCCCTCCCCAAAGGGGAAGGGGATAGGCAGAGGGCGAGAAAAAACCGCCCCCTTAAAAGGGGGCAGCTTAGGACGGGGAAGGGAGGGATGAGGGACACATGAGGGACACATGAGGGACACATGAGGGACACATGAGGGACACATGAGGGACATATGATGGACACATGTGGGACACCCCTATCGCCCCTGCGGGGCACTTCCCCCTCGAGGGGGAAGCAAGGAAGGATGGGAAATGGTCTCACGCCCGAAGGGGGTCAGAGGTGGAGGTCGGGGAGGGTGACGGAGGTAGAGCCGAAGTCGTAAAATTTATTCGAGCCGGAGACGCTTATCTTGATGTCCGAAGCGCCGACGCCGCCCTGCACCGAATACGAGGCGGCGATCTTGACGGTCGCCTCGGAAAGCCTGCCCTCCGTCACATAGTAGTTCGCCTCGCCGTCGAACGACGTGTTTGCGTTAAACTCGGGATCGATCGGGAGGGTGGAATTCTCCGACGAAAGGATGTAATTTTTGACATATTTATTGAACTTTATGGGTGCGAGTTTGAAGCCCGTCGAGGTCTTTTCGAAATAACTGTAATCGAGGAAATTTTTGAGTTGCACCCCGTAGAGTTCGTCCCACGACGCCGCGCCTTCAAACGGGATGGAGTGCCACGAACCGTCCTCCTCATCCTCAAAATATGCCGTTATGGAATCGTCGTCCTCTACGAGGTAGTAGGTGATTTTGACGTCCTCGATCTTTTGGCTCGCACCCGGCGCATTAATGTTGCCGCCCATCCATAGTTCCATCATCGCCACCGACTCGGTGATCTTCATGGTAGTCTCTGTTTCAAGTTTCATATTCATCGATTGATTGCCGTCGGTGACGTCGTAGGAGAGGGTCATCGAATAACTCGTGGTGCAGTTTTTGTACTTTGCCGCGTCGAAAACGCTCTCGTAATAACTCTTGGAGATCATCTCACCCGTGCTCGCGAGGGGAACGAAATAGCGGTAGGCATCCCCGATCTTGAACATCCCGACGGTGACTTGCAACTGCCCGTCCGTCTGTTCGGCGAGGGGGTCGGCCTGCGCGGAGGCGCGCGCCGATGCGGTGTAGGCGATCTTGCCCCACTCCTTGGAGGAGATCTCCTCCGCCTTCACGTCGCCGAGGTCGAATTCCTCCATCTCCTTGTCCGAGATGTCCCCCGTCCTGGTGTACGAGACAAACGCGACGGCCGTATCTTCCGCCGCGATCTCATTTTCGAGGAACGCCGCGGCCGCCGTATCCGCCGAGGAATAGCCGTCCGCGGAGAGTTTGCCCGCAAACGTCTCGCTGTAATGTCCGCCGCAGCCCGCAAGCCCGATCGCCGCGACGGCGAGCATGAGCGCGGAGGCAAAAATGGCAAATTTTTTCATATTCTTTTCCCCCTTTCGATAGGTTTTTTCTACCCATATTATATCCCCCGTTTCCGCGGTTTTGTCAAGCGTTTGGGATAAAAATTTTTTCGTTCGGGGGAAGATACGCTCACGCGCCGCCGCGGCAAAGCCGCGGCGGCGCGTTCGGCATGAGGGGCGGGTGTCAAAATGAGGAGAGACGGAATGAGGAGCGATACGCTTGCGCAGATTTTCGAAAATAAAAATGCGGAAATGCAAAATACAGTGTAAATTTTCTTGACTTTTCAATACGGGGGGGGGTACAATAAGGGTATAAATATT
>CANQMX010000005.1 GCA_947625095.1 uncultured Clostridia bacterium | reverse complement strand
TTGTGTAGCCACATTCGGCGCAGACAAATTGCGTTTTCGGCATGATCGTTCTCCTATGGTTTTTTCATCTTTTTCTTTCCCGCCGCCGCGCGCCGTTCCCCCTTTGGGGGAACGGCGCGCGGCGGCGGGAAAGAAATTTTTTTCTTGCGGCAGATTTCTTTTTCCGTTTGGCGCTTGTTCCGCCTTTTACAAGGGGACGGGGTGTGGTCGGACTTCGTTGTTCGGGATTCTTCTTTTCCCTACTTCGCGCTACGCGCTCGTGCCGCCCTTAGTCGACAATAGTGCGGGCGGGACAGAATGACACGTAACAAAGGCGTACCGTTACGGCGTCTTTCCCTGTGCGCCGAGTAAAACCGTGGCGCAGGCGGTGACGCCCTTCCCTTCGCCGATGTAGCCCAATTTTTCGTTCGTGCCCGCCGCGACCGCGACGGCGTTTGTGCGGAGCGCACGGCGCAAATTTTCGCGCATCTTCTCGATATGGGGCGAGAGGCGCGGGCGTTCGCAGAGAATGGTGACGCTCGCGTTCTTCACGAAAAATCCGCGCGCTTCCACCATCTGCATGACGCGGGCGAGCAGCGCCATGCTGTCCGCATCTTTGTAGACGGGGTCGGTATCGGGGAAGTGGAAGCCGATATCCCGCTCGCCGATGGCGGAAAGGAGGGCATCCATGAGGGCGTGGACGGGGACATCGCCGTCGCTGTGGGCTTCGAGGGCGCGGTCGGACGCGATGACGACGCCGCACAGTGTGATGTAGTTCAAATTGAGGCGGGCGATGCCGCGGTCGATTTCATCTTGGTGCGCGAAGGCGTGGGTATCGACGCCGAAGCCGACGCGCTCCGCAGGCGAAAAATCGCCAATATATGTGAGTTTTTTGTTGGCGGGGTCGCCGAGGAAGAGGTGGGGTGGCTCTGCAAAACGGGCGTAGATCCCGCTGTCGTCGGTGAAGGCCTCGCCGCTCTCCATCGCCCTCTCATAGGCGGCGAGAAGAGGCGCGGTGCGGAAGCCCTGCGGGGTCTGCACGGTGAAAACGCCGTCGCGCTTGGGGGTGCGGTAGCCGTTCTCCGTGAGCACCACGGTGTCCGTCGCGGGCAGGGCGCACACGCCGCTGCCGTATGCCTCCACGCTCGCGATGCAGTCCTCGATCACTTTGGGCGTGACGAAGGGGCGCGCGGCATCGTGGATGAGGACGATATCGCCCGTGATTTTCTGCAAAACCGCATAAACGCTGTCCGTTCTGGTCGCTCCGCCGAGGACGGCGCGCGCCTGCGGATAGGGCGCGAGGAGGGGGAGGACGCGGGGTTCATCCTCCTTGCGGCACGCCACGAGGATCTCATCCGCATACGGCGCGAACGCCGACAGGGAATGGCAAAGCACGGGCATACCGTTGAGGTCGTGCAAGATTTTGTTTTCGGGCAAATTTGCCCGCGTGCCGCTGCCCGCGGCGCAGAGAATGACGGATATCATAGGGTTTCCTTTTGGTGATTTTTAACTCTACTGTGAGTAGAGTTGGATTTGGACGCGAGGCTGGGCGGCTCTACTGTGGGTAGAGGGAAATCGGGGCGCATGGATAAAAAAGAGAGGGTTTTTACTTTTTTATTGCGCTTGCGCCGCTTTTTCCTTGCAATTTTTTCCGTGGGGGCGGGGGTGCGCCGACGGGGCGATGGGAGGGGAATAGTCGGACTGCGTTCGTGGGGGGAGATTCACTCGGGCTACGCCCTCGGAATAAGGAGCCTCCCCACCACCGCCTGCGGCGGAGCCTCCCCTCCCAAGGAGGGTAGGCCTTATGGGGCGGAATGACAATTTATGGCGGAGGGGTTGGACTTCGTACTTCGGGATTCTTCACCCCCTCACGGGGGTTCAGAATGACATGGGAGGCGGGAGGGGTCAGGGGAGGATCTCGTAGAGGGTGGGGGCTTCGTCCTTTTTGACCGTCTCTTTGAGTTCCAACACACGGAATTTCAGCACGCCCGCCGTGAAGGCGACCTCGACGACGTCGCCTACCTTCAACCGGTACGATGGCTTGACCTCCCGCCCGTTCACCGAGATCTTGCCCGCGTTCGCCGCCTCCTGCGCGACGGTGCGGCGCTTCAGGATTCGCGATACTTTCAGAAATTTATCGATGCGCATAAAGCTCCTTTTTGATGGGGGATGGTCGGACTGCGTTGGAGGGAGGATACGCTCCGCCCTTCGGTCGTCGGTATGAGGAAGAGGTGGAGATGTCTCCACTTCGGCTACGCCTTCGGTCGACATGACAGTTTTTACAGTTTTTATGGCGGATGGTCGGACTGCGTTGGAGGGAGGATACGCTCCGCCCTTCGGTCGTACTTCGCCTACGGCTCGTGCCACGCTTAGTCGGCAATAGTGCGCGTGGGGCGGTATGAGGGGAGGGACACCCCTATTGCCCCTGCGGGGCACTTCCCCCACGAGGGGGAAGCAAGGGGGCGGACTTCGTCTGGGGGCGGAAGTAGGGGAAAATCAACTTTTTTTGTCGATTTTGCGAAAAAATTTTTTTCCGCGCGCAAAACCGTTTGACATCTTGTGCACCCTTTGCTATAATTCCATACTGTATCACTATGTAAAATGCATCTCTATGCGGTTTTGCAAAAGTCGCTTTCCCTATTTATATAGGCCGCACATGGGTCGCCGCTCCTCACTACACCTCCATTATACCGTATTTTTTGCGCGAAGTAAAGGGTAGGTGACAGGTTTTTTCGGGGAAGAAAAGAAATTTTTTTCCGCGGGAAAGAGAGGGGAAGCCCCACCCCCTACCTTCTCCCAAGAGGGGGCGAGAATTAGGTAGAGATGTCTCCACTTCGGCTACGCCTTCGGTCGACATGACAGTTTGTGAGGGCGAGTAGGACTTCGTTTGGGGAAGATTCACTCGGGCTACGCCCGGTACTTCGCCTGCGGCTCGTGCCGCGCTTAGTAGAGAAGAGGTATTCCGAAAAAGATTGCGTAGCAAAGATTTTTCGGAAAGAGGAGGCGCAACGGAGCGCGGTTGCCCTTTGCGGAACGCAAAGGGCTTAAAGCGGAGTTTGCGCCGACGAGCGCGCGGGGCGGTATGAGGGGCTGGACTTCGTAATTCGGGATTCTTACTTCGCCTGCGGCGGAGCCGCCCCCTTGGAAAGGGGGCAGCTATGGACAGGCGAGTAGGACTGCGTTGTTCGGGATTCTTCACCCCCTCACGGGGGTTCAGAATGACGCAGACGGGGGACGCGAGAGATGAGAATAAAATTTCGGATATGTCGGTTTTTATCGATGAAAAGATATACTCGGTAAATCGCCAAATGATAACATCATAAAAGGAGTTATTTGACGGATGAACTTACCAATCCAACGCTACGGGAAAACCGAACGCAGAAAGTTCGGCAATATCAATGAAGTCATTGATATCCCCAACCTCGTCGAAATTCAGCGAGAAAGCTACGACGCCTTTGTGAACGAAGGGATCTCGGAGATCCTCGAGGACTACTCCCCGATCACCGATTTCTCCGATCACTTCGAGCTATACTTCCTCGGCCACGAATTCGGCAAGAGTGCCAAGTACGACGAAAAAGAGTGCCGCAACCGCGACGCTACCTACGCCCTTCCCCTCCGCGTGAAGGTGCGCCTCGTCAACAAAGTCAAGGACGAGATCCTCGAACAGGACGTCTTTATGGGCGACCTGCCCCTCATGACAGAGAACGGCTCGTTCATCATCAACGGGGCGGAGCGCGTCATCGTCTCCCAGCTCGTCCGCTCCCCCGGCGTGAACAACGAGTGCGAGACCGACAAGACGGGCAAGCAGATGTACAACACCACCGTCATCCCCGGCCGCGGCGCGTGGCTGGAATTCAAGCAGGACGCACAGGGCGTTCTGTGGGTGAGCGTGGACAGAAAGCGCAAACTCACCGCGACGGTGCTCCTCCGCGCCCTCGGGTACGGCTCGGATCACGCCCTCGAGGAACTCTTCGGCGGCAACAAGATGATCGCCGCCACCATCAAAAAGGACGCCGCGGACAACCCGCCCATCCGCTCGGAATCGGACGGCCTCATCGCCCTCTACCGCCGTCTGCGCCCCGGCGAAGTGCCCACTGAGGAATCGGTGCGCCAGCACCTCAATACCCTCTTCTTCGACCCGCGCCGCTACGACGTGGCCAAGGTGGGGCGGTATAAGTTCAACAAAAAACTCAACCTCGCTTATAGATTGCCCGGCTGCCGCATCGCCGACGACATCTTCCACCCCGAGACGGGAGAACTTCTCGCCTCCAAGGGGGAGACCGTCACCGAGGAGCAGGCGCGCGCCATTCAGAACGCGGGCATCGGCGAGGTGTACGTCATTGTCAACGACCCCGAGGACGGGGAAGTGCGGCACAAGATCATCTCCAACGGGACGGTGGATTTTTCCGCCATCTCCGACAAGAACCCCAAGGCGTTCGGGCTGCTGAAAACGGTGTATTACCCCAATTATCTCTTCTCCAAGAAGATCGCCGCGGCGTGCGCGGAGAAGAGCGTGGAGGAGGTGGCGGACGAGTACCTCGACGAGATCAACGCCATCTACTACACCCGCGAGACAGAACCCGAGGCAGACGAGAAGCAGGAGGAGAAGAAGAACCGCTTGAAGCGCGCCGACAACCGCGTGAAATTTGTGGCGGCGTGCAAACTCTTCCACGAACTGCTCGCCCGCGAGGACAGCACCGCGGAGGGTGCGCCCGTCGACTTGGAGGCGCTGAAACGCGTCAACGGCGTGACGCCCGAAGAGAAAAAGGCCATTAAGCCCCTTGTGGAGAAACTCAACCACAAGTGCATCACGGTGGACGATATCGTCGCCGCCGTCTCCACCAACCTCGACCTCATCTACGGCATCGGCACGATCGACGAGATAGACCACCTCGGCAACCGCAGGGTGCGCTCGGTGGGCGAACTGCTGCAAAACCAACTGCGCATCGGGATGTCGAGATTGGAGCGCCTCATCAAGGAGCGCATGGCGACCGCCGACCCCATGGAGGTCACGCCCTCGTCGCTCATCAACGTGAGACCCATCTCCGCCGTCATCCGCGAGTTCTTCGGAAGTTCCCAGCTCTCGCAGTTCATGGACCAGACCAACCCCATTGCGGAACTCACGCACAAGCGGAAGCTCTCGGCGCTCGGCCCGGGCGGGTTGAACAGAGACCGCGCGACCTTCGAAGTGCGCGATGTGCACCACTCGCACTACGGCCGTATGTGCCCCATCGAGACCCCAGAAGGTCAGAACATCGGGCTTATCTCGTCGCTTGCGACCTTCGCCAAGGTCAATGAGTTCGGGTTCATTATGGCGCCCTACCGCAAGGTGGACAAGGAGACGGGGATCGTCACCGACCACGTGGACTACCTGACTGCCGACGAGGAGGACAGGTACGTTGTGGCGCAGGCCAACGAACCCCTCGACTGGGAGGGCAGGTTCGTGAACGCCCGCGTCGGCTGCCGCTACAAGGAACTCATCACCGAGATGCCGAGGGAGCGTATCGACTATATGGACGTTTCCCCCAAACAACTTGTCTCGGTGGCGACGGCGCTCATTCCCTTCCTTGAAAACGACGATACCAACCGCGCCCTCATGGGCTCGAATATGCAGAGGCAGGCGGTGCCGCTACTCACGACGGAGAGTTCCATCGTGGCGACGGGCATCGAGGCCGCCATTGCGCGCGACTCGGGCGTCATCGTGCGCGCGAAAGAGGGGGGCACGGCGGTTGCCGTCTCCTCCGATAAAATTGTCATCCGCGAGGATTCGGGCTTTGAGACGGAGTACCCGTTAAAGAAGTTCGAGCGTTCCAACCAAGGGACGTGCCTCAACCAGCGCCCCATCGTCTCCACGGGGGACAGAGTGGCGAAGGGGGAGGTCATTGCGGACGGCCCCTCCACCAAGAACGGCGAACTTGCCCTCGGCAAGAACATTCTCGTCGGCTTCATGGAGTGGGAGGGCTATAACTACGAGGACGCCATCCTCATCTCCGAAAAACTCGTGCAGGACGACGTGTTTACCTCCATCCACATCGAGGAACACGAGACCGAGGCGCGGGATACGAAACTCGGCGAAGAGGAGATCACGAGGGATATCCCCAACGTCGGCGACGACGCATTGAAAGATTTGGACGAGGACGGCATCGTGCGCATCGGCGCGGAAGTGCAGAGCGGCGATATCCTCGTCGGCAAAGTCACCCCCAAGGGCGAGACCGAACTCACCCCCGAGGAGAGGCTGCTGCGTGCCATCTTCGGCGAGAAGTCGCGCGAGGTGCGCGATACCTCCCTTCGCGTGCCCCACGGCGAGGGCGGCATTGTTGTGGACGTTAAGGTGTTCACCCGCGAAAATAAGGACGAACTTTCGCCCGGGGTGAATAAACTCGTGCGCGTGTACGTTGCGCAGAAGAGAAAGATACAGGTCGGCGACAAGATGGCAGGCCGCCACGGGAACAAGGGCGTCATCTCGCGCGTGTTGCCGCAGGCCGATATGCCTTTCCTTGCCGACGGTACGCCGCTGCAAATTCTTTTGAACCCGTTGGGCGTGCCTTCGCGTATGAACATCGGGCAGGTTTTGGAAGTGCACCTCGGGTATGTGTGCCGCCAGCTCGGCTGGAAGATCGCGACGCCCGTCTTTGACGGCGCGACGGAGAAGGACATCGAGCAGCTCTTCAGGGAGAACAACCTCTTCAACCCCGAGGGCAAGGTGGACGGTAAGTTCCAGGTGTTCGACGGCAGAACGGGCGAACCCTTTGAAAACCGCGTGACGATCGGCATCATGTACATGATCAAGCTCATCCACTTGGTCGACGACAAGATCCACGCGCGCTCGATAGGCCCGTACAGCATGGTGACGCAGCAGCCCCTCGGCGGCAAGGCGCAGTTCGGCGGACAGCGCTTCGGCGAAATGGAAGTCTGGGCTTTGGAAGCCTACGGCGCGGCGCACATCTTGCAGGAGATCCTCACCGTGAAGTCGGATGACATCGTCGGGCGCGTCAAGACGTATGAGAGCATCGTAAAGGGCAACAATATTTCCGAACCGGGCATCCCCGAGGCGTTCAAGGTGCTTTTGAAGGAGTTGCAGTCGCTCGCGCTCGACGTGAAGGTGCTCACCGAGACGGGAGAGGAACTCATCATCCGCGAATTCGACGATGACGACAGGGACGAGGGCAAGCGCCCCGAACCCATCCCCGAGACAGAAGAGACCGATTTCGACTTCGACATCGGCGGCGAAGAGGAGGAGGACGGCGCGTTCGGCTCTATCTTCGACGAGGCGGGCGAGGACGAGGAGTTCGCCTCCGAGGAACTCTTCGGCGACAGGGAGGACGACGATATGGCCGACGTGGACGACGACGGCCCGTTCGGCGACCTCTTCGGCGACGACGACGAGGATAAGGAATAAGAGGGAGGAAGTGAGAGTATGTACGAATTAAACGATTTCAACAGTATTCAAATCAGCATCGCGTCTCCCGAAAAGATAAGGGAATGGTCGTACGGCGAAGTGACAAAGCCCGAGACCATCAACTACCGCACGCAAAAACCCGAGCGGGACGGCCTCTTCTGCGAGAAGATCTTTGGCCCGACCAAGGATTGGGAGTGCCACTGCGGCAAATATAAGCGCATCCGCTACAAGGGCATCATCTGCGAGAAGTGCGGCGTGGAAGTCACCCGCGCCAAGGTGCGCCGCGAGCGCATGGGGCACATCGAACTCGCCGCGCCCGTCTCGCACATCTGGTACTTCCGCGGCGTGCCCTCCAAGATAGGGCTTCTGCTCGATATGAGCCCCAAGCCCCTCGAACAGGTCATCTACTTTGCGGCGTACGTCGTGCTCGACCCCGGCACAACGGGACTCGAATACAAGCAGGTCATCAACGATAAGCAACTGCGCGAACTCGAAGAGACCCTTGGCGACAGCTCCAAGACCGGCCTCAAAGTGGGCATGGGCGCGGAGGCCATCCGCGAACTTCTGATGGCGGTCGACCTCGACAAGGAGAGCGAGGAGGCAAAGGCCATTATCGAGAGTTCCGCCTCGGGTCCCAAGCGCGTGAAGGCCATCAAGCGCATCGAAATTATAGAGGCGTTCCGCAAGAGCGGCAACCGCCCCGAATGGATGGTCTTGACGGTGCTTCCCGTCATTCCGCCCGACCTGCGCCCCATGGTGCAGCTCGACGGCGGCAGGTTCGCCTCCTCCGACCTCAACGACCTCTATCGCAGGGTCATCAACCGCAACAACCGCTTGAAGAGGATGATAGAGCTCGGCGCGCCCGAGATGATCATCAAGAACGAAAAGCGTATGTTGCAGGAGGCGGTGGACGCCCTCATCGACAACGGCAGGCGCGGAAAGCCGCTCGCAGGCCCTTCCAACAGGGAACTCAAATCGCTTTCCCAACTCCTCCGCGGCAAGCAGGGGCGCTTCCGCCAGAACCTGCTCGGCAAGCGCGTGGACTACTCGGGTCGTTCGGTCATCGTCGTCGGCCCCGAACTCAAAATTTACCAATGCGGCCTGCCCAAGGAGATGGCCATCGAACTCTTCAAACCCTTCGTGATGAAGCGGCTGGTGGAGACGGGCAAGAGCCACAACATCAAGAGCGCAAAGCGCACCGTGGAAAAGGGCAAGGACTTTGTGTGGGACGTCTTGGAAGAGGTCATCAAGGAGCACCCCGTTCTCTTGAACCGTGCGCCCACCCTGCACCGCCTCTCCATTCAGGCGTTTGAACCCATCCTCATCGAGGGGAGAGCCATCAAAATTTCGCCCCTCGTCTGCGGCCCGTTCAACGCCGACTTCGACGGCGACCAGATGGCCGTGCACCTTCCCCTCTCCATCGAGGCGCAGGCGGAAGCGCGGTTTTTGATGCTCTCCGCCAACAACATTCTGAAACTCGCGGACGGCAAGTCGGTGATGAGCCCCACGCAGGACATGATCATCGGCGCGTACTATTTGACCATTCTCCGCAGGGAGGAGGGCAAGAAATACGACGAACTCTGCCGCCCCGACGACAACGGCGAAGTGTACGAACCGCCCGTATTCGCCTCCTTTGACGAGGCGATGATGAGCTATCAGTTGAAGGACGTGCACTGCCAGGACGAAATTTACGTCCGCCGCACGGTGGAACTGCCCGCCGCGTTCGACGGTCTGGCTCTCCCTTACGAAAAGGAGTTCTCCCGCGACGAGGCCGTGCCCAACAACGGCATCCGCGGCAGGGCGTTTGTCTCCAAAGACCCCGTGACGGGCATCCTCTCGGTGACGGGCGTCATTAAGACGACGGTCGGGCGCATCATCTACAACGACGGGATGCCGCAGGACCTCGGCTTTGTCAAGCGCGAGAACCCCGAGGACTACCTGAAACTCGAACTTTCGCGCGAGTTCATCGGCAGCGCCCGCGCCATCGGCAAGAAGCACCTCTCGCGCATCGTCGAGGCGTGCTTCCGCACGGGCTATGCGCCCAAGGCCTCCGCTGTGCTCGATATGATCAAGGAACGCGGCTATAAGTATTCGACGCTCGCGGCGCTCACCACCTCGGTATTCGATATGAAGATCCCCGATGAAAAGGCGGGCATCGTAGCAGAGGCCGAAGGGCAGGTCGCCGCCATCTCCAAGAAGTACGCGCGCGGCCTCCTCAAAGAGGACGAGCGCTACCACGCCGTCATCGACGTGTGGGACGAGGCGACCGACAAGGTCGCGGGCATCCTCAAAGAACAGGGCGAGCGCGATAAGTTCAACCCCATCTGGATGATGGCGGATTCGGGCGCGCGCGGCTCTATCGACCAGATCAAACAGTTGTCGGGTATGCGCGGCCTCATGGTCAACCCGCAAGGCAAGAAGATAGAAGTCCCCGTAAAGAGTTGCTTCCGCAACGGCCTTTCGGTGCTCGAATACTTCATCTCCTCCCACGGCGGCAGAAAGGGTCTCGCCGACACCGCACTCAAAACGGCGGACTCGGGCTATCTTACCCGCCGCCTTGTGGACGTCTCGCAGGACGTCATCATCCGCGAGGAGGACTGCTGTGCGGGCAGAAAGCCGCGCGGCACCAAGATGCACGCCATCTACGGCCCGAACGGCGAACTCATCGAGAGCCTCGAAGACAGGCTCACGGGCAGGTTTGCCGCGGAGGACATCCTCGACGAGGAGGGGAACGTGCTCGTCGCGTGCAACGAGATGATCTCCGAGGTCAACGCAAAGAAGATCGCGGGCATCCAAAAGTACGCGGACGAGGGCGTCTCCATCCGCTCCATCTTCAACTGCAATACCCGCTACGGCGTGTGCGCAAAGTGCTACGGCAAGGATATGGCGACCACCCTTCCCATCAAGGTGGGCGAGGCGGTCGGCGTCATCGCGGCGCAGTCCATCGGCGAACCCGGTACGCAGCTCACCATGCGTACCTTCCATACGGGCGGTATCGCGGCGACGGGGGACATCACCCAAGGTCTTCCCCGCGTCGAGGAACTGTTTGAGGCGAGAAAGCCCAAAGGCGTTGCGACCATCTGCGAATTTGCGGGCACGGTGACGGTGGACGACGACAATAAGGACAACTTGAAGCACGTCATCGTCTTTGAGGACGGCACGGGCGAAAAGTTGAAGGATTACGACCTGCCCTTCAACGCCGAATTGCTCGTCAAGACGGGCGACAAAGTCGTGCCCGGGACGCAGCTCAATGCTGGTTCTGTCAACCCGCAGGACATCATCCGCGTGGAGGGCATGAAGGGCGTGCAGGACTATATCCTCGAACAGGTGCAGTCGGTCTACCGCTCGCAGGGCGTGGATATCAACGACAAGCACATCGAAATAATCGTGCGGCAGATGCTCCGCAAGGTGCGCGTGGAGAGCGCGGGCACGACGGAGATGCTGCCCGGGCAACTCGTGGATATGTTCACCTTCGAGGACCAGAACGAAAAGACCATCATGGCGGGCGGCGTTCCCGCTACGGCAAAGCGCGTGCTCCTCGGCATCACCAAGGCCGCCCTTGCTACGGATAGCTTCCTCTCCGCAGCCTCCTTCCAGGAGACTTCGAGGGTGCTCACCGAGGCCGCCATCCAGACCAAGCGCGACCCGCTCATCGGCCTCAAAGAGAACGTCATCATCGGCAAACTCATTCCCGCCGGCACGGGCATGAAGGACTACAAGAATGTATCCGTGCAGACGGTGGTGGGCTACCGCGAGACGGTCGCGGAAGAGACCGCCGCGGCAAAAGACTGACCAAAAAGGAGCGCCGATGCGTTCGGCGCTCCTTACACAATGTGCGAATAGGATATTGAATGCAGACGGATAGAAATTCCGCCGAAGGAGGGAAAATGAAGAAATTATATTTGGTTTGCGCCGCGGCTGCGGCGATCGCCGCGCTTTCCCTTGCGGGCTGCGCGAACAGGAACACGGGCGGCGTGCACCACGGCGACACGGCGGAGGGATCTTACCAAGGCATCGAGAGCACCGAATCCATCTACGGCATGGCGGCGGTGACGACGGCGGAATTGCTGTTTGAAGCGCAGAGCGGCGCGGAGAGCGCCTCCCTCGCGGAGGGGGAGAACGTTGCGGCCGTTTCGGCGAGCGGTTCGGCGGACGCGGTCGCCAAGGCACAGGAGCAGGCGGAGGAGTTCAATAAATACTTCAATATGCTCGACTCCTTCCTCGACAGGGGCGCGACGACCACCGTCGTGGAGGACAACACCTCGTCGGACGCGGCGCTCAAAGATTACGCCTTCAAACTCACCGTCAGGGGCAAGGACGCGGCGGGGGAGAGCGTTGCACACACGATGTATTACTCGGAGACAAAGGGCGAGCCTAAACATACGAGCATACGGGACGACGACGAGACGACCACCATAGACGTTGTGACGTACACCTTAAACGGCGTCATCGAGATGGGAAAGACGGAGGCGGAAGAGCCGATCTACTATTTTATGACGGGCACGCGCACCGAGACGACCACCACCGAGACCGAGGGCAGAGAAGAGGAGACGGAGTACGCGAGCGAACTGAAACTGCGCGCCTCCGCGACGGCGGGCGACACGCAGAACTACGTTTCGCTCTCGCACACCCAGACCTCAGAACAGGAGGCGGGCGAAGCGGAGACGGAAGCCGTTTACATCTACGAGATCGTCAAAAACGGCGTGAAGACGGAGTCCACACAGGTGAGCTTCGAGACGGAGACGGAGCACGGCGAGGAGGAGACGGAGTACACCGTGCGGTTTTTGACGGGCGCTTCGCGCGGCGCGTATACCGTGGAGCGCGAGACGGAAAACGGCAGGACGGAGATCGCCGTTTCCTACGCGATCGACGGGGCGACGGGGACGTTCGTCATCGTAAAGGACGCGGGCGGCGGGTATCGCTATAAGTTCTCTTCCAATCCCGACGACGATCTGATCTTCCCCGACTTCGACGATTAAAAGATTTACCGATAAAATGCGAAAAAGCCGCGCCCTTTTGCGCGGCTTTTTCGCAAAAATTTTTGCGAAAACAGTTGACAGAAAAGCGGCGAGATGATAAAATAACAATCGTTATATAACGATTGTTATTTTTTATCGGGAGGGAAATATGCCGAGAGAGGCGCGGGTAAAAAGGGAGCTTGTGCTCGCCGCGGCGGCGGAGATCATTCGCCGTGAGGGCGAGGAAAAGGTGAACGCGCGGGCGATCGCAAAGGAGCTTGGGTGCTCCACGCAGCCCGTGTATTCCCTTTTCCGCAACATGGAGGAGTTGAAGAAGGCGCTGACGGACGAGGCGAAGCGGCGCTACCGCGCCCACATCGACGGGTATCTCAATAGGGGCGGGCCGAGCAGGTATCAATCGTACGGCATGGGATTTGTGCGGTTCGCGCGCGACGAAAAGGGGCTGTTCCGCTTCCTCTTCCTCAGTGGGAAGCCCATTACCGACCCCTTTTTCGGCGATATTGTGCGCGAGATGATGGCGGAATACCACATGACCGAGGAGACGGCGCGCGCCTTCCACGCCGATATGGCTGTCTTTTCCTTCGGCCTCGCCATGCTCGTCAACGGCAACAGTGGCGCGCTCACCGAGGAGGATATTTCGGACGCCTTTGCGCGCGAGTTCTTCGCGCTGTACGGGCTGTATTTCCCCGAGCGGGAGCGCTTTTGGGAGAAAACAGAGTAGGAGGGGACATCCTACCGCGGATAGAGACGTCGGGACACGTAGGCAGAAAGAAGGACGCGGGAAAAGATACACTTGCTTTCGCAGTGCGGGCGGGGCGGAATGACGCATTGACGGAATGACGCAGATGAGAACAGTAGACGGAGCGTGAAAACGACAAGGGGAAACGATGCGGAATTTTGGAATGAGTATGTTGTGGTTTTGGGTGTGTTATGTTTGCGTAACATGCGTGGGTATAGCGCACTGCGTGTTCAATATCAAGGTATTGCACATGAAGCCGATGGACGGCCATTCGATGGGCGAGGGCTATGAGGCGACCAAACCGTGGCATCCGTTATATAACATCGTGCTGTTTCCGCTCTTTGGTTGGCTCTATATGCAAGGACTCGCCGCGCCGACTGCGGTTGAGGCATTGATTACAGGCGCCATATGGGCCGGAATCTGCATTGTGTTCGACCTTGTGGGCTGGGTTTTGATCCCGCACCCGTGGCGGCTCACATTTCGGCAGTTCTACATCGAATATCAACCCCATATCACTTTGATTTATCTCATTATCTTTCTCTCGCCCCTTGTTGGGTTTGGATTTGCGATGCTGTAAGGAGTTGATATGAATGCGATCGAAATCGAACATCTGAAAAAATATTACGGCGAAGTGAAGGCCGTGGACGATGTCTCTTTCACCGTGGAGGAAGGGCAGTTCTTCGCTTTTCTCGGCGTGAACGGCGCGGGCAAGAGCACGACCATCTCCGTGTTGTGCGGTAGGACGCCGCGGGACGGAGGGCGGGTCAAAATCGGTGGATTCGATATCGACGGACATCTCGATGAGGCAAAAAAGAGCCTCGGCGTGGTGTTTCAGGAGTGCGTGCTCGACAGGGCTCTCTCCGTGCGCGACAACCTCAAATACCGCGCTGCACTGTACGGGATTGCCGGTGCAAAGTTTACCGAAAAGTTGCAAACGCTGTGCGATTTGTTCGATTTAGAGGGATTTTTGAAGCGCCCCGTGGGCAAGCTCTCGGGCGGACAGCGGCGGCGGGTGGATATTGCCCGCGCCCTCGTGCACGACCCCAAGATCCTCATTCTGGACGAGCCGACGACGGGGCTCGACCCGCAGACGAGGCGACAGGTGTGGGACGTGGTGCACGCCCTGCGCAAGGAGCGGGGGCTGACCGTCTTTCTGACGACGCACTACATGGAGGAGGCGGCGGACGCCGACCGCGTCGTCATTCTCGACGGCGGAAAGGTGCTCGCAGAGGGGACGCCGCTCGAACTCAAAAATGCGTATACGGGCGACTTCATCACCCTCTATGGGGCGGACGAGAGCGAACTGCAAAAGGCGGGGCTTGACTACGAAAAAGTGGGGAATGGGGTGCGGATTTTCGTGAAAAACACCGCCGAGGCGACGGCGCTCATCTTAAAATACCCCGCCCTTTTCACCGACTACGAGGTGACGAAGGGCGGCATGGACGACGTGTTCCTCGCCGTGACGGGGAAGAGGGGGGAGAGACTATGACGACATTACGCTATTTGGTCGCACGCAACTGCAAGTTGTTTTTCAAGGACAAGGGGGTGCTGCTGCCCTCTCTTCTCGCGCCCCTCATCTTGCTCTTCCTCTTTCTCGCCTTTTTGGGGAACGTGTACCGCAGCAGCATCCGCTCGGTCGTCGAAGAGGGCGGGTTTGCGCTCTCGGGCGGGCTTGTGGAGAGCATCGCAAGCGGGTGGCTGGTCTCCTCTCTTCTCGCCGTGTGCGCGGTGAGCATCGCCTTCACCGCCAACCTCATCATGGTGCAGGACAAGGTGACGGGCGCGGTGAACGATCTGCGCGTCACGCCCGTAAAGCGGCAGACGCTGTCCGTCTCCTACTTCATCTCCACCTTTTTGGTGACGGCGTGCGTCTGTTTTATCGCGCTCGGCGCGGGGTTTGTCTATATGGCGATCGCGGGCTGGCACCTCTCGGCGGGGGACGTCTTTCTCACCGTGGCGGACGTGCTACTTTTGACGCTGTTCGGAACGGGGTTTTCCGCCATCGTCTGCCGCTTTGTGAAGTCGCAGGGCGGGATCGCCGCGGTGCAGGCGACCGTCTCCTCGGCGTACGGCTTTCTGTGCGGCGCGTATATGCCCCTTGCAAACATGGCTGCGTGGCTGAGGGATCTCGTCATGTGCCTGCCGGGGACGTACGGCACGGGGCTGCTGCACGAGCACCTGATGGGCGGCGCCATCGAGGCGGTGACGGGCGAGGGCGTGCCCCCGCAGTTTGTGACGGCGCTCAAAGAGGGATTTGACTGTTCGCTCGACTTCTTCGGACATGGTGTGCCCGAATGGGCTTGCTACCTCGTCTTGGGTGCGGCTGTCGCCGTGCTGCTTTGCGTATTTGTGCTCCTCTGCATGGCGGAGAAAAAGGGGAGAAGCGCCAAATAAAAAAGCGGAAAGAAAGAATTTTGTTTGAATGTTTCATTGCCGCCCGTCTGTCCTCATACCGAATTTTCCGCCTGCACAATTGTCTACTAAGCGCGGCACACCCCGCCCATTCGTCCTCATACCGCGTTTTCCTTCTGCCGTAAAAAACGCAGATGATCGCCTCAAATACTCCACTCGTCTGTCCTCTTACCGAATTTTCCGCGCGCACTAATGTCTATTAAGCGCGGCACGCCCCGCCCGTCTGTCCTCATACCGAGTTTTCCTCCCGCCGCACAAAGTGCGGCGGGAGGCGTCCCGCCTGCACAATTGTCTATTAAGCGCGGCACGCCCCGTCCGTCTGTCCTCATACCGAGTTTTCCGCTCGCCGCACCAAGTGCGGCGGGCGGAAAATGAGTGTATCTTTTCCCCGAAAAATTTTTCAAAAAAGTCTGTCATATGCGCCCGTATCTTCGCGCATCCCATGTTACAATAAAATCGGAGAAAGAAAGAGGAGGCGCAAACGCCGTGGGCGGAAAGGCGGAAGCGCGAAAATCAAAGAAAGAGGCGGAGCGAAAATCAAAGAAAGTGAGAAGCGGAGCAAAAGGCGGAGAAAACGAGAGGGGAGAGAACAAAAAAGCGGCGGCGGCGAAAAAAATTATCCCTCCCCCGCGCGCGCAGTTCCCCCCCAAGGGGGGGAACTGCGCGCGCGGGGGAGGGATAAAAGGGAAAACAAAAGAATGGGACGAAAGACCAATGATGCGGCGGGAGCGCGTCCTGTCTTTCGGGCGAATTTCGAGCAAAAACGCGAAAATTTTTTGGGAAAAACTGTCTCAATCGCAAAAAAGTATGCTATGATACGGGTTAGGACGGAGGAATTCGGCAAAGTGGCGGAAAAGGGCAAAATCACCATCAAAGAGCGGCTCGATCCCAAGAAAAATGTGGATAAGGCGTGGTATCTCTCCCTGCTCGACGAGGGGGAGCAGTCCTCGTATGAGGAGGAACACCTCGACGCCGTGCTCAAAATGCTCAAATTCTTCTACATTGCGAACTTCCGCAAGAAGATCGCCGCGCTCGAGGGGGAGATCTCCGAGATCCGCGCGCAGGACAGGTACAGCGCGGACGATTACAGAGCCATCCTCGAAAAGAACGCGTTGATCTCCGCCGAGAACAAGAAACTGAACGCCTACAAGTGCTTTTTCACCGAGCCGTACTTCGCCCGCATGGACGTGGTGGACGACAAGGAGGGCTACAACAGTTACTACATCGGCAAGAAGGGGGATGTGCACCTCGAGATCGTGGATTGGCGCGCCCCGCTCGCCGTGCGCTACTATCAGAAGAGCCGCGTGAATTTTTCTATCAACGAATACGACTACCGCACCGTGCTTCGGCGCGCGCTCTCCGTAAAGAACGGCAAACTTCTGGAATTCCGCAACGAGTACCTCTCCGTGAAGGACGTTCTGACCCCCGAGGAGATCGCGGGGCGGGATGAGGAAATTTTATTCGACCCCTACCTTCGCAGCATCATCAAGAGCCGCAAGGACGATGTGCACGTCCGCGACATCATCCAGACCATTCAGGAGCAGCAGTTTGAGATCATCACCCGGCCCGAGCGGGAGAGTTTTGTGCTGCAGGGGTGCGCGGGCAGCGGCAAGACCATGATCCTGTTGCACAGGCTGAGTTACCTCATGTACAACAACGAGGCGCTGCGGCCGCGCGACGTGCTCGTCATCACCCCGTCGGATAGTTTTAACGCCTTCATCGACGAACTTGCGCAGGTGCTCGAACTGCAACGGGTACGCACCATCACCCTGAAAAATTACTTCTTCCAAGCCCTGCTTGCCGAGGGGATCGATCTCGGCGCGCGGCTGGGGAGCGAGCGCGAACCCGAGGAATACCTCGCCTACCTCTATTCCCCCCGCTTCACCGAGGACACGAAAAAGCGGGTGCAAAAGATCTACGGCGACATTTACGGGCTGTTTGCGGGGGAGGAGTGCCGCGAGGTCGCCGAAAACGTGCTACGCGACTGCCGCCGCAGGCAGGAGATGTACACCCGCGTGAAGAACGCCTCCGTGCGCGTGCGCCGCGCCGTTCTCGGCGAGATGAAGGACGACAAGGAGGGCGGCTTCTACTTTACAAAGCCCTTCCGTATGCTGATGAGTTCGTTCATGGGCGTGGAGGATTTCCTCGGCTATGTGCTCGAAGGGAAACTGCGCACGCCCGATAAACTCTTCCGCGAATTCCTCGATTTCTACCGCTCGGCGAAGTACATCGCGGGCGGCGCAGATAAGATCTTCGCCCGCGCGCGCGACGATCTGGCGGCTCTTTGCGAGCTTGTGGATCGGGAGATCCTTGATCTCAAACGCTACCGCCAGCGCAGGGGGAACACGGAAATTTACACCTACGCCGAGCGCATAGCGCGCAGGGAGGAGTTGAAGGCCGAGGCGGAGAAAATTTCCGGGGTCATCGCCGCGATGGGCGAGGGGGTGGAACTCTTCCGCGAGTTCTTCTCCGTCATGCGGCTGACGGGGCATTGCGCCGAACTCGGAAAGTGCAAGAGCAGCGTGGATATTGCGCGGTGGCTCTACCGCGAGACGGTGAAGCGCGCCAAGCGCAAATTCGGCATGAAGGGGGTGTACCCCTCCGACGGGTACGCCCTCTGCTACGTGCTCGCGGCGGCGGGCAGACAGCTGACGCCCCGCTACGGGCTGGTGTTTGTGGACGAGGGGCAGGATATCTCCGAGGGGGAGTACGAACTTCTGCGCACCATCCATTCCGACGCGGCGTTTAACGTGTTCGGCGACCTCAAACAGAACATCACCCCGTGGCGCGGCGTGAAAGATTGGGCGTGCATCGCGGAGAATGTGTATTCGCTCAACCAAAATTACCGCAACACCAACGAGATCGTGGACTTTGTGGCGGGCGCTTTGGATGTGGAGATGAAGTCCATCGGCCTCCACGGCGAGGCGGTAAAACGGCTGAAACCGCGCGGGTTGGGCGCGTGGCTACGCGAGAGCGCGGGGCTGAAAGCCGTCATCGCGCGCGAGGAATACCTGCCCCTCTTTGCAAAGCGCGGTTTTAAGATGCTCGCCTCGGACGGGAAGATCTCCAAGAGCCGCATCAACGTGATGAGCGTGTACGAGAGCAAGGGGCTGGAATTTTCCGCCGTCGCCGTCTACGACAGGGACATGACGGAGAACGAAAAATACATCGCCTATACCCGCGCGCTGGGCAGGCTTGCCATTGTGGAGGATTGAGTGAAGGACATCTTTTTTCTCGATATGGACGCGACGCTTTTGGACTTTGCGCGCGCGGAGCGGGTCAATTTTTTTCATGCGCTCGGCGCCTTCCGCATCGCGGCGGACGAGGGCGCGTATGCGCGCTACCACGAGATCAACGACGGGCTTTGGAAACTGTTGGAGAAGGGGCAAATCACGCGGGCGGAACTCATGGTGCGGCGGTTTGCCCTGCTCTTTGCGGAGTTGGGCGTGGAGGCCTCGGCGGAGGAGGTCGCGCGGGAGTACTTTGAAAACTTCCCCGAGGTGTGCTTCCCCTACGAGGGAGCGCGGGAATTTTTGGAGCGGCTTTCGGCGCGCGGGCGGGTGTACATCGCGACCAACGGCGGGGCGCGCATCCAGCGGCGGCACATCCAACTTGCGGGCTTTGCGCCCTACCTTGCGGGGGTGTTCATCTCCGAAGAGGTGGGCGCGGACAAGCCTTCGCACGCCTATGCGGACTACGTTGCGGCGCACACGGAGGGGTTTGAAAGAAGCCGCGCCGTGTTCCTCGGCGACAGCCTGACCTCGGACATGGTATGCGCCGAACGCATGGGAGTGGACTTTATTTTGTTCGCGCCGCAGGGCAAGCCCGCAGGCTACATGGGGAAGGTCGCGACCGATTACGGGGAGGCCATGTCGCTGATGCGGTGAGCCGCAAAAAATTTTTGATTGTAGACGACGGAGGGGTGCGTTGGCGCAAGCGCCTCCGTTTTTTTATGGCATAAATACGCCGCCTCCCTTTCGCCCAGCGCCCAATGGCAGACGACAAGCCCCAAGAGGGGGATGAGATCGCGGCAGGCGGGCAGTTCAAAGTCGCCCTCGGCGGCGTGATCTTCGCAGAGCATGGCGGCGCGATACCAAAAGACCGCCTCGCCGAAGCGCTCCATCTGCGTATGGCGGTCGCCCAACATACACAGGGCGGAGGCGCGGGGCGCGCCGTATTCCAGCGAGCGGAAGAGGGGCGCGAGGGAGGCCTCGGCGCCGCGCAAATTCAGAACGCAGTCCGAGAGCACCTTGCACGCCTCGATCTTATTGACATACCAACCGTCGCCGCCGAGCATGGCGGCGAGTATTTTTTCCGCCTCCGCATATTCGGCGTGGTAGTAGAGTTCACGCCCGAAGTAGAAGAGATCGCGCGGCGAGAGTCGCTCTTCCCGCGCCCACTTGCGGTAGATTTGAAGATTGCGCGCGGAGTACGGCCTTTCCCCGCGGAGATGGAGGACGCGGAAGTCGGCTTGGAGCGTTTTTCCGCGCGGCGCGATGCACTCGTGCACCCTGCCCACCCACTTGAACTGCGCCTCGCGGCGCACGAAGCGCTCGCGGAAGTACAGAAGCCCGCCCGCCTCATAGGGGCAGAACAGGAGGTCGGGGCGCTCGCGCTCCAAAAGGGCGCGGAGGGCGGGGAACTTTTCCGCCTCGGCGGGGGGAATGACGTCGTCCGCATCGAGCCACATGAGGTAGTCGCCCGTGCCCAACGAAAAGGCATGGTTGCGGGCTGCGGAAAAATCATCCCGCCAAGCAAAATGCGCCACGCGATCGGCATAGCGCTTTGCGATCTCCACCGTTTTGTCTGCCGAACCCGTATCGACAACGACAATTTCATCCGCGAGGGAACGGACGCTTTCAAGACACCGCGCAAGCGTCCCTTCCTCGTCTTTTACGATCATGCAGAGGGAAATTTTCATGCCGCCTCCCCAAGTACAGCATATGAAAATCGGGGCGGCGGGGTGCGCTGCGGCGTAGAATAAAGCGGTGAAAAAATGCAAAAATTTTGCATAAATTTAGGGAAAATTTGCAATATTGGCGCAAAAAATGTATATACGCCACGGAAATTTTCATTCATATATTGACCTTCCGCGCCGCGCGGTGGTATAATTGCTTTAATTTGTGAAATATATGCAATTTCGACAAAGTTCGCGTGGGGAGTTCCGTCGGGGCAGAAGATGAGGGCGCGGGCGGAAGATCTTATGAAACACGGGGAATAGGGCTGCCGATGAATAGGAACCGTAAATTTTTCATAATGGGACTTGCCTTTGCGATGATGGCGTGCGCGGCGATGGGGGCATCGGTCGCCGCGGTCGGCGCAAGGGGCGCGCAGGCGGAGAGCGCGGCGGCCGAATGGAGCACGGTGGCGAGCGAAGCGGAGAGCACGGCGGTAAGTTCTGCGCACACCGATAAGTGGAAATACAGCGCGGAGGGGGCTGTTCTCACGGCGACGTGCACCTCCTCCACCCATGACGAAGCGCGGGACGGCGCAAGGACGGTAACCGCCACGCTGGACGCACCCGCGCAAGTTCCCTACACGGGCGAGGCGTTTGAAGTTTCGGTGAAGATCGAGGGCGCAGAGGAATTCCCCGGGGAATTAATAATCGATTATTGGTATAGTCTTGACGATCCTTCGGACTATACGTGGAGCATGGGGCCGGCTGTTGCGAGGGGCTATTATCGTGTAGAAATGTTTGTGCTTGAGGATACGGCAGACCCTCCGGCCACGGCGTATGTGGAATTTCAAATCACGAACGGAATATCGACGATCAAGATCGAGAGCGCGACGGTGGAATACGGCGACGAGATTTACGACGCGAAAATGGTCTTTTCGGGGGCGGACGAGAACGTTCTCGAAAAGTTGGAGAAAGCGAGGGAAAACCAAGAGATAAAATTTGATTTCGGCGGGTATACCGTGGGGGCGGAAGTTGCGGAGTCGGGAAGGTTTGACGTGACCGCCGAACCGCTTGAACTCGGCAACCAGACCGTTGTATTTGAGGGGTGCAAACTCACCATTCTCCCGCGCGAGATCGCTCTGACGCTGACCTTTCGCGAGGGGACGTACGGCGATGACCCCGGGGAATGGGTGAGCGTAAAGGCGTTTCACGAAAACCGTTGGTACGTGGGGGATAAGGACGATATTTCCATTCTCAAACTTTCCTATTATTCGGCGCAGGGCTTGGCGTTTGCGCCGAGCGCGACGACGCCCGCGGGGGAGTATGCCGTCGGCGTGAAGTGCGGGAACGAAAATTATAAGGTGTGGGATATCAGATATGAAGGAAGGGACGCGTACACCGTTGCGCGGCGGGGATTGAAAGCGAAAATTGCCCTGCCCGAAGATTTGACGTATGGGAACGTCGGCACGTTTTCGGCGACCCTCGAGGGGATCGTAAACGGCGACGCGGTGACGGCGCTATTGCATTTCGGCGGGACGACGAACGGCAACGTTGCCCTCCCCGAGGGGACGGAAAAGCCCGCGCTCGCGGGAACGTATACGGTGAAGGCGGCGGCGCTTGAAGGCACGGGCGCGGACAACTACACGCTGGCGGCGGACGGGGAGAGGGGCTTCACGATAGAAAGGGCGAAACTCACCGTGACGGCGAAGGACAGGACGATCTGCTACGGCGACGAGGCCGCGGACGGCGGCGTGGAGTACGCGGGCTTTGTAAACGGCGAGGGGGAGGACGCCCTCGGCGGGGCGCTTGAATACACGTTCGGCGGCTATAAAAAGTTTGCGAACGCGGGCGACTACGACATTGTGCCGCAGGGGCTTGCCTCCGACAACTACGAATTCGATTACAGGCGCGGCACGCTCAAAGTAGAGCCGCTGAAAGTGGGCGTGACGTGGACGGCGGGGGAATACGAATATTCGGGCGCGGCGCTCGCTCTGCCCGAGGCGTTTGCGGACGGCGTGAACGGGGAGAGGTTCACCCTCGTCGTCACCGTATTTGCGCACCCCGCGTGGGGCGCGGATAACGCGTTCACGGTGGCGGGGGACTACACCCTTGCGGCGGCGTTCGACCCCGCGGACGGCGCGCGGAGCAAGAACTACACCTTGGACATGGGTACGGCAAAATTTGCCGTGACCGTTTCCAAAAAGCGCGTGACCGCGGCGTGGGAGGGCAGGACGTACACCTATCGCGGCGAGGAAATTCCCGAGGAGGAGTACCCCGCGGCGACGGCGGACGGCGGGAGAGCCGTGCTCGCCGTGGCGATCAAGGGCGGCGGGCAATTCCGCAATGCGGGGAAGTACACCTTCACGGCCGCGCTTACCGACGCCGACGGGCACAACTACGAACTGACGGGAAACCTCGAAAGGGAGTATGAGATCGGCAGGGCGCGCCTCGTGGTGGAGTGGTCGGGCAGCGATGTGCAGTACACATATTCCTACGCGAACGGCGGCATTGCAACGCCGCGGGCGAGCGCAAAGGGCGAGGGAACGGACGGGACGATCATATTCGACGTGGAGATGACCTCGCCGGGCGGCGAATTTTTGAACGTGGGCAGGTATGCCTTTCGGGCGACGGTCGCGGAGGGCGACAGGGAGAAGGCCGCAAATTACGACATCGCGGGCGAGACGCGGGAGTATGCGATCGTCCGCGCGAAGAACGGCTGGGAGAAAGCCCTCGCCATACAGAGTTGGACGTACGGCGAAAGCGCAAACGCGCCCACCGCGACGCCCTACTTCGGCAAAGTGACGTTCACCTATTCGGCGGACGGCGAGGGCAGCTTTACGGGCACTGCGCCCACCGCCGCGGGCACGTACTATGTGCGGGCGAGCGTAGAGGGCAACGAGAACTACGAGGGCATCGAGGCGACAAGGGAATTTACAGTCAACCGCGCGCCCCTGCGGGCGAGCCTCTCCGCGCGCGTCGTCTACGGCGACGAGATGGACGAGAGCAATGTGACCGTGACGATCGCGGACGGGCTGCAATATGACGACAGGCGGGCGGACATCGAACGGGCGGCAAAGGAGAAGGTGGGCGCGGCGTTCAAATTCAACTACACGGCGGGCGTGACGGGCGCGGGCGCAATGGACGCCATGGTGAGCGCCGACGCCGTGGAACTCGATAACTACAAGGTGACCTTCATCGACGGGAAGGTAGACGTGGAAAAACGCAAGATCCGCGTGACGCTGAAAGGGGCGCGCACGAACACGTACGGCGACGCCGTGCACGGGGAGATCGAGGCGGACGCGACGCGTGCGGACAGCGCGGGAAATTGGTACGCGACGGACGCGGACAGAGCGGGGCTGAACGGGCAACTTGCATACACCTTCCAAAAAGGCACGGACGGCGGAAGGGAATATGACGCGCGCATGGCGGCGGGCGAGTACACCGTCATCGTGCAATGGGCGGGCGGCAGCGCGCTTGCAAGAAATTACCAAATCGTGGGCGCGGACGGCACGGCCTACACCGTTGAGAGAAAGCCGCTCGCCGTGACGGTGACGGCGGAGGTCGTCTACGGCGACGAGATCGGCGCGGAAAACGTGCGGCTTGCGGTGAGGACGGGGCTTGTTGGGGGCGACGACGCGGCGGAAGTGCTTGCGGCGGCGCGGGCGGCAGCCTCCTTCGACTTCGGCGGCTATGCGGCGGGCGCAACCAAGGTGGGAAGGTATCGAATGACGGCCGCCGCGCAGGGGGAGATCCCCAACTACGCCGTCCTCTATGAGAGCGCGGAGGGCAATCTCAACGTCACGCCGCGCAGGATAAGGGTGACGCTCGGCGGCGCGCTGCAACACGTCTACGGCGATACTCCCGCGCGACCCATATTGCGTGCGGTGCGCGTGGACGGCGAGGGCAATGAAGTGATCGGCGCGGCTTGGTACGGGAGTGCTGCCGACGCGGAGGCGCTGGAACGGGGCGCGGAGTACGCGCTCAAATGGGCGGGCGGAAGCCGCGCGCTGGACGCGGGCGCGCCCGCAGGCGATTACACCGTCGAACTTGTTTGGGCGGACGACAACTACATCGTTGAGGCGGAGAGCGCAGCGTACCGCGTGGAGAGGGCAAGCCTCACCGTGCTCCTCGCGGCGCGCGTCACCTACGGCGAGGAGGTCGGCGCGGACAACGTGCGCGTTACGGTGGCGGACGAAAACCAACTGAAAAACGGCGACAAAAGGGCGGATATCGAAGGGGCGGCCAAGGCGGCGGCCACCTTTGACTTCGGCGGTTACAAGGCGGGTATGTCCGCGTTGCGCAGGGATATCACGGTAAACGCGAGGGGCATGACCGAGAACTACGCCATCTCGTACATGGGGTGCACGCTCGTCATCGAGCGGCGCGAGATCACCGCGAAGGCGGACATGGTACGCACGGTTTACACGGGTCGCGGGCAGGGCGTGAGCGTCACCTTCGGCAATCTGTACTATGGGGACGCGCTCGCGCTTGGCGACGATTATACGGTGAAGTACTCGCCCGACGGCGCGGCGTTCGGCGGCTTGCTCCCCTGCGACGCAGGCAGATATCTTGCCGAGGTGGCGCTCTCCTCCTCCCAGACCGCCGCGAACTATACCATCGTGGGCGAGCGGCAATTCGGATACGAGATCCTGCCAGCGGCGATCGCGGAGGACTTCACGCGGGGCTTTGAAAAATCGCGCAGCGCGCTGTATTCCGCCGACGATAGGGCGGCGCAGTCGCTTGAACTGCCCGCGCAGGGCGATGCCGCCTTCCCGCTCATCCTCCGAGGCAACGACAACGGCATCGTAAATAAAGTGGCGCTGCGGTACATCGTTCTCTCGCACGCGGAGGGCGGCGCGCTGCACGAGGAGTTCAGGAAGAAGATAGAGGGCTATCTTGCCCTTCTCTGCGCGGGTGCGGAGGAACTTGAAGGCGTTGGATATTCCGACCGCGCCGCGCCCGCAAGAGAGCCGGGCTGGTACTGCGTGTTCTTCGAGGCGAAAGCCCCCAACCATGCGACCTATTACGGGTATTACACCCTGCACATCTACCACGAACGGCTCATCATCAAGATGGCGGAGGGCGGCCTCGATTTTACGTGCGAATACGGCGACGTGCCGCACACGTACAGTTCGCTGTTCGATCTGGTGTTTGAGCGGATCGAGAGCATAACGGCGACCGCGGAGGACGGCACCCTCTCCGAGAACAAAAAGGCGCAGTTCAAGGCGGAAAAGGACTACTTCCAATTCTACTTCACGGACGCGGCGGGCGGAAGGGAGTATGCGATCGGCGACCCCCTCGCCGCGAACGCGACATATGCCCTGCACGTGCGCTATGCCAAGCCGAACGCGGCGGACGAGGAGAGCGGCTACATCGAATTTGTGTGGGAGGGCGGCAGCGCGCCCACCATGACGGTAAGCCCGCGCGCCCTTATCCTCACCCTCGGCGGGAGCAGGACGCACGTCTACGGGGAAAGCGAGTTCGGGAGCATCCTTCCGCGCGTCGCCTGCAAGAACGCGCCCGAGAACAACACGGTGAACGAAGAGGGGCTGTTCGGGAAGGACACCGTAGAGGGGCTGGGGCTTGGCTTCACCTTTGCGCGCGACGGGCAGACGGGGCTTTCGCTCGACGAGAGGATGGACGTTGGGCAGTACTCCGTTGCCGTCACTTGCGCCAACGAAAATTATACGATAGTTCAAGTCGGCGGCGCGATATATACGGTAACGCCGCGGCCGCTCACCGTAGACCTCTTCGCCGAAGTCGTGTATGGAGACGCGCTCGGGCGGGGGAACGTCGGCGCGAAAATCGCGGGCGGTCTTACCCCGTGGGAGGACGCGGAGGCGATGACTGCCGCCGTTCTGGCCGCGGGGGAATACGTCTTTGACGGGTACGCGCAGGGCGGCACGCACGCGGGCGAGCGGGGCGCAACGGTGCGCGCGGAGCGCAGGGCGGTCGGAAATTACGACGTTTTCTACACGGCGGGCGACGTCACGGTGACGCCGCGCGAGATAAAGGTGACCCTCACGGGCGCGCGCACCAACGTCTATGGCGACGGGCGGCACGGCGAGATCGCGGCGAGCGCGGTGCGCGTGGGCGGCGGAGTTTGGTACGGAAACCCCGACGACGCGCTCGACTTTTCCTACCGCTTCCGATCGGGCAGCGGCGCGGCGGCAGAATATTTCAGCGCCATGGAGGCGGGCGAATATACCATTGTCATCGTTTGGGAGAGCGGCGACTATCGCATTGTGGGAGAGCCGGAGGGCGCGCGGTACACGGTGACGCGCGCAAATATCGTCTACGAGACGCCTTCGGGCGGGCAGTACAGCGGGGCGGCGCGCGAACTTCTCGAAACGCTGGAAGGCGTCGCGGGCGAGACGCTGCGCCGTGGCGAGGATTACGACGTGTTTTACGGCGGCGTAAAATATGACGGCGTCGACCAACGCCTTCTGCCGAAAGATGCGGGGACGTATGACGTTCGCCTTGAACTCAAGGGCAGGGCAAAGCGCAACTATACGCTCGGGCGGGAAAGTTTTTCGTACACCATTGCAAGGGTCGAACTTGAAAGGCCCACGGGCGATCGCACCATCGTCTACGACGGCGAAGAGCACCTGTTTGAGGCGAGCGGCTTTGATTTTGCGACGATGTCGGCTTCGGGCGACGGCGTCGATCGAAAGAGCGCCTCGCTGACCGCCAGAAATGCGGGCGTATATCCCATGAGGGTGGCGCTCAGAGACCTCATAAATTACTGCTGGGCGGGCGGCGCACAGGATGAATTGACGGTTACTTTCACGATCTCCGCCGCGGATATCGAGGAGAATGAAAAATTCGCTGCGCTCAAAGATCGGGAATTTTTGTATCACACGGGCGGCGAGCGGCACGACCTCGCCCTGCCCGACCAGAGCAGCGCGGAGTTCCCGTTCACCGTTCCCGGCGGCGACGTGGTGAAGGTCTCCTATATCGTGACCGAGCACGCGGAGAGCGCGCACGACGAAGGCGCGATCGTGGCGTTCTTCAAGGCGTTGAAGCGGGGCGAACACGCGGATATGTGGCACGCGGCGAACGCCGATATGTATGTGAATACGCCCAAGGGCTACTGCGTCTATATCAGGATCGAGGGCGCGAACCACAACACCTACTACGGGTATTATACCGTGCACATCTACCATGAGGAGATCACGATCCGTCTGGATGAGAGCATCGTGGACGGACATTTCCACAACGTGGAATACGGCGACGCCGCCCACACGCAGGACGTCTTGCGCGATAGATTGTATGCGCACATCCGCGAAGTCGTGGCGGGCGCGGCGGGCGACGAGGGTACCATGTTGGGGGAGCGGCTCAACAAACGCTATTTCACCTTCTATCTCATCGACGAATTGGGTGTGACGCACGAACTCGGCGAAACGGACAACGGAGACCGCCTGCCCGTGGGCGTATACCGCATCGGAGTCCGCTATCTCAAAGACGGCGAGGAGAGCCACTATATCCGCTTCCGCTGGTACGGCGATGTGCAGCCCGACTTCGAGATCGTTCCGCGGAAGATCGATCTGACCCTCTCGTTCGAGGGGCACACATACGGCGCAACGCCTCTGCCGCTTGCGGAGCAGGTGACGCTCTCCGCCGTTCGCTCGGGCGGCGTTGAGGGGGCTTGGTACGGCAAGCGCGGCGAGACGTTTGCGGACCTCGGGCTTTCCTATTCCCTGCGGAAGGGGAGCGGCGGCGTTTTGCTCGATGCGCGCATGGCCGCGGGCGGGTATGCGGTGCAGGTCGTGTGGGAAAATCCCAATTATCTCATCACGCTCGTTTCCGCGGAATACACCGTGTCCCCGCGCACGCTTGCGGCCGACTTCGGCGCGTTCGACGGCCTCGTCTATGGCGGCGCGAACGACCCCGCGGCGCGCCTTGCGGAGGGCGTCCTGTGGGACGACGAGGTGGAAATTTCCATCCTCTCCTATGCGGGCGTTGCGAACGGCGGCGCGGCGTTTGCGGGCGGAGAACTTCCCACGCTCGCGGGCGACTACACCGTGACCGTCGCGCTCGTGGGCGCGGAGAGCGGAAATTACACGCTTGCCGCCTTTGAATACGCCTTCACGATCGGGCGCGCCGTCTACGATATGGGCGAGGCGGACTTTGCGGACGGCGTGTTCAGGTGGGACGGCTCGGCGCACAGCCTGGCGGCGACGGGGCTTCCCGCGGGCGTTTGGGCGCATTACACGGGCAACGGCAGGACGGAGCCGGGCGTCTATGCGGTCGTCGCGTACTTTGAGGGCGACTTCGACAACTATATGGAGATCCCTTCGCGCAGCGCGACGCTCACCATATTGCGCGTGCAGATGCAGTCGCACCTCGAAGGGGAGCAGGGCGAAGCGCCCGACGTCATCGTGGAAAGCGCGGCGGGGCTTGACCCCACGTTGGAACTGCGTATGCGGCAGAGCGCAAAGGCTTTGGGGAGCGTCATGGTCGCGGGCGGGGCGTTCGGCGGCGGGCTTGCAAAGGCATACGATATTGATTTCTATAAGGACGGCGCGCGGGTGGCGACCTCCGAACGCGTGACGGTAAGGCTGCTCATTCCCGAGGAGTTGCGCGGAAACGGGTTTGGCGTTTTTTCCGTGCGGGGCGAAGGGGAGAATATGGAGATCGTCGCGATCGATTATACGGTGGAGGGGGACTACATCGTCATTACGATGGACGGCCTCTCCACGATTGCCTTCACCTATGCGAACACGCCGCTCATGACGCCCATCGGCCTCGCCGCCGCGGCGCTCGTGCTCGGGGTCGCCGTCATGGCGCTTGAGATCCGCGCCATCAAGGAGAAAAAGAAGAGGAGATCGAGATGAATTTGCTTATCCACGTCGATAATTCGCAGTTTATAGCCCTCATGGTGCTCGTCGCGCTGGCAGCCGCGGTGCTGATCGCCGACGTCGCGCTGTGGATCTTCCTTGTATATGTGAGCAGATGTCCGCGCGGGCAGGCGGCGACCGCCGCAGAGGAGACCGCTCCCGCCGAGGAGACCGCTCCCGTCGAAGAGACTGCTCCCGCAGAGGAGGCAACCGCCCCGCCCGCCGAGGAAGCCGCTCCCGCCGAAGAAGCCGCTTCGGAAGAAAAAGACCAAATATTTTGTTCGGAATCGGAAAACATAACGGAAAACATATAAAAATTTATATGCGCAGGGCAACATCTTGTGGTATAATGGGGCAAATGGAAAAAAATATCATTTACAATTCGGATTGCAGAAATTTGGACGCGTACATAGATGACGAAAGCGTGGATCTGGTGATCGCCGATCCGCCCTATTTCAAAGTCTCCAAGCAAAAATGGGATTATCTTTGGCGGACGGAGAAGGATTATGTCGAATGGTCCAAGCAATGGTTGATAAAGGTATCCCGCGCATTGAGGAAGGGGGGCACGCTGTATATTTTCGGTTTTTTCAGAACGCTCGCCTATCTGTTGCCGGAAATCGAGCGGTTGGGGTTCAAATTCAAGCAGCAGATCATTATAGATAAAGGGATACAGGCGGTATCGGGCAGGGCGACAAAGAATTATAAAATGTTCCCCAACACCACCGAGAGCATCCTGATGTTCTATAAAGACTCGAGGCCTTTTATAAGAGAGATGCTGAAAGAACGGCAAAAGGCGTTGGGGCTATCTGCAAAGGACATCAATGAACGCCTTGGCGTAAAATCGAACGGCGGCGGAATGTGGAGCATCTACACGGGGGAAAATGTGTGCGAACAGATCCCGACGAAGGAGTTGTGGGAGTCGCTGCAAAACATTTTACAATTTCAATATCCCTATGAGGAATTATCTCAAACATACAACGTAATTCTCGGCATGAACGACGTATGGTGCGACCTTAAATTTTACAACAACAAAGAGAGGATCCATCCCACGCAGAAGCCGTTTGAACTGATGGAGCGATTGATTTTGGCGAGCAGCAACGAAGGCGACCTCGTATTGGATCCCTTTATGGGCAGCGGGTGCACGGCGTGTATGTGCAAAAAAAACCGACGCGATTACGTCGGCTTTGAGATCGATGCAGAGTATTATAAAAAGTCTCTTGAACTTATAGATCGGTTTTAGCCTCCCAATATTCCGAGTTTATCGGAAATTCTGGGAAGATAGATCGCCTTTGCAACCAAATCCGTAATGGCTTGACTCGATAAATTCCGGGATCTTCTTTCGGTTTCCAACAGGGAGAGAAGATCCTTTTTTGTTGCGTTCTCCGCAAAAGTTACATTTAATTCCGTCAAGCAATTCTTGACCGCGTCAACGGTGAAATTCGGCACTTGCGAATAGTGCGTGAGCTCGGCCAACTCTGTAAATTTCGTATTGTTCAGCGTCGGAAAGATCTGTGTCTCTATTTGATCGTTTTCTTTTATGACGGAGCGGTAAATCAGTTTGGGGTGAAACAACAGGAATTTTATCATATGCGGCCATATATTTAACGGCGCAGTAGACTTGATGTTATAGTAATAATCGACCATGCAGTACTTGAATCCGATGTTTTTGGGGTTTACTTCCCAAATGGAAGCAACAATATTCATATTGTCGGGGTCGGAAAAATCTTCCATTTCAAACAGCACAAAATAATACACGTCGGGCTGTAAAACTTTCAGAAGAGCGTGTTCATCCTTTACGGCGATCAACCATTTCGAGTCATCCCGCCGTTTTATATTCGTGGAGTTGCATTTGGAGCAATGCTTTTCTATGCTGGAAACGACGTTGCCGCAGTCTTTGCATAAGCCCAATTGATCCACGCGGTAGCACGTCTTGATCTCCCCGTATTTGAGGGGGTCTTGCGATATGATCAAATCATACCCCCGCGCACCCGACTTGCCTCCGGGGAAGCCCGTCACAACGCTTGTGAGGTGTTGGCCGATATAGCCCATTCTTGCCTGCGAGGTCTGTTTTGTGATCTCCGACCACGCGTTCACCTTTTTTCTTAAATTGATATACAGGTCCTTGATAAGAGCCTCGCTTGCTTCGATCGTTCCCAAAGTATACGGCATATTCGGCCTCCTTTTTCTCTATGATAGCATAAATCATTCGAAAAGTCTATCAATTGGGGCAAATGCACTGTTTGGAAGGGCGTTTTGTTATTTCGGAATTATTTCCATAAAAAAACCAAAAGGGAGACAGGTAAAACCTGTCTCCCTTTTGGTACTCCCGATAGCCGCACCTGTATTGTGCAACCTTATGCGGCTCACGAGCCGAAGGCGAAGTACGGGAATACTGCGCGCTACGCGCTTGTGCGCCGCTTCGCGTCGGGCGAACCCACGGCTTTTGGCGTTCCCGGCGCGATTCGAACGCGCGGCAGCCCGCTTAGGAGGCGGGTCCTCTATCCTGCTGAGGTACGGGAACAAGTTTTCCGTAGTTGCGTTCCTATCTTACTATATCGCGCAAAAAAAAGCAAGCGTTTTCCTGCGCCGTGCAAGAAAACGCCCGCCAAAGTTTGTTCAAAAGCACTTTCCCCTGCGCTGTTTGCGGCAATCCTCCACGCGGCCGCAGTTGTAGCACAGTTCGTTTTCGGGCACTTCGCCGTCGCGGAAGGTGATGAGGTTCTTCACCGTTGTCTCGGCGATGTTGGTGAGCGCCTCCTCGGTCAAAAACGCCTGGTGGCTCGTCACGATGACGTTGGGCATGGAGATGAGCCGCGCCAAAACGTCGTCCTCCACGATGTGCCCCGAGAAGTCGCGGAAGAAGATATCCGATTCCTCTTCGTACACATCGAGGCACGCCGCGCCCACGATGCGCTGTTTGATGGCGTCGATGAGCGCCTCGGCGTCGATGAGCGCCCCGCGCGAGGTGTTCAGAATGATGACGCCCTTCTTCATCTTCCCGAGGGCTTCTTTGCCGATCAAGTGGTGGGTCTCCTCGGTGAGCGGGCAGTGCAGCGAGATGATGTCGCTCGTCTCAAACAGCCTGTCGAGGGAGACGTATTCGATCTCTCCCTCCCCGCTCGGGTACTTGTCGTAGGCGACGACGCGCATCCCGAAGCCCTTGCAGATGTCGATGAAGATGTGCCCGATCTTGCCCGTGCCGACGACGCCCACCGTCTTTCCGTGCAGGTCGAATCCCATGAGGCCGCTCAACGAAAAGTTGAAGTCGCGCGTGCGGTCATACGCCTTGTGGATGCGCCGCACCGAGGTGAGGAGCATTGCCATGGTGTGTTCGGCGACGGCGTACGGCGAGTAGGCGGGCACGTGCACGACGTGAATTTTGCCGAAGCACCGTTTTAGGTCGACGTTGTTATAGCCCGCGCAGCGGAGCGCGATGACGCGCACGCCGTAATCGTAGAGTTTGTCCACAACGGCGGCGTTCACCGTATCGTTGACAAACACGCACACGCCGTCGAACCCCTTTGAAAGTTTCACGGTGTCCTCGTCGAGTTTGGTCTCGTAAAATTTGAACTCGATCCCCGCCTCCTTGCCGCACCGCGTGAAGGAGGGGATATCGTAATCTTTTGCGTCGAAAAACGCTATTTTCATAAAACTCCTTTATCCCACCTGTTTCCCGTGTTTGCGCAGAATACGGATGACGAGTTTGGAGATCTCCACGCACACGAGGGGCGCGACGGAGAGCGCCAGCACGATGAGGTACTGCTCCCACGAGAGGAAGGTGAAACTGAAAAACGATTGCAGCGGCGGGATGAAGAGCACGGCCGCGGCGATGAGAAAGGACGTGCCGATCATCACGAACAGCATGGGGTTGTGCCCGTTCCCGCGCGAGAAGATGGACTCGGTATTCGACCGCTGGTTGAAGGAGTGCAGCAGTTGCGAGAGGGCGATGACGGCGAACGCCATCGTCATCGCAACGATGTGGCTCTGGGTGTGGTCGTACGAAAGCCCAATGAAGTATGCGCCGAGCGTCGCCGCGCTGATGAACGCGCCGTGGAGCACCACTCTCCACACAAGCCCCTTTTCGAACAGCGTCCCGCTCTTGACGGGCGGTACTTTCATCACGTTCTTGTCGGCGGGGTCTACGCCGAGCGCGAGCGCGGGCAGCGTATCCGTGACGAGGTTGATGATGAGAACGTGCATCGCGAGGAGGGGTGCGGGCAGGTTGAAGAGGGTCGCAATGAAGAGCACCAAAATTTCCGCGATGTTGCCCGAGAGCAAAAATTGGATGACCTTCTGGATGTTGCGGTACACCCTTCTGCCCTCGCGCACGGCGCTCTCG
Organism: uncultured Clostridia bacterium; assembly: GCA_947625095.1. GTDB lineage: Bacteria > Bacillota > Clostridia > Christensenellales > Borkfalkiaceae > Gallimonas. The sequence goes on along the minus strand of CANQMX010000005.1, from coordinate 46,560 downwards.
ATAGTCGTAAAGTTGTCGTCCATGAGCACCATGTCCGCGGCGTCCTTGGCGACGTCCGTTCCCGAGCCCATCGCAATGCCGATGTCGGCGGCCTTCAACGCGGGGGAGTCGTTCACGCCGTCCCCCGTCATGGCGGCGACTTCGCCGCAGCGCTGCAACGATTGCATGATGCGCAATTTATCCGAAGGCGATACGCGCGCGAACACGGTGGTCGTCTTGACCGCCTCGTCGAGTTCCATATCGGACATGGCGGCAAGTTCCGCGCCCGTCACGGCGGTGTTGCCGTTCTCGTAGATGCCGAGCGCCTTTCCTATCGCAATGGCAGTCACCTTGTGGTCGCCCGTGATCATGACGACGCGTATCCCCGCCTCGTGGCAACTCTTCACCGCGCCGATGACTTCGGTGCGCGGCGGGTCGATCATGCAGGTAAGCCCCACAAAGGTAAGTCCCGCCTCCACGTTCTCGCCCTCGGCGGGCACGTGGTCTATCGTGCGCGTCGCGTAGCCCAAAACGCGCAGCGCCTGTTCGGACATCGCAAACGCCGTCGCCAAGATGGCGCTCCTGTCGGCCTCCGTCATGGGGCGGGTCGTGTCCCCGACAAGGATGTAGTCGCACTGCGGCAAAAGTTCGTCCGTCGCGCCCTTGGTATAGACGACAAGCCCGCCGTCGATGCGGTTGACGGAGGACATCCGCTTTCTGTCCGAATCAAAGGGCTGTTCGTAGACGCGCGGGAAGTTCTTGATAAGCGCGTCGCTGTTCTCGCCCATATCGTCGGCGAAGTACAAAAGCGCGCCCTCGGTGGGGTCGCCGAGCGTACCTCCCTTGCCGTCCTTGGCGGCGTTGTTGCAGAGCACGGCGGCGCGGATGAGTTCGGCGCGCGAGCGGTTCGCCTCTCCCTTTTCCCCCTCGGAAAGTTTCACGGGCGTGCCCGCAACGGCCTCCTCGGCGGGGAAGAAACTGACGACGGTCATCTTGTTCATGGTGAGCGTTCCCGTCTTGTCGCAGCAGACGACGGTCGCGCTGCCAAGGGTCTCCACGGCGGGCAGTTTTCTTACGAGCGCCTGCCGCTTCGCCATGCGCTGTACGCCGAGCGCCATCACGACGGTCGCCGTCGCGGGCAGCCCCTCGGGGATCACCGAGATGGCGAGGGAAATGGCGGTGAGGAGCGCCGTTTTCCAATTGTGGACGTCATAGATAAGTCCGATGCAGAGCATGACGACGGCGATGGCGACGCCGACGATGGAGAGCACCTTTCCCACCTTGTTGAGTTTGCGTTTCAAGGGCGTGGCGGTCTCGTCGGTCTCCGAGAGCATCCCCGCGATGCGTCCCACCTCGGTGTGCATCCCCGTCTCTACGACGACGCCCATCCCCGTGCCGTAGGTGGCGATGGAGGAGGAATACGCCATGTTCACGCGGTCGCCGAGGGGGGCGTCCGCCGTGCAGACGGTGGGGGCGTCCTTATCGACGGGCACGCTCTCGCCCGTGAGCGCCGCCTCCTGTATTTTCAGGTTGGATTCCTTCAAAAGGCGGATATCCGCGGGCACAACGCATCCGTCCTCCAAGAACACGATGTCGCCCACCACGAGTTCGGCGGCGGGAATGACCTGTTCCTTGCCGTCTCTGAGGACCCGCGCGGTGGGGGCGTTCAGGTCTTTGAGCGCGGCGAGCGCGTCCGCCGCCTTCTTCTCCTCCACGACGCCGATGACGGCGTTCACGACGATGATGACGAAGATGACGACGGCCTCCGCCCACTCCTGAAAGACGAGCGAGACGATCGCCGCGCCGAGCAGGATGAGGATCATGACGTCCCAGATCTGTTCGAAGATCATGCGCCCGATGCCCTTCTTCTTTTGCGCCTTCAATTCGTTGCGGCCGTTCTCCTCGAGCCGCTTTTTTGCCTCTTCCGCGGTAAGCCCCGCCGCGGTGGAATTCACCGCCGTGAGCGTTCCGTCGGGCGAAAAGGTGTGCCACGCCCTTTCCCCGCCTGTCGTTTGCCGTTGTTGTGTTGCCATAGTAGCCTTCCGTTTGCCGCCTCGCGCGGCATTTTTTATATCGATATGTCTATTATATACGAAACGGAAAAAATAATCAAACGCCCGCGGGCATTTTTCCCGCGGGCGCAACAATTTTCTTTTGAGTTTCCTTTGTGCTTCCTCCGCCGTCAGGTATCGGCAAGGATGCCCGCCGCGCGAAGGCTTGCAAGCAGTGCGTTGAGGGTGTTCGCCACATCCTCCGCGGTGGCGGAAGCGGGCGTTGCAACGTCGGCAACGGCGGCAGCCTCCGCGGGCGATGCGCCCGTGACGCCCCTCGGAATGGTGAAGGTCAGAATGGGCGCTTCGGGCGTGCCCGTCTGCACCACCGTTACCGGGCTTTCGGGTTCACCCGTCTCTGCGGTCGCCGTGATGACGGGCGTCGCGCCCACTTCGCCCTGCTCGCCCTGAAGGCCTTGAGGCCCTTGAGGGCCTGCGGGGCCTGTCGCGCCCGTTTCACCCGTTGCGCCTGTTGCGCCTGTTTCGCCCGTTGCGCCCGTTGCGCCTGTTGCACCCGTCGCACCTGTCGCGCCCGTCGCACCCGTTGCGCCGCGCGGGATGGTGAAGGCGAGCACGGCGTTTTCGCCGCCCGTCGAAACGACGGAGGCCGCCGTGCCGGGCTCACCCGTGATCGTCTGTCCCACCGTTATGGTGGCAGGGCCTTGCGGGCCGGTTGCGCCCGTCGCGCCCGTCGCACCCGTTGCGCCGCGCACGATGCACCCGCACCCGTTCATATAGTTTCCGCACGGATTGCAGCAGGGATTGCCGCACGGGTTGCCGCAGTTATTCCAACGTCTGTAAATCATCATGTTTCCTCCTTGAAAACGCGCCTTGCGGCGCGCTCTTCGGGCGGCGAATGAAACGCCCCCCATACCATCATATCTCGGCGGGGGAGCGTTCGGTGACGGTTTGCGAAAAATTCCCTTCGTGTGGTCGCAAAAGGGGAAAATGCCGCCCGCCCGTTGTCTCCCTGCACATCGAACCATAAGTATTACTTATATATTCTATAAGTTTTTGTTCATGGCGATATGGCAACGGCGGCGCGCGGGATTTGCAAAGCCGCGCAAATTTTGCTATAATATTATTGTTAAGAATACCTGCCGAGCGGCAAAGGAGCATCAAATATGGATTATGTAGAGAGCGTTTTGGAGGAGTTGAAGGCGAAAGATCCAAACGAGCCGGAATTTCATCAGGCGGCTACGGAGATCTTGCGCGGGCTACGGCCCGTCGTGGAAAAGCACCCGGAATACGAGAGGGCGGCGCTTTTGGAGCGCTTTGTCGAGCCCGAGCGCGTCGTCATGTTCCGCGTGCCGTGGGTGGATGACGGCGGCAAGGTGCGCGTCAACAGGGGGTATCGCGTGCAGTTCAACAGCGCCATCGGGCCGTACAAGGGCGGGCTGCGGTTTCATCCCTCTGTCAACCTCTCCATCATCAAATTCCTCGGTTTGGAGCAAATTTTGAAGAACAGCCTCTCGGGGCTGCCCATCGGCGGCGGAAAGGGGGGCGCGGACTTCGATCCCAAGGGCAAGAGCGACGGCGAAGTCATGCGCTTTTGCCAGAGTTTTATGACCGAACTCTACCGCCACATCGGGCAGGATACCGATGTCCCCGCGGGCGATATCGGCGTCGGCGGCAGGGAGATAGGGTATCTCTTCGGGCAGTACAAGCGCATCGCAAACGAGCACGTCGGCGTGCTTACGGGCAGGGGGCTTTCCTACGGCGGAAGTCTCGCCCGCACGGAGGCGACGGGCTACGGCCTCGTCTACATGGTGGAGGAGGCGTTAAAGTGCCGCGGCGACGGTCTGAAAGGGAAAACGCTCATCGTCTCGGGTTCGGGCAACGTTGCCATCTACGCCGTGGAAAAGGCGCAGTCGCTCGGCGCAAAGGTCGTCGCCATGTACGATAGCAACGGCTACATCTACGATAAAAAGGGTATCGATCTTGCCGTCATCAAGCAGATCAAAGAGGTGGAGCGGGGTCGCATCAAGGAATATGCGGAGCGCGTAAAGACCGCCGAATATCACGAGGGGTGCAGGGGCATTTGGGCGATCCCGTGCGACATCGCGCTCCCGTGCGCCACGCAGAACGAGATCGATGGGGAGAGCGCAAAACTTCTCGTCAAAAACGGCGTCAAACTCGTCGGCGAGGGGGCGAATATGCCCACGACGCTCGATGGTATCGCGGTATTCCAGAGGGCGGGCGTCGTGTTCCTGCCCGCAAAGGCGGCGAACGCGGGCGGCGTCGCCACAAGCGCTCTGGAAATGGCGCAGTCGAGCAGCCGCCTCTTCTGGCCGTTCGAAGAGGTGGATGCCAAACTCAAAAATATCATGATAAACATCTATCACAACATGGATAGGGCGGCCGAGGAATACGGCGTCAAGGGGGACTATGTCGCAGGCGCGAACATCGCGGGCTTCATGAAGGTCGCGAGCGCAATGATGTCCCAAGGCATCGTCTGACTCTCTCCCTCCTCATTCCGAGCCGCGCTGCCCGCCGCGCTTTGCGCGGCGGGCAGCGCGGCGAGTGAATCTTCTCCCCCCAAAAAAATTTCCAACTTTTTTCAAAAATTTTGGCATATAACCCCGCAAGGGCAAAAATTCCGTGGTAACATTACATTGTAAAGGAAAAGAGTGAAGCGGAAAGCGCGCCGTGAGCAAAAAAAGCTCCCTGCTGCGCTAAGCGCGGGCGCCGCGAGGGCGGCGGCAGCGCGCAGCGCAGCAGGGAGCTTTGAAGTGGGAAATCATAATTTTTTTGCCCCGTATTTGGTTGTATTTTGCCCATTGCTATGATATACTTAAAAGGTATGGAAGAAAACAACACGCCCGCGGAAGAGAAGGAAGAACAACTTACGTCCGCGGAAAAGGGGACTGCGCCCGAGGGTGCGCCCCAAGAAAAGCCCAATAAGGCGGTCGACTTTCTCGCCAACATTTTGCGCGGGGCGGCGATCGGCGTCGCGCTCATCATCCCGGGATTTTCGGGCGGGTCGGTGGCGGCGATCCTCGGCATCTACGAAAAACTCGTCGGCTCTATCGCCGATATCTTCAAAAAATTCAAGCAGAGTTTTGTGTTCCTTCTGCCCATCGCCATCGGCATGGTCTTGGGCATCGCCGCGCTCATCTTCCCCATTCAGTGGGCGCTCACGCACTATCCCATGCCCACGGTCACGCTGTTCGTCGGGCTGTCATTGGGCGGGCTTCCCTCCATCACCGAAAAATTGAAGGGGCGGCCGAAGTGGCACAACGCCATCGCCTTTCTCATTCCCTGCGCGGTCGCGGCGTGTATGCTCTTTTTGCCGACGGGCGCAAACGTCGACCTCTTTCACCTCGATGTGGGCGGGTACTTTTTGCTCGTTCTCGTGGGAATGGCGGGCGCGTGCGCCTTGGTCGTGCCGGGCATCTCGGGTTCTATGCTCCTGCTCATTCTCGGCTACTATACGCCCATCGTCGAAGTCGTCACCCAAAATTTATTGAAGGGGTTGAACATCGGCGTCTCCGTTCTCGTTCTCCTCTGCGCGGGAATTGGCGTGCTCGTCGGATTTTTCGCCGTCTCGGTGGTCATGAAATATCTGTTGAAAAAATTTCCGCGCGGCACGCACTTTGCCATTCTCGGCTTTGTGCTCGGCTCGATCGCGGCGGTCTATTACACCACCGTGCAGAACACCCCCGCGTCGCTTTCCTACCTGTATGCAAGTCCGTGGTATTGGGTGGTCACCGTGCTCCTCTTCTGCGTCGGCGTCGCGCTCTCCTACACCCTCGTGTGGTTCGCGCGAAAAAAACGCAGAGAAAATAAACCGCAGACGAAATAAAAAAATCGCCGACTTCGGTCGGCGATTTTTTACAATCAAATGGGCGCGAGTTTTGCGGTGAAGTGCCGCAGGATGGGCGGCTCTTCCACAATTTTGTAGCCGCGGATGTCGGCGGCGCGCTCCTTGATGTTGATGAGGGCGTCGGCGATGACGTCGAGGTGGGACTGCGTGTACACCCGACGGGGAACGGCGAGGCGGGTAAATTCAAAATCCGCTTCAAGTTGTTTGCCCGTATCGGGGTCGTTGCCGAGCATGAAGGAGCCGATGTCGCACGCGCGGATGCCCGCCTCCAAATAGAGTTCGACGGAGAGCGCCTGCGCGGGGAATTGGTAATATGGAATGTGGGGCAGAAGTTTTTTGGCGTCCACGAACACGGCGTGCCCGCCGACGGGGCTTTGGTAGGCGATGCCCGCTTCGTCGAGCCGCGCCGCAAGGTACTGCATCTGCCCGATGCGGTATTTAAGGTAGTGCTCGTCGACGCCCTCTTTCAGGCCTTGGGCGAGCGCTTCGATGTCCCGCCCCGACATCCCGCCGTAGGTGATGAAGCCCTCAAAGGAGATGCACCGCTGTTTGACGGCCTCGAAAATTTTGCCGTCGCGGCAGCCGATGAGTCCGCCCATGTTGACGATGGCGTCCTTCTTCGCGCTCATCGTAAAGCAGTCCGCGCCCTCGAACATCGCCTTGACGATGGCGGGAATGGCGGAATTTTTGAATTCCGCCTCGCGCTCTTTTACAAAGTAGGCGTTCTCGGCGTAGCGCGCGGCGTCTATCATAAAGGGAATTCCGTACCGATGCGCAAGGTCGCGCGTCTTGCGGATATTTTCCACCGAGACGGGCTGGCCGCCCGCGGAGTTGTTGGTGACCGTCATGATGACGACGCCGATGTTCTTTGCGCCGAGTTCCTTGATGTACCCTTCGAGGCGGGCGACATCCATGTTGCCCTTGAAGTCGTACTTCGCCGTCGTATCGAGGGCTTCGGGCACGACGCAGTCGATGGCGCGCGCCCCCGCGAGTTCAACGTGCGCCCGCGTCGTATCGAAGTGCATATTGGCGATGGCGTACTTCTTGCCAGCGAGCAGAACGGGGAGCAGCACTTTTTCGGCGGCGCGCCCCTGGTGCACGAGCTGGATGTAGGGAAGCCCGAAGATCTCCTGTGCGACCTCCTGCACCTTATAATAGCAGTCCGCGCCCGCATACGATTCGTCGCCCACCATCACGCCCGCCCATTGCTGCGTGCTCATCGCGCCTGTGCCGCTGTCCGTTAAGAGGTCGATGTACACATCGCGGGCGGCGAGGGCGAACATATTATAGTGCGCGGCCTTTATCCTCTCCTCGCGCTCCTCGCGCGTCAAGATCCGCAGCGGTTCCACGCTCTTGATGCGGAAGGGCTCTGGATAGTAGATAGGTTTCATAAATTTTCCCCTTTTTCGAATGTAATTTTATTATAGCGGCGGAGCGGAAAAAGTCAATCCCCTCCGTCAAATTTGTACTTTGCGTAAAATTTGCGCGAGTTGCCCCTCGTCCAAGAGGCGCGGCACGGGGTAGAGGGGATTTGCCTCCCTTGCGGCGTGCTGCGCGAGGGCGGGGATATCGCCTTCCCCGACGGAAATTTTTTCGGGGATCTCCAGCGCGCGGCGGAGTTCCTCGGTTTTTTTGATGAAAATTTCCGCCGCCTCGGCTACCGGGGTCTCCTTCCCGCAGAAGCCGCACGCCGCGGCGAGGCGCGCGAGTTTTTTGTGCGCGCTCTTTCCGTAGGCGCGCAGCGTCGGGGCGAGCAGCACGGCGCACAGCCGCCCGTGCGGCAGGTCGTACGCGCCCCCCAAGGCGTGCGCGAGCGCGTGCACATATCCCACATAGGATCGGGTGAACGCCTCGCCCGCCGCAAATGCCGCCTGCGCCATCTTCTCCCGCGCGGCGCGGTCATTGCCGTTCGCGTATGCCGCGGGGAGGGCGGAAAAGATATTTTTCGCCGCCTCCGTCGCCAGCCTGCGGGAGCGCCTGCTCGTCGCCCTGCCAATGTACGCCTCCACCGCGTGGGTCAGAGCGTCCATGCCCGTCTCGGCGGTCGCCGCAGGGGGCAGGGTGAGGGTGAGCGCAGGGTCGAGAATGACGAGGTCGGGTACGAGTTTGAAGGAGAACACGGCGAATTTATCGTGCGTGTTCCCATCGGTAAAGACGGCGGCGGCCGTCGCCTCGCTGCCCGAGCCTGCCGTCGTGGGCACGGCGATAAGCGGCGGCGTCTTGCCCTTCACTTTGAGCGCGCCCCGCATTGCGGAGAGCGGCTTTTTGGGGGAGGCCGCCCGCGCGCACACGCCCTTGGCACAGTCCATGGGAGAGCCTCCGCCCACCGCCGCCACGCAGTCGCAGTTGGCGTTGCGGTACGCCGTGAGCGCCGCCTCCACACATTCCACCGTGGGATTTGCGGGCACGTCGTCAAAAATTTCCGCGTCGATCCCCGCCCCTTTGAGTGCGGCAAGGAGGGGTTCGCACAGCCCGTGCGCGCGGACGTTCTTCCCCGTCACGACGAGCACGCGCTTCGCCTTCTTCTCCTTGAAAAAGGCGGGCAGCGCCGCGTAGTCCGCCGCCGCGGGGGCTTGGTAGGGGAGGAGGGGCGAAAAAAGTTTCAGCCCCATATGCACCCACCTGCAAAACATCGCATAATAAGTGTTCATATTTCCATTATATCCAAAGCGGGATTTTTGTCAATCCTCTTAAAACGCTTGCCCCAAGGCCCGAAGGTATGGTATAATCTTCCATGAAAAACAAACAAAGAGGGCGATATGTTACAGGTCAACGGCGTCAGTCTGCAATACGGAAGCAAAAAACTGTTCGAGGACGTCAACTTAAAATTCACCAAGGGCAACTGCTACGGCATCATCGGCGCGAACGGCGCGGGAAAATCCACCTTTTTGAAGGTGCTCTCGGGCGAGATCGAGCCGAACAAGGGCGACGTCACGCTGGATAAGAACGAGCGGATGTCCGTTCTCGCGCAGAACCAAAATAAGTACGACTTCGAGACGGTGCTCCGCACCGTGATGCTCGGGCACGAGCGGCTGGTGCGCATCATGGACGAAAAGGACGCCCTCTACGCCCACGCCGAATTTACCGAGGAGGACGGCGTGCGGGCGGCCGAACTCGAAGCGGAGTTCGCCGAACTCGGCGGCTGGGAGGCGGAGAGCGAGGCGCAGACCCTGCTCAACGAACTCGATATCCCCTCAGAATATCACTACATGACGATGGGGGAGCTGGACGGCAAGCAAAAGGTGCGCGTGCTCCTCGCGCAGGCGCTCTTCGGCAACCCCGACGTGCTCCTCTTGGACGAGCCGACCAACAACCTCGACTTAAAGACGGTGCGCTGGCTCGAGAATTACCTTTTGGACTTCGAGAACACCATCATCATCGTCTCGCACAACAGGCACTTTTTGAATAAGGTCTGCACGCACATCCTCGACGTCGACTTCGGCAAGATCAACCTCTACCTCGGCAACTACGATTTTTGGTATCAGACCTCCCAGCTCATGGCGCGGCAGCAGCGCGACGCCAACAAGAAGGCCGAACAGCGCGCCGCCGAGCTGAAAGAGTTTATCGCGCGGTTCGCCGCCAACGCCTCTAAGTCGCGGCAGGCGACTTCGCGCAAGAAGGAACTCGAAAAACTCACCATCTCCGACTTCAAGCCGTCGCTTCGCAAGTATCCCTTCATCGACTTCAAGTTCGAGCGCGAGATCGGGAACGATATCCTCGCCGTCGAAAACCTCACCAAGAAGGGATATTTCGAGAACGTCACCTTTACGGTGCAGAAGGGGGAGAAGATCGGCATCGTCTCCGATAAGTCCACCTCCGTCACCATGCTCTACGAAATTCTGATGGGCAGGGAACAGCCCGACGCGGGTACGGTGAAGTGGGGAAAGACCATAGAGACTTCCTACTTCCCCACCAACAACAACGAATTTTTCGAGGGCGTCTCGCTCACCCTCGTGCAGTGGCTCTCGCAGTTCTCCAAGGACCACTACGAGGAGTACCTCCGCGGGTGGCTGGGACGGATGCTCTTCTCGGGCGAGGAGGCGCTCAAAGAGGCCAAAGTGCTCTCGGGCGGCGAAAAGGTGCGCTGTATGCTCGCCAAAATGATGCTCGAGGGCGGGAACTTCCTCATCTTCGATGAGCCCACCAACCACCTCGACCTCGAGAGCATCACCTCGCTCAACAACGGGCTGATGGCGTTCAAGGGGTGTATGCTTCTCACCTCGCACGACCAGGAACTCATGAATACCGTCTGCAATCGCATCATCGTGCTCGACGGCACAAAGACATTCGACAAGAATGTCACGTTCGATGAATATCTCGACATCGTGAACGCCTCGTGAGGGGCAAAAAAGAGCGCCGCGGGGCGCTCTTTTTTTGACAAGAAAATTCGCTTCCGACAATTTTTTACAAAAATCGATGAATTTTGTAAAATAATTTTTGAATTTTGTACAAAAATGACTTTACAAATCCAAATTCGTATATTATAATGCGATTACTCTCAAAAAAAGGCGGAAAACATTATGAAACGAATTTTGATTTTGGAAAGCAACGAGGCGTTTGCGGGCGAACTTGCAAGGTATTTTTCCACGCAGAAGGACTGCGAGGTCTGCGGCGTTTCGGGCGACGGCGAAGAGGGGATAAAACTGCTCGAAAAGTTCTCCCCCAACGTTGCCGTCATCAGCCTCTTTCTCAAAAACATGGACGGCTTCACCGTGCTGGAAGAGGCAAAGCGCAGCGGCAGAAAGACGGATTTCATCGTGCTCGGCAACTTCTCGGACGACGCCATCATCAACCGCACCATCGCGCTCGGGGCGCGGTACTACTTCATGAAGCCCGTCTCGGCGGAGATCGTGGGCGAGCGCGCCATGGAACTCACCGCGGGGCCGGAATACGCCGCGGGGCGGGAAAAGTATGAACGCCGCCGTCCCGCCTCCCTCGACGAGCGCATCTCCAATATCTTCATCTCCATCGGCATCCCGCCGCACATCAAGGGGTACAACTACCTGCGCGAGGGCATCAAGATGGCGGTCAACGACCCCCACATCATCAACAACGTCACAAAGGGGCTGTACCCCATCATCGGCGAGCGGTTCAACACTTCCGCGAGCAAGGTGGAGCGCGCCATCCGCCACGCCATCGAGGTCGCGTGGAACAGGGGGCGCATCGACGCCGTCAACGCCATCTTCGGCGCGCGCGTCTACATCGGCACGGAAAAACCCACCAACAGCGAATTTATCGCCCTCGTCGCCGATAAACTCATCCTCGAGAGCATGGTATAGCGCGCACGGCAAAAAAATGGGCACACGGGGTGAATTTTTTGCAAATTCATTTGCTTTTTTGCGACGGAAATGATAGAATTCAATCAACCGAACAAGAGCAAATGAGGGGGGATACGATATGAATACCGGCGCAATCGTTGCCATCGTCATCGCGGCAGTCGCCGTGCTCGCAGGCGCAATCGCCGTGTGGTACGCGCTGAAAAAGAGGGGGACAAAACCCGCCGCGCCCATAGAAGAGACCGCGAAGCCTGCGGAAGTTGCGAAGCCCGTTGAAGAGGTTGCGAAGCCCGTTGAGGAGGCTGTTGAGGCTGCGGAAGAGGCCAAGCCTGCGGAAGAGGTCGTTGAGGCCGCAGAAGTTGCGGAAGAGACGGCGGAAATCGCGGAAGCGCCCGCACAAATCGCGCGAGAGACGGCGCAGGAGGAAGAGGCGGAAGAGATCGCCGTCGCCGCCGCGCCCGCAGAGGGGGACGTTGCGGGCGAATCGCTCGCCGTAAGGGATATGAGCCCCGCCCTCCGCGCGGCGCTCGGCGTCGAGGGCAAAGAGCACGACGCGGAAGTGTACAGCGTGCGCTATTCCTATTCCTTTCTGGCGCGCCTCGTACTCGCGGCGGACGACGTCAAGGGGTACTATTCCGAACTCGTCGACGAGATCGCAAGTTACAAAAAGTTGCGCATCCGCTCCGGCCGCCGCCAGCAGAACGTCAGCCTCGGCAGGCAGCGCGCCGCCGCCATCCTATTCAAGGGCAAAAAGTTGTGCCTCGCGCTCGCCCTCGACCCCGCGGAATACGCGGGCACAAAGTATCGCGGAAAGGACGTCTCCTCCATGAAGCGCTTTGCGGCAACGCCCATGCTCTTCAAGGTTGATTCCCCCCGCAAGATAAAATACGCAAAATATCTCCTCGCCCGCCTTGCGGAAAACGGGGGACTGACGCAGGGCAAGGTCGTTCCCGTCAAGAGCGACGAAGTCCCCGCGCTCACCCGCGACGAACTTTTCGCCGCCAAGGAGATCAAGGCGACGGGAAAGCGCATAAAATAAGCGCATAAAATAGGCGCGCCGCGAGGCCGCTCGAAAAAGCATACAGACCGCTCCGCAGGGGGGGCGGTTTTTTCATTTTATTGTTGCTTTTTCGGGGAAAGGGGCGGGCGAGGGGCGGGCGCGCGGAGGAAAAGGCAAAAACCCGCGAAAAAGTGACGCAAATCCATTGAAAAATTTTTCGGGAAATGCTATACTGTAAAATGAAAAAATAGGCGATGTCCCCTATGGGGACATACGGAGGAAATATCGTGAACGGGTTTGGGCGCGGAGAGGACAAGCAAAAGGAGAAAAAATTATCGGTGATCTCTCGGGAGACGGTGGGCATGACCCTTCTCCTGTTTTCGGCGATCGCCTTTCTCATCATCGTGACGGGGCCGTTCCTGTTCGGCGATGTGGGGCGCGCCATCACGGCGTTCTTTGTGGGCGTGTTCGGGTTTATGGCCTATCCGCTCCTCCTCGCCGTCGTCGTGCTCTCCTTCGGGCTTGTCATCGGCAAGAAAATTCTCTCCCGCCGCTGGGTGCTTTCCCTGGGGCTGCTCACCGTTGCGGTATTTTTCATCGTGCACACGGCGACCGCGCCCTATCGCGGCCTCACCTACGGCGAATACCTCGCGGCGTGCTGGAATGCGGCAGCGGAGAGCGCGGCAAACGGCACGGGCGGCGGCGTTATTTTCGGCGTCATCGACTATCCCATCTGCGCCGTGCTCACCGACGCGGGCGCATACGTCATCTTTGCCCTTCTCACCGCGCTCGCCCTCTATCTCGTGCTGCTTTTGACGCCGCTCGGGAAGTACATCTCCTTCTCAAAATCTCGCGCCCGCAAGCGTGCGCCCGCGCCGACGCCCGCGCCCGAGACCGCGCCCCGCACGGAGGGCACGCGTCCCTACCCCGGCGCCATCTCCTTTTCCGAACTCCCGGGTGCGCCCCGTGCCTCGGCGGGAGCGGACACCTACGCCTACGCGCCGCCCGCCTATCCCGCGCCCCCCGCGCAGTATTCCCGCGCCAATGACGCGCAGGCGCGCGGCAGGGAACTTCTCTTCGGCGACGACCCCGCAATGAACTACCGCACCAATCTCATCTACGATAAGGATTCGTACTTCAACCACCGCGGCGCGACCCCGCCCTATGCGCAGCAGCAACAGCAGCAACCCCGCCCCGCGACCCCGCCCGAAGAGGGGGGCTACGGCGCGCAATATGCCGCGCAGGCGGAGGGGGAGCGTCCCGCCTTCCCGCGCAAGGTCATGGAGGAACGCCCCCGCCCCTCGGACGGCTATTCCTACCCCGTGGACGAGGATTACGACGCAAATTACACGCAAACACCCTCCTACCGCGCGCCCGAACAGCCGCAGGAGCGCGCCCGCGATTTCTACGCGCACGACGTGGAGCAGGAGACCTTCTCCTCCCAGCCCAACGTGTACGATACGCCCGCGCCCGAGACCCCCGCGCCCTCGCGCTTTGCGCCCGAGGAGGGAGCTGCGCCCTCGCGCTTTGCACCCGAGGAGAGGGTCGCGCCCCCGTCGCGCTTTGCACCCGAGGAGAGGGTCGCGCCCCCGTCGCGCTTCGCGCCCGAGACCCCCGCGTCTTCCCGCTTTGCGCCCGAGGAGGGAGCTGCGCCCTCGCGCTTCGCGCCCGAGGAGAGGACGGAGAGTCCCCGCCCCGCCGCGCCCGAGCCGCCCAAGGCAGAGCCTCCGCAGGAAGAGCCGGAGGAGGAGAGCAGGGAATCGCAGTTCCGCAGCCTCTTCTCGCGTTCCTTCGAGGAGCGCACGCACGTCGAACGGCCGCTGCCCTTCGACCGCCGCGAACCGCCCCGCGAGGAAACGCCGCAAGAGCCTGCCGCCGAGGAGGACGCGCCCCCGCCCGAGAGCCGCGTGTTCGACGCGGATATGCGCAAGGGGGTGGCCGAACTCTTCGATGACGACGATTTCGACGGAGGGGACTACCGCGAAGAGCCGACGCCCGCCATGCCTGCGCGCGACAGAGCACGCCGCGAACTGCGCGAGGAGGATTTCTCCGCACCGCCGCGTGTGCCCGCCGCCGCGGAAGAGCCGCCCGCACCGCCCGCGCCTCCCGCAAGGCACATCTACCGCGAGTATGTGCGGCCGAGCACGGCAAATTTCACCGAATACAACGATACCGTCACCATGCAGGAGGACGAGATCGAACGCAATACCTCCATCATCGTCGATACGCTCGCGGGCTTCAAGGTGGACGCCGAAGTCGTCAAGGTGACGATAGGCCCCGCCGTCACGCGGTACGATATCGATATCCCCCGCAACATCACGGTGGGGACGGTCATCAAGCGCGACGCCGAGATCGCCATGCGCCTGCACGCGCGCGACGGCGTCAATATGTACGCCAACAATATGTCGGGCGCGATCTCCATCGAAGTTCCCAACGCCCACCGCGCCACCGTCGGCATCAAGTCGGTATTGCAGGCGGAGGAATACCAGAACGCCAAAGAGGGTTCTCTGATGTTCGTCATCGGGAAGGACGTCGAAAACAAGAACGTCTGCGGCAACATCGCCAAGATGAAGCACCTGCTCGTCGCCGGTTCTACGGGTTCGGGCAAGTCGGTGTGCCTCAACGCGATGCTCATCAGCCTCATCTGCAAGTACTCGCCCGAGGACTTGCGCCTCATCCTCATCGACCCCAAAAAGGTGGAGTTCGCCGTATTCGACGGGCTTCCCCACCTCATGATCAACGAGATCATCGCCGACGCGCAGAAGGCGGTGACGGCGCTCAAATGGGCGATCGAGGAGATGGAGCGGAGGTATCGCCTCTTCGAGCAAAAGACGCGCGAACAGCACATCACCGTGCGCAACGTGGATGAATACAACGGCGTCCGCACCGAGGACGAGGCCAAACTTCCCAAGATCGTCATCGTCGTCGATGAGCTCGCCGACCTCATGGCGGTCGCCAAGAAGGACATCGAAGAGCGCATCCAGCGCCTCGCCCAAAAGGCGCGCGCCGCGGGCATCCACCTTGTCATCGCCACCCAGCGCCCGTCGGTGGACGTCATCACGGGCGTCATCAAGGGGAATCTACCCACGCGGCTTGCCTTCCGCGTTATCCAGGAAGTGGACTCCCGCACCATTCTCGATGAATCGGGCGCGGAAAAACTGCTCGGCAACGGCGATATGCTCTTCCGCACGGAGGGGATGTTCAACTGCCTGCGCGTGCAGGGCGCGTTTTTGAGCTCTGCCGAGGTGCAGGCCGTCGTCGACGATATCAAGGCCAACAACGAGGCGTACTTCGATGAAAACGTCGCGTCGTTCATCAACAGCCCCGGCTCGTCGGCGGGCGAGGGCGGCATGGACGAGGACGACGGCTCCGCCAACCCGCAGTATATCCGCGCGCTCGGCATCGTCGTAAAACTCGGGCAGGCCTCCATCTCCCTCATCCAGCGCAAGTGCTCGGTGGGATACAACCACGCGGGGAAGATCATCGAGTGGATGGAGGCAATGGGCTACATCTCGCCCTTTGACGGCAAGGCGAAGGCGCGCGAAGTGCTCATGACGCAGGAAGAATTCGAAGCGAAATACGGGAAGATCAACTGATGCTCAACAAGATATTCGGCGTCATCTCGCTCGGCTGCGATAAGAACCGCGTGGACGCGGAGCGGCTCATGGGCGAGATCGTCCGCCGCGGCTGCACCATCACGGACGATATCCGAAGGGCGCAAATCATCGTCGTCAACACGTGCGCCTTTTTGAGCGCGGCGCGCGAGGAATCCATAAACGCCGTGTTGGAGGCAAACGCTGAAAGGGGCGGCGCGCTTGAAAAGATCGTCGTCACGGGCTGCCTCCCCCAAAAATTTATCAAGGAACTCTACCCCGCGCTCACGGAGGCCGACGTCTTTTTGGGCGTAGAGGACGTCTCCGAACTCTTCCCCGCCTTGGAGCGGGCGTATGCGGGGGAGCGCGTCAATGCCGTCGGCTGCGGCAGGGCGGTGGGCGCAAAGCGCTATGTCTCCACGCCGCCGCATTTGAAATATCTGAAAATTGCTGACGGCTGCTTCAATCACTGCACCTATTGCCTCATTCCCAAGATCCGCGGCAGGTACGTTTCCTACCCCATGGAGGAACTCGTGGAGGAGGCGCGCTCCTTGGGCGAGACGCAGGAACTCACGCTCGTCGCGCAGGATACGACGCGCTACGGCGAGGACGGCGGCAAAAATTTATTCGCGGTACTCATCCGCCGCCTCTCCGCCCTCGAAAATATCCGCCATATCCGCCTCCTCTACTGCTATCCCGAGGCCATCGGGGACGACCTCATCGCCGAACTGAAAAACAACCCCAAACTTTTGAAGTACCTCGATATCCCCCTCCAACATTCGGAGGACAGCATCTTGAAGCGCATGGGGCGGCGGGGTTCGCGGGCGGAGTATTTGACCCTCTTCAAAAAACTGCGCGCGGCAGTGCCCGAGATCGCCATCCGCTCCACCTTCATCGCGGGCTTCCCCGGGGAGACGGAGGAGGAACACAAGGCGCTCCTCTCCTTTTTGGAGGAGGCGAACCTCGAAAACTGCGGCTTTTTTGCCTACTCGCGCGAGCCGGATACGCCCGCCTACAACCTTTCTGGGCAGGTGCACCCCTCCACCAAGAAGCGGTGGGTGCGCGAACTCTACGAAAGGCAGGCGCAGATCTCCGCCGCCAAACTGCAAAAATTTGCGGGAAGGACGCTCTCCGTCCTCTGCGACGGCATCGATGAGGAGAGGCAGTGCTTCGTCGGCAGGGCGTATTTTCAGGCATACGAGATAGACGGCAACACCTTTTTCACCGCGCCCAAGGCGGAAGAGGGCAAAATTTACAAGGTACATATCGACCGCGCTGAGACCTACGATCTCATCGGCCATACCGTGGAGGAATAAATGAATTTACCCAACAGAATTACCCTCACAAGGATCTTCATGATCCCCGTGTTCATCGTGCTCTTCTATGTCGAGTTTCCCTATCACGAACTCGTCTCGGCGATCGTCTTTTTGCTTGCGGCGTTCACCGACTTTCTGGACGGACACATCGCAAGGAAGTACCATCTCGTCACCAACATGGGCAAGTTTTTGGACCCCATCGCCGATAAGGTGCTCGTCTCCACGGCGTTTATTTTGATGCTCACCCGCCCGTGGGTGTTCTCCTACGGCGGCTTTGAGGGCTGGGGGCTGACTGTCGCGGGGGTGTGCGTCGCGCTCATTCTGGCGCGCGAGCTCATCGTCTCGGGCTTCCGCCTCATCGCGGTGGAGAGGGGGCTTGTGCTCGCCGCCGATAAACTCGGCAAACTCAAGACGGTCACGCAGGACCTCGCCATTCCCACCCTTCTTATCACCATGTCCTTCCTCGGGGGAAAGGGCTGCATCGTGGGCTGCGCCATCGGCTATGCGCTGCTGCTGCTCGCCACGATCCTCACCGTCCTCTCGGGCGTCAATTACATCGTGAAGAACAGAGAAGTTCTCAAAGAGGCAAAGGCGTGAAGTACGCGGCGCTCGTTCTGTATGACAAGAAAAATCCCGTCCTCTCGGTGGATTTCCCCGCCGTGACGGACGCCCTGCTTGCGGGCGGCGTCTTTTTGGACGGGGTGGAGGTCATTCCCTACGACGCCCCCTCGTCGGTGACGGCGGCGCTCACGCGCATGGCGGATGAGTGCGACGGCGCGTTTGTCGTCTGCGATCCCGCCCTCACGGTCGCGGTGCGCGAGGTCGCAGAGAACGTCTCGGGCGGCGCGTTCGGGAGCGAGTACCTCCTCGAAACGGAGCGGTGTCTCATCGCCGTGCTCCCCGCGGGTACGCGCGGCGCGGAGGTCGTCCGCACGGAGGTCATGCCCCGCGTCGACGCCCGCCGCAAAAATATGTACAGCCGCGTCGTACTGCGCACGGTGGGCGCGCCCGCCAAGGAGGTGTTGGAGGCTCTGGCGCGCGCGGAGGAGGTCGCGGGCGGCAAACTCGCCCTCCACGCGAGCGAGAAGTACGGCTGCGGCAGGGTGGAGGTCATCTACGACGCCGCAACGCCCAAGATGACGGCGGATGAGGTCGTCCGCATCCTCGCGGAGGGGCTTGCGCCCCACCTGTATGCCATGGCGGACGTCACGCCAGCCGAACAGCTCGTCGAGGCGCTCAAACTGCACCGTCTCAAAATCTCCACGGCGGAAAGTTTCACGGGCGGCGGCGTTGGCCGCGCCATCGTGCGCGTCGCGGGCGCGAGCAAGGTCTACTTCGAGGGGCTGAACACCTACAATTCCGCCTCCAAGGAGGCGCGTCTCGGCGTCAAGGAGCAGACCCTCCGCAGCCACGGCGCGGTCTCGGGCGAGACGGCGTACGAGATGGCGGCGGGGCTCATCGTGCAGGGCAACTGCGACGTCTCCATCTCGACGACGGGCGTCGCCGGGCCCGAACAGGACGGCGCAAATCCCGTCGGCCTTTGCTACCTCGCCGTGGGCACAAGGGAGCAGGTCAAGGTCTTTTGCCACCGCCTCGCGGGGGATCGGGAGACCATCACGGAGACGGCGATAAATTTAGCCCTCTTCCACGCGTTGAAGGCGCTGACGGAGAAGCCTCTCCCCGATAAAATTTAAGCGAAAAAACGATAAGGAGAAGATACATGAACGAAGAAAAAATGAAAGCGTTGGACGCAGTCCTCGCGCAGATCGAAAAGGCGTACGGCAAGGGTGCCATCATGAAGCTCGGCGAAAACGCGGGCAACACGGATATCGAGGTCATCCCCACGGGGTGTCTCTCGCTCGACCTCGCGCTCGGCATCGGGGGCTTCCCCCGCGGAAGGATGATCGAGATCTACGGCCCCGAATCCTCGGGCAAGACGACGGTCGCCCTGCACGCCGTTGCGGAGGCGCAGAAGGCGGGCGGCATTGCGGCGTTTGTCGACGCCGAGCACGCCCTCGACCCCGTATATGCCAAACATTTGGGGGTAAATCTGGATGATCTCTACGTCTCCCAGCCCGATACGGGCGAGCAGGCCTTGGATATCGTCGATGCCCTCGTGCGCTCCTCGGCGGTCGATATCATCGTCGTGGACTCGGTGGCGGCGCTCACGCCCAAGGCGGAGATCGAGGGCGATATGGGCGATAGCCATGTCGGGCTGCAAGCCCGCCTCATGTCGCAGGCGCTCAGAAAACTCACCGCCATCGTCAATAAATCAAAGACGTGCGTCGTCTTTATCAACCAGCTCCGCGAAAAGGTGGGGGTGATGTTCGGCAATCCCGAAGTGACCCCCGGCGGCAAGGCCTTGAAGTTCTACGCCTCCATCCGCATCGACGTCAGAAAGACGGATATCCTCAAAGAGGCGGGCGGAGCGGCAGGCAACCGCACGCGGGCGAAGGTCGTCAAGAACAAACTTGCGCCGCCCTTCCGTCAGGCGGAGTTCGACATCATGTACGGCGAAGGCATCTCACAGGAGGGCTGCGTCATCGACCTCGGCGTGCAGTACGATATCATCAAAAAGAGCGGCGCGTGGTTCAGTTACGAGGACAATAAGATCGCCAACGGCAGGGAAAGACTGCGGCAGTATTTGAAGGACAATCCCGAACAGATGCAGGAGATCATGGCAAAGATCCGCCAGGCCGCCAAGGGCGCACCCGTAGACGAGGTGGCGGGGAGCGAGGAGTAATTCACGAAAAATCTTTTGCTACGCAAAATATTTTTCCGTGAGGACTGAATTTGTGCATCTCTCAACGGTTCGCCCGCGAATAGTTCGTCCTCAAAGACATTAAGCCTACGGTAGTGTGGCAAATTGGGTCGCCCTACTTCGCCTGTGGCTCGTGCCGCGCTTGGATTGCAATATAGTGCGCGCGGGGCGGCGGAAGTGAATTCCGCCTAAGGCACATAATTTACAGCGCCTCCCCCAAGCCCCCTCCGTGGGAGGGGGCGGTGCGGTAAGTGGCCGAGGGGGCGCGGCGAGCCAGCCTCCTTCCTTGCCCTCCCCCTGCGTAAGGGGTAGGGGAGGGGGTACGCCCATATCAATCAGCCTATGAAACATCAATTTATAAAAGTTGCGGCGGCAAGTCCCGCGCTCAAGATCGCAGACCCCGCCTATAACGCAACCAAAATCATCGAAATCATCGAACAGCAATCGGAAAAGAACACCGAACTTCTCGTCTTTCCCGAACTCTCCCTCTCGGGCTACACCTGCGGCGATCTCTTCCTGCAACAGCCCCTCCTCGACGGCTGTCTTTCCGCCTTGAAGCGGGTCGCCGAGGCCACGAAGGGCAAAAAAATGCTCGTCTTTGTCGGGCTTCCGCTCGCGCACGACGGCAAGTTGTATAACTGCGCCGCCGCGCTCTCAAACGGCGAGGTGCGGGGCTTTGTTCCCAAAACGCACCTGCCCAACTATAACGAATTTTACGAGGCGCGCTATTTCTCGCCCGCGCCCGAGGGAACGTCGTGGCACCGCCTCGGCAGCGGGGAGGGCGACGGCGCGTATCTCTCCGCCGAGCTCGTCTTTCGCGATGAGGCGCATCCCGAGGTGGCCGTCGGGTGCGAAATTTGCGAAGACCTCTGGGCGGCGGGGTCTCCCTCCGTGCGGCTCGCCGCAAGGGGGGCGGTCATCATCGTCAACCTCTCCGCCTCCAACGAGACGGTGGGGAAACGCGAGTACCGCCACAAGATGATCGCGGCGCAGTCAGGGAAGAACGTCTGCGCCTACGTCTACGCCGCCGCGGGGGAGTGCGAATCCACGTCGGATACCGTCTTTGCGGGCAACAGCATGGTCTATGAAAACGGCGTCTGCCTCGCCGAGAGCAAGCCCTTCTCGGGCGAAATTTGCGAGGCGGAAGTGGACGTCGGGTTTCTTTCGAACGAGCGAAGGCGGATCAATACCTTCCGCGCCGACCCTGAAAACGGCGATTGGCTGGATGCGACGTTTGTGACGGAAAACGACCTCACCCTCCGCGCCGTCGACCCCATGCCCTTTGTTCCGCAGGGGGAGGGGGAGCGCAGGGAGCGCGCCGAGCAAATTCTGCAAATTCAGGCGCACGCCTTTGCGCGGCGGTTGAAGCACACCGCGTCGCGCACGGCGGTCATCGGCGTTTCGGGTGGGCTGGATAGCGCCCTCGCGCTGCTCGTCACCTGCCGCGCCTTCGATATATTGGGAAAATCGCGCGAGGATATCCTCGCCGTCTCCATGCCCGGTTTCGGCACGGGGATTAGGACGAAGAACAACGCAACATCGCTCATGCAGGCGCTGGGGGTCACCTCGCGGCAGATCCCCATCTCGCAGACCGTCTTAAAGCACTTCAAGGATATCGGGCACGACCCCGCGGAGATGAACGCCACCTACGAGAACGCGCAGGCGCGCTACCGCACCATGGTACTCATGGATCTCGCCAACGAGACGGGCGGCCTCGTCGTCGGCACGGGAGATTTATCCGAACTCGCCCTCGGCTGGTGCACCTACAACGGCGACCACATGAGTATGTACGCCGTCAACTGTTCCGTGCCCAAAACGCTCGTCAAGTATTTGGTGCGCGCGGAGGCGGAGCGCCTCGGCGGCAGGGTGGAGATCGTCTTAAAGGGAGTCCTCAACACCGCGATCTCCCCCGAACTTCTCCCGCCCGATGAGGAGGGCAACATCGCGCAGAAGACGGAGGATATCGTCGGGCCGTACGAACTGCACGATTTCTACCTCTATCACTTCCTGCGCCGCGGCGACAGCCCCGCCAAGACGCTGTACCTCGCCGCGCGCGCTTTTGCGGGCAAATACGATAGGGCTACGCTCAAAAAGTGGCTCGTCGTCTTTTACAGGAGGTTTTTCGCCCAGCAGTTCAAGCGCAACTGCGTGCCCGACGGCGTCAAGGTAGGCTCGGTGTCACTCTCGCCCCGCGCCGACCTCAGGATGCCCTCCGATGCCTCCGCCGCCCTCTGGCTCGAAGAGGCGGAAAATCTCTGAAAATCGCAATACATTGTCAGTTTTAGGAGAAAAACGCATATGTCATTCGTCAAAAATTTCGCATGGGGCGTCGCTACCGCCTCCTATCAGATCGAGGGCGGCACGTACGAGGACGATAAGGGACTCAGCGTCTGGGATGTCGCCTCCGCCACCGAGGGTCGCGTGTTCGAAGGGCACAAAGGGCACATAGGGTGCGACCACTACCACAAGTGGAAGGAGGACGTCGCCCTCATGAAAAAGTTGGGCATCAAGGCGTACCGTATGTCCATCAATTGGGCGCGCCTCATGCCCGAGGGCGTCGGCAGGGTGAGCGAGGCGGGCAAGGCCTTTTACCTCAACCTCTTCAAGGAGTTGAAGGCCGCGGGCATCGAACCTTGGGTCACCCTCTTCCATTGGGACTATCCCTACGCCCTCTACTTAAAGGGGGGCTGGCTCAATCCCGAAAGTTCGGATTGGTTTGAAAATTACGCCAAGGTCTGCGGAGAACTCTTCGGCGAGTACGTCACCCACTTCATTCTCGTCAACGAACCCGAATGTTTCGTCGGGCTTGGGCACTTCACGGCGGGGCACGCGCCCTTTTTGAAACTTTCCGTCGGCGACGTCGCCCGCGTCGCCCACAACGTGCTCCTCTCCTGCGGCAAGGCGGAGAAAATTTTGCGCAAGACCTGCCCCCATCCCATCAAAATAGGCACGGCGCAGGCGTATTGGCCTGCCATTCCCGCCACGGAGAGCGATGTGGAACTCGCCCGCCGTGAGACCTTCGCCTGCCACAACGATTTCGGCTGCCCCGCGCTTTGGCTCGACCCCCTCATCAAGGGGGAATATCCCGCCGATTACCTCGCATGGTTTGCAAAAAACGGCTTTGTCCCGCCCCAAGAGGACATGAAGATCATCAAGAGCAAACTCGACTTCTGCGGCCTCAACACCTACTCGGGCAACCCCGTAACGGAGGAGGACGGAAAGCCCGTCTATCCCGCGCCCTCGCCCGCCGTTCCCAAGACGGATATGCGCTGGAACGTCTATCCCTCGGTCATGTACTACGGGCCGAAGTTCATCTACGATCGCTACTCGCTTCCCGTCGTGTACACGGAGGACGGCGTCGCCCTCGCAGAGTGGAAGGACTTGAACGGCGAGATAAACGACGACAGCCGCATCGATTTCTTAAAGCGCTATCTTCGCGAACTGCACCGCGCGGCGCAGGAGATCCCCGTGGAGGGGTACTTCTATTGGACGTTCTACGATAATTACGAGTGGACGGAGGGCTTCTCCAAGAAGTTCGGCATCGTGCACTTCGACCCCGAGACGTTGGAGCGCACCCCCAAAAAGAGCGCATGGTTCTACAAAAAGGTCATCGAAACCAACGGCGAAGAGATCTTCAAATAAAATATTTTGAAAAGCGGGGTTCGCCCCGCTTTTCGCTTGCCGCTCCCTTCCCTTGCTTCCCCCTCGAGGGGGAAGTGTCCCGCAGGGGCAATAGGGGTGTCCCTCGTACGGAGTGGGGTTCCCTCATCCGGGGGCATCCCTCATACCGAACGCGCCGCCGCGGCATTTGCCGCGGCGGCGCGTGAGCGTATCTTCCCACAAACAAAGTTCGCAAAATTCTTCGGGAAATTTTCCAACCCTATCGTCAAGCGTTTGACATTGCGCCCCAAATCATGTATAATACACTTGGATAATGCCGAATCCTGCCCACGCGGGCAGTGAAAGGATAAATGCCGAAATTCAATTTATGAGGAGGTTTGTATGAACAACATTGCAAACCTGCTCCTCGCGATGGAGACCGGCCTTGCCGTCGGGCTCATCGTTGTAGCCCTCGTTGTCGGCGCCGCGGTAGCGGGCGTCGTGACGTGGTTGGTTCTGAAAAAAATTTCCAAACTACGTTCCGCAAAGAAACTCGATGAAACGCAAAAGCGCGTCGAGGAGATGCTGAAAAATGCGGAGACGGAGTGCAAGCAATTAAAGCGGGAAGCAATCGCAGAATCGAAGGAGCAGGATTTCAAACGCAGAAACGAATTTGAACAGGAGACGAAGGAGAAGCGCGCCGAATTGCAGCGCATGGAATCCCGTCTCAACCGGCAGGAAGACCTGCTCGAAAAGAAGGAGAGCGATCTTGCACGCAAGGAGCAGTCCCTGGATGCGCGCCTTCAAAACGTCAACCAAAAACTCGAAGAGGTGCAAAAGGTGCAGGAGCAGGTCTCCCGCCAGCACGAACTCATGGTGGCGGAACTCGAAAGGGTCGCCCAGCTCACCCGTGAGGAGGCGAAAAAGCAGCTCACCGAGGAGATTTTGGATGAAACGCGCCGCGATTGTGCGGTGGAAGTGCGCAACATGGAGGCGCAGGCGAAGGAGGAGGCGGAGATTAACGCCAAAAATATCGTCTCGCTCGCCATCCAGCGCTGCGCCGCCGACCACGCTTCGGAGAGCACCGTCTCCGTCGTGCCTCTGCCCAACGACGATATGAAGGCGCGTATCATCGGCAGAGAGGGGCGCAACATCCGCGCCATCGAGAATGCAACGGGGATCGAACTCGTCATCGACGATACGCCCGAAGTCGTCATTCTGTCGGGCTTCGACCCCGTGCGGCGGGAGATCGCCCGCATCACCCTCGAAAGGCTCATCACCGATGGCCGCATCCACCCCGCCCGCATCGAGGAGACGGTGGAAAAGGTCACCAAGGAACTCGACCAGCAGATCAAGGCGGCGGGCGAAAACGCCATGTTCGAGGTGGGCATCTTCGGGCTTCATCCCGAACTCATCAAACTCATCGGCCGTCTCAAATACCGCACAAGTTACGGGCAGAACGTCTACCGCCACTCCATCGAGGTCGCGCAGCTCGCCGGTCTCATGGCGCAGGAATTGGGGCTGGATGTGAATTTTGCCAAGCGCGCGGGGCTTCTGCACGACATCGGCAAGGCGGTGGATCGCGAGCAGGAGGGCACCCACGTGCAACTCGGCGCGGACGCCGCAAAGAAGTACAAGGAAAACGCGATGATCGTCAACGCCATCATGGCGCACCACGGCGACGTCGAGCCGAAGACCATCGAGGCCATCTTGGTGCAGGCGGCGGACGGCATCTCGGGCGCGCGCCCGGGCGCGAGAAGGGAGACGGGCGCAGGCTACGTCAAGCGTCTGGAGCGTCTCGAAGAGATCGGCGCGGGCTTCCGCGGGGTCGAGCGCTGCTACGCCATTCAGGCGGGCAGAGAGGTGCGCGTCATCGTCAAGCCCGAGCAGGTGGATGACGCCAAGGCCATCTTCCTCGCCAAGGATATCGCCAAGAAGATCGAGAGCGAACTCGAATACCCCGGCCAGATCAAGGTCAACGTCATCCGCGAATTCCGCACCGTGGAATACGCGAAGTAACACGGAATACGCAAAATAACCCCAAAAACGTACAGCCGCCGCGAACCAAGTTCGCGGCGGCGTTTCCAATTCCGTTATCCGTTTACGACCAAGTGATAGAGGGCACTTTCTTATTTTTGGCACAATCGGAAAGGTAGAGGTTGATGAGGGTCTGATAGGGGATGCCGTGCTGTTCGGCAAGCGATTTGAAGTATTCCACGGCGTCCGCGTCGAGATTGATGGTAATTTGCCGTTTGAGCCTTCCCGCATAGGGGTTCTTTTTTGCGTTGGAAAAATCGTACTCTTCTTTCATAATTTTACCTCCTTGAATAAGCATTTGTTTCATTTTTCGTGGCTTTGCGGGCAGAGATGATGCGTATCACACTGTCCGCTTCCCGATAGCAGTGGCAAACGATCAAAAGATTTGCCCGCCTGCTCATTCCCAAAATAATAAACCGCTCTTCCCCCGCAGAATGTTCCGGGTCATCTATAACAAGCGCGTTCTCATCGTAGAAAACCGTTTTTGCCTCTTCAAACGAGACGCCGTGTTTTGTCTTGTTGATTTCGTTCTTGTTCTCGTCCCACTCAAAACGTATCTCTTCCATAATTATATTATAATTATAAGATAGGGATTTGTCAATGGTTTTATACCAAAAAATTCAACGCCGCCGCGAACTTGGTTCGCGGCGGCTTTCGGTCCTCCGTCTACAAAGTTTGTGTCCGCCGCATAAAATGTGGTAACGGCAAAACCGTACTTTACGACGGAGGTATCAAACAAATGTGTCAATGCTGCCAATCTTTTTTCTGCGGGATCGCCACCGCGCTCGATAATCTTTTCGCCTGCCCCAATTCCCGCAACAACGGCTGCGGCTGCAACGGCGGAAACAACGGCTGCGGTTGCAATAACGGCTACGGCGTTGCAAACGCGGTGAATAACCTGTTCCAAGGCGGCTGCGGCTGCAACGGCGGAAACAATGGCTGCGGCTGCGGTTTCGATGTGTACTATGCCCAGCAGTATGCGCTCGGGCCGTTCAGCACAAGTTGCAACATCTGCGGCTTCTGACCATCCCGCACACGGCGATATTTGCGGCGTTCTTATCCGCAAACGGCAGGCCTGCGGCTTTGATTTTCCGCGGGCATATTATAAATAGGAATGGGCGGCGCCGCATTAGCGGCGCCGCCTCATCTCCCTACCCGAAACCTCCTCTTCCTCATACCGTCCCGCACTCTTCCTCATACCGCCCCGCGCGCACCCTTCATACCGAGTTGCCGCCCGCCGCGCTCTGCGCGGCGGGCGGCAACGAGTGTATCTTCCCCTAACGCAGTCCGTACCGCAAATTCCCCCGTAAACTTTCCTATTTCCGCTTGCCAAAGCGTCGGCGCGGTGTTATAATATGCGGCGTAGAAAACGAGGGGAAGACATGAAGATCAAGCTCCGCAAGCCGCAAAAGCCCACGCGCCGTCAAGTCACCAAATTTTTACTGTATGCCGTCATTATCGTGCTCGGCAATATGCTTGCCGCGGGCGCGTCGGCGTTTTTCATCATACCCAACAACCTGTCCATGGGCGGGACGACGGGTCTCGGCATCTTTGTGCGCAATCTCATTCCCGATGCGGTCGCGTGGAAGGAGTGGGCTTCCTCCATCACGGTATATGTCTGCAACATCGCGCTGTTTATTCTCGGCACGGTGCTGCTCGGTAAGACGTTCGCGGCGTCGGTGCTTGCGGGCACGGTGCTGTACCCCACATTTTTGGCGGTGTTCAACCTTGCGGAGGCAGCGCTCGAAAGCTCCCTCGGCGGCGCGCTCTGCAGCGACAATCTCCTTCTCGCGGCGATATTGGGTGGGATGGTATTCGGGCTTGGCGTCGGCATCGTGGTGCGCGTGGGGGCGTCGACGGGCGGCACGGATATTCCGCCGCTCATCTTCCAAAAGTATTTCAACTGGCCGGTCTCCGTCTCGCTTTGGGTCATCGATATGGCCATCGTCGCCATGCAGATGATCGTCATCCGCCCCTTTGAAAACGCCCTCTACGGCGTCATCATCGTGCTGTTGTCGTCGATGGTGGTGGAAAAGGTCGCGCCCATCGGCATGAAGCGCACGCAGGTCAAGATCATCAGCACCAAATATCAGGAGATCCGCGATATGATCTTGACAAAGGTACACCGCGGCGTCACCGTACTGTACGGGCAGACGGGGTACTTGAAGGAGGATTGCTATATGCTCCTCACCATCGTATCGCACCGCGAGCTTGTCACGCTCAAGGCGGAGGTGCAGCGCATCGACCCCGAGGCATTTCTGACGATCAGCACGGTGTCCGAAGTCCGCGGCAGGGGTTTTCACTCCGACGGCGTCGACTTTTTGATGCCGCAGGACAGGGCGAACCCGCACCTGCCCCCGACCCCGCCCCCGCCCGTCTCTCAACCGCCCGCTTCGCCTGCGCCGCAACCGTCTGCGCCCGCGCCGCAACCGTCCGTCTCGCCCGCGGAGGAGACGAAAAAGAATCCCCAAGAACAATAATCCGCCTGCGGCATGAATGAGGTCACCTCAAAGGTTGGACAAAAATTTAATTGAGCATTTGAAAATGAGTCCGGTGTTGAATCGGGCTCATTCCATTTGTTTGAGATATCCTCTTGTAATTGTAGCAGTTGATATATCTCACGAAACAGCGTGAAGGTATATTCTTATTGTTTTCCATATAGCCGTCTAAAAGATAATTTATATGTTTTTCTTTTCTTGTTATAATGCCTTGTACGGGCATGGACGAGAAAAGCGGAGATGCGCGAGGAGCAATTTGATTGTGTACTCCTCCGAATGTAAGGAGTTTTTTATTTTCACAAGCCGTCCATTACCAACAATTTTAATGACAGACAAATTTTATAACCATTCCGGTTTGTATGTTATTTGTGAAGTTTCCGAATCAATACATCTTTGATTCGGATTTAGCGGAATCAAATAAGATGTAATCTCCTATTTTCTGTTGTGTATGATAAATAAAATTGTGATAAAATGACTTTGAAAATAACATTTGTTCAAAAATATGAAAAAATATAACGATTTATTGATTTACTTTGAGGAGCGCGATGTATTACATAGGGCTTGATTTAGGGACAAGCAGTCTCAAAGGGTTGCTTGTTTCCTCAGATGGAAAGATTTTAAGAGAGGCTCACGCGGGCTATCAGATGCTGTATCCGAAGAGCGGTTGGAGCGAGCAAGATCCGGCTGATTGGCTGAACGCTACACACGCAGTTCTTGCGAAACTTACCAACGGAGTTAAAAAACAGATTGCTGGTATTTCCGTCAGCGGGCAGATGCACGGGCTTGTTTTGCTTGATGAACATGATGAGGTCATCCGCCCTGCCATCCTTTGGAATGATGGGCGAGCGAAAAAGGAAACAGATTTTCTCAACGAGACAATTGGAAGGGAAAAACTTGCCGGGTTTACTGCGAATATTGCTTTTGCGGGTTTTACCGCCCCGAAAATTCTTTGGGTAAAAGAGCATGAGCCCGAAAATTTCGCTCGCATCAAAAAAATCTGTCTTCCCAAGGATTATCTGTCATATAAGCTTACGGGCGTTTTCTCCACCGATTATTCCGATGCGAGCGGTATGCTTTTCCTCGACGTCAGGCACAGACAATGGAGCAAGGAGATGCTCGAGATCTGTTCGGTCAAAGAAGATTGGCTCCCGAAACTCTTTGAAAGTTGCGAAAAGACGGGGAAAGTCAACTGTTTGCCCAACGCGGTCATGGCGGCGGGCGCAGGAGACAATCCGGCATCTGCCGTCGGGGCGGGTATACTGAAAGAGGGGGATTGTAACATTGCCCTCGGTACAAGCGGTGCGGTGTTTATCGCGATCGACAGGTTTTCCATGGACAAGAATAACGCCCTGCACAGTTTTTGCCATGCCAACGGAAAGTGGTGTCTTATGGGCTGTATTCTCTCTGCCGCAAGTTGCAACGCGTGGTGGCTGGAACGCATTTTGCGGACAAAAGATTATGACGGTGCGACCGAAGGCGCAGTTCTCGGCAAAAACGGAGTGTTCTTTCTGCCCTATCTCATGGGGGAACGGTGCCCTCACAACGATGTGAATGCTCGGGGAGCGTTTCTCGGTTTGTGCGCCGATACAACTCGCAGTGAGATGAGCCTCGCGGTACTCGAAGGTGTTGCGTTTGCTCTCCGTGACTGTGTGGAGTGTGCCCGGGAACAAGGCATAACCATTCAAAAAGCCACCGTTTGTGGCGGCGGGGCAAAAAGCGCCGTATGGAAACGCATTTTGGCAAATGTTCTGAACGTAAAAATTTTTTCTTCGGAAACGGAACAAAATTCCGCTTATGGTGCGGCCATCCTTGCCATGGTTTGTTGCGGCGAATATGAAGACGTTAACGCTGCGGCACGCGCTCTTGTCACACTGAAAGAGTGTGCACATCCCGAGCCGGATCTTGTGAACGCCTATGAAGAGCGGTATCAAACATATCGCAAGTTTTATCCCGCATTGAAAGGGCTCTTAAAAAATTAAGTCATGGGTTGGCCTATGGGTAATAATTTCCGTAATATTGGTAAAAAACACTAAAAATTTAAGATCGCAATGATTGTTTTTGTCAAGAAGCGCGTCCTGCTATATACGGGGTGTTTTGTATAAAGTGCGTTTGTCGCCGGATAGATAATTCCGTAAAACGGATTGCTTCCGCTAAAACTGTTTTAATTCGTGAACGCTCGTTTCACGGATGAAGAAAGATATCAGGAGGTCAGTTATGAAAAAATTTTTCAAATGGATGGGGTTATTGCTGTGCGGACTTCTTTCGCTCACCGCGTTTTTTGGGTGTGGCAGCGTGGGCGACCCGGTTGAGGATGAAACGGGGTTTATCGTTCTCCGGTTCTGGAACGGGTTTACGGGTACGGACGGCGAAACGATGGATCGCATCGTCGAAAACTTCAACCGCGAGTACGAGGAGAAGCAGATTAAAGTCGTCGCGGATAAGATTCCGTGGGACACGCTTTTCACGAAACTTACGACAACAAGTTCTAATCTACGCTCCGCGCCTCACATCGTCGCGATGTCCGCATCGCGGATTGCAGGCATGAATCTGCGGAATATCTTTCTCCCGATGGACGATATCGCAGAATATCTCGGCGTCACAGCGGATGAATATCTCCAATCCGCGTGGAACGGCGGAGTCTTGAACGGGCATCGTCTCGGTTTCCCGATCGACGTACATCCTACCGCGATGTATTATAATAAGAATCTCATTCAGGAAAGCGAACTTCCCACAACATGGGATGAGTTTTTCAACATTTGTAAGGCAAAGACAAAAGACGGCGTCTACGGTTGGGCTTGTCCTTCCATGTATTCCATCACGAAGGATGTCTTCATCAATATGCTATACAGCTCGGGTGGAACAATGTTCGACGGGGATTATAATCCCATATTCGATAACCAACTCGCGGTTTCCAAACTCGATTTTCTTAATAATATGGTGAACGGGACTTCGCCTGTAAGTCCCAAAAACGTCGGTGCGGGCGGCGATTATACGCTGTTCACGCAGGGTAAATCTGTATTCTATTTCGATGGACCGTGGGTCATAAATACGTTTGGGCTTCTTGATAATCCCGACTCCAACATTGGCGTTGCGCCATTGCCCGATACGATGAACGGACAGGAAAATTTTGCAGGCTCCCACCAGTTTACACTCATGAAGAATACGGTCACCTCCGATCGTATCAAGAATGCTTGTTACACTTTCATGCGCTACGTCAACGAACATTCCCTCGACTGGGCGAAGGCGGGGCAGGTTCCCGCGCTCAAGTCCATCCACGAGACGGATGAATACAAAGCGCTCGAACCCCTTAAGGCGTTCACTGAGATGGCGGAGCATTCCGTTCTCGGTGAGATCGAATATGAGTATTGGTATGAAGCTTACAACTATATGGGCACAGCCGTTTCGAACGCAATTTCCGGGATAAAAACTCCTACGCAGGCTCTTCAAGAGGCCGTAAATGATTTCAAAGGCTTTGTCGAGGATGAACAATACTGATTAACGGAAGGAGCTGCCGAATGAAAACCAAAGGTAAAAAATATATCCGCGCGGTTCAGCCTTATTTATTCGTTGCGCCGTTCCTGTTTTTCTTTGTGTTGTTCGCGCTTGTGCCGCTCGTAATGGGAATTGCAATCAGCTTTACAAAGTGGGATTACGCATCTCCAATGGAGTGGTGTGGGCTCGATAACTATAAGTTGCTTTTCGGTGCACTCGGCTCGGGAAAGGTGGCAAAAGACTTTTGGTCCGGCATACTGCATACATTGCTGTTTGTTGTGGTGGAGACGCCTTTGCTCATTCTCATTCCGCTCGGCGTTGCGCTTCTTATCACAAAGTGCAGAAAGATAAAGAAGTTTTCAATGGGATTTTTCTATTTCCCCACGATCCTATCCATTACGACGGTATGTATTCTCTTCAACTTCCTTTTGGATACGAACTCCGGCATCATCAACCACTATTTGCATACAGAGATCCCGTGGATCACACAAATGCCTTATGCATGGATCTCCATCTTCTTGCTCTCGACGTGGTGGGGCGTTGGAGGGAATATGATTTTGTACATTGCGGGTATCGCCAATGTGCCACAGGAGTTGCTTGAAGCGGCAACGCTCGACGGCGCAAATGCTTTGCAGCGTTTCTTTTATATTACGCTTCCCTGCATAAAACGCACGATGCTCTATACATTCATCATGACGACCATCGGAAATTTCAATATGTTAGGGCAATCGCAAGTCCTTACTGCAGGAGGGCCGGATTACATGACAAGTACCGCGATGATGGTTATTTACGATACGGCGTTCGGAGGGAAAAACAATTTTGGGCGCGCGTGCGCGATGTCGATCGTATTTGCCGCTATTATGTTTGTCTTTACATTTGTGGGCTACCGTTTGCAAATTGCAGACGATAAGGAGGCGTCCGTATGAGCAAATTCAAAGAACGCATCGCTCGTTATTTCAAGAACAATTCCAAAAAGAGCATTGCTATTACGGCGGTATGTTACATCTTGCTCTTTGTATGCGCACTTGCTGTTGTGATCCCGTCTCTTTGGGCCGTGGCCACCTCGCTTAAATACGAGACGGATGTGCTCGATGTAAATGTAACTCTCATCCCGAGGCGGGTAACGTTGGAAAACTACACAAGCATTCTTGCAAATCGGAATGTCCCGATATTACGTTGGTTTTGGAACAGCATCAAGATCGCCGTCGTGTATGTGGTGCTCTACCTCTTTATTACATCGCTTGCGGCTTTCGCTTTTTCGAGATTGCGTTTCAAGGGGCGGGAATTTCTGTTTTGGCTCGGGATGTCATCTATGATGATCCCCGGCGTTATCAACATGATTCCGAATTATATCATTATCGATAAGCTCGGGCTGGTCGACAATATGTTTTCAATGATTTTTCCCGGGCTCGGCGGGGTGTTCGGCGTATTTATGCTCCGTCAATTCATGCGGGGCGTGCCGCTCGCCTATGACGAGGCAGCGAAAATCGACGGAGCAAATAGTTTCCAGATCTATTTTCATATCGTGCTGCCGCTCTGCGTCCCCGTGCTCGTTACGCTTGCGATCTTTTCCTTTCAAGGGAATTGGAACGATTACGTGTGGCCGCTTATTGTAACGAACTCTGCGGAAACGCGCACGCTTACGGCAGGACTTGCAACATTTTCGGGCAGTTACGCCCACCAGTACGGCAAACAAATGGCCGGCGCCGTTCTCTCTGCGTTGCCCATTCTGCTCGTATTTTTGGCAGGACAAAAATATTTCATTAAAGGGATTTCCATCGGAGGCATTAAAGGATGAGCTACGGCCAATTTTGTCCCAATCCGCAATTTGAGCGGAAAGACTATGAATTTCTGTGCGGGACATGGGAATTCGGTTTCGGAGAAGAGGGCGAACTCGACAGGCAGATTATTGTTCCCTACAGCTATGAAAGTAAGGCGAGCGGCATAGGGGATGAACGGGTTTATACTTGCGTCCGTTATCGCAGGTCGTTTACGGTTAAACCGCATACAGGTAGGCTTTTGCTGCATTTCGAAGCCGTGGACTACGAAGCAACCGTAAAGCTCAACGGGAAGGAGCTTGGCGTTCATCGCGGAGGCTTTACACATTTCTTCTTTGATATCACCGCGGATGTGCGTGTGGGGGAGAATGTTCTCGAAGTGCGCGTACGCGACAGTCTCGATAAATCCCAGCTCCGCGGAAAGCAGCGGGTGAAGGAGCAAAGCTACGATTGTTGGTATGTGCAGACGACGGGTATCTGGAAACCCGTTTGGCTTGAATATGCGGGCGATGTACTCATCGAGGACATCGTATTTTCGACGAAAAACAGCGGACAAGTTACGGCGCATATCCGTCTTTCCGGAGATGTTCCCATGACGGGAGCCGTGTATGACCAAGAGGGCGTGTGCGTTGCGACTTTTGCCGGAGAGGGAAGGGAGGCGGAGTGTGAATTTTATATCTGCGAGCCCCGCCTTTGGAGCGCAGATGCGCCGCATCTTTATCATGCAATCGTGCGCACGGCAGGAAGGGTGCCTGATGAGGTGGGCACATATTTTGCCTTCCGCGAGGTTTCGCTTTGTTCGGATGGCATCTATGTGAACGGAAAAAAAGAATTTCAGCAGATGATCCTCGATCAGGGCTATTGGCCGGATACCGGGCTCACCCCACCCGATGAGGCGGCAATCGAACGGGATGTAAGATTGATCAAAGAGATGGGCTTTAACGGCGTAAGAAAACATCAAAAGGTGGAAAGCAGCCTGTTCTATCATCTGTGTGATAAATACGGACTGTATGTATGGGGAGAGATCCCGAGCCCCTATGCGTTCGATGCACGTATGCGTGAAGAATACCTGCGTGACAGCACGGACATCGTTCGCCAGTTACGCAGTCATCCGAGTGTAATATGTTGGCTACTTTTTAACGAGACGTGGGGCATCCCGAAAGTCAAGGAAGATTATGCAACGCAATCCTTTGTGGAAGAGGCGGTGCGTATGGTTCGCGCGCTCGACGGTAGACCCGTCATTACAAACGACGGATGGCACCATCTTAATAGTGATATTCTCTCCCTTCACGAGTACGAGCAAAACTCCGCGGTTCTGTCGAAGGAATACACGAGCAAGGAGTATGTCGTTTCCGAAAAACACATCAACGAAAAAAAATTCGGCAGAGCGTTTGCCGATGGTTACCACTACTGCGGACAACCCATCATTATTTCCGAATATGGCGGGATAGCCATTGCAGGGGAAGGCTGGGGATACGGGGAAGCCGCGCCCGATGCCGGTGCTTATGAGGTGCGCTTGCGCAACATCGTCGGCGCCGTGTGCGATCTCGATTACATTTCGGGATGCTGTTATACGCAGTTGGCGGATGTACAGCAGGAAGTGAACGGGCTTTTGACGGAATGCAGGGTTCCGAAACTTCCCATTCCGACGATCAAAAATATTTTTGCAAGGCGGTGAAGCGGGAATGAAACGTTTATTCGCGGTCATATGCGGAGCGGCCATTTTGCTGGCAGCTAGTGCGTGCGGCGACGGGACAGAGAAGATCTCTGAAGCGTACGATGTCTCGCTTACCGCAACGGTCTCTGCCGAAGGAGAAAAGGTAGAGGTAAATCCCTTCATTTACGGGCAGTTTATCGAACATATTGAAACTTGCATCTATGATGGCATCTGGGCAGAAAAGGTGCTCGACAGAAAATTTTACTATGAGATAGGCTCGTCCGGGCTTTCCCCGTGGAGTTCTGCCGGAAATGTTGTGTCCGATGCGCAGAACACCCTCTCGGGCGGGTATGCCGCGGCGATTGTGGCGGGCGGTTCCATTTCCCAAAAAGATATCGCACTCGATGAAAAAGAATACAGCGGTTATTTTTGGTGCAAGAGTGCAGCGGGCTGCACCGTGAAGATCACCCTCTCCAAAGGCTCGGATAGCGTGAGCACTACGGTAACCGTTCCCGCCTCTTCGGGATTCTCAAAATGCGAATACAGCCTAAAAAGCCCTATAAAGACGTCCGCGGCGGTCTACACCTTCGCGGTGGAACGGGGCGAGGGGATCTTTGATAGTCTCTCGATGATGCCTGCGGATAATTATCACGGGATGCGGAAAGATACGCTCGACCGTTTGAAAGAGCTCGATGCTCCCTTGTATCGTTGGCCGGGCGGCAATTTCCTGTCGGGCTACGATTGGGAAGACGGCGTGGGGGATATCGATAAACGCCCTTCGCGCAGAAATCTCCACTACATGGGGCTCGAGAGCAGTTTTGTGAACGAAGAAGCGCAGATCGCCTCCGACATTGTAAAACTCCGCTATCTCGGGTTCTACGGCGGGATCGAGCCGAACGACTACGGTCTTGATGAGTTTCTTCTCATGTGTGACTATCTCGGCGCAGAACCTCTCATGATGGTGAATGATGGCCTCGGCACAAAGGAAGAGGCGGCGGCGCAGGTGGAATATTGCAACGGCGCAATAGATACGCGCTACGGCAGAATGCGTGCCGATAACGGTCACGCCGAACCCTACAATATCCGATATTGGGGCGTAGGCAACGAAATGTTCGGCAACTGGCAGCTCGGCAACGTGCCCATCGCGCAGTATGTGACGCGTCACAACGAATTTACGGACGCCATGCGCGCCATCGATAGCTCCATCCGCATCGTCGCTGTTGGGAACAACGCTTCCTCGTGGGATGACTCGATGTTTGCAAGTTGCGGCGGCAAGATGGATTTTATCGCCGAGCATATGTACCCGTTGCGGGATGAGACGGACGTATTTACCCATCTCAACAATATGCGGAGTAATCTTCAGGGCAGGGTCAAAAACCACAGGCGCCTTTTGGAAAAATATCCTGCCTGCGGAAACGTAAAGATCGCTTTCACGGAGTATGCGTACAGTGAAGCGGTTTCCTCTTCCCGCCTCAAAGACGGTATGGGCGTAGGCGTGTTTCTGAACGAGGTCATCCGCAATGCCGACGTATTCGAGCTCTGCTGCTACTCTTCCACTGTGAACGCTACGCAAGGTTGCGTCACAACGGAGCCGTTCGGCGCGGTCATGCAGGGCGCGGGATATACGCTGATGCTCTATCGCAAGTATATGCAGAAGAACTTTATCGCGGGAGGCGTTCGTGCGGATAGGGCTCTGCAGCTCGATGCCGTGTTTACCGCATCCGACGACGGCAAGACGATTTCAGTCGGCGTCATCAACCCGAGCGACAAGGCGGTGCGTCTTACCAACCCCCTCTTCGAGAAGGGAAAGATCTCCCGTCATGCGCTCCTCGGCGATTATTACGATTCTTACAACACGGTGAGCAGGGACGAAATGTACCTGAAAGCGGACGAAAATTTGGCGGAAGTCATCGCACCCGCCATGAGTGTCAGCGTATTCACGATTCAATTATAAGGAGGGCCTCATGAAAAGGAAGGCAATTGGCATGATATTATTTGCAAGTGCGTTCATCCTCACGGCTTGCGGCGGAGGCGGGAACCCTTCCCCCAACCCGCCCCCGACCGCACCTAAAGCCGATGAAACATACGACGTTGTGCTGCTTTCGGAACGCAAGGAGGAAATTTCGCCCTTCATTTACGGCGAATTCCTTGAGCACATCCACGGTTGCATCTACGGCGTCATTTGGTCGGAGCTCATTTCGGATCGAAAGTTCTATTATGCGCCGGGCACAGAGGGGCTCTCCCCTTGGAAGGTGAACGGCAGCGTCACATCGAGCGAGCAGTGCTATTCCTCAAACGGGTATGCCGCAGAACTCGGTACGGGAGGGAGCATCTCGATGGAGATCACGCTTCCCGCAGGCGAACTTACCGGCTACTTCTATGCCGCGGGAACGGGAACCGTCGAAGTGTCCGTCGGCGGCAATAAACAGTCAATATCCGTTTCAGGCAGCGATTTTCGCAAATATATGTACACTGCGCAGGGCACCGGTCAAAAGGAAACGGTTTCTTTCACAGCGAAGGCGGGGAATGTCCGGCTCGATAGTCTTTCCCTGATGCCCGCTGACAATATCCACGGTATGCGGAAAGATTCGCTTGATGCCATGAAGTCGCTCGGTGGCACCATCTACCGTTGGCCGGGCGGAAACTTTGTCTCGGGCTACAACTGGGAGGACGGCGTGGGGGATATCGATAAGCGTCCCTCGAAGCGCAACCTCGCATGGTTTCCCGATAACGGGATCGCTGCGGATAAGGCTCGTCTGAGGGCTAATAATTTCTACGATTGCATCGAGCCGAACGATATGGGCACGGAGGAATTTCTCGCCATGTGCGAATACATCGGCGCGACGCCCTACCTTGCCGTGAACACCGGCAACCGTAGCGATCAACCCCGGGAGTCCGGCGCAAAATATGTGGAATATGTAAACGGCGCCGCAACGACCGAGCAGGGCGCTCTCCGTGCGGCAAACGGGCATACGGAGCCCTACGGCGTGAAGTATTGGTGCGTCGGGAACGAGATGCAGGGCGATTGGCAGATTGGGCATATGAACGTCGGCGAATATGTAAATGTTCACAAGGCTTTTGTGTCCGCCATGCGCGCCGTGGACGCCGACATCATAGTGACGGGTTGCGGTGACAATGCCTCTACATGGACGGAAACCATGTTCTCCGAATGTGCTTCCGCCCTCGATTATATCGGAGAACATCTCTACGAGCCGAGTTCGGATTCGTATTCCCCCGCAGAGCATATGCAGGCGATTAAAAATAACTTCGATATGCGCATCAACAACCACCGCGACCTCATCGAAGAGTTCCCGGCGGCGAAAAATGTGAAAATCGCATTTGACGAGTACAACTACCTTTGGAAGACGAAGGCAACGGTGCGCGATATGCTCGGTGTGGCGGCATCCCTTAATATGTTCATCGAGAATGCGGATGTCGTAGGCATGGCAAACTATTCGGATACCATTTTTACCGCCACGCGCGGTGCGCCGGGCGCCATCTATGCATCGGCAACGGGCGGAACTGTCTTTTCGCCTGTGGGAGAAACGCTGAAAGCATATGCGCAAAATATGCAGCGCTATCGGGCGGGGATCACCATTCGCCAGACCGATCGCAATACCCACCTCGATGCACAGGCGACCGTTTCCGAAGATGGCAAGGTCATGACGTTTGCCATTGCCAATCCTTCGGCCAAGACCGTTCTTTTCAATCTTAAAACTCCGGGGACGGCGCTCCGCTCCGTTTCCATCGTGGGGCAAGAAGCATTCGCTACGGCGGCTACCGTGGAAGAAACACAGTCTCCCGCCTATCTTGTCTCCAAGCCCCTCAGTGTGACCGTTGTGGTCTATCAACTCGGTTGAGCCGGCAAAAGCCGCTTGATAAAAATATTTTAAGGAGGAACTTATGAGAAAGTTCACAAAACTACTGTTACCGTCGCTTCTTGCGATAGCCTGCGTCCTTTCGTTTGCCGCTTGCGGCGGCAAAGAAGAAACGCCGTCCGGCGACCCCACTCCCCCCGCGACTACCCCCGTCGTCGAGCAGGTCACGGATAAGGAATTTACGGGTTGGGGAACCTACACGGGTGAACTCACCGATGGCAAGCCCACGGGCACGGGCAAACTCGTCACGGCGGACTACACTTACGAGGGCACCTTCTCGGGCGCGTTTGAAATTACGGGCGAGGGCAAGATCACCTATACGAGCGGTGAAGCGGATGGCGATGTCTCCAAGGGCACCTTTGTAAGGGGCAAGCTGGAAGGTTACGGCGTAAAGGAGTTCCACACGGGTTGCGTTGGCATCGGCGAGTGGAAGAACGATCTTCTCAACGGTAAGGCATACTTCTGCTGGCCGCAAGGGAATGGTGGCTGGGATTGGTACTACGGTGATTGGGAAAACATGGTTCGCAAGGGCACCGGTATGTATCAGTTCAACAACGGCTGCTGGTACACCGGCGAGTTCAACGACTGGATCAACGGCACGGGAAAGTTCTACTGGCCGGGCGGCGACTGGTATGAAGGAGAACTCGTAGGAGGCAAAGCACAGGGACATGGCACCAAACACTTCAACGGCGGCAACTATTGGACGGGCGAGTTTGACAACGAGGTGCCCAAGAAGGGCACCTATGGCTACGGTCAGATGGACGGCAAGGAAGGCTACATCTTCGTCGACGCCACGAGTGGCGCTTGGAGCTGGTACACCGGCGATGTCGAAGGCGTCGGTCACGTCACGGGCGGTCAGCCCGACGCCGCGGCCGCGGATTAAGAAAAATCCGTAAGGAGGAAACATGAAAAAATTATCTCTCATCATGGCTTCCGTGCTTGCGGTCTGCACAGCGGGTATGTGCCTTGCGGGCTGTGGCGGCGCGGGTGGCGCAAAGGAGCAAACGCTCACGCTCGACAATGGGAACGAGTATGTGGGTCAGGTGGAAAACGGCTTGCCGAACGGCGCCGGAACAATGACCGACTATCTCGGCAGCGAATGGAAGGGCACCTTTGTTGATGGCGTGTTGCAGGGCTATGGCACCTATATCGGGTTTGATCTCACGGAGTACGAAGGGTTCTTCAAGGATGGCAAGTTTGAGGGGCTCGGCCACAGGGTCTCCGCCAACGGCGATGACTATACGGGGCAGTTTGTAGATGGCAAGGCGAACGGCGTCGGCAGAATGGAGTACACCTCTATGTGCGTCTATGAGGGCGGCTTTAAGGACGACCGCATGGATGGCATGGGCTGGATGACGTGGCCCGTAAACGACATCTACTTCGGGCAGTGGAAGAACGGCGACCCTGAAGGGTTCGGCTGCAAACTCTTCTATGCGACCGATGTCGGCAGCGTGAAGGATGACTATAAGACCTATAACATCTACGTCGGCAATATGAAGAAGAATCAGATGGATGGATGGGGCATCATGAAGTTCTATACGGCGGGCATCTACATGGGCAACTGGGATAACGGCGTTCGCGATGATACCAACGGCATCTATTATTTTGAAGAGGGGCTGAAGGAAGTCAAATTCATCGGCTCGTTCTCCAAATCCAAGAACAACGGCTGGATCTGGGGCGAAGGCACTATGTATTACAACGATGGCACGAGTGTGACGGGCACATGGAACGGCACGACGTGCACGAATAAGACAGGCACGGGGGCGGTGAGCCCTGCGGCGCTGGCTGCCGAGCGAAATAGCGTGAATGCGCAGATCGTTTCCAGCGAATATTACGCAGGCGCGATCAATGCAGGTTAAAAAATGGAGCGGGAAAGGCGTTCCGCCTTTCCCGCCGTTTTAAGGAGAAAACATGAAAAAGAAGATACCGTTTATTGTGTGCGCTGCCCTTGCCATGTGCGTCTCATTCGGTTTAGCGGCGTGCGGCGGCAATGGCGAAGAGAAGGAACCGGATCCCGCGCCGAAAATCGAGCGGACCCTCCTCATGGGCGATTCCCTCTTCGACCTTTGGAAGCCGGACTACAAGACCGATCTTGCCGGGTTACCCAACCTTGATAACATCGCTGTCGGCGGCACGCACAGCGCCTATTGGAAGAGCGGTTACAGGCTCATTCAAAAGGCGCAGCCCACCACCCTCATCATCAGCATCGGCACCAACAACATCGCCGATCTCCATCAAACGGGGCGGGAGGCTGCGGAAGGGGAAAACGGTATCCAAGCGATGCTCGAAAAACTGCACGAGGTCGTTCCCGATTGCCATATGTATCTTCTCACCATCAACATTTGCGGGGAGAACATCCGCTGGAACGCCCGCGAGGAAATAAAGACGTGCAACCGTCTCATGCGCGCCTACTGCGCCGAGAAGGCGTGGGCGGAGACGATCGAGACGGAGTATATGTTCTACGACGATGAAAACCACGAGGAGAAGCCGCCCGCAAAATATTTCGTGAGCGACTACCTCCACTACTCCCGCGCGGGATACGTGCGCCTCACCGAAGTCATGCGCAGAGCGCTCGGATTGCCCGCGGCGAACACTTGATTTTTTTCGGCAAATGAAGTATCATAAATATAAGATAAAAAAACGCAGTCTGGGCGTAAAATTGGCGATTGTCCTGTTTTGCGCCCTGTTTGCACTCTGCGGTTGCACAAATGGAGGAGGAACCATGCAATACACCCAAAGCGAAGAGGTGGAAAAAGCGAACGCCTATATCTCCGCGCACAAGGCGGAAGTGAACGATCTCTACCGCGGGAACTATCATCTCAATCCCGAGGTCGGCTGGATGAACGATCCTAACGGTTTCATCTACTTCAAGGGGCGGTATCATCTGTTCTATCAAAACGATCCCTTCCATACCGAAAATGTCCTCGCAGGATGGAGCCATGCCGTCAGCGACGATCTTATTACGTGGGAGCATCTCGGCGCGGCGCTCCGCCCCGACCACGATTACGATGCGGATGGGTGCTGGTCTGGCAGCGCGGTTGAAAAGGACGGAAGGTTGTATCTGCTCTACACGGGGCACTATCAGCGCAACGGTATCCGTCTCGAAACGCAAAATTTGGCGTGGTCGGATGATGGAGTGGTTTTCCATAAGTATGAGGGAAATCCCGTCATCGGGCCCGATATGCTGCCCGAGGGTACCTCTTCGGAGGACTTCCGCGATCCCTACGTCTGGAAAAACGGCAATACCTATTATATGCTTGTCGGCACAATGGAAGCGGGCGCGGCAAAGGTCTTGCTCTTCCGTTCGGAGGATCTGTTCCATTGGGAATTTTTCAATACGTTTTTGCGCCGGGAGGGCGCGGGCTACTGTTGGGAGTGCCCAAACCTCGTTCCGCTCGGCGATACCGATCTTTTCGTCGTCTCGCCCGTCGATTATCCGCACGCCGAACACGCCTTCCACAATTATAATTCCACGGTCTATGCCCTCGGTGAGGTACTCTACGGCAGCGGCAAAATGTCCGCGGGAGCCTTCCGCGAGTTGGACTACGGTATCGATTTCTATGCGCCTCAGCTCATCCCTTACGGGGAGAACAAGGCGCTCATGGTCGGCTGGATGAATATGTGGGGAAGGAGTTATCCCACATCCGAGCTCGGACACGGCTGGACGGGCACCATGACGTTACCCCGCATCTTAACGGTAAGGGACGGCGCGGTGTATCAGCGGCCCGTCGAGGCGATCGACAGTTATTTTGTTTCTCCCGTAAAAGTTTCCGATGTGCTCACCGGCTCAAAAACGTTTCAAAATATCGGGGGGGGGTGTATACGGCTAAAAGTAAAGGCGGATCTTAAAAACGCGTCGCGCTTTTCCGTCAACTTGTTCGAGAAGGGCGATGTGCGCCTTACTCTTTCCTACGATAAGGCGGCGGGGATCGTCACGCTCGATCGCTCGCACGGCGGCGTTGACGTTCGCTCCGACGCTCGCGAAATTTCGCGGGCACGGTTACGCACTGCGCCCTATTCCACCCAAACGCTTGAGCTCGATATCTTTCTGGATCGCGGCAGCGCGGAAATTTTCTTCGGGGAAGGCGAGCTCGTCATGTCCTCACTCGTGTTCAATGGCGGGGCGGAAGGCATCTCTTTTTCTTGCGAAGGCAGCGTGCCGATCGAACTCGAACAGAGAACATTCGTAAAGGAGGTGCGCCATGGGAAAAGTTAAGGAGATTCTGAACGGGAGCAGGGAAGGTATTTTGAGCTTTTGCAATGCGCTCGCTTCACCCACACGCGTCGATATTTTGCGGCTTTTGAGCAGCAACTCGATGAACGTGAACGAAATCGCTTACAAATTGAACATCCCCATTTCCACGGCCTCTTCAAATATCAAGATCCTCGAGGATGCCGATTTGGTACGCTGCAACTTACAACCGGGCAAGCATGGGTCGGCCAAGCTCTGCTCCGTGAAATATAACGAAGTAAAGATCCATCTTCTCACGGAAACGGTCAGGAAAAGCGTCGAAACGT
This sequence comes from uncultured Clostridia bacterium, assembly GCA_947625095.1. Classification (GTDB taxonomy): domain Bacteria; phylum Bacillota; class Clostridia; order Christensenellales; family Borkfalkiaceae; genus Gallimonas. The sequence continues at coordinate 3,300 of CANQMX010000005.1, read as the reverse complement.
ATAAAGTGGATATGCCCATCGGCAATTATTTTGCCTTTGATATTCAGCCCACCTGCGGGCTTGCGCTCGAAAACGGTTTTATCGGGCAGGACGATGCGGTATGGAGTTTCTATAATACGGAAAGGTTTTTGGCGCAACTAATTTGGTTCCGCAGCGGATATCTCGAATACCGATTTCCGCTTAAAATCGAGTTTGCTAAAATTTTTTCCTTGCAATTTTCACTGGAATGTTGTTCGGAGGCTCCGGGGTTCAGAAACGAGTTTCCTTCGGATATCACCTTTTGGGTCAACGATACCGAAGTTTGCGAATGGACTTCTCCGGGGGATTTCGGCGGATCCCGCGGCACATATACGCCGGATTGGTGGCCGCTCGATTCCACGCAGTACGGCATTTTGAAAAAACTCGTCATTACGGAGCACGGTACTTATCTGGATAATGCTTATTGTGGCAACTGCACGCTTTCTAAGCTCAGGATAGGGGAAGAAGCGTGCATTTCTTTCAAGATCGGTGTAAAATCCACGGCGCATAACGTGGGCGGTATCAATATTTTCGGGGAGAAATTCGGAAATTACGCACAGAATATCATCATGTCGGTCAATTACAGCGCAAAGGGCGCGGGAGGAGGAAAATGATGCTCTGTGTGGGAGAAATTTTGGCGGATCTGATCGGGAAAAGCGAAGAGGGAGGCTTGGTTTACAGCCGGAAGGCGGGCGGCGCGCCTCGCGGCAAAGCCGCGGGGCGCGCACAAATATAAAATGTTCTATCAATTATCTTTGAAAGTAAAATAATATACCAACCCGAAATATGGCGCTAAGATAAGAGGGATGGCAATTCCGCTTGCTCCAAAATCAAAGCCCATTTTGAACCACTCCCCGTAGGACTTCCCGCGGTTCAGGTTATACGAATTTCGCAACGCCGGTATCATGAAAAACAGCCATATATTCACAATGACGCAGGAAATAATTTTTCCGTTCGTCCACGGCAACGACCGATCGATAAAAAATAAAAGCACGCTTATTCCGGCCAATATTGCCGACAGGAACAAAACAAGCAATTTAATTTTTGCGGTGTCATGCATAGCCGAACCCCGTATAAACATTTGTAGGGCTTCTTAAAACCATTGCCAACGATATCCTATCTTTCCGATTACTTTTTCTTTTCCTTTCTGCGTTTATCGTTGATAATTTCCAGCGCGGCCTCGTCGATGAGGGTAATTCCCTCCTCCTTGGCGATCTCCACCATCTGGGTGAGCGCCATCTTCAAAAACACGCGGGGGATCTTCACAAGTTTCTTGCACGCCTCGTCGGTGAACTGCACGTCGGGGTCGATGCGTTTGGCGGCGTAGATGACCGACTGCACGTCGCCGTCGTGTGCCTGAATTTTCTCGGCGAACGGTTTTTTGAAGGGCGAGCACCAAAAATTCGTGCTGTCGCGGTAGCCGTAGTCGACGGGCACAGCGGGGAAGCCCGCCGCCTTCACGCCGTCGATGATCGTCCTGCGGTACTTTGTTTTCATCAAAATTTTGTCGATTTTGAGGATAAAATGCGCCCCAAACTTGCTCGTAATGCCGTTAAAGTTGCGGTAGGGCGGCTCGTACCCGTCGAGGCAGCCCGCCTTGTCGAGGTGCGCGTCCTCCAACGTATCGTCCCATGTGCACTCAAACACCTGAAAGGCCTCGGCAACGACGAGCGGCCTTGCGCCCTCCGCCTGTCCCTTTTCGAGGGTGAAGATGCAATCCTTCATCTTCTCCTCGGTGGTCATGCCGGGGAAGCCCAGCCGCACCGCCTCGCGGAAAAACTTTCTGTTATCGGGGATAAAGTTCAACGAAACTTTGCTCCCGCGCAGAATATTTTGCGCCGTGTTGGAACTGTTGCGGCACTCTAAGATCATCGCGTAGTAGTCCTTTCCCGCGATGTAGTAGGGGAAGCACAGCGAGTACGCGCCGAGGTTGGTCTGTCCGTTTTCCGCCACCGTACCCACCAAAATCGTGGGCATGGGGAAGAAGGACGAGGTCTGGTAAAAGTTATCCACAATGCGTAGATCTTCAAATGACGACATAATGATCTCCTTTTGCTTTTATTATACGCCCCGCCCGCGCCGTTGTCAAGAGCGGCGAAAAAATCGGCGCAAACTTTCGGGGCGGGCATTGACATTTTCCTCAAAGCGAGATACAATAAAGGCAAGAAAAAATTTATGATTCGAGAGGAAAAAAATCATGGGATTATTCGGTAGATTATTCGGGAAAAAGAACACCGCGGAAGAACCTGCGCCCGCACAAAACCCCACCCCTGCCCCCGATTCCGCCCCCGCGGCAGAGCCTACACCCGTGGCGAAACCCGCACCCGTTGTGCAATCCGCCCCCGCGGCAAAACCTGCGGCAAAACCCGCGCCCTTGGATGAACCCGCTCCCGCGGAAGAGCCTGCGCCCGCGCCGGGCAGCAAGCCGTACAGGACGATGAAGTACGACCGCAGTTTCGAGGCAAAACTCATCCAGACAGACGGGGAGGTCAAGGAGTATTACGCCGAGCTCGAGCAGGAACTTCGCTCCTACGGGGCAAAGCGGCGGGTCAGCTGGCGGTACGAGGCCTTCCGCTCTCACAGGCGTCTGCTCGTGAAGATCATCTTCCGCCGCAAGACGCTCTGCCTGTACTTTGCCCTTTCGCCGCAGGATTATGCGGACAAGTACAAGGTCGAGCAGGCAAAGGATATCAAGGCGCTCGGCGATACGCCCTGCCTCTACCGCATCGTCAACAAAAGGCGGTGCAAGTGCGCCAAGGAACTCATCGCCGAAGTCATGGCAAAGTACGGCGTGCCGCGCAAAAAGCAAGCGCCGCCCGTCGCCGTGCCCGCGTACGAGAGCACGCCCATCCTGCTTGCCCGCGGCCTCATCCGCGAGGTGGGCAAAAAGCGCGCGCCCACGCAGATCGTACATACGGTGCACGAGGTCAGCGTCGCCGAGGCGAACGAGGCGTTGGAGGACGATACGGCCGCGGTGTTCGTCGAACAGGCGGTGCGCTATGCGGATAGAACAAAGCAGGGCATCATCAACATCGATACCCTCGCCGCCTATTTCAAGGGGGGCGAATACGTCACGCTGGACGAGATAAGAAAGCGCATCAAGGGCTACGAAAAGGTGACATATATCAAAGTTTTGGCGCGCGGCAAACTCAACGAGCCGCTCACGGTGGAAGCGGATGAATTCTCCATCGAGGCGGTCAAGATGATCGTCCTCACGGGCGGTAAAGTCCTCCGCACCCGCCGCTGACATCGTATATACCTGCCCCCTTTGAAGGGGGCGGG